>CAZJRD010000012.1:0-6942 GCA_964548365.1 uncultured Desulfobacteraceae bacterium | reverse complement strand
TATGCCCACAAAAAGGGCGTGGTACACCGGGATATAAAACCCGCGAACCTCTTTTTGCTGCCGACAAATCAGGTCAAGATCGTGGACTTCGGCGTGGCCGCCCCGGCCGGGTCGGAAGCCGGCAATATTGCCGGCACCATCCATTACATGGCGCCGGAGCAGATCGTGTGCGATCGGGTGGACGGTCGTATCGATATCTATTCCTTGGGCATAAGTGGCTATGAGATGGTGACGGGTCAAAAACCGTATCCCGGGGATGATCCCAAGGAGTTGATGACCATGCATCTCCGGGAGAATATCCCGGACCCTGCTGATAAGAGACCGGATATCCCGGGGGAACTGCGGACATTTATTATCACTGCATGCCGGCGGGATCCTGATGAAAGATACCCGGGTTTTTCTCCGGCACTGCACGACCTGCAATCCCTGGCCGCCAAGATTGGATTGAACGGGGAACATCTTTTTGCTGAAAAGACGAAGATGACGAGCCTCCATCTTGTGTATGGTGATTCAGAACAGGGGGCCGTGGACCGGTTGCTGGAGGAGTTTGCCGACAGGGCCCGGAAAGTGGGCATCACGCTCAAGGCGACCCCATTGAATGATTCCTGAAACCGATGACCCTCGCAGCCAGGGCGTGTGCTGTTTCATTCCTTTCTCCTGCATTCAAAAAAACCGCCATCTGAAGGCGGATTATTTTGGTTCTGTAACCTATCTGTAACCTTTTGCTGTTATACTCAAAAGTATCCTTTCCCCGAAAAGGCCTCTGATACAAGGAGCCAATGCCTGCTGTCTGACCCAATATATGGACGGAGGGGAGACCAGAAGTGTATAAACCGTTACCATCGATGGAAGTAGATTACATAGTTAGTGAGCATCATATTACTCAACCGGTGTCTTTTCGGTTTCGAATATTTGTAAAGGGGAAATTATATTAAGCCATATTGAGTATTATAGGATTTGGCATGACTCTTGCCTTTGCTAATATGGTCTTTTATTTTGTATAGAATGAAAGTAGGGCGGATTTAACCGCAAGGCCGAAGAATGATTCAGTGTGACCGCTGAGTTCCTCTCCACCCTGTCTCCAGTAGTTTTGGCCGAACGATCTCGTTGCGGGATGTCTCGATTGCTTGATAAGTACTGAGAGCGTCTGTTGCTGGCGCTCCACGAAATACGAACCACCGATCTCAAAACCTAAAAAATTGGCAAAAGAAATAGGCGCAGCGCAAGGAATCAGGGTTTTCCCCGTGAAAAATCAGTAGTTCCCCTGATAACGGCGCATGCCTTTTTCAATTATGAATGGAGAGAATGAGTTTGATATTCTATGAAAAACAGAAAGCGCTGAAAAATACTTCTTGATCGGTCCCAACAAACCTGTCCACAGGACACGGGAGACGATCATTTGTTTCCTTCCTTTTTTGAAAGGGGATTTCAGAATGGACAAGACGAGAAATCCGCTCAAGGGCCCGGGCGCCTTATCAGTGGGTATCCTGATTCTCTTTGCGATGTTCCTGACCACTCCAGTCCCTGCCACCTCGGCGACACCTCCGTCGTTAAGCAAGCTCCCCAAAAACGCGCCCCCCGACAAGAAAGTCCTCCAGAAGATGATGCGGCTTCGCATCCCGTTCGTGGAAAACCAGGGGCAGATACCGGGCCAAAGCGTGCGTTTTTACGCCAAGATCTTTGGGGGGGCTGCCTATGTAACTGAAAACGGGGAGCTGATCTATTCCTTTTCCAGGGCTGTCCCGGCCAAAAAGTCAAAGAAATCCCTTGGGAGGTCAACTTCAGCGAAGATCTGGACGGTCAGGGAAACACTTGTTGGCGCATCCAGTATGAACCCCGAAGGGTCGGATCGGGCGACGGCCCGCGTGAACTATTTCATCGGAAAGGACAGGAACACGTGGAAAACAGGGCTCCCTACTTTTCATTCCGTAAACATGGGGGAGGTCTATAAGGGCATAGAGCTTTCCCTCAAGGCGTACGGAAAGACCCTGGAAAAGGTATTCACGGTTCAGCCCGGCGCGGATCCAAAAATGATAAGGCTGAGAATGGGGGGCGCCACATCACTCAAGATCAATGGCAAAGGCGAACTTGAAGCGGAAACGGGGCTCGGACCCGTGGAATTCAGTACGCCCATAGCCTATCAGATGGTTGCGGGGGAGAAGAAAAGCGTGCAGGTGGCCTACTGCCTGGAAAAGGACACTTACGGTTTCAAGGCGGGGGAGTATGACCGCGCACAGCCGCTTATTATCGACCCGTGCCTCGTGTACTCATGGTATTTAGGGGGCACCAGCGACGATGTGGCCTATGGTGTCGCAACCGGCCCCGATGGCTCTATATACCTGACCGGGGCTACGTACTCCCCGGATTTTCCCGTAGAGGGCGGAGCAGAGCAGGGTAAAAACGCCGGGGAGTGGGATGCCTTCGTGACAAAGGTGGAAGTGAGTGACGATACATACGCGGTTGCCTGGTCCACCTATCTGGGCGGCTCACTCAACGACTACGGCTTCGGCATCGCTGTAGATGGTTCTGGAAATGCCGTTATCACCGGGGAGACCTGGTCGAGCGATTTCCCCACCCTAAAGCCTTATGACAACAAGATCGGCGGGGGGATAGACGCCTTTGTAGCCCGGCTCAGTGCTGCTGGAAGACTCGAATACTCCACCTTTCTGGGAGGCGGGGGCGGCACGGAGGCCGGTTATGCGGTTGTTTTAGATGGTGATGCTGCCTACGTTACCGGGGTGACCCAGGCCTCAAATTTTCCGGTGACGCCCGGAGCGGCCTTCACCAAATCGTGCGGCAAGGTGGATGTCTTTGTGTCGAAAATGGTCTTCTCTTCGCCGAAGATGACGCTCGAGTGTTCCACGTTCCTGGGGGGAAATGGAGATGATAGCGGTTCTGCCATTGCCTTGGATGGGAACAACGTATTTGTCGCAGGCGAAACCTCGTCTCCCGATTTCTGGATAGAGGGGGCCGCCCTTTCAAGCTCGCTCCAAGGGTCCACGGACGGCTTTCTAACAGTATTTAATGAGAGCCTCCAGGAGGTCTCATTTTCAACCTACATCGGCGGCAGCGGCGACGATGCCTGCGAGGGGATTGCCCTGGATTCCACTTCGAATATTTACCTAACAGGGTCTACCTCATCCCAATCTGGATTTCCCGGCTGCGGGTCCGGGTGCGTTTTGCACGATGTAGACGCATTCGTTTTGAAATTGGAGGTGGATACATACGATCCGGTATCGGTCTACCTAGGCGGAAAAGGAGATGACGTGGGATACGGGATTGCCGTAGATGCTGCTGGTAATATCCTGGTTGCTGGGCAGACCAATTCCCCTGACCTTCCGCAGTTTGACGAATCCACTTATGCGGGCGCAAATGATGCGTTTATGACAAAACTGGAATTCAACGTCTCCGGTTTTACCGTTGTTTCTTCCTCTTACTTGGGCGGTTCTGGCGATGACGCGGCCTATGGAATCGCTCTGGACACGAACGGCGATGCTTATCTGGCTGGTTCAACCCATGGGTTTACGGGCGACGAGGGCGGGGACTTGGACGCTTTCGTTTCCGTGATCTCCTATGCTGACGGGGATGAGGACGGGGTGGCAGACGGTTGCGACAACTGTCCCAGTATCTCCAATTCTGATCAAGCGGACTACGATGGCGACGGCCTTGGTGATGCCTGTGATGATGACGACGACAATGACACCCTTCCGGACTGGTGGGAAGAGCGGTACTTCGGGTCAACCACCAGCTCACAAGGCCCGAATGATGATCCTGATGGGGAGGGATTGAATAATAAACAGGAGTTTGATGTTTATCATATTGTTGGAGGAGAAGAGGGGCCTGATCCGAATGATCCCGATACGGACCATGACGGGTGGTCCGACCTCATGGAGGTGCAGGCAGGAGCAGATTATGCGGACCCGGTTGATGGTTCAAAGTACCCGGACGCGACTGTGTTTGAAAATGGCATCTTCGTGGACAAAAACAGCGGCAACGACCTGAACCTGGGAACCGAACCCTATCCTCTGAAGTCAATCCATGCGGCATTTGACAGGCTCAATCTTCTGGAGCCGGGACTCGACACCATTAAAGTTATAATTGCACAAGGGACCTACGGAATTGGAGATCCGGAGGCCGATGCGCCACTGGGTGCCAGCCAGAATGTGAGCATTGAGGCTTCCGGCGTGGTGACCGTTGACGGGGGGGAAGCGTCCTCCTGGACGCAGGGGTTCAATTTTTCACCTCTTTCCGCCCATGTGATCGTGAATGGCCTGGAGATCGTCAATTTCAGGGCAGGCGTGGTTTTCAGCACGGACGGCGGGTGTGCAACCCTGACAAACGTGGACATCCACAACTGTGGGACCGGGGTGCAGCTCGCCGAAAGCTACCAGCTTGATCTCGACCTGGACACCTCAACGGTACAATCGTGTCAAACCGGCGTTGAGATCTGTGGAGAAGGTTCGAACAATGTCATCAGAAACGGCACCATTCATGATAACAGCGCCGACGGAGTCAAAGTCTCGGGAGGAACGGGAAACCAGTTGTTGAATACCACAATCAGTGGAGAGGGAACGTACGGCATTCGGTTTGGAATGGGGGTGGAAGATTTCACCGTGAGCGGCGGCACCATAGAAAATGTAGATGTGGGCATCGGGTTTGCTACGGACGGTATGTGCCTCAGCGTATTAAACGCCACCATCCAGGATTGCCGTGCCGGTGTGGAGTTTCTGGAAAACTACCTAATCAATGTGGACCTGGCGGGATCAACTATCTCGGCTTGCGATGCAGGCGTTCTGTTCCGCGGGGGCAGCTCCAACAACACGTTTTTAAACGGCACCGTCCAGGGGAATGACACGGGCATCCGGTTTGAGGCCTGCGCTGAGACGCCGGACGACAATCAGATCGTGGGAACAGTGGTCAGCGATAATCTCGAAACCGGGATTGCCATCGCGGCGGGGTCCGGCAACCGGGTGACGGATGTGCAGGTGAGCGGATCCGCGACCGGGGTAAGCATGGGGCCGGAGAGCTCCGGGAATGTGCTCTCTGGCGGAACCGTATCCGGAAACAGCCGGAACTTCGCGCTTGACGGAAGCGGCAACACGGTCGAAGGACTGACGCTTCAGAAATTCGGAGATGTTTCAGGAAAGGCGAACCATCTTGTGGACTTGACCCTCGATGGGCAATCCACTGAACCCTATGGCCTGCTACTGGATCAGGGCTCCGAAGAGGTCTTCCTCCAGAACGTAACCATCCAAAATTACGACGTCGGTATCGGGTTTGCCACAGATGCGGCCTGCCTGCGTCTTTCCGGTGTCATTGTCCAGCATTGTTCCACGGGCATGGATATCCGGGAGAATTACCTGCTGGATATCGACCTCGGCGACACCGTGATCACGAATTGTGGTACTGGAATCGAAATTGCCGCGGGAAGCTCAAATAACATCGTCCGCAATGGAGTTGTGCAGGGAAACAGTGGAGACGGCATCCTCGTGGATGGCTGCAATGAAGCCCCTGACGAAAATCAGATTATCAATACAACAGTAACGGACAACACGCGCAACGGCGTGGCCCTCCTGGCCGGTCTCGGCAACAAAGTGATCGGGTGCACGGTCACCGGGAACAACTTGGGGAATGTGACCGGAGGCTATGGCGGTGTTGTGGTGATGAACGGTTCCAGCGCGGTGAAAAGATGCCGGATCCATGACAACGGCTGTACCGGGGTTTATGCGGATGACTCGGCCGTGGCGGAGATAACCGGAAACCTCATCTACCATAACCCCGAAGGCATCCGCCTGGCCCTGGTATCCCATGTGACCGTGGCGAGCAACACCGTCACCGCTAATACCACTGCCGGCCTCGTGATTGGAGACGGTGCCCTGCCCCTGGTCAAATACAATATCCTTTATGGGAACGGCACAGGTGTCGATCTCTCTACAGACGTGTCGCTGGAAGGGGATTTTGCTCCCGCAAACCTGGTGGAAAACAACATCGGGGCTGTAAACCAGATCGACCTGCCCCCTACGAACCTCTCGGTAGATCCTGAATTTACGGATGCGGATGCAGGCGACTACACGTTGAGGCCTTTCTCCCTTTGCATCGACGGCACATCAGCAGCGGAGCCGGGACTGGACGTGAATGGCCTCAGCAGGCCCAAAGGGCTCTCCTGGGATATGGGAGCATTGGAGACATCCACCTTCAGGGACGTGGATGATGACGGCCTGCCCGATACATGGGAGGAGACCCACTTCGGATCGACCGATTGTCTAACGTGCGGCGCCGCTGATGATTACGACGGCGACGGGGTAAGCAACCTGCAGGAGTATCGGGAGGGCTCCGACCCGAGCGTCCCGGTTTATGTGGCGATTACCAGCCCGGCAACGAGTCCCTATTTTACCAACGAAGCCACCATAGCGATAAGCGGAACATCGGTGAATGCGGGTAGCATAACAGTTACTAACGCAGTGACTTCCGGCCTGGAACCCTGGAGTGCAGATGTAGACCTTGCAGACGGCGGAAATGTGATCCTGGTGACTGCGACGGGGACCGTGGATTCAAAGGATTACACGGCTACGGATACCATTACGGTTGTCAAAGACAGCGCGTCACCAACGGTGTCGATCATCAGCCCGACAACCGAGGGTACCTACACAAGCACCTTGCAAAACATCAGCCTGAGCGGCCTTGCCAATGACGATACGGAGGTAGATTCAGTCTCCTGGCAGGTCATTGTTGGAGGTTCACAAAATGGAACGGCAAGCGGAACCGGCAGCTGGACCGCGGGTCCTATTCTCCTGCCGGTGGTGACGGGAGAACCCGTATCAGTCACGGTGCGGGTCACGGCCACTGATATTTTCGGAAAATCTGGGAGCGAAGACATTATCATCACACGGGTCCCCGGGGCCACCAACGTGGATGAAGACCTTTCAGGTGAGGGGAGTGAGC
>CAZJRD010000011.1:0-74449 GCA_964548365.1 uncultured Desulfobacteraceae bacterium | reverse complement strand
GGGAGATGATCAATCTGGTGGACCTGGAAAGCGGTTATTAGTTCCCGAAAGACCGACCCCGGATGCCTGTGCGAACAGGTAAGACCGTTGGGCGGAGAGGGAATCGCAGAAAAGGGGACGTTGGCACCAGAGCAACTTGATCGGTCAGAATTAATTTTGGATGCTTTCTGGATAGGGGAATGCTGATCAAAAAGTGAGCTTAGGATGCGCTCGCTGAGCATTTGCAAAAAACTGGCGTACAATGCTCGACAAACACACCAAAATCTTCTCTCATTTGCATACCAACAAAAATCGAAATCAGTGATCCTCCATGCCCGGCCGCATGCTCACTCTCACCGACCACCGTATATTCCGCCCGGCCGAGCATAACTTCTGGTCAGCCCAGCACATCCCCGAAAGGGACCGCCGAAATTTTTTCCGAAGATAAGACTCCCTTCCAACCCGCAGTTTCAATTCTATGCGCAACACCAAGTTCAGAGCAAAACCCCGCATAGATGATTCATCAAAATTATGGTTTTGGATTGACTAAGAAACATGAATCCTGCCTACAATCCAGCATTTTCAAATGCTCGGGTACTGGGTGGTCTCTTTTACCGCACTGCTTGAAACCACGATCGGGATCGATCTGATTCTGCCTGGATCAACACTGATTCTCTTCCTTGGTGCGCTCTCGAGACGCGGCTATTTTGACTTTGGAGACCTGCTCTGGTTCGCAGTTCTGGGCGCCGTCCTCGGGGACAATGTCAATTATTTCTTGGGGAAGAAATATGGTGCCCGGTGGATCAAGAATGGGGTGCAACGTCCCTTTTTCCACAAGGTGTTTGCAATTTCACCTCGCGTTCGTTAAACTTAGGCAATTATGCGTAGGTTCTTCCTCCTTCCCCTTTCAAGGGACTTCCCCTGAGGAAGAGGACAAGGTGCTAATCGGTGGTGCTGCAATGAATACAAGGAAAAGAAAAAAGCTTTTGTTATTCCTCCTGGTTCCGGGAATCGCAGTTGGGCTCTTTGTCGCTTCATTCCTGAGCTGCCAGGTCCTGGGCATTTCCGTGCCATCGGACGAAATCCCCCCGGAGGCAAAGAGCAACTTCGGGTTGATGGCGGAGGCCTGGAATGCTATCCATTCCCACTACGTGGACCAGGCGGCCGTCAAATCCAAGACCATGACCTACGGCGCCATCAGCGGGATGGTGGACGCCCTCGGAGATACAGGTCACAGTACCTTTCTTTCCCCGGGGATGATAAAGGAGGAAGAGGAATATACCAAGGGTCAATACAAGGGAATCGGAGCCGAGGTGGAGATGAAAGAGGGGCATGTGGTCATTGTGGCGCCCCTGGACAATTCTCCAGCTCAGAAGGCGGGGCTCAAGCCCGGGCAGATCATCATCGCGGTCAACGGCAAGGCCGTCGAGGGCCTTGGCCTGATTCAGGTGGTGAAACGGATCCTGGGGCCCGCAGGTACCAAGGTCACACTCAGGGTTTTCAGTCCGAAAAGCGGCCTAACACGGGAGATCACCCTGGTGAGGGCCTCGATTACCGTGAACAATGTGACCTGGCATCAGATTCCCGGGACAGCCATCGCACACCTTCGGATTGCCGGTTTCAGCGAAGGGGTCACCGTAGATCTGAAAAAGGCCTTGGAGAAAATCAAGGACAAACACCTGGAGGGGCTCATCCTAGATCTGCGGAATAATCCGGGGGGCCTGCTTAATGAGGCCGTCGCTACGGCGAGCCAGTTCCTCTCGGGAGGCCTGGTACTCCAGGAAAAAAATGTCGAGGGCCACATCACACCTGTCTCGGTTGAAAAGGGGGGGGTGGCTCCCAATATCCCCATAGTGGGTCTGGTAAACGGCGGGACGGCCAGTGCCGCGGAGATTGTGGCAGGCGCACTCCAGGATCGGCAGCGAGCGGTCCTGGTGGGAACGACCACATTCGGCACCGGGACAGTTCTGGAGCAAATCCCTCTCTCCGATGGCTCGGCGCTCCTGCTGGCCATTCAAGAATGGTTGACTCCGGACGGGCATACCATCTGGCACAAGGGAATCACCCCCAACTCGCTGGTGGCGCTTCCGGACGGCATTACACCCCTTTTCCCGTTGGACGAGCTGGACATGACACCCCAAGATCTGCGGCAAAGCAAGGACGATCCGCTTCTGCATGCGCTGGACCTGCTCATCCGCCCGACAGATTAGGGGCCCATCCCGGAAGGGAAACGGGGGCACTTCAGCGGCGGCTGCATACCCGCGACCTGAACCGCATGAAAGGGCTCTCGCCGACATTTAGCGCATGGGAGAATAGGCGATGAACTTGGTCCTTATCCCTCCTGTCCGTAGGACTCACTCTGCCGGGTCTGACGCTGCTGCTCATCTTCCACTCATCCATTTTTTGTTGGAAGCCGTGTATTCCTTTCTTGTTGACAGCCATCTGTCTAAAGGAATGAGTAGACTGTTGACTGATATAATAGCTATAACACCTATTAAAGTATCCGTAAAATATCCCGCAGCAGCAAAACTTCCAATAGCGGCACTGCACCATACAGTTGCCGCTGTAGTTAGCCCGTGTACGCTAAATCCTTCTTTAAATATAATGCCGGCACCTAAGAATCCGATTCCGGTTACAACCTGACCAATGATTCTTGTAACATCCCCCTGCTGTTGCGTAAGGTTTATGGACAACAATACAAATAATGCCGCCCCAGTAGACACCAATGTGTTGGTTCGCAATCCTGCTGCTTTGTGTTGCCATTGTCTTTCAAACCCAATGAGCATGCCTGCGACCAAGGCAGTGAAAAGCCGTAAAGTGAATTCAAGAGTTGTCATTTCATTGGAGCCCTTTCCTAAATATAGTGAGCATTCACAGCCAGAGTGTATTGGTTTCTTACCAATGTCCAGAATTTATTTGCGGATGGACACTATTAAATGTTTCTGCCGAGGATCAGTGTCGTGTCACTTTCCAATTTGATTAATATTCGCAGCCACGCTATTCTAATCCAAATTTGACCTCTTGTTAAAACAAACCCATACGAATGAGGTGTTTAAATGATTCGACCCTTTGAAGGCAAAACACCCAACGTGGCTTTCAGCGCCTTTGTCAGTGAGGCCGCCTACGTTGTGGGGGATGTTGAAATCGGTGAGAATGCCAGCATCTGGCCGGGTGCCGTCATTCGCGGCGATTTCGGCAAGATACGGATTGGCCGCAATACGGCCATCGAAGATAATTCCGTGCTGCACGCCGGCACACCGGACGGTCCCGAGCAGGATCTGATCATCGGCGACTATGTTCACATCGGTCACGCGGCCGTCGTCAACGGCACGCGCATCGGCGACCATGTGCTTATCGGCATGAATGCCACAGTCCTGCACGACGTCAAAATTGGGGATTATTGCATCATCGGCGCCGGTTGCCTTGTACCCCACGGCATGCATGTTCCCGACAACTCCTTCGTCATCGGCGTTCCGGGTTTGATCAAGGGAACCATCAGCAAGGAGCAGCGCTATTGGGTAGAACAGGCCCCCAAGGAGTATCTGGCGTTGATGAAAAGGTACCAAAAAGCGGGGCTATAAGAAATCCTTCTAGCGGTGGATTTTGTTCTCAATGCTGTTGATGAGCCAAGGCAATTAATTGAAATGCTGAAGAAAGGGAATGGGCGCCCCGATTGTTATTAAGCGAGCCGAAAAGATGCATATGTCGGATTTACACAAACGTTTTGATAAATATACCCTTTCTTTAATTCATTTAATGCTTATATTTTCTTAATAGATTCCCAATCAATTTGACAACCTATATCTTGAATTAAGCCATCATTAAACGGAGGGGAAAATGCAGAAAAAATGGAGATATAAAGATTATGAGATTCAAGAAGGATTAAAACCCGGAAGCACAACGTTTCGATATTTTTTTGTTGTTTCAGAAAAAGGTATGAGAAAGGGTAATTATTGTGTCTGGATAAAGGATGACGCCTTATCCCGTTTTGATGAATCTAAGAATTTTGATACTATCATCTCGTCTCAAAGAGAAAACTGGGGCAAATGGGTTAAGCAAAAAATTGACGAGCAGGATTTTCAAAATCGTGCGCTAAAATTTGATAAAACGGGTGAATCGGAGATTAATCTATCGGAAATGAATGAACATGTTACCATGGATTCGAAATAGTTTCCATCCATAAATGGCTCTTTTTCACAATCTCGGCGTCAACCTGCAGGGTCACTTGTGGGACGTACTAAAGTACGTCTCCGCGTAATCCCTTGATTTCCTTGATCTTGCAAAAAATATCTCATTTCTGGATTGGAAACCTGCTCGTACCCAAATTCTATTCGTGGATGGGCACGAAATAGAAGTTTGAGAGATAAGGTTTAAGAGAGGATATGTATAATGTCACATGAGAAAGTGGGGAAATATGCTTTTGAAGTGGGAATGTACAGGCCACCGAGTGAGGGAGGAAGTTTCTCACTGCTATTGCGCTTTACCCGGAACTGCCCGTGGAATAAATGCACTTTTTGCGGCATGTATAAGCACGAGAAATTCTCTCTCAGGACCAGTGAGGAGATTACGGGCGATATTGATTCGATCGCTGAACTGATCAAAGATATGCAATCTCTTTCATGGCAGCTCGGGTATGACGGGCAGATCAATAGAGATGTGATCATTGGTATGATCGAAAAAGAACCGGAACTCAATACCAGCCAGGGGTTCGGTATGATTCTAAACTGGCTGTCATCCGGGGGGAAAACCGCCTTTTTGCAGGACGGCAACAGCCTGATGATGCCCAGTGACAAACTGGTGGATGTGCTCAAGTATCTTCGCAGCACCTTTCCATCCCTGGAACGGTGCACCACCTATGCCCGTTCAAAGACCTTATCGAGAAAATCCCAGGAGGAATTGACCGGTATTCGGAAAGCCGGTCTGGATCGGCTGCATGTGGGCTTAGAAACCGGGGACGATGCCCTGTTGAAAAAAATAAAAAAGGGAGTCACCAGGGAGGAACATGTTGCCGGTGGGCGAAAGGCCATCAAAGCCGGTTTCCAGTTGTCTGAATACTGGATGCCCGGCTTGGGGGGGAAGGAAGACTGGGAGAATCATGCAAAGAACACTGCATTGGTATTGAACGGCATCAATCCTCATTATATCCGTTCCCGACCCTTTTCACCGTGGGCCGGTACACCGATCCTTGATGATTATGAAAAGGGGGCGTTTACACTCTTGTCACCCAGGGAGATGTTAATCGAACTGAAGCTTCTGATAGAAACGCTGGATGTCACTTCCAAGGTTTGTTTTGATCACGCCGGTAACTACTGGGTCAATCGAAACGGTCAGCTCTTATTTACCCAGAGCTATGAAGGATACAAATTCCCTGAAGAAAAACCCCGTGTATTGGAACTATTAGAAGAGGGTATCGAAGCCCAGGAGGGAAGGGTGGATTTCCGCCGGTGCAGAGAGCGTCTTCGGGTTGTTCGTTAATGGGTGAAGGGGGTCGTTTTTGTGAGGTTTTGATTTCCAGGAGGCCTTACGGGAAGGAATCGACAGCCTGAAAGAGCGTTCCCTCCTTATAACCAACCTGTTTGTTCGCATTATCCAGACGATCAGAGCCAACACTGCCGGTATCCGCGAATATTTGCTGGCATTTTCATGTGTAAACGAAAGCGTTTTTGCCCATCTTGTCATCAAAAAAGGGTTGTGGAATTCGGGGAGTGGCTCTGCAAAGAGGTCCTCAAGGCAGTTCCGCCTTCACAGGCATAGCGAAGATCGATAGATTCGTGTTCCGTCCTTTTTTTTACGCCATGGTTTTTCTTCCCTACGGTCCAACCGACAGGCAAAGTCAAAATGGAAGGGCCTTCGCCTCCATCACCCGGGCCCATTCCCTTCCATCTTCCAGATCTGCTTCATCGGGGTGCCCCGTTGCACTCTGGGCCTCCGCAACCCAGGCCTTGTGCTCGGGTTTCTTTGCAAGTTGCTCGAGGAGAGCATATTTCACCTTTCCCCGACAAGCAAAAGTCCCGATTACCCGCTCCCCCACGGAAATACTCAGGGCCTGATAGAATGCCGTAATGGCCAGTTGTCCTCCTTTCAGGGATCCGTGGGTACCGAAGAGGGCAAGCTTCTTGCCTTTCGGAATTGTCTTTAGAAAGGATTCCACTTTTGCAGGCACGCTGTGTGCATGAACCGGAAAGCCGCAGAAAATAAGATCATACACTTCCAGGTCCCCCGCGTTATCAATCGGCACGATCTCTTTTTCCACCAGCCCGGCGCCCTCGTAGACCGCCCGGGCGAGCTTTTCAGTGTTTCCCGTCTCCGAATAGTACGTCACCAGTACCTTCATTCCACCCTCCTTCATCAGAAAAAGTTTCAAGGGATATTTACAAGGTTTTCATTATAATTGCAAGTAAATTGGAGCCGGCATTGAATCGTCTGGACAATTTCTCGACCCAGGATTGCCACACTTCGAAACAGTACGATGATGCGTTTCCTGAAATGCCGAACAGTTTTTCAGGTCTTTTCCGATGGCGGCGACCCAACCGTTTCCTTTCCTTAGTCCACCACCAAAGTATCATCTTCCCGCCAAAACGGGATTTCACAAGGTTCAAACGGCGTCGCCTTCGCCCCGCCTAAAGTCCGGGATCTTCGACTTGCATCCAATGCCTTGCCGGTGATCAGGTTTCTTCCCCAGCCACTTGCCTTTCTACACGTAAATGGAATTCGGCGGTGGGTTTGGGTTTGTCGCCCGTCAACCGGGCTTTCTTTTAGTAAAATAAGAACGAAAAGGAAATTTTCAAAACCCATTATACCAACAAAAGTATTCCTTGAATGAAGATCCATTCCCGCGTACAATTCCAAGTTACACCTCCTTGGTTCAGGTTGTTGTTGCTTTTTCATCCTTTTACCAAATCGCAATATGTTTTGCGATAAGGGCTAGAATCTTGAAAGGTTGCTCTGGAATAATGGAGATGACCATTTAGCATGCAGAATCCAGATCGTCAAAATCCACTTGAGTCCGGAGGATGGGGAGAATCTGTTGTAAAGGTAGTAGACCGTTTGAAGATGGCCGAGCACACCCTTATGGTCATCCTGGCGGTCTTTGTCGGGTTGATAACAGGATACGGCGCCCTTGGTTTACGGTATTTGATCCACCTGATTCAGGTCGCTTCCACACAACATGTCGCCTATTCTCTGAGCATGGTAGCGCGCCTGCCGTGGTACCAGAAGCTTTTCATGCCTGCCGTCGGTGGGCTGCTGGTCGGGCCGATCGTCACCTTTCTCTCCAAAGAGGTCAAAGGCCACGGAGTACCCGAGGTCATGGAGAGCATCCTGCTCCGAAACGGCATGATACGACCGAGAGTCGTACTCGCCAAAATTGTCGCCAGTTCAATTTGCATCGGTTCCGGTGGATCATCCGGACGTGAAGGCCCGATCGTGCAGATCGGCTCTGCAATCGGTTCGATGATAGGCCAATGGTTTCAGCTGCCGCCGGAGAAACTGCGGACGCTTGTGGCAGCCGGTGCCGCCGGGGGCATCGCGGCAGCCTTTAATGCCCCCGTAGCCGGGGCACTCTTTGCCATCGAAATTATTTTCGGCGATTTCGGAGTGATGCAGTTCAGTCCCATCGTCATTGCATCGGTGACTTCCACCGTTATATCACGTCATTATCTCGGAGATTTTCCGGCCTTCATAGTCGCCAAATACACTCTCGTATCCCCCTGGGAGTTGATTTTTTACGCCGGAATGGGATTGATTGCAGGCATTGCCGGTCTGTTTTTTATCAAATTGTTGTATGCCTTGGAAGACTTTTTTGATGACTGGAAATTTCCGGATTATATCAAACCCGCCATCGGAGGATTAATCGTCGGTGGGCTGGGAATCGTTTTTCCGGCAATTTACGGTGTGGGTTACGAAGGGATAAACGAATCGCTGGCAGGGCATATCTCATGGAATATTCTGCTCATCCTGATGGTGTTAAAAATTGTGGCCACATCCTTTACCTTGGGGTCGGGCGGCTCCGGTGGAATATTTGCACCCTCTCTTTTTGTCGGAGCCATGATCGGCAACGCCGTGGGGATGCTTGTCCACCAATTCTTCCCGACGATTACGGCCTCATCGGGGGCCTACTCCATGGTGGGAATGGGCGCCTTTGTGGGGGCCGTCACCCACGCGCCCATTACTTCGATTATCATTATTTTTGAAATGACCAATGACTATACGATTATCCTACCCCTGATGATTGCAACCATTATTGCAGTCACTTTTACGACGAAAATGCAGCCCGAATCCATTTACACGTTGAAATTGGTGAAACGCGGCATTCACTTTTTCAAGGAGAAAGAAATCAACGTGTTACAATTTCTTAAAGTCGAGGATGTGTACAAAAAGGATTGCGAGAGACTCGCGCCCGACACTCCCTTCAAGGATATTATCGCCACCATTATGAACAGCGAGCACGAAATTTTTTGTGTGGTGGACGAGAACGACAGATTTCTCGGATATGTTACGGAGAAAAGTATCCGGACAGTCATGGACGATCCCACGCCTCTCAACAATATCATTTTGGCGTATGACCTCATTGAGACCAATCCAACATACATCACACCGGATACAAATCTGGACACGGTCATGAAAGTATTCGGAAAGTCCGGTGTAGGCGAACTCCCGGTGGTGGACGCCCAGAAAAGTCATCTCTTGCTGGGATATCTGACCAGGCAGATTCTTATTGACGAATACAACAAGGAACTGGCCAGAAGGGAACCGACACTCGGACTCGAACGGGCCTACTCTTCCCTGGCGCTCTCCGATATCACGAAGATTGTGGACAACTACTCTATGGTTGAGATTCCAGCGCCTCACCGATTTGTGGGAAAAAGTCTTCTTCAGTTGGACCTGCGAAACAATTATCGTGTCCAGGTATTTCTGGTCAAGAGGGAATTGGGAGACGGCCGGGAGAAACGCATGGTTCCAGATGCCGATTACACGATTAATGAGAAAGACGTGCTCATACTGGTAGGAGAGCAGGAAGATTTGGAAAGAATTCGGAAGTTGTAAATGTTGATCCGAATTTTATTGTCAGGCCGCCTGCCCGGACCGGCCCATTTCCACAAAAGGGCGGAAGGGCGAGTGAAAGGAAAGGAACTGCACCGTGTCTTTTAACCCGAGCTTCATAGCCCCGCCCAGGATTCCGGAAAATGCCCTCTGCTTTCTCCTTCAGGAGCAAAAGCTGCTCACAAAGAAGCAAGGCGATCGTTATCTCATTCCACAATTCCTGGATCTGCAGGCCCTTGATCCAAGACCTGAACCTTTGCGTTACCTCGGATCACTGGAGGGGCGGCCATGCTACGCCGGGGAGATGCCTGCAATGATACTTCCCCCGACGACATTTGCACTCAAGGGGATTCGGTCTCTTTTCGAACATCTTGAAGAGCCTTTGATCGGGGTTGCAGGTCTGGCCAACCAGCTGGTCCTCTGGAACCGAAATCACCGCTTTTGTGGAAAGTGCGGCCTGGAGACCGAAGACAGGCCGAATGAAAGGGCCAAGGTCTGTCCCGGCTGCGGGCTGATCAATTACCCCCGCCTCTCGCCTGCCGTGATTGTGGCCGTCGTCAGAGAAGACCGTCTTCTGCTCGCCCACTCTCAACGCTTCCCCGCCAAGTTTTACAGCGTCCTTGCCGGGTTCGTAGAGCCGGGAGAAACCCTTGAGGAATGCATTCGAAGAGAGATTGAAGAAGAAGTCGGCATAGAAGTCAAGAACATCCGCTACTTCGGCAGCCAGCCATGGCCCTTTCCGGATTCCCTTATGATCGCCTTTACCGCCGAATACTCGAAAGGAGAGATCATCGCTGATCGTGCTGAAATTGCCGATGCGGGCTGGTTTTCAGCGGACAACCTCCCCCCCGTCCCCCCGAAAATCAGCATTGCCCGGGAATTGATCGACTGGTTTACAGAGAACCAGGGAAAAGGGGTCACCTAAAAATGCTTCCGGCTCCTGACTTCTGAATACTGGCTTCTCTGCATCGTCAGCTATCTCTGGCTATTGAAGCTCCTTCCAGGGGCGGCCCAAAGCCGGGCCCGCTGGACCCCGATATTTACTTTGAAGGGAATGGGACATGCGGCTGTTTAGGAATGATGAAACCGTGATCGACATGCAGGGTATAAAGAAGTGAATAAAAGCGGCTTCCCGAAGGCGTCAGAGGACTGGTGCCGGATCGGTGAACAATACATCTCGAATCTCTCTTCCTGCAAGGTCCACAGGGTTCTCGAGGATACGACCGATTTCTACGGAGTGGAATACGGCGATGTGATTCTCCTAAATGACATCGGTTATCTCGTGCGGGGAACGGAGTCGGAAAAGAAATTCGGGCTGGAAGGGGAACCCAAACCCTGGGTAAAAAGCTGCATCGACCTCGTAACCGGGGAGCGAAAGGTCATCAAACTCACCTTTCTTGAAGAATTTTCATGCAGCATCGAGGGTCTGAACTTCACGTGCCTGCGCAATCCGGAGAAGGAGGCCCGTATCCTCGAAAAGGTGAAAGGGCACGGGGGTTTCATGCAGGGGTTTTCTGCAGTGGACTCGGGTGGAAATATCGTCAGAGTCCTGGACCGCATTGCAGGGAAGAGCCTGGATAACACTCTTCAGTCTCTTCCCGGGAAGCATGAAAAATACTATCGAGAACATCTGCCGGATATCCTGGAACACCTGGGGGTGGCCTATGATGCCCTTGGAGACCTGCACCGCATGGGCGAGATTCATGGAGATATTACCCCGGATCATATCTTCGTAGAAACGGGGACGGGAAGGTACAGATGGATTGATTTTGATTATGATTACAAGGAAAGAGAGCACGTTTTCGATCGGGATATCCTTGAAATGGGGACCTTGCTGGCCTATGTGGTGGGAAAGGGGTACCTGATTTTAAGCGACATCAGGCTCCACCATCCGGAAATCGCTCAAAGGCTTCGGGCGGAGGATATGCAGAGTGTATTTCCGAGCCAACTGGCCAACCTGAAAATGGTCTATCCCTATGTCCACCGTGAGCTGAACGAGATCCTTTTGAGATTCTCCCAGGGTGCCGGGGCCGGATACCAGGATGCAAAGGAACTCGCGGCGGACGTTGTCCGCGCTGCAACGCTCATTAAGTGAATTCTCCCGTGGATATATAACGTCCCAAAGATTTTAAATTGACAGCTTGCGGCAGGCCCTGACGCATGCCGAAATTAGCTCGGCTTGACACGTCCTTTGTCTTACATCACCTCATGATCAGGGGAACGAAACGTCGAAGGATATTCCGGCACGAGGAGGATCGTGAGGATTCTCTGGTTTCAAGGGTAAAATTGACCCCGCAAGAAACAGCCTGTTCAGAAAGAAGGCAAAACCTGCGGGCGTTCAATCTGAAGCCTGTCATTGCTTCAATTTCCTCGATGAAACCAGTATCTCCCATGGGCCTGCCCGTTCTTCCCCGCTTTCTGATGGTCCCGGCAATGCCTGGGCCCAACGCTTTCAAGTGAATCAATAATTAGGGATGGTGTCCCCGGAATAGTCTGTCAAGGATGGCTGAATACGGTATTGAGTATTTGATTACCATGCAAACCCTTGTTAAAAGAGACCAATCGAGCCATCTGAATTCTGCCGCACAATTTATTGATTGCCGAGATGAGAGGTGATGCTTTCCTGGCTGAAAATAGTCCCCAAAAAGGGAACAGACCGGGCCTTGGTGACCAGGATACGAAGATGGGCGGCTGAGGCCCTGGAAAGAAGAGGAACACTGGCTGCCCCTCCTCGGTTGTGCATTACTATCTGGAAAAGCTCTAAGGAATTGGAGGCTTTTTATAAACAGGAGAAGGAAGAACTGAAGGTTGTTGCAGGGGAAGAGACGGATTTCCTGGCCACGCATGAAGCCTGGAGAGGTTTTCCGAGAATCCACGTCTGCGAGGAAAAGGTGAAAGAGGTATTCCCTGCCGTACTCCGGGGAGTCTTGCACCACGAGATAGGTCACGCGCTTCATCATGGGAGTCCTGAGTTCTACACTTTTCGCTTCTCAAGGAGTCTTCAGCAAGCTGGAAATGCCTGCGGGCTGGAGTTGTCGCTCTTGCAGCAATGTGTCTACTTTCTCTCAGTGGCTGTCAAGGACTATGAGGTGGTTAAGTGGTTGGCCGGCGTGGGACTGGGCAACAGCCAGGCGGCTCTTGTGGAGTACATGATCGAGGACACCGAACAGGAACGAGAAGTCTGGGAGATGGTTCGTGCCGATACTGCACCAAGGAAGATTGTACTTGCTTCTCTCTTGAAAACTGTGCTTTCCATCGAGGCGCTGATATCCGGTGGGACAGAGAACGCCCAGGCGCTGTTGGACAAATGGGAAAAGGCTTACTCGTGGCTTTCCGAGCAGGACCGCCTTGGGCTCATCCGATTTGCTCGCTCTTGTTTCGAATCGGAGGGAAAAACCTTCCAGGAGAGACTGGAAGGAATAACCCTGGGGCTGATCACCGACCGTTCTTTGTGAAAAGAGACCGGAATGACATGGAAAAGGGGACATCCTGTATGCCCCTGTTAGTGGGCAGTGCTATAGTGCCATTCCGTGATCACCGTAGGGGGATTTGGGGTCAAGATGTGACCCCCACTGCCCGCTGTGAGGATTATCTCTACTCCGATCTGGATTATCTCATTGAGATTTGTGCTTCACTTCCCGGCCTAAAAATCCCCAAGAAGCATGAAAGCACCATATATTCTGCCGTTATTTCTCTTGATTCACAAGAGCAATGTCTCTATACTTTATCCCCGAAAAAGCAAGGTCTTTTCAAGCATATGTCTCAGGGGGGGGGCGGGCGATACAAATCCGCAAACCCACGACACTGAGAAGGAGATGAGTACATGGAGGGTGAAACCTACCGTTCCATATGCCAGTTTTGCCATACGAATTGTGGCATTGTGGTCCACAGAAGTGGAGACGGATCGATTTCCGTGAAGGGAGATCCGGGACACCCTATGAACAGAGGCCGCTGCTGCCAAAAAGGAGCCGCGATTCCGGAAGTTATTGCATCAGAGGATCGACTCAAAGTCCCCCTGCGGAAAACCTCTAAGGGTTTTGAGAAGCTCTCTTGGCACAAGGCCCTTGAATTTGCCGCGGAGCGGTTGGGCGAAATTCGTGAACGGTTCGGGCCCCTCAGCCTTGCCCGTTGCGGCGGCGCGCCGGTATCCTATCAGTGCAGGGACGGTTTTCTTGAATTCACGGGAGCCTTCGGGTCACCCAATTTTACGGGGGCGGCAAATCTTTGCATGGTCCCAAGAATGACGGCCTTCATGGCCCTTACCGGCGGGACTCGCCCGGAACCTGATTACGATCATACAAGGCTGGTCCTCTTCTGGGGGAGCGACCCCTTGACATCGGAGCGCTACGGGGCCTATGCGGCCTATAACGGTCTGGGACAGATCATTCCGCGTCTGAAAGAGCGGGGAATACGGATGATCAGCATCGATCCCTTTTATTCGAGGACGGCTTCTCAGGCTGACGAGTGGGTGCGGATCAAGCCGGGAGGCGATGTGGCTCTCGGCCTTGCCATGATTCATGTCATCATTCAGGAAGCGCTCTATGACAGGGCCTTTGTGGAGACCTATACGAGCGGTTTTGATGCCCTGGCAGATCACGTTCAGGCTTTCACCCCCAAATGGGCCGAGACCCTGACCGGAATTCCGGCAAAGGCCATTGAAAACCTGGCGAAGACCTATGCGACCACTAAACCCGCGACCATCTATGAGGGCAACGGCCTGGATATGATCGCAAACGGCGTGGATGCTGTGCGGACGGTAGCGATCCTGATCGGCCTCACAGGAAATCTGGATGTGCCGGGCGGCAACGTCTTCATGCCCTTTGCGCAGCAGTCCTCCCTGCCCACAAAAGCCGTGTCCAGGGAGCGCAGGCTCCGTTATGAGGAATTTCCCCTGTTCATGGAACTCCCTTTTCCCGCGGTTAAGGAGGCCCTTCTGAGCGAAGAGGAAGGTCGTCCCCGGGCCATGATCGTCCATCACTGCAATCCTGTACTGATACAAGCGAACGAAAAAAGGACAAGGCAGGCCCTGGAAAAAGTTGATTTTCTTATGGTTGCCGACATTTTCCCAACAGCGACGACGGCATTGGCCGATCTGGTTCTTCCCATCCAATCAGACTTTGAAAGTTACGGGTACCGGGCCTATTCCAGCACTGAGGGCGGGTTTTTGGCCCTCGCGCGGCCGGTGTCCCCTCCAGTCGGAGAGTCACGGTCCGTATTCGAAGTTGAATATGCCCTTGCCGAAAAATTGGGAATTCACCAGGAATACCCTTTTCATGATACCCTGAGCTGGCTGAGACATATGATTCAGCCCACAGGCGTCTCCTTTGAACAGCTGGATAAAGAGCAGGTCGTTTACGCGACGCCGCCGGTCCGATACCGAAAGTATGAGGAAAAGGGCTTCAACACCCCCTCCGGAAAGGTGGAGTTCTACTCAACTATATTCGAGGACAAGGGATACGATCCGCTGCCCGGCTACTCGGAGCCCGCAGGCGAACCCTTGGATGCAGCCCTTCGTAGTGGCAGAAGGTTTCCCCTGCTTGGCTGCACCAAGCGGCCGGCCCAGTTCGTCCACACAAAGTTCAGGAATATCAATGCCCTCACAAGTTCCTACCCCGATCCCCTGGTCTGGCTGCATCCCCAGGATGCTTCGGAAAGAGATATCGCAGATGGCAATAATGTCGAGGTAAGCAGCCCCCGAGGGCAAATCACCCTTAAGGCAAGGCTCACCGAAGACACCCAGCCGGGGTATATCTGGATCGATTTCGGATGGGGAAATCCAACGGACGGAAAAGCCAGCATCAACATCCTTGTGGATGATACCAACTTTGACCCCGTATCGGGCGGCACACCCCACCGTCTTTTCGAATGCGAGATCACCAACAATTCATGAAGAACGCGTAAGAAAGGGGCCATGTGCGAAGATGGGGATGCCGGCAAAAAACTAAGTTGCTCTCTATTTCCAATAAGATTGAATATGATCTGTCATAGTGCAGGTGTTGGCTTGGCCCGAACCTAATTTAGAATTTGCCCACTAAGCCCTACCACCATATGCTGCTGCCGGATTTTTCTTGAGAAGGAGTGAGTTATGGAATTAAATGAGACGATTGAAAGAAGGCGCAGTATTCGAGCGTTTCTGCCGGATCCCGTGCCGCGAGAAAAAATTCAGAAGATTGTGGAGACGGCGCGTTGGGCGCCGTCGTGGGGAAACACCCAGCCCTGGGAGATCGTGATAGCGGACGGAGAAAAAGCCGGACAGTTGGCGCGTGCGCTCGAAGCGGAGGGGAAAAAAGGGACCAATCCCAGACCTGACATCGTGATGCCGATGCAATTCCCCGAGATTCACAAAACCCGGTATGTGTCGCTCGGCAAGGCCCTGTTTACAAGTATGGGGATTCAGCGGGGAGACCGGGAGGCCCGTACGCAGCATTACCTGAACATGTACCTGTTCTTTGGCGCACCGACCGTCGTCTACTTCGTCATCGACGGCCGGCTGAACGAACCTTACGCCTGCCTTGACATCGGCTCTATAGGGACCACCTTCTGCTATCTGGCCTATCAGGAGGGCCTGGGGACCATCTATCTGGCTGCTTCCATGCACTTTCCGGACATAGTCAAAGACATTTTGGATATTCCGGAGGACAAGAAAGTCGTCATCGGCATCGCAGTAGGGACACCGCATCCGGATGTCCCAGCGAGTCTCTTCAGGAGCGAGAGGGAGCCGGTCGAGAATCTGCTGAGATTCGCGTGAAGAGACTTCCCGCAGGCACACTGCTATCTCAAAGTGGATTCGGGGGTCAGGTCTTGAACCTTGCACGGAATAGGCGGGTCTCGGACCGGATCCGGGGTGATGGGAGGATCTTCGTTTGCTGCACATCTTTGTCGACGCTGATGCATGTCCGGTCAAACCGGAGGTATACCGCGTCGCAAGCCGATGCCGCCTTAATGTCACATTGGTGGCCAACTCCTGGATGCGAATCCCGAATGAACCATGGATCGCACTCGAAGTTGTGGGGAACGGATGCGACGCGGCCGATGATTGGATTGTCGAACACGTGGAACCTCACGACATCGTGGTCACCACTGACATTCCGCTTGCGAGCCGCTGTATAGAGCAAGGCGCACGTGTAATTGGTCCAACCGGAAAGTTATTCACAGAAGACAACATCGGTGAGGCCGTTGCGAGTCGGGACTTGTTGTCAGAACTTCAAAAACCGGATCATCGCGGATTAGCGTGAAAAATGTATTTATCACTTTGAGTTACGAGGCCATCGACGATAACGCGCATGACCGGGAAAACCATGTCCTCCGCAAACCATGAACTGCAACTCGCCAACGACTTTGTTCAGCACACCGGCTGCAATGTTTTTCTGACGGGGAAGGCGGGCACCGGCAAAACAACCTTTCTCCATAATCTCCATAAGAACGCAGTGAAGCGGATGATTGTCACCGCTCCAACCGGTGTTGCGGCTATCAATGCCGGCGGGGTAACACTCCATTCTTTTTTTCAGCTGCCCTTTGGCCCGTTTGTACCGGGCAGCGAGACATACGAGCGCAATAAACAGCGCCAGTTCAGGTTCAGCAAAGAAAAAAAGCGGATTATACAAAGCCTTGATTTGCTGGTGATTGACGAAATAAGTATGGTACGGGCAGATTTACTCGATGCGGTGGATGCTGTTCTGCGCAGCCATCGCCGTAGTAATCAGCCATTTGGCGGTGTGCAGTTGCTTTTGATCGGCGATCTGCATCAGCTTTCTCCGGTGGCAAAACAAGATGAATGGGACCTTTTGGAGCAATATTATGAGTCAATTTATTTTTTTAACAGCAAAGCCCTTGGGCTGGGTGAACTGCTTACCATTGAATTGACGCATATTTTTCGCCAGTCGGACGCCCGTTTTATCAAGCTCCTGAATCGGGTACGGGATAACCGGCTTGATGAATCATCCATAGCGGATCTTAATCGGCGTTACATTCAGGATTTTACACCGGCCGAAGATCAGGGTTATATTACCCTAACCACCCACAACCGAAGCGCCGAATCCATCAATCAGACCAGACTTCAGGCCCTGTCCAAAAAAGAACACCGTTTCAAAGCTGAAATTTCCGGAGATTTTCCTGAACAGAACTACCCGACCCTGGCCACTCTTCTGCTTAAAGAGGGGGCACAGGTGATGTTTGTGCGCAATGATCCCTCTGCTGAAAAACTCTATTACAATGGTAAAATCGGCAAAATAACCAAAATTTCGAGCAAAAACATCCGCGTTATCTGCCCCGGCGACAAACAGGAAATCGTGGTTGAACCAATCATTTGGGAAAATATCAAATACACACTGAACGAAGAAACGAAGGAAATTGAAGAGGAGATAATCGGTAAATTCAAGCAATATCCCCTGAAACTTGCATGGGCAATCACCATCCACAAGAGTCAGGGGCTGACTTTTGAAAAGGCCATTATTGATGCCAAAGCAGCTTTTGCCCATGGTCAGATTTACGTGGCCTTAAGCCGTTGTAAAACCTTAGGGGGCATGGTGCTGAGCTCTCCCCTCTCATCCCGGGGGATAGAAACGGACGAAGCAATTATGCGTTTTGACGAAAACGCTTGTCAGAACCCGCCGTCTGAAAGCCGGCTTCAGAAAGCCAAAATCAGCTATCAGCAGAAGCTATTGCTTGATTGTTTCGATTTTTCCTTATTGCGCAACCATCTCAATCATCTTGTCCGGCTTTTACCGGCTAATGCCAGGGTGGTTCAGGTTTCAGGCGTTGAAGATATCCGCCAACTTGAGAAAAAGGCTACGGAAGATATTTTTGTTGTCAGTGAAAATTTTGGGCGGCAGTTGCGCACAATTTTTGCCGATGGCGGTTTGCCCGAGTCAGATGCAGCTGTTTTGGAACGGATCAGCAAGGCATCTGTATGGTTTCAGGGAAAGTTTGCCGAGATTTTTGAAGGGTCAGTGCCAAAATTGCACGTAGAAACAGACAATACCGAACTTCGCAAAAAAATTGGAAATGCCCTGAGTAATCTTAAGAAGGAAATTGCCGTAAAGGTAGCCGGCATGCAATGCTGTGAAAAAGGATTTACACCGTCAAGTTTCCTGCGTGCTATTTCAGCCGCTGAAATTGACTTTGTCCCTGAAAAGGAAAAAAAGCGCCGGCCCCCGGCCTATACCGAATCAGACATTGCCCATCCGGAGCTGTTCCAGACCCTGAAGGACTGGCGTTCCCGCAAGGCCAAGGAGGATGAGGTCGCCCATTTTCAAGTTTTACATCAACAGGTACTGCTCCAGATTGTGGCATGCCTGCCCGGCAATACCGTTGATCTACTAAAAATAAATGGTGTCGGCAAGAAAACCATTGAGAAATACGGTGAAGAACTTGTGAAACTGGTTTTGGCTTATCGCGAAAAACACGGGATAGAGAAGGTCGTACTGCCGGAGCCTGAAAAACTTCCTGAAAAAAATATTCCGGCAAAAGATGCGGCGCCACCTATCAGCACGAAACAGACAAGTTTCGATATGTTCAATAGCGGATTGACTATTGCCCGGATTGCACAAGAAAGAGGCCTGGTACAATCTACCATTGAAGGGCATCTGAGCTTTTTTTTGGAAAAAGGCGAATTGGATATCAACAAATTGCTTTCACCTGAAAAACAGCAGGCCATTGAAAAGGAACTTGCTACAGATCACAATAACTCCCTCAGTGAAGTAAAAAATGCCCTGGGGGCTGACTACTCCTATGGAGAAATCAAAATGATGTTGGCTTACCAGAAATATCTGGCAGCTCAATAAAAGGGGAAGGGGGGGCGGAAGGAATAAAAGTTGGAAGATCATAGGAAAAAGATAGAACGGCTCAATCTCGTATTGCAGACCATGCGGGATGTGAGTGGCCTTATTATCAAGGAAAAGAACCGGGAGCGACTCCTCAACGGTATATGCCGAGCGCTCATCCAACATCGAGGGTACTACAACGCATGGGCTGTTTTCCTGGACGAACAGGGAAACGCGACTATGGGTGCGGAGGCCGGGATCGGCCCAAAGTTTTCGCAATTAATGGCGTTCATGCGCGGCGGAGATCAGCCGCCATGTTTTGACGTGGCCTTGGCGAGAAAGGATATTGTGGAGACGGATGATCCGGTATCGACCTGCACGGGCTGCCCTCTTGCAGGGGATTACCATGGAAGGGGGGCACTCACCGTCCCTTTTGTACTCGATGGGAGAGTGTACGGTGTTTTGTCTCTTTCCATTTTGCGGGAAGTCACGCATGATGAGGATGAGAAGTCCCTCCTGAAAGACCTTGCCATGGATATCGCTTTTGGTTTGCGCGCCCTGGAGCTCGAAGAGGCGAAAGAGGAGGCCGCAAAGGCCTTGGTTGAAAGCGAAGAACGCTTTCGCGATCTCCTGGAGAAATGCCCTATTGGCATTTTTATTGTCAAGGACAATCAGGTCGTGTACCAGAATCCGCAGCAGAAAGAGTTGCTGGGACCGCTTCCCCGATCATTTGACCTGGGAACGTTCGAAGGCCTGCATCCCGAGGACGTGGAGAAGGTCAGGACAATGTGCAACAATGTCGCTGAGGGCAAAGCTAAGACGCTCAGTGCAGACTTCAGGTTGTGCCCCGTTACCAGACCGGACTGCCGCCTCGGCATGAAATGGATCTATTGCTACGCATCCCAGATACACTACCAGGGAAAAGATGCAACACTCGTCAACATGATGGACATTACCCGCTCCAAAGAACTTGAGCACCTGGTGAGGATCCAGGACAAGATGACTTCTCTGGGGCGTGTTGCCGCAGGAATCGCCCATGAGATTCGGAATCCATTGTCTGGTATTAATATCTACCTGAAGACCCTCGAAAGGCTTCTGGAGCGAGGAATGGATCTGGAGAAGGCCGATGATATCCTCAATCACATTCAATCTGCCTCGAATAAGATTGAGTCGGTTGTGAAGAGAGTCATTGATTTTTCCAGGCCTGGCCGCCCCAATTTTATTCTGGCGAATATAAACGGCCCTATCGAAGATGCCATTTCTCTCTCCGCGGTGACCTTAAGAAAAAGTCAGATCAGTCTCGAAAAAAACCTTCTGGAGGACCTACCAGAGTGTACCTTTGACAAGCATCTCATGGAAGAGGTCATCCTGAATCTGATTACCAATGCTGTCGAGGCCCTGAGAAATACGGAGGGTAAAAGAAAAGTGGAGGTGAGTTCTTTTGCCGGAAGTGAGTCCATATTTGTGAGAATAGCCGATTCAGGGCCGGGAATTCCCCTGGATCTCAGGGAGCAGGTTTTTGATCCCTTTTTCAGCACGAAAGACGGGGGCACGGGCATCGGTCTGAGCCTCAGCCACAGAATAGTCGTGGATCACGGCGGGTCTTTAAGTGTATCGACCAGCGAATGGGGTGGCGCAGAATTCCTGATTGAAATACCCTGTCGAAAGGGAGGGCAGAAGACTTGATGACTAGGTGTACCATCTTTGTGATTGACGACGAGGAAGTCATTAGGGAGGGAATAGCGGTGGCCCTGGAAGGGGAGTATTCCATCAAACCGTTTGCAACGGCGGAATCCGCCCTCGAGGACATGGGAAGTGAACCGCCTGACCTGATCCTGCTGGATATCGGCCTGCCCGGGATGGACGGTATACAAGCCCTCAAAGAAATAAAGAGAGGGAACAGCGATATACCGGTTATCATGATAACCGCTTATGAGGACGTACAAACTGTCATATCAGCCATGAAACTGGGCGCCCATGATTACGTGGTAAAGCCCATTCACATGGATGCCCTGGAAGTAAGTATCCGGAACGCACTGGAGACGGTAAAGCTGAAAAAGGAGGTCCAGGCGCTCCAGGAGAAGTACCTGAAGGAGAATCTCCCCTGTTTTATTGGCGAAAGCAATGCGATCCAGGATGTAATGGAATTTATCGAACAGGTGGCGAAGAGCCCTGACACGCCTATCCTGATTATCGGAGAGACCGGAACCGGGAAAGAGCTGATTGCGAGCGCGATCCATTACCGGAGTCCGAATTTCCGGGGGTCCATAGTGACGGTCAATTGCGCTGCCATCCCCAAGGATCTCGTGGAGAGTGAACTTTTCGGGTACGAGAAGGGTGCCTTCAGCGGGGCAAGTCCTTCGGGCAAGATCGGTTTGGTTGAAAAGGCGGCGGGAGGGACCTTGTTCCTTGACGAGGTGGGTGATCTCAGCCAGGAGGCCCAGGCCAAGTTGCTCCGGTTTCTGGAAGATGGCCAGTTTTACCGGGTGGGCGGGACCAGGCAGCGCAAGGTGCAGACAAGGGTGGTCTCCGCTACCAATAAAAACCTGGAAGACATGGTGAAAAGAGGTCAGTTCAGGAAGGATCTCTATTTCAGGCTGGGAGTTATCAGGGTAGAGGTCCCGTCGTTAAACGAACGTAAGGATGATATCATTCCACTTGCGCGTACATTCCTGCTGGAATTCACCGCAAAATTCGGGAAGAAAATAAGTACACTGTCAAAAGATGCCGAAAACGGGCTGCTTGACCACACGTGGACAGGCCACGTGCGGGAACTGAGGAACCTGATTGAACGAGGCGTTCTCATAGGCAGCGGTCCTGTCCTCACCATGGAAAATCTTGGTATCGCAAAAAAACCGGGCGCGGAACAAGGACCACTAAAAGGGGAAATAATGCCTTTTCCACCCTTTCCCAAGGAAGGGATGGAGCTGGATGAGGCAAAAGAAGCCTTTGAAAGGCATTACATTGAGCAGGCGTTCAAGCTGGCCGGGGGGAATGAGAGCAAGGCCGCGCGGCTGTTGAACATGAATCACCACACCTTCCGCTACCGGAGAAAGAAACTGCTCGGGTTGTAAGAGTCACGGTGCACGCTTCATCTTTTCGGGATTTAATAATGCCGGCTGTCTACCAGGGAAGTAAAGCCATTTTGAAAATCTTCTAAAAACCATTTCGAAGTTTTTCTATATTCTTCTTTTAAAACCTTAATTATGTGATCAGGTCTTTCATAACCAATTGAAACCACTTGATTTTTGCATCTGTATGTGATTGGCACATATTGTGCTCTAATAGAGAGCTGATAATCAAATGAATTGGCCAGTCCCAAGAGGAGGTCCTTTATGGAAAGGATGTTTGGACCATATACAATAGGCGATAAGAAACTGGTGAACCGGTTTATTTTTCCACCCATAAAGCTTGGATATGGGAACCCGGATGGCAGAGTAACAGACCGCCAACTGCTCTTTTACAGCCAGATCGCAAAAGACGGGCCCGCCCTGATTATCCTGGAACCCGTTGCAGTTACGCCGGACGGAAGAGAACATCCAAAGCAGCTTTGTGTCCATCTGCCCGGGAGTGCTGCCGAGTTGCAGAAAATCGTTGATGTGATACACGGACAAGGGCGGCTCGCGAGCCTCCACCTGAACCATGCGGGTGCGGCGGCAAATCCTAAGGCGTCGGGCGGGCAACCAAGGGCTCCATCAACGATCACGTGTCTCACTACAGGGCAGGAATCCACAGCCCTGACAGTGGATGAAATCCAGGAAATTCTTGACGGATACAGAGCTGCCGCGGCGAAGGCAGTGACCGCAAGGTTTGATGTGATAGAAGTCCAGGGGGGCCACGGGTATCTGGTGTCACAGTTTCTTAACAGCAAGATAAACAAAAGAGAAGATGACTTCGGTGAAGATCGTCGGTTGTTTGCCAGGGAGGTGTTGTCAAAGGTGAAAGAAGGGGCTCCCCATATCCCTCTCATCTTGCGGATTTCCGGAAACGAGATGTCCCCGGAATCTGGGATCAGCCGGGAAGACCTGGCGTCGCTCCTGCACCTGGCTGATCAAGAGGAGATCGCAGCGATTCACGTGGGCATGGGAAATTCCTGCTTCAGCCCGCCCTGGTACTTCCACCATGGCAGTCTTCCTGAAAAGCCTCAGATGGATTCCCTGTCCTGGGTTCGCGGGCAAACCTCCTTGCCTGTCATTGCAGCCGGGAGGATGGGCAGAAAAGAAAAAGTCCTGGAAGTGATAGAACAAAACCTTGCGGATCTTGTGGCGCTGGGAAGGCCCTTGATCGCTGACCCGGATCTGGTTGAAAAATGGCGGGACAGCCGGGAAGAAGAGGTCATGTCCTGCGGGTACTGTCTCCAGGGGTGCCTCCATCGTCTGAAAAGCGGAAATCCCCTCGGATGCAACCTGAATCCGGAGGTGGGGTTGCCCCCATTGGAGCAGGCGGTCAATCCATTGAAGGTCCTTGTTGCCGGCGGCGGGCCTGCGGGCATGAGCGCCGCCCTTTACCTCTCAAAGCGGGGACACCAGGTTACCCTGGCAGAGGCGGGTGATCAGCTGGGAGGACAATTTACCCTTGCCTGGCAGGCGCCTGGCAAGTCGGGCATGGAAGCGGGTCTCAAGGCCCTCGAGCACCAGGTCATGAAAAGTCCGGTTTCAGTCATGCTCAACAGGAAAGCTGATGCGGCTCTTGTGCAGGAACAGGCGCCGGAATTGCTGGTGTGGGCCACCGGAGCGGTGCAAAACATCCCGGACATCCCCGGGCTTCAGGATCAGCAAGTGCTGACGTCTCTTGAATACTTCAAAGGAGAGAAAGAGGTCCTGGGGCCGAGAGTGTTGGTGATCGGCGCAGGAAGAGTCGGGCTGGAAATCGCGGAGAAACTGGGCAAACAGGGCTATGAAGTGGTGGCCACGAAACGGACAGATCCTATCGGGAGCATGATGGAGATGATCACGAGGAAACTACTCCTCATGCGGCTCGCAAAAATAACCAAGGTGACTCTTATGCCCCATACCACGGTGAAGAAATTTTCTGCTGGAGAGGTTGAAATGGAACAGGGCGGGTTTCAGAAGTCTCTTCAACCTTTCCAGACGGTCATTCTCTCCTCGGGAATGAATTCGGCGAAAGGACCTGACCGGGAGATAAAAAATGCGGTCTCCAGGATAGAAATCATTGGTGATGCAAATCAGGTGCAGGATATTTTCAGCGCGATTCAAAGCGGCTACGAGCTGGCTCGCCAGTTGTGAAGTCAGGGGACGAAAAATGGAAAATGAAGTCGGTCGTGAAAAAGAGATTCAAGAGCTGAAGGCGAGGGTTGGAGTAATAAAGGAGCGGCTGGCAACACTGGAGAGGCGGATCGGAAAGGCCCGGAAGCTTCAGTCGATCCAACCCCAATGGAAGGCCTTCGTAGATACGGTGAAATGTGTTGGATGTGGAATGTGTGACTCTGTCTGCCCTGTGGAGGCGATCACTATCCACGAACAGGCCCAAGTGGATACCGAAAGGTGTATCGGTTGCGGATACTGTGTTCGAGAATGTCCCGAAGATGCGCTTTCTCTACAGCCTTCCCAAATTTCGGATCAGTTTCACCGGACACTTGAACGCAGGTTTCATCATTTTGGATAGGAGGAATGTGATGGATCAGGTATCTTTTTCAGATATAGCCATAGTAGCGTGTGGAACAATAAGTTTGGAGTTAAGCCACTTGCAAAAGGAAGGCTTTCTGGATGCAAGACACATCTTTTACAATACCCCGGGCCTCCACGAAATACCAAAAGAACTTGAGCAACGGTTGATTTATCGGGTCAACAAGGCAAAAGAGAAAGCGGACAAGATCCTCGTGGTTTATGGGGGAAAATTCTGTTACGTGAACAGCGACGATCCTTACCGGACCATGAAAAAAATTATTGAGGAGATGGGGCCGAATGTCTCAAGGATAGACGCGACCCACTGCATGGACATGCTGGCCAGTGAAGAAGAACGGGAGCGGATAGCCCAGGAACTGGCAGGTGGAGAAAAGGTCTGGTGGATGACACCGGGCTGGGTGAAATTTCGGCACTACGTGTTCAAGGGGTGGGACCAGGGGCTCGCGAATGAAAATTTCCCGCGGCATACAGGAGGGGCGATCGTCCTGGACGGCATCGGTTACATTGACCGCTATATGGCGGAACGTCCCGAGGATTTCCTTGAATATTCCGATTGGATGGGCATCCCTATCCAACCATATGCCATTAGCCTGGATCGGTTGAAATCCTTGCTCGTTGATCAGGCGAATAAACTGCATAACGCATAATTTTTCAAAAAGGAAAGAAAGGAAAAGAAAAAATGGTGAACGAAATAACTGAACAGAATTTTGAGGAAGAGGTCTTGAAATCGGAAATGCCGGTCCTTGTAGATTTCTGGGCACCGTGGTGTGGCCCTTGCCACATGGTTTCGCCGACTGTTGAGAAACTTTCCGGGGATTACGACGGCAAATTCAAGTTTTGTAAGATGAATGTTGATGAAGCCCAAGGAACGGCAATGAACTACGGGATCATGAGCATCCCCACGCTGATGTTTTTCAAAGACGGAAAAAGGATAGATGAAATCATAGGAGCGGTCCCGGAATCAATGATTACAGAGAAAATCGAGTCCATTCTTTGAGCAGTAGCTGATAAAGGGGTTTCCAAGGGATTTGGGGGCAGTGGATTGGAATCTCTGCCCTCTCTTTTAACTGCCTTCATTGCAAGACATGCGACATTAAAGATCCTTATGAAAACATCACATGGGTTCCACCAGAGGGTGGCGGAGGTCCAAAGTACTCTGTGCTATAATAGCTGCTGAGGTCAGAAAGAATATTTTTCAAGAAGTTCGTTGGAGTCAATCATTATTATTGAAAAGGAGGTGGACAGTATGCCGAGAGGAGATGGAACAGGCCCGAGAGGGCAAGGTCCCGGTACCGGAAGAGGCATGGGAGGCCGCGGAGGTACGGGAAGCGGTGGTGGAAGAGGTCGAGGAGGTGGTTCCGGCGCAGGATCGGGCGGGGATTGTGTTTGTCCGAACTGCGGAGAAAAGGTCCCGCACCAGGCAGGTATGCCCTGCTATGATCAGCGATGCCCGAAATGTGGCACTGCTATGACACGGTAATGAGCCTCAACCAATGACCTTTCACAAACAAGGAATTTGTGTATGACAGCTCTATATTTCCTTGATGACCCGTCTCCCGAACGGTTTGAGGCGGTGATCCAGAGTATCAGTGATGGCGTGATGACGGTTGATTCTGACTGGCGGATCACCTGTTTCAACAAGGCGGCAGAACGCATCTCCGGGGTATCACGGAAAAAAGCAATAGGTCGCCGATGCTATGAGGTCTTGAAGTCAAATATCTGCAGGGACACCTGTGCCATGCGCTATACCATTGAGACCGGAAGGCCGGTTGTGAATCTCGCTGTATATCTTGAAAACAGCCATGGAACGCAGGTCCCGGTGAGCATCTCAACTGCGGTGTTCAAAGATAAAGACGGCAATTTGAGAGGAGGGGTGGAAACCTTCCGCGACCTCAGGCAAGTTGAGGAGTTCCGGAAGGAGATTAAAAAGAGTTACTCCTTTGGAGATATTATCAGTAAGAGTAATAAGGTAAAAAAGATTCTGGGTATTCTTCCTACCATAGCGGAAAGTGACAGCACCGTGCTGATAACCGGAGAGAGCGGCACCGGGAAGGAACTTTTTGCCCGGGCGATTCACGGATTGAGCCAGAGAAATAAAAACCCGTTTGTCGCTGTCAATTGCGGGGGGTTCCCCGAAACCCTGATCGAATCAGAACTCTTTGGCCATGAATCAGGCGCCTTTACCGGCGCCACCAGGGCAAGGCAGGGCCGTTTTGCGAGGGCCGAAGGAGGCACCCTGTTCCTTGATGAAATCGGGGACCTGCCTCTCCCGCTCCAGGTGAAGTTGCTCCGGGTACTGCAGGAGAAGATCTACGAGCCTCTCGGGGGCACCCGTCCCTTGAACGCCAATGTGCGGATCATTACGGCAACCAACCGCGACCTGAATAAGATGGTGGCGGACGGCACTTTCAGGCAGGACCTTTATTACAGGGTCAATGTTATAAAGCTCGAGATCCCGCCTCTGCGGGAACGGTTGGAAGATGTGCCGTTGCTCGTTGACCATTTCATCAGTCGTTTTTCGGCCCTGTACAGCAAGGATATAGCAGCCGTTTCCCACGACGCCTTCGATATTCTGATGAGCTATGACTACCCGGGTAATATTCGGGAGCTTGAAAATATTATCGAACATGGGTATGTGCTTTCCCCGGGAGGTCTGATTCACGTAAAACACCTGCCGGATTCGTTACGTCCCACCCTGGATTCCTTTGTCCGCGCCGACACCTTCGAAGAAATGGAGCGGCAATTCATCATCTTTATGCTGAAGAAGAACAAGTGGAACCGCCTCGCTGCGGCCCGGGAGATGGGGATCCACAAGACAACCCTTTTTCGCAAGATAAAAAAGCTTGGTATTCGTCTGCCCGATCAGGACGGCCGGCACAAACCGGAAGGCAGGGTAGCGTTCATGCACTCTTAGCTAATTCCTGCGGTAGCACAGTTGCGACTCTTCTCCGCCCCTTCTCTTCTTGTTATCCTGTTCATTATTTCTAATATATTGAAAAAACAAGGTTGTTTTTTTGAAGAAACGCTTTCTCCTTTTTGGCACGTTTGATGCTCTATGTAATTAAGTAACAGGAATCAAAAAATATTTCAGCATCACAAAGGAGAAAAGAAAATGGCAGAAGACAAAAGACTCGAGGCTACCACCGATACCCACATTCCTGCCCGTCCTTTGAAGTACTTTCAGGACAAAGACGGGAACGGCTGGCTGTGCGACAAGGACATCGATTTTGGCGGTGACCTGCGGGAGCAGGGTTGCTGGAGATGCGATGAAATGGCCTTCCCGAACGGCGGAAGGTAATCGGTGCCATCCCGTGGTTCGGGTGGGATGGAGATACGTTCACAGGGATATCCTGGTGCGTGCATGAGGATACGGAAACCGCACCAGGATATCCCCTTGTCCAGGAAGGGGGGAGGACGATGTACAAGAAAATTCTGTTTTGTACCTGCCTGACGGAGTATTGTGAACACATCCTGCACTTTTCGCTCAATATGGCGAAAGAACATAACGCAAAACTTTGGATTTATTATGGGCTCGGACGTCTTAACCTAACCAAAGATGAGACAGTGAAAGAAATAAGCAAGGCGGAAGCGCGTGTTAAGGAGGCCTACGTTGACAAGATGAAGGGCCAGGGGTTTGACAATTATTCCATCAATGTGTCGGATGGAGATGTGGTGAGTGAGATTGTCAAGCTCGCCAGGAACGCATCGGTGGATCTTATTGTCATGGGTACCGACACAAAAGTTCCCATCCAGACAGGAGAAGATGTTCGGGTAGGTCCTTTGGGGGCGGTGACAATGGATACTCTTCTGTGGTCGCCCTGTCCCGTACTGGTTATTCCGCCGGCCATGGTGCCCGGACTGACAAGGAGATAGTTTTTTCATGGAGGAGATATTATTGTAGTTGGTAGCCCTTAGGTTGGAGAGAATTGGAAAAAAGTGGGTGAAATGATGCCGCCGAAGTATGATCCCATTCTCAGTGAGGAAGAGGCCATTAAGGAAAGGCTTGTAGATCTGAAATGCCAGCTTCTCGATCTTCACGGGGCGCTTTCCTGCCTGAAGCAGTGTTCTTATCTGAGTAATTTCCTCCAGGAAATATATGAAATACGAGAAGGACTTACCCGATTGGAGAAGGGTTTGCTCCAGAGGCATCTGAAATGTTGTATCTCTCCCAACATAAGGGTCCCCGGGGAGGTCATCCTTGCGATTTCCCGGCTGAGTTCGAAGCGTCATGGAGCCATCATTGTGATCGAGCAGAAAAACGATTTGGATCAGTATCTTCGGCAGGGAGTCATCATTGAGGCCGAGGTGAATGCAACTCTCCTGGAGAACATCTTTTATCCGGGAAGTCCACTCCATGATGGGGCGGCGCTTATCAGAAATGGCCATATCCGAAAAGCCCGGTGTCTGCTCCCCCTGGCGCCGCAAGCTGTTGAACTGGAGAGGCTCGGACTGGGAACTCGTCATCGTGCAGCCGTTGGTCTCAGCCAGGTAAGTGATGCCCTGGTTATTGTGGTTTCTGAAGAGAAAGGGTGGATATCAATGGCGCTCAAAGGCCGATTATACCCGAATCTGGGCACATTTGCTTTGTTGAAAAAGCTCGAAAATGAGGTGGATGCGGCCAACATTTAGATTATACGGATGCATGGCCGGAGAAAAGGTTCCCATGGGTGTCTGACATGGCCGAAGAGGATGAGTAGTGTCTGATAAGACGAGGAAACACCCGAGTGGTGAGGCAGAACAAGAGCTGGAAAGAGGCCTTGATCTTGCTCGAAAAGGCAAGTTGGAAGATGCTCTTCGCGCCTTTACCCAAGCGAGTGAGTTGAGTCAAGAAAAATGCAAGGCATTTCGATACAGGGGCATAACGTATGCCAAGATGGGACATCATGATGCCGCCATATCGGACTTTGACAAGGCCATTGAAGAGAACCCTGAGTGCGCAGAATGTTTTTTTGAACGCGGACAGGTAAAGATGTACAGCGGCCGTCCCGATGACGCGCTGGCGGATGCATCAGCTTGTCTGCAATTGAACAGGTCCTTCGCACCCGCCTTTTCCCTTCGGGCGGGGGTTCGTGCCAGAAAAGGGCTGCTCCAGGAGGCACTGGAAGAAATAAACAGCGCCTTATCCATCAGCCCTGAAAGATCTGATTACCTGCACAACCGCGCGGTCATCATGACCGGTCTCGAACGGTATAGAGATGCCATCAAAGATTATCAGAAGGTAATCGAAATTGATCCCATGAGTGGGGGCTCCTACAATAATCTTGCCTGGCTCTTGGTCACCGCCAAGGATCCGAGGTATCGCGATTGCAAAAAGGCGATAGCCTTGGCACAAAAAGCACTCGAAATAGGGAAAAATGGAGCCTGGATGGATACCCTCGCAGCCGCCTATGCCGAGTGCGGGGCATTCAAAGAAGCAGTCAGGGTCGAAACCGAGGCCTACCGAAAATCAAAACCTCCAAACAAGAATTTCCAGAAACGGCTTCACCTATACGAAAATAGAATGAGTTATGCCCAGTAGCACGAGAATGGGAGCATGAGCGCGAGGCTCGGGTAACCGGTACGTATAGATGTTTAGGATGCTTTATTTTAACCAGGATACTTGATATACGGGAAACCGAAATGAAGCAGTTGACGGCGGGTTTCTATGAATCATATTCTCACCTTAGCCATTGTTTTGGTCCTGGCTCTTGCAGGGGGCAGGATCGCTTCCTTGTTCCGGCTGCCGCGGGTAACCGGATACCTATTAACCGGGCTCCTGATCGGCCCATCCATCACCGGCTTTTTGACAAGACAAGAAGTCGCCCACTTTACTTTTGTTAGTGAAATAGCCTTAGGGATCATCGCGTTTTACATTGGAACGGAATTTGAGAGCAAGAAATTCCAGAGGCTCAAGAAAACACTTCCCCTTTTTTTCATAACTGATGTGTCGATCACATTTTTGATCGTTTTTCTCGCGGTACTTCTTGCAATCAAGGGCGCATTTGGCATGGCGTCCATGCTCGGAATACTTTCCATTGCTACGGCCCCGGCCGCCACTCTTCTGGTCATACGGGAATTTGATTCCGAGGGTCCCCTTACCGACCATATTATGGCCCTGGTCGGCTTGAACAACTTGCTATGCATTATCGCTTTTGTGATTGCCATGAGCATGGTCTCATCAGCACCGCAAAATACGGCCATGGGATCCACTTTTCTTTTTGCAGCTACAGAAGTCGCTCGTGGAATACTTGTCCCCATTCTTCTCGGTGTGGGGATCGCGCTGTTTCTGCACTACTATCTGCGGAGGGGCCTTGAACAGAATGAGATTCTCCTGGCTTCCCTGGCAGGGATACTGCTGGGAGTAGGATTGTCTCTCTATTTTTCTGTTTCTGCCCTGCTGGCGAATCTGATAATGGGAGGTTTTCTGGTCAATACCTGTGACAGGGCAAAAATAGCCGTGAAACGATTAAGCGAGGTTGATTATCCGCTGTATGCGCTTTTTTTCGCATTTGCCGGGGCAAGTTTCCATATTGAAATGGTAAAGGAAATGGGGTTGTCAGGCGGGATATATATTCTTGGCAGGGCCGCCGGAAAGATGTTTGGGGGACTCCTGGGAAGGAGCATTGCCGGGGTGAATGTACCGAGCGGCATCTATTTGGGCATGGGGCTTTTGCCCCAGGCCGGTCTCGCGATCGGCCTTTCCGCGTGGGCGGCAAGGGAAAATCCCGGCATCGGCGGGCCCCTCCTCGCCCTGATCCTTGCCACCACTGTGGTCTTTGAAGTAGCAGGGCCCATATTGACCAAGCTCAGCCTGGTTAGAGGAGGAGAGGTTAAGATAGTAAAGATATTGTCAATCCCCACAGTTGGGCATTTGAAGGCCGATCTGTTGTTGTTGCGCGACCGGTTGATGGAGGCCATTGGAAGGGCCCCTTTCTGTAGAATCGGCGGGCAGGAAGGACCGATTCTTGTCAAGCACCTTATGAGATATCATATTGATACCATCCCGCAGGACGCGACATTGGATAAGGTCATAAAAACTATGCAGAATAGCAGGTACACCATGTTGCCCGTCATCGGAAGAGACAATGAATGGATAGGAATGCTATCGCTTCGTTCCATCCGTAATCTGTCTTTTGACCGGGACCTGACACGCTTGATCATTGCCCGCGATGTGGCCGAGAAAATTGAGACCATAAACCCCGATGATCCATTGGCCCTTGCCCTGCGTCAGTCGGAGATCTCTCAGCTTCCTTACCTGCCGGTTGTTGAAAAAGGTGATCAAAAGCGATTCCTTGGCGTGATCCATCGGAGAGATATCTGCCTGTTTCAATTGGAAAGTGATGATGAAATATCATCAGAGGAGCCGGTAAAACGTTGAAGAAACAACTTATTGGTCCTGCATCTCCCGGTCGGGTCTTTTCCTCTCTTTCTCAATTTTGGGAAAAGATGATTTGAATTTTCTCGAATTTTCTCGCCTTTAACCCGGTCTATTCCTCGCATAACTCCTTGTATTTACGCTTATTAACCTCCGAAATGAAGGTGGCTTATTTCATGCTTAATGGTATTAGCAGAGATCTGTTTCAAAAGATCAATTGACAGTATAGACTCTGCTGTGGTGAAGTTTATCGAGATGGACCTTTTTTCTGAATTGAAAAATCTCAGAGTATTACTCGTCGATGATGACGAATGGATCAGACTTTCCTCATGTCAGGTGTAAGAAGTGATTCCGCACGAGGATAATCGCAATTATGAGTGCAGCTCTGTATAAGGTGTTCGACGTTCATCATGAACAATATGAGGAGTGGTTTATTCGCAACCATGCAGCATATCTTTCAGAATTGCTTGCTGTGCGCGCATTCTTACCTCTTAATGGCCTGGGTCTTGAAATAGGAGTAGGAACCGGGCGATTCGCCGGCCCCCTGGGAACGGATATCGGATTGGATCCTTCCGGGAACATGCTCGGCTACGCCGCCAGGAAGGGAATCTCCTGTGTCCAGGGAATAGCAGAAGCTCTCCCTTTCAGGAACACATCTTTTGACTACTGCCTCATTGTGACAACCATCTGTTTTGTGCATGATGCTGGAGCCGCTCTTTCAGAGGCGTATAGGGTGCTCAAGAAAAAAGCCCCCATCATTCTTGGATTTGTTGATCGAGTCAGTGCACTTGGAAAGCAATATCTTGCCAACAAGGCCGGGAGTACTTTTTACAAAAATGCAACTTTCTATTCAGTTGCTGAAGTGCGTTCTCTCTTGCGGAATGCAGGGTTTTCCGGCATTTCTGAAGGACAAACTCTTTCCATGGAACTGGAAAAGATCAATGACATAGAACCTGTTCGTCCTGGCAGTGGCTCTGGGGCATTTGTCGTGATCAAGGCTGGAAAGTGAAGTCGGATTCAATCATGACGGGAAGAGAAGCCGAACGTCCCTACTCGAGAGCGTAACTATGGATGATGCATAAGGAAAAAGAAATACAGAGAGGGCAAGTAAGGAGGTGAAAAGATGAAAGATGAAAAAACAGCGACGATTCTTGTTCCCGTGGATTTTTCCCATTGTTCTCGCCTGGCCCTTCGCAAGGCATATGAATTATTGAAGGGCCGGGATGGTCATATAGTGGCTTTCCACGTAGTGGACCATCATTTTATTGACAAATGCGTGCGTCATGATCTCGGCGAACTGAATGAGATCAAAAAGAATTTGTTCCTGGAGGCCAAGAGGAGACTCCATGATTTTCTTGCTCAGGAAGAGAAGAACGGAATCCAGGCCGAACCCATGGTCTGTGAAGGAGAGCCCTTTGTGGAAATTAACAAGAAGGCGGTTGAACTGGATGCGGAAATGATTGTCATAGGGAGCTGCGGCAAGGCCGACGATATGAACACCATTTTTTTCGGGAGCACGGCCGAAAAGATTTTGCGGTTTATCACGCGGCCTGTGCTCTGTGTGCCTCCTGAAACAGAGTACAAGGGCGTAAGTTAAATCGTTCCCGCCCCGGTGAGACCTCTTTCCTGAGAGCCTTGAATTTTTTCTTGACAAAATCCGTAGATGCTTTTACTATTTTCGGAAAGTTATTACGATAATAGTAAAAACAATTCCCTATGGGCACATATGGCGTCCGACAAGCAGTATTTTTCAATTTCATTAGAAAAAGGATTAAAAATACTTTCCCTGTTCGATACAGAAACTCGCAGCCTCACTCAAACCGAAATTTCGCGGATCTTGTCGTTGAACATGACCTCCACCTATCGATTCGTTAATACCCTCGTGGAACTGGCGTATCTCGAAAAAGACGCCAAGACAAAAGAAGTAAGGTTGGGGATCAGATCCCTGGCACTCAGCACAAATGTCATTCGATCAAGCGATGATTTACGACTTATAAAAAAGTTAGTCGACGAGGTTTATAACCGGTACAACATTACCATAGACGTTGCTTTTGTGGTGGATGACAATCTCATGAGAGCTTATCAGCGTGAGGCTAAAGAAACGCTTACCTACCACCTTCCTGCTGTGGCTAGGAATTCCCTTCACAACACTTCAATAGGAAAGGCTTATCTCTCTACTCTCCCTGATGATTCTCTGAAGAAAAAAGTTGCCAGGATAGAGTTCACAGCCAAAACCAAAAAAACCATAGTCGCCAAGGACCAATTGCTCAAGGAAATCGAAAGGACAAAAGGCCGGGGTTATGCCATGTGTGTTGAAGAGTATTTACCCGGACTTATCACTATTGGTGCCCCTTTGATCAATCTGGATACCGGTAGGGGATTGGGCGGGGTTTCGTTTGATTTTTCGATTATTCAAAAAGTTGCTCAAGCGATGGAAGAGGAGTATTCCGGCCTTATACTTGAATTGGCTCGCTCAATTTCCGAGGTGCTGAAAAGGGAGGATAACGACGAGTGAAGATGAGCTTGAATTTCCAAAGGTTATGAGAGATGCAGAATAAGATATGGAAACCCATAGCACTGCTTGCACCGGCAATGAGCGCTGTTTTGTTGCTTCTCGTGATCCCCGTTTGCTTTATCGTGGTTTATAGCTTCTGGCTGCGAGCTCCGTCAGGTGCCGACATCCCGGCATTTCAGTTTGGAAACTATGCCAAGTTTTTTGCTGATTCCTTTTATCCTTCGATTCTCGTCCGCACCATACGGGTCTCTTTGGAGACGGTGGTGCTGTGTGTTGTCATGGGATATATCCCCGCCTATTTTTTTAACCGGAGCAAAACGAAAAACAAGGCGTTGCTCCTGCTTCTTATTATGCTCCCTTTCTGGGTCAGCTTTATTATCAGGACCATGAGCTGGATCAATATCCTGGGTGATACAGGCCTCATCAATCATTTCCTGGTGAAAATCCATTTGCTTTCCCGCCCATTGAGCATGCTCTACAACGAGGGATCGGTCCTTATGGGTCTTATCCAGTATCTCCTCCCTTTTATGATCCTGAACATATACGTGAGCCTGGAGGGAATAGACAAGAGTCTGCTGGAAGCTGCCAGAAGTATGGGCTGTACGGAATGGCAGGCCTTCAAGGAAGTGACTCTGCCTTTAAGCCTTCCAGGCCTCAGTGCGGGCTCTCTGCTTGTCTTTGTATTGACGGCAGGGACCTATCTGCCGCCAATGATCCTGGGCGGCCCCGGGAACCAGATGATCGCCAACCTTATTTTCGCCCGCGTTATCGGTACCCTGGACTGGCCTTTCGGTTCTGCTATCAGCGTTGTGCTGCTGACGCTGCTGCTGATCATAGTGTGGACCTATAACCGTTATCTGGGGATTAACCAGATATTCAAAGCTCTGCAATGAGGTATTGGGTATGGTGAAGGTAACAGGATGGTCACTCATTCGGTTGTACACCATATTGGTGTATATCTTCATGTTTGTCCCTATTGTTGTGGTGATGGTTTTGTCTTTTAATCCCCAACAATTCGGATGCTTTCCCATGACAGGTGTCAGTCTGAAGTGGTTTGCGGAACTGGCCCATGACGATGCTATTTTAACTGCATTTAAGAATTCCATGATCCTGGGGGCTTTTACCTCTGTGATTTCTACAGGCATAGGTATCTTGGCGGCCATGGCGTTTGTTCGGTTCGATTTTCCCGGCAAAAACACCATCAACACTCTTCTCCTGGCGCCGATTATGATTCCGGAAGTCATTCTCGGTGTGGCCCTGCTTCTCTTCCTCCGTTGGCTTCAGCAACCCAAGTCTTTTGCGCTTCTTGTGATAGGGCACGTTGTCCTCACGTTGCCCTATGTGCTCTTGATCGTGCAGGCGCGGTTGGTGGGCATCAAAAAAGAGTATGAGGAGGCGGCCCAGTCCCTGGGTGCCAACGCATTCCAGACGTTCAGAGAGATCACTTTTCCCCTCTTGGCACCGGCCATACTGGGAGGAGTCCTTTTTTCTTTTACCATATCTCTGGACGACATTACGGCCACGTTGTTTTGGGCTACCGCTCAGAATCAAACCCTTCCTGTCAAGATATTCGGAATGCTCAGGAATTCTATCAGTCCTGAAATAAACGCACTGGGAACGATTATGGTTATCCTCACGGTCGCGATACCACTCTTGGCAGGTTATGTGATCCGTAGGTTTTCAACAAGTAACCTGTGACGAAAATTGCACGTGGAGAAGCTGTTTTGATTGGAACGCTGGACAGAGAAGGCCGGGATGGGACACATGAGATGGGTCCTTGTTTTAATAACTATTAATCAAAGAAAGGAGTAGGAACATGGCCAAGGTTTGGAAAGAACGACTCGACAGGGTTTATGATCGCTACAGTAATGGAGACATAAGCAGGCGTGATTTTTTTAAGTACCTGGGAATAGCCGGTGCTTCGATAGGCCTGGTCGGGGGCCCATTCGGATTTCTTCCCCGGCAAGCGTGGGCAGGCGGTTCCATACGCTTTGACGGCTGGGGGGGTGTGGTCTCCAAGGCCTTTCGCAAATACGCCTTTGACCCATTCACGAAGGCAACCGGCATTAAGGTGATAGATGGCGAGTTTGGAGACATGGATACCTACCTGACGAGAGTCAAGGCCTCTTTTCCCCCGGGTGGTGAATTCAATCTCGCTCATCTGAGCGGTGTTTTTGATTACGCCAGGTATGTGAAGCTGGGCTACAGTGTGGTTCTGGATGAAAGCAAGATCCCGAATCTAAAAAATGTAATGGCGGCCATGATGACGCCCTACCGGGCGATTACAAACGGCACACTCTCCGCTGTGCCATATGACTATGGCCAGACCGGTATTGCCTATAACACCAAATACATCTCCAAGGCAAAGGCGGAAAAAGCGGGTGCAGCCCTCCTCTGGGACAAGGACCTCAAGGGCAAGCTCGGCAGTTGGGGGGACTGGCGCACCAATATCTGGTATGGAGCCCTGTATACGGGGCAAAATCCAAATGAAATAAAGGATATGAAAGCCGTGTGGGATGCCTTGCGGGAACAGCGCGGGATGATTAAAAAGTACTGGGGATCGGGGGCTGAGCTCATGAGTCTCCTGGCCAATGAGGAAATCTACGCAACAGTAGCCTGGTCGGGGAGAGTAGAGGCACTCCAGACCCAGGGACATCCCATTGGTTTTCTCTCTCCTTACAACTGTTACTCGTGGCAGGAGTGTATTTTTGTGTTGAAGGGGACTGATCTGGAAGTGGCCCAAAAGCTGCTCGACTTTATGCTTGCTCCAAAGGCCTCCATTGCCGTCGCTGTTGGACAGAAGTATCCTTCCAGTCTCGATCCGACGAAAGTACAGATGCCGGAAGCGGTCAAGAAACTGCCTGCTTTCGATCCGACCGGAAAACTGAAGGGTTACCTGTTTGCCAATCCGGACTATTGGAACGGTCACCAGCAGGAATGGGCCGAGAAATGGGACAAGGTAAAGGCAGGAGCGTAATGAGTTAATTGTTTGTTGCGGGATCTGAGGGGAAAGGCCTCGGGGATGAGGCATGTTGTTGCGCATCCCCCTGGCCCGCAATAGACAAGATTGATGACTTTAAGGAGGCTTTCAAGCTGTGGAAAAAAATCCTCGCCCCCCGGCAGTGGAGTTGAAAGGCGTCGTCAAATGCTTTGACAAACTGGTTGCCGTTGAAAGAATGAACCTGGAGATAGAAGAGAGCTCCTTTGTTACCCTCCTGGGTCCTTCCGGTTGCGGCAAGACCACCCTTCTGAGGATGATTGCCGGCTTGGAGACGCCGACAGAGGGGGAGATTTATATCGAGGGGAATCTGGTCAACGACATCCCTATTCACAAACGAAACCTTGGGATGATCTTTCAAAACTATGCCCTGTTTCCACACAAGAACATTTTTGACAATGTTGGTTTTGGACTGAAATATAAGGGCGTCCCGAAGGAGGAGATCAAGAAGAAGGTGGAACAGGCCCTGGAGATGGTGCGCCTCCCCGGGGTTGAAAAACGGATGCCTTCACAGTTATCGGGCGGCCAGCAGCAACGAATAGCCCTTGCTCGGGCTATTGTTATGGAGCCTGTCGTTCTCCTGATGGATGAACCGCTCTCCGCCCTTGATGAGAACCTTCGGGAGGAGATGAGGCGGGAGATAGATAACCTCCAGCATATCATCGGCATAACAACCATATTCGTCACCCATGACCAGCGTGAAGCCCTTTCCATGTCGGATAAAATAGTGGTGCTGAAGGACGGCATCATGCAGCAGGAGGGGAATCCTGAAGTGGTCTATAACTATCCGGCCAACCACTTCGTTGCCGACTTTCTGGGGCATTCGAACTTTTTTGACGGAACGGTTATCGAATCCAAGGGTGATCAGGTCAAGGTCAAACTTGATGACGGAAATGAAGTGCTGGTCCAGCAACCCGGGGCCTGGAACGTCGGGGATCGGATTGAGCTTGTGGTACGTGCACAGAAATTCGAAATCGCCCCTGAGGAGGGAAAAAAGGCAGGGGGAGATATCAACTCTTTTCATGGAAAGATCGCGGAGCGAAGTTACATGGGCGGTGAGGTGAGCTACTTTGTTGAAATAGGGAACAAGGTTGTGATTAATGTGATAGACACCAGTAAATCCCGACCGCTTCGCCGGGGACAGGACGTTCGTTTACAGGTGCCTCCGCAACAGTGCGGATTATTGCCGCGACAGGATAGATAAAGTGGAGAGATGAAATGAACCTTACCCGGATCGCCCGGGCCATCCCGGACCTGTTCCCGTCCCGGATTGTCTCGTTGGATTCACACACGGCCGGAGAATCGACACGGCTCATCGTGGGCGGAACAGGTCCCATTCCGGGTGAAACCATGAAGGCCAAACGTCGTTACATCATGGAAAACCTGGATCACGTGCGGGTGCGGTTGACCCGGGAACCGCGTGGCCACAGGGGCATATTCGCAGCAATAGTGACCGAACCGGTCACTGAAAAAGCCGATTTCGGGTTGGTATACATGGATGCCCGGCGATATCCCTTTCTGTGCGGCCATGCCACCATCGGTGCCGTGTCCACCCTTCTCGAGACAGGCGCGCTTGAATGCGGAGAATCAGAAGCCACGGTGCTTGTGGATACCCCGTCCGGTCCCATGCAAACCTCTGCAAGGATCAAGGACGGCCTGGTTGAATCGGTGGGTATCAAAATGGTGCCTTCCTTTGTTTATGAGGAAAACAAGGCGTTGGAAGTTCCCGATCTGGGTGAGTTCATTGTGGATACGGTATGCGTCGGAGGGTTCTTTGTAATGGTCTCCGCTGATCAAATCGGCATGGACCTGGTTCCGGAGAACAGCCCTGAATTGATTCACTTGGGCATGACGGTAATCGAAGCGGCGAATCAGCAGTTGGAGGTCCGTCACCCAACCCGGTCTGAGGTGAACACCGTGGATGTGGTGGAATTCTATGATTCCTCGAATCATTTCCGGAGACGCGGGAAAAACGCGGTGGTTTACGGCGAGGCGCACATGGATCGTTCTCCATGCGGCACCGGTACCGCAGCCAAAATGACGCTTCTCCATCGGCAGGGTTTGCTGGACATCAATCAGACGTTTATCAATACCGGTCCCCTCGGGAGCATTTTTGAAGGAAGGGTCGTGGAGGAAACAGAAATCGGCGGCCTTCCCGGAGTGGTTGCGGAGATCCGAGGCAGTGCCTATATTACCGGCTTTCACGAATTCGTGCTTGATCCCAGAGATCCTTTTCCCGGGGGGTTCCTGCTATGAAGCAGGATGCTTGCGCTCCCGAAACGATCCTGATAAACGGCACCATACGAACCCAGGACACAAGAAAGCCCTTGGTCCAAGCAGTGGCTATCGGTGGCGGGCGCGTATTGGCAACGGGCAATGACGAAGAGATACAATCGCTGGCCGGTCCGGATTCCGAGGTAATCGACCTTGGTGGAAGGCTTTGCCTGCCAGGGATGATGGACTCTCATTTTCATTACTATACGTGGGCACTGGGGAGACGGCAATTGATGTTGGCCGACGTCCGGTCATTGCGCGAACTCCTCGATCGTGTTTCCGCGGCCGCGGAAACCGCGGAACCCGGGAAGTGGATTCTGGGGCAGGGATGGAACGAGGCCGACTGGGCGGAGCATCGAATGCCCATGCGGGGCGACCTGGACAGGGCCGCTCCAGCGAATCCTGTGGCCCTTTGGCGCTGTGATCTGCATCTGGCGTCCGTCAACTCCCTTGCACTTGAACTGACCCACATTACCGACGACACCCCGGATCCTCCTGATGGGGTTATTGCCCGGGACGCCTCGGCGAGGCCCAATGGTATTCTCCGGGAATTTGCCTCGAACCTGGTCAGGGCCGTCATCCCTCCTCCGGACGATGGCGAGATATATGCGGCCATGCAGGACGGTATCCATACGTTCCATTCTCTGGGACTTACCGGACTGGAAGACATCCGGTTAATGGGGGGAGAGGAAGGCGCACCTGCTTTCAATACCTGGCAGCGCCTGAGGAGTGCTGACGCGCTGGAATTGCGGTGTTGGGTGAGCATTCCGGGGGAGCGTCTTGAGGAGGCGGTTTCCCTGGGACTCAGAACAGGTTTCGGCGACGACTACCTGCGGATCGGGCACGTCAAGTACTTCGCGGACGGAGGCATGGGTGCCCGCACCGCATGGATGCTGGAACCGTATCTGGATGCCGACTGTGGCATGCCTTTGACCCCGATGGATCAATTGGAGAGATGCCTTCAACAGGCGGACCGGGCTGGACTTGCCGTTGCCATCCATTCCATTGGAGAGCGGGCAAACCGGGAGCTCATAACAGTCTTCGAAGGTCTAAGAAAGCAACGCAAAGGTGCAGGTGGAGCGGCTGCTCCCGGTCCAACAGTCTCACATCGAATAGAACATGTCCAGATGATACGGCCCGAGGACCTGGCCCGCCTGGCTGCATTGGATATCGTGGCCTGTGTACAGCCCCATAACCTGGTTCTGGATATAGCCATGATCGACGAGTCGGTGGGAGCACGGGGAAAGTGGACGTATCCCTACCGTGATTTACTTGATTCCGGCATAAGTGTTGTTTTCAGTTCCGATGCACCGGTCTGTGATCCGAGTCCCCTTGCAGGTATTCACGCTGCAGTGACCCGGCAGAGGAGAGACGGCACGCCGAGCGGAGGGTGGTATCCCTCCCAGAGGATCAGCGTTGAGGAAGCAGTGAGAGGGTATACCATTGTACCCGCCATGTGTTACGGGGTAGATGATAGAATGGGAAGCATTACGCCGGGCAAATATGCTGACATGGTTGTCCTGGACAGAAATATTTACGCCATTGACCCTATGAAAATCATTGAGACGAAGGTGGATGTAACGATCTTTGACGGGAGAATTGTCTTTCAACGATCATAGGCCGGCAGACGGATGCGGCTTCCGTTGAGCAACAATCAATTATCTCGGGAAAGGGAAAATCATTGGAAGATTTGAACAGGGAGTACCTCTTCTATCAAACACGAAAGAAATTGCCCTTCATAAAGAAGGCGGAGGGCATATATATGTGGGATCATACGGGGAAGGAATATATTGATGCATGTTCCGGTGCCGTAATCTGCAACATCGGATATGGCAATCCGAAAATCGCGAACGCGATTGCTGAGCAGGCCCATGAAACCTTCTTTGCCTATCGCACCCAGTTTGAGAATGAGCCTGCGGTCCGCCTTGCCACGGAGTTGGTCGAATATTCAGCCCCGCATCTAAATAGGGTCTTTTATGTGTCCGGTGGTTCCGAGGCCGTGGAATCGGCCATGAAACTCTGCCGTCAGTATTTCTACAACAGGGGGGAAGGCTCCCGTTATCTGTTCATCAGCCGTGTTCCCTCTTACCATGGCAGCACCCTGGGAGCCCTGGCGCTTACTTCCTATGCCCCGCTCGAAATCCCTTTCAGGCCCATGATACGGACCTACCCGAAGATCCCGGCCCCCTATTGCTACCGTTGCGCGTTTCACAAGGAATATCCGCACTGTGACCTGGAATGCGCGAGGGCCCTCGAAACGACCATCCTGGAACAGGGACCGGAGAACGTTGCCGCCTTCGTGGTTGAACCCATAGTCGGCGCCAGCATCGGCGCGTTGGTTCCTCCAGAGGATTATTTTTCGGTTATCCAGAAAACGTGCAGGAAGTACGGCATATTCTTGATCCTTGATGAGGTGATGACCGGATTCGGCAGGACCGGGAAGCTCTTTGCCTATGAACATTGGGATATCGAGGCGGATATCGTGGCGCTGTCCAAGGGGATGGCCTCCGGCTACTACCCGTTGGGAGCGATCATGGTGCGCGACGATACAGTGGATGAAGTGGTAAGTAAAGGGGGCTTTGCCCACGGTCATACCTATGCGGGAAATCCCATGGCTTGCGCGGTAGGTCTCGAGGTGTTTAGAGTCATCACGAAGGAACACCTCTCGGAAAATGCCGCTGAGATGGGACGGCTTCTCAAGGCCGGGCTGAAGGATTTTGCAGAACGCTACGAGATGATCGGCCAGGTCAGGGGAAAAGGGCTCCTCCTCGCGGTGGAACTGGTAAAGGATCGAGATACCCGAGAGCCGTTTCCCATTGAAAAGGAAGTGAATTTGCTCCTCACGGATATGGCCTATGAAGAGGGTCTCATTATCTATCCGCGCAGGCCCATCAATGGGCTGTCAGGAGATCACGTCCTGGTTGCACCGCCATTAATCGTGAAGAAGGATCAGGTGGGCGAGATCCTTGATCGTCTGGATCGGGCATTGAAGCGAACCATGAACAAGCTGTGAAAAAACTTTGCGGTCTTTGCGTCTTGAGCGAAGCGGGCGGTGAATCTCCGGAAATCCATGGACGAACAGCGTTGGCGAGGGAAGAGTGATTGATAAGCGTACATCTATTGAAAAGGCACTCGAACGTGTCCGCGACGGCGATCGCGTTATGGTCGGCGGATTTGGTGTCCCGGGTACGCCCTTTACCCTCATCAACGGACTCCTGGGAAAGGGAACGCGGGGGTTGACCTTGATTAAAAATGAGGCCAATGAAGACGGGATGGGACTTTCCAGGCTCATTGAGGCGGGACGGGCACGAAAGCTGATCTGCTCACACCTGGGCCTGAACGCGACGGTCATCGGCATGATGAACCGCAATGAAATCGATGTGGAGTTTTACCCCCAGGGTATCCTGGCCGAGAAAATCAGGGCCGGCGGGGCGGGCCTGATGGGTATCCTGACGGATATCGGCCTGGACACGATTCTTGAAAATGAGAAACAGTGTATTGAGATCGAGGGACAACGGGCCCTTGTTGAACCGGCCTTGAGAGCGGATGTGGCCTTCATCCATGCCTTCATGGCAGACGATTTTGGGAACCTGGTCTATCAGAAGAGCGCGCGGAATTTCAATCCTCTCATGGCTACTGCGGCAGACACTGTGATCGCGGAAGTTGAAGCGATCGTGGACACGGGTGACCTGGACCCCGAGCATGTGCACACGCCCGGCGCCTTCGTGGACCATGTGGTGGTCATGGAAGAGATCACATCCGAATACGGGGTACTGGAACATCACGCCCTATAAAGAGAAGATCGCACAGCGTGCGGCAGAGGAAATAGCGGCGGGACAGGTCATAAACCTGGGGATCGGTATCCCGACCCTCATCCCCAAGTACCTCCCCGACGACAAACCCGTTTTTATCCACTCGGAGAACGGGATCCTAGGCATGGGTCCGAGGTGCCGGCCCGGAACAGAGGACCGCAACCTCATCGACGCCGGGGGGAACTATGTTTCATTGATGAAAGAGGCCTCTTTTTTCGACAGTGCGTTGTCATTCGCACTCGTCCGGGGTGGGCGTCTGGATCTGGCCTTTCTGGGTACCCTGGAGGTGTCCGAAAGCGGTGATTTGGCCAACTGGATCATTCCAGGGAAATTTTCTCCCGGTATTGGAGGGGGCATGGAACTGGCCCAAAAATCCAGGAGGCTGATTGTCACCTCAACCCACACCGATCGAAATGGACGCCCGAAAATACTCAGGGAATGTACATTGCCACTCACTGCCAAAGGGTGCGTAGACACCATCATCACCGAACTTGCCGTGATCGACGTGACGCCGGAGGGGTTGGTGCTGCGGGAAATCGCCGAGGGTGTGGATCTGGATGAAGTGATTCGAAAGACGGAGGCGCCGCTGGTCGTCCCGCAACAAGACCTTCCCCGATTCTAAGTATAACTGAATCCCCCACCTCTGGCGGCGGACCCGGACAGCCTCTGTCATCCGGGATCTGGAATAGTGAGATCAGTTGAAGGTTGACGCCCAAGAAGGGAGCCTTTTCTAGCGTTTCGAGGCTCCGGGCTGGTCTTTTCTGCGACTTACCAGCGTGGGATAGCTATACCCCCTCCGCATTCTCGACTTCGTCGAGCTGCGGGTTCCCCCACTGGTAAGTCACGAAAAGACGGCACCCTCTCACCAGTCACTTAAGAAAAGGCTTCCTCCCTGGGCGGTAGCACATAGGAGGGCGGGAGATTCAGTCCGAAGGGAGAGACAGCGTATGCTGGAGAATAAACAGGAAAAAAAGCTGATAGAGACAGTAGATCACCTGTCTGACGACCTGCTCGACTACGCCTGTAGGCTGGTACGGGAACCCAGCACCCTCGGGAACGAGGCATCGGCCGTAAAGGTGGCAGAGGAAGAATTCAAAAGGCTTTCCTTTCAACCGGTCACCGTTCCCATTGTCCCGGCAACGCTTGCGGGACATCCGGGATTTGCACCGGTGCCTTGGGGATATGAAGGCCGCAAGAACGTGGTGGCGGTCCGGGAAGCGGATGCGGAGGGAGGACATAGTCTTCTTTTCAACGGACACCTGGATGTGGTGAGCCCTGAACCCCTGGAATTCTGGAGTGACGATCCTTTTGACCCGATAGTCAATAACGGCTGGCTGTATGGCCGCGGATCAGGGGATATGAAATCAGGTGTTGCGGCCATGACCTATGCAGTCCACGCCGTGGAAAAGGCGGGATTCGGATTGAAAGCACCTGTAAGCATTGAAGCGGTGATAGAAGAGGAATGCTGCGGGAACGGGGCCCTGGCGTGCCTGGAAGCCGGATACGACGCCGAGGCTGTACTGATCCCGGAACCCTTCGGGCCTACCATTCTCACCGCCCAGTTGGGGGTCCTCTGGTTCAAGGTCTCCGTCCGGGGTGTCCCGGTTCACGTGCAGTCCGCGCGATCGGGTACCAATGCCATTGAAAAAAGTTATCATGTTATCGATGCGCTGCGACAACTGGAAGCGGAACTCAACCTCTCTGATGTCCCACCCGAGTATCAAGACATGGTGCATCCCCTGAACCTGAATATCGGGATCTTCAAAGGGGGTGACTGGCCCTCCACCGTTCCGGCCACCGCCGAATTCCATGGCAGGCTTTCTTTTTTCCCGGGCGTCTCCTATGAGCAAATTTGTGCGCGCATTATCGAGACCGTAGAGAACGCCGCGAAAAGAGACCCCTGGCTTTCAGAGAACCCGCCCCTGATCGATTTTTATGGATTCCGGTCCGAGGGTCACAGCCTGGCTCTTGACCTCCCTGCTTTTTCTGCCCTGAATGCATGCCACAGGGCGCTCACAGGGGAGGATGCGAGGGAATATATCGCCACTTGTACGACGGATCTCAGGGTCTTCACCCTGTTCGGGTCCGGCCAAGCCACCTGCTACGGACCGGTGGCCGAAAACATCCATGCGGCAAACGAGCGGGTCAATATTGAGAGCATCGTCCATGTTGCGAAAGCATATGCCCTCTTCATATCGCGCTGGTGTGGCCTTGTGGAATAGGATAACTTCCTGGCCGTTCAACGGAATGGAGGAGAAAGAAAAATGAATGAAGTTGTCATCGCGGGCTATTTGAGGACAGCCCAGTCGAAATCCAAGCCGGGTGATCCGGCCAAGGACTGGTTTCACAAATTGAGGGCCGATGATCTGCTCGGGAGGCTCATACCGGAACTCCTCGGCAGGGTGGAAATCTATCCTGATGAAATCAACGATTTCCTCGTGGGCTCTGCAATGGGCGTGAGTGAGCAGTGGACCTATGGGGGAAGAACGCCCCTGTTCCTGGCCAATCTCTCGGAGAAGACACCCGCCAAATTCTTTGACCAGCAGTGCGGGTCCAGCATGGCGGCTGTTCACGTGGGATTCATGGAGATTGCCACCGGGTTCGCTGACATTGTGCTGGCATGCGGGATGGAGCATATGACGCGTGTCCCCATGGGACCCACCTTGTTTGAGAAGGAGGTTATCTCGCTCAATCCACGCCTGTATTCGGAAACCAGTTACAACCACTGGGATATGGAAGTGACGATGAATATGGGGCTCACGGCTGAAAAACTTGCTTCCCAAACTTCTTTTTCGCGTGAGGATTTTGACAGATGGGGAATACGTTCCCATCAACTGGCCTCCAGGGCAAGGAAGGAAGGTTTTTTTGAAGGTGAGATACTCCCCATTGAGGCCGAGCAGGCTAATGGGACTATGATGACGGTGGATCGCGACCAGGCGGTCCGTGAGAGGGTTTCAATGGATGATATGGCAAGACTGAAGCCCGTGTTCCTTGAGGATGGGGTCATCACGGCGGGAAACTCGTCTCCTCTCAATGCTGGTGCCGGCGCCATGGTACTCATGTCCCGAAAGACAGCCGAGAGCAAGGGGATCAGACCTCTTGCTGCCATTCGGTCCATCGGGTTTGCCGGGGTGGACCCGACTATCATGGGAGCAGGACCGGTTCCGGCTATTCAGATGGCACTGGAAAAGGGAAATGTTCAGGTCAAGGACATGGATTTTTGGGAGATCAACGAGGCCTTCAGCGTGGTCGTGCTGAACTGTATTGAGGAATTGGGGATTGATCCGGAAAGGGTCAATATCAAAGGAGGTGGAATCGCCATCGGTCATCCCATGGGCGCCACCGGGATCAGGTTAGTCGGGACGCTTGCCCGGATCCTTGAGGAAAAAAATGGCCGTTATGGTTGTGCAGCAGCCTGCGTCGGAGGGGGGCAGGGCGTCGCGACGATTATCGAGTGGTGCTCCTGAGCCCCAATTTCGGAGAATCTGCCACAGGGAGAAATAGATTGCAAATCAAGGAGTTGAGAGTCAACGGCAAAAGGCTCCGGGAAAGCCTGGAACGCATGGCAAAAATCGGGGCAACCCCGGGCGAGGGGGTGCACAGATTGGCCCTATCCGACGAGGACAAGGAGGCCAGGGATCTTCTTATTACCTGGCTCAATGACCTGGAACTCCATGTGACCATAGATGAGATGGGAAATATCTTTGGTAGTCGACCAGGCAGAAACAACAGCCTATCTCCGGTCATGAGCGGGTCGCACATGGATTCTCAGCCGAGCGGCGGTCGGTTCGACGGCATCCTCGGGGTCATGGGTACCCTTGAAGTATTGAGAACCTTGCATGAAAACCAGGTTGTGACCGAACGTCCAATCGTTATTGTGGACTGGACGAACGAAGAGGGCTCCCGGTTTTCTCCGGCCATGGTGGGATCGGGCGTCTGGACGGGCGCTCTGCAGAGAGACTGGGTCTATAGTAGAACCGATATAGACGGCAGAAGGTTTGAAGGGGAATTGATCCGTATCGGTTACAAGGAAGAGGCAAAGTGTGAAAAATGGCCGGTTCACTGTTACTATGAATATCACATCGAACAGGGCCCAATCCTGGAAACGGAAGGAAGAGTCATAGGGGCGCCAAAAGGAATCGTCTGTCTGCACTGGTATGATGTCAATCTGAAGGGGGAGGCAAACCAGGTGGGGCCGACGCCCATGGAAGGACGGCATGATGCCCTGTGCGCTGCAGCGGAAATGATTCTGAAGGTCAATGAACTCCCGGAACATATGGGAGGCAATCTAGTAGCAACGGTTGGGGAAATAGAGAACTATCCAAACTCCAGGAACATCATTCCTGACAAAGTGCACTTCACCGTGGATATTCGCTCCTGGGATGACGATCATGCCCTGAAGGCGTGGGAAGTGTTACGCGAGGATTTTGAAGGGATTGCGGCACGAAGGGGCTGTCCAATAACCATGGAAGAAACCTGGAAAGTCCAGCATTCACCCTTTGATGAAAAACTGGTCGAGCGCATCCTGGATACCGCCGACCAGTTGGGCTACCCCAATCTACACATGGTTAGCGGTGCCGGGCACGATGCAAGCTATATGAACCAGGTCTGCCCCACCGCCATGATTTTTGTTCCGAGCATTGGGGGACGCAGCCATGTTGAGGTGGAAAACACCAGTTGGGAGGATTGTGAAGCCGGCGCAAACACCCTGCTGCATGCCATTCTGCAATCAGCCGAAGAGCGGTGAGGTGTTCAATGGCGGCTAGGATTTGATAGTGTTTGTCTCAAAAAGTGGGTATTTTCACAAGTTACGCGCAGTTTCTCAATTTTGGGAAAAGACGTTTTGGAATTTCTCGAAATTCCTCTCCTCTAACCCGCCCTGTCTGTCAGCTCAGCTCATATAACTCCTTGTATTTATGGTTATTAGCCTCCGAAATGAAGGTGGCATATTTTATGCTAAATCAAGTTTGGTAGGGAGTTGTTTGAAAAAATTAACTGAGATTGCAGATTCCACCTTACCAGAAACCAGCGAGATGGACTTTTTCTCTGAGTTGAAAAATTTAAGAGTATTACTCGTCGATGATGATGAGTGGATCAGGCATTCACTGGGGTTATACTTCGAGGAAGAGGGATGCCATATTCTTGCCCTGGAGACCGCAGAGGAAGGGATGGAGGCCGTAAAGGGGCAGGAATTCGATATTGTCATAACGGATTATCGGCTGTCAGGCATGGACGGGCTGGAATTTCTTCGGTTAATTCGAGGGATTTGCCCAAAGGCAAAGAGGATCCTGGTGACCGCGTATGGAAACGAAGATGTTATTACCAGGGCTCGGGGGATAGGTATCCGCGATTTTATACGAAAGCCTTTCACTTCCAGTGCTCTTGAGGCTTCGTTAAAGCGAATGGTGCACGCCCCGGAAAATTCAGCTAGACCTGCTCCAGGAGAAGCTATTCATGGGTGAGTGAAGCGTGTCTTATGCTAGGCAGTCTCGGAGGAGGGATAAAATGGGTTCGACTTTTCGTATTCATGTCCATCCGAGTTGCGATAGTGTGCACCTGAGGCTGGAGGGCGATATCAACGGCTTGTCTGCACATGAACTGCTGGAGGTGCTGAAGAAAAACTGCCGGTGGGCCACAAGAGCATTTATCCATACGAGCAACCTGAGCAGTGTTCATCCTTCGGCCCGCATGGTCCTGGAGGACAATCTTGAAACGCTGGACGGGAAGTGCCTCCCGCTCTTTTTCACCGGGAACCATGCAGAGCAGCTTGCTCCGCGGGACAGCAAACTTTCTTGATGTGTTGATGGAGCAGAAGACTTTCATCAACCCTGAACCGTGAACCTGGGGACTTTGAACCTGTGTAGTTACCCTCTATCTATTGACCAGATAGGTTTTGTCTCTCGATGACACGGTGGATATCCTTTATGAGCCTGGCGGATACCTCTTTCAAGGCCTGGCTCATGGCCCGGGCCAGGCCCCTTGGGTCCTCACTTTTCGTACTTCTGCGAGCAAGGTAGGTTTTTTCAAAAAGAGTGGTTTCCTTTTCGTCTGATCCATTGCCCTTGGAGAGGATGATTCTCAGACGGAGAACGGCCTCCCTGTGGTCAGGGGAGTCCCACCCCAGGAAATCTTCAACCACGCCCTTCAGTCTGTACGCACCGGCTGGTGGAAGGTACTCCCGGTATATCCGATGAAAAGCATGGGATTCTCTCAGATCCCTTGCCAGGAGGAACGAGGCCGTTCCAGCCGGCCTCGTTTGCCAGCGGTGATAGAGATACGCATGCCTCCCGAATTTTCTACGGCGGTAAATCATGCGATCCGTATCAAAGGGAGGGACCGCAACAAACCGCTCAACATAAATGTCAGCGTTCAGGGGATTGAGATCTGGAATTTGGGGAGCGGCATATTCCAGGGTGTAGTAATAAAATGCGGGGGTTTTCCGTTTGAGGTTCAAGCATCCCCCCAGGCACAGAAGTGCTATGAGAGCGATTATCAGCCAAAAGCTCTTCGCCATTTGCTTCAGTGATACGAGGCCTCTTTTCCCTGAAGTATTCATTGGCTATTCTCATGCATAGGGGGCTTGGGACGGGGAGGGGTCCCAAAGAGCAGAAGCGAAGGTTGGGCGGAAATCAGATCAAGGAGTTGTTGCAGTTCCTCGCTGGCCCGTTCCAGATTGTGGGCCGTTGCCTGGACACGCTGGAAAACATCCTGGGTTCGCAAATCAGTCTTTAGAATCAATGCGTCCGTGTTCCCCATGAGTTTATCCGCCTTTTCCATGGACCTCCGGAAATTGAAGAGCGCTGTTTTGATCTGGTTCCTGTTTTCTGCCAGGATCAAGTTTGTCTGGTCTGTGAGAAGGGCTATCCGTTTGACCAGTTTGCCGGCCTGGTTCATGGTCTGTTCCAGCGCCCCGGCAGATGCCTGAAAAGACTGAATGAGGGCATCCCATTTTTTTGGTGCTGTCAGGGCGTCCACATGGTCCAGCACGCTGTCCATTTTATTGGAAAGGTTCTTGAGGTCCAGGTCAGCCATTTTCTGGTTGAAGGTTTTCAGGGCGTGCTTCATCCTGCTGGAGATCCCTTCGAGGTCCGAGGCCTGGATTTGGCGCAGTACATCTAAAAAACCGCTCATCAGATTGCTGATTTCGGAGGGCTTGGAAGCGAGCACCGGATACCGCGTCGGGAAGTTGATTTTTGGGGATTGATCGGGTTCCCCATTCGCTCTCCGTTCCAGTTCCACAAACACGGACCCCGTGATACCCACGGCCTTCAACTGGGCAACGATGCGTTGATCCAGTTTCTGAGCTGATTCGATTTTCAGGACCACCCGGATCAACTTCCCGTCCGGTGCCACGCTGATACTTTCCACGCGACCGATGGGCACACCCCTGTATTTCACCGGTGAGTCCTTCATGAGGCCCTGCACCGATTCATCAAAATAGGCGGCATAATACAGTCCCTTTTGGAAGAGGTGCGTTGCCCCGAGAAAAATGAGAAGCGCGGCTGTGAGGATGGTTCCGCCCAGGACGAAAAGTCCTACCGCAAATTTTGTCCGCTTCGTAGTCATGGTCACCTGTGCCTCTGTGCATCGGCCTCGGTCCACCTGTTGAAAAACCGCCTCACAAAGGGATCCTGGCTGTGCGCCTTCAGATCATGGGGATCCCCCTCGGCGATGATTCCCTTGGTCTGCTTATCCAGCATGATTACCCGGTGGGCCACTCTTAGAATGCTCTGTAATTCGTGCGTTACGAGGACCATGGTTGTTCCAAATGTCCTGTTCAGGTAATCAATGAGAAAATCCAGCTCCGCAGAAGATATGGGGTCGAGCCCCGCCGAAGGTTCATCGAAAAAAAGAATCCTTGGGTTCAAGGCCATGGCCCTTGCCAGTGCCGCACGTTTTTTCATTCCGCCGCTCAGTTCGGATGGGAAAAAATGCTCATACCCATCCAGTTTCATCATACCCAGCTTGAATCTCACCAGCGCATTCACTGCCTGCTTGGGTAATTCGGTATATTCCTGCATGGGCAAGGCCACGTTTTCGGCCAGGGTCAGGGAACTCAAAAGGGCATTGTTTTGGAAAAGGACCCCCATTTTTCGCAGGATCCGTCCATAGGTTTCATCGCCCGCTCCTGTTATCCTGTCACCGTCAATGATGACTTCTCCCCGGGTGGGTTCCACCAACCCGATCATGTTTTTCATCAGGGTGCTCTTCCCACACCCGGTTTCCCCCAGGATTGCCAGGATTTCTCTTTCATAGACATTAAAATGAATCCTGTCCAGGATGAGCTTGTCTCCATACTTTGCCTGCAGATCCCGTACCTGGATGATCGCCTTTGTTCCCATATGATGGTTACCCCCAGTACGTGCGGATGATCGCGAAAATCGAGTCGGCCAAAATGATAAGAAATATGCTGGTCACCACGGAGGAAGTGGTCGCCGTTCCTACTGCTTCAGCCCCGCCATGGGCCTGAAATCCCCTTATGCATCCGATCCAGGAGATCAAGGCGGCAAAGACAGCGCTCTTGATAAATCCCCATCCCACATCATAGAGCGTAACAGCCCGAAGCGTCTGGTCCACGTAAGCGCTCAGGGTCAGGTTCAGCATGGAGACGCCGACAAGCAGGCCCCCGGCGATGGCGAAGAGATCGGACAGCAACGTGAGTATGGGTAAGACAATGACGCTGGCAATGAGTTTCGGGAATGCCAGAAACAGGATCGGATTCATGCCCATAACGTGAAGGGCGTCAACCTCTTCTGAAATCTCCATGGTGGCGATCTCTGCCGCAAAGGCGGACCCGGATCTGCCTGCGACGATGATGCCCGTGATGATGGGACCCAACTCCCTCACCATGGCGAGGGCCACCAGGGAGGCCACATAGATATTGGCGCCGAATTCCCGCAATTGCACGGAAGACATGAAAGCCATGATGAGGCCCATGAGAAAACTGATCAGGGCTATGATCGGGACGGCGTCCACGCCCACCCTTTCCATGGAGGAGATCATATCGCCCCATCGAAGCCTTCCGGGGTGCCTGAAAGCGTGCATGCATGCCAGGAACAATGACCCTGCGAAGGATACCATGAATTTGACATCATTCGCCGCCTTTATTGACGCCCCTCCGAGCCGGACAACAAGACCTAGGGGTTCCTGTTTGAAGAATGAAGCGCTGTCATCAAAGTGTTCCGAAGGGAGCATCTCCAGCAATTCTTTTGCCTGACTATCTGCTCCTGTTATTTCGATATGACCATCCCATGTGCTCATCATCCTTTTTAGTGCAAAGATCACCGCGATACCAAAATCCTCCATGGTGGCAACTCCGGAAAGATCGATTGACAGGAACGATGGATGGTGTTTTTCTACGTCAGCTAATAGTCGTTTGAACATGAACCCGGCACAGCGATAGTCCATGCATCCTGAAAGGTGAAGACTCAATGTTCCCTCACCGGTCGGCATCAAGGTGTAGTCGGAATCTTCCGGTTGCCCTGTACTGTTTTCCGTCTTCATGTGGTCTCTTGAAATTGTTAGCCCGGATTTCTCACCAATCCCGCGAAGCGCGGGACTACGATGGCGGATAGCCCCATGCCTACTGCGTTGCGCTTGAAAAATGACCTCGACGTACTCCAAGTATGCCTGCGGCCATTTTCCTGCACGCGCTCCCGATAGCGGGATTTCGCAAGCTCAACTTGCTATTCATGGGACTCTCCACCGTCTCGCGACGAAGATCGGTGAGAAACCCGGGCTAGAGGTCCTTGAATCGCAGTCGGTTAAGTGCCTTTTCATCAATCCCGTATTTTCCTTTGAGAATTTCCATGTTCATCTGGAAGAGGAGCCATCCCGTTCGCTTTCCGTCACTTTTCAAGGGAAAAGCGAGATCAACCCTTTTTCGGCCCATGGGATGGGCCGGATCAGGGCGAAAAAGGGTGAGCACGCAATGGGTTGATCCGCTAATATTTTCAAATTGGATGGCCGCGTAACTCGTCCCTGCTTTACTCACCGCTCCTGATCCGTTTGCCTCCCTGGAGGCAAAGACCTTTTTCCCCTCATCAAGTACGACGATGCCTTCATAGAGCCCGTTTTTGCCACGGCGGTTTTGAAAAAAGGTATTTAAGGCCAGGATTGCCTTTCTCTGGTCGCCGGCTCGCATAGCCGACCCCAGGGAGGAGCCAAGCAGGAATCTGTCCCTTGAAATAAGACTCTGCAATTCCATCTTATCCGTATCACGCCGTTCCTGCCTGTTCCAGGGAAAAAGGGAGGACCAGAGGAAAGCGGCTGCCAAAAGCATGGTGAGAAATCCGGCCGGGAGGAGCCAGAGCCAGAGACGACGCAGCTTTTTTTCTATAGTGATGGTAGCGGTAACATCCCGGCACAGGAAAACAACTCCCTGAAACTGTTTGTGTCCGCCTGAAAGCACGTTCGTACTGGTGGAGATGTAACGGATCCCTTTCCGGGGGTGGTTGATCCTGAGAATCCTTTCCTTGACCGGGGCCTTTGAGAGAATCTCATCCAGGATATTACGAAACTCTTCTCTGTCTTCGAAGAGGATTTCGGCGGGTTTTTGATACATGCCTTCCCAGTCGCATCCGAAAAGCTCTTCTGCTGCCCTGTTCCAGGAAAGAATTTTTCCCTCCCTGTCGCTCATCAGGAAGGCATCAGGGAGGTGGTCGCACAGTTCTTTCATCCCGGAAAGGACATGACTTGCCACATCAACTTCCTGTGCCAGGCGCCTTGGAATATCCCATGCAATTTCAGGAAACTCCTTCAGAAAATCTCCCACTTCCTTCTGGGGGACCAAGAGGACCTGCGTCTCATCTATGGCCCGTACGGTGGCGGTTCTCCTGCTCCCGAGTACAAAGGAGATTTTTCCGAGCACGGCCCCCGGCTCGGTGATCTCCTGCATTTTCTGATCCCCTCGGAAGACCTCCAGCCTTCCCGATACAAGGACGCAGAGATCCTGGGTGAAGTCGCCCTCGTTGAACAGAACCTGACCGGGTCTAATAGGGGTCAGGTAGCTCTGCACTTTCGGGCTTTTCAGCATGTATTCCAGGGCGGTTTTTTCCATAGGAAGATCTCACTGAGGAGGCGAGGGATAGGCCTTGCCGTTCGGACTCCTGTTCGCTTCCTGTTTCGAATCCATCATGTAATTGTGCAAGGCGGCCTGCAGGGTCTCTTCGGCCAGTTGCGCACAATGAAGGTGGTCACTGGGGAGGCCTCCCACTGATTCCCGGATCATGGCGGCATCGATTTGCATGATTTCATCGGGGTTCTTGCCCTTCGTCAGCTCAGCAGCGGCGCAGATGGAATTCATGCTGTGGGCGCATCCGTCGGTCCAGTAAGAAGTTTCAACAACCCGGTCTCCTTTGAACTTCAGGCGTATCTCCATGGTATCCCCGCAGGTTCCTGTTATTTTTGCCTTTGCGTCAGGATTCTCCACATGGGGAGTGAAGAGGTAGTACGCCAGGAACCACAGAACCACGATGATGGAAAGGAGCCCGCACCCCAGGAGGATCCATAAGATTTGATGCAGCATGACGTTCCTGCTCCAGGTGGAGGCATTACCGAGAGAACCCGGGCCAGAGGTTTTCCGCCAGGTCTTCCATGATTTTGCGGAAAGTGATCTGCCCGGCTGGAGTTGAATTGACCCGGAGGTTTCAATGAAATACTCCCTTCATTTGAGGAAAATATTGAAAACAGTGTCGTGTGTCAACGGAAAAGCCTTTTTTGAGCTGCTTGATTTTTCATTACCGGCGGGTCATGAGGTCCCCTTTATTTACCTTCTTGATCGTGTTATCAGTGACTTGCGTGATGATCTTCCTTGGTTGTTTCCCATGAAAGGGTTTTTTCTTTTTCTTGACATACGCGCATGAGAAGATACCTTATGATGGGTTGATGAAGTTAGTTGGTTGACGCGTTTGCCCGTGAGGAGCAAATGAGAGGCAGGTGAAGGATTTGATTCCAGGTGTCGGACAAGTCTTTGCTGATCACTGGAACGTGAGACCGAAAACCAAAGAAAGAAGCCGACGCCTTGCGAGGGACTGCGGCTTCATTGAAAGGAGAAAAGAGCCATGAAAAAGAAAAATCGAATGATTGGAGCCCTGGCCGGTGCTTTTTTGTTGACGGCTTTGCTGGTTTCCTGCGCGTCCATAACCAATTTGAAAGTGCTCTACCGGCTTCCCCAGAATTCAAGCCAGTTTTCAGGCCGCGAAGTTTATTTCGTCCTGGAAGATGCCCGACCCTCAAGGAATATCCTGGGGGAAGGCGCCCGGAGAGAACTCAGAAACTTCCCCGGAAATATTATCTACAGCATCGCAAAGTACCAGCAGTCGGGTTTCAGGCTTGGACCTTATCAATTGATGGATATGGTAAAGGATGGTTTCAAGCGGCGGCTTGAAAATATGGGTTTCCGGGTTCTGACTGCTCCGGGAACTTCCGCACCACAGGTGACCATTGTGCTCCAGGAGTTCTCACTGAATTTTCTCGACCGCAAATGGCTCGCAAGTATGAGGTATGAGGCCAGACTCCTGGATAATGGCAAGCTTCTTGCTACACAGAGCATCAGTGCTCAGACGGAACGATACAAGGTAGTCGGCAAGAAGGGAGCTGATGAGGCCCTTGGAGAGCTATTTACGGATGCTGTAAACAGGCTGAATGTAGAGAGATTGTTTGAGCAAGGTCGGATCCTCTGAAAATCTGGATTTGTTTCCTTTGCGGTGGGAGATGACGGCAACTGCGTAACGTGAGGAATATGGAACAAGCAAGGAAAGAGGAAATCCCGGAAGAGCCGAAACACGGTCTTACCAGCTGGCTCAAGGCAAGATTCTTCGGGGTAAACAAAGATGCCCGGAGGGTGGATGATGCCTTTGTCGCTGAGTTGTCCGACATCCGGAGAGTGGGACGCTACGAGATCCTGGATAGACTGGGCCAGGGCAGTATGGGCATGGTTTTTCTCGGGAGGGATCCGTTCATACGGAGGGATGTGGCCATTAAGATTTCCAGCCCTTCCGGAGAGTTGGGTGGATACAAGGTCGAGAAATACCGGGAACGGTTTTTCACCGAGGCGCAGTCCGCCGGGCGGCTCATGCATCCGAACATCATCGCAATCTACGATGCCGGTATGTATCGGGAGTTTTGCTATATTGCGATGGAATATGTGGATGGTCCTACCTTGGTGAAGTTCTGCCGTAAAGAGAATCTTCTGCCGACCAGTAAAGTGGCGGAAATTATGTTTGCCGCGTGCAAGGCCCTTGATTATGCACACCGGCATGGGGTAGTACACCGTGACGTCAAACCATCCAATATCATGGTTAGCCGCACCGGTGCGATCAAGATCGCGGATTTCGGGATAGCCTATATTGAAACAGAGGTGCCTTTTGAGAGGGGGCTCGTGGGATCACCTTGTTACATGTCGCCCGAGCAGGTGAAAGAGGAACCAATAGAGGACAAGAGTGATATTTTTTCCCTCGGATGTGTCATGTATGAGCTGCTGACCGGACAACGGGCGTTTTCCGGAGACAACTATTTTTCGATTCTCTACAAGATCACCCACGAAGAGCCAATCTCTATTTCACATATTCGGAAAGGCATTCCGGAGATATTTGACCGGATTATCCACAAGGCCCTTTCCAAAGACCCCGCTGCCCGCTATCAGACGTGCATGGATTTTGCCTATGACCTCCGAGTTGCGCTCCGGGGACTGAGGGGGGTTGTCAAGAAATCCAAGGTGGAAGATGTGGTAGATTATGTGCATCATGTACCTTTTTTTGAAAACTTCACCAGGGACCAGGTAAAGGAGATCCTGATGGCCAGCAACCTGGTGAAGGTGAGGAAAGGAAGGGTCGTGGTGAGTGAGGGAGAAATTGATGATTCTTTCTTCATCATTCTGAGCGGGAAGGCGGCGGTCAAGAAAGGGGGCCATATTATCGCCGTTATTACCCGGGGAGAGTGTTTTGGGGAGATGTCCTACCTGAGCGGACAGACCCGTGCCGCCACTGTGGTTGCCGCATCGGATTGCATCATGATGCGCATCAGTGCGACGTTGCTCGACCGTTCCTCCGAGTCCATCCAATTGCAATTCTTAAAGCAGTTCGCCGTCACATTGCTTACTCGTCTCGCCAGGAGTAACCAGAAAGAGTTTTGATTCCTTCTCAAAGCACGATTGCTCATGCGATTTGATAGCCTTACTTTTGATGATCCCCCACTTCTGATAGAGGATCCGGGGAGAAAACCTTTTTTCCATTCCGAGGCTCCGGGCTGGTCTTTTCTGTGACGTATCTCCGGGGGAGCATTGCCCCCTCCGCATTCCACCCTTCGGGCTGGCTGCGGTTTCCCCCAAAGATACGTCACGAAAAGAACGGCGCCCTCTCACCGGTCACTTGAAAAAGGGCTTTCTCCCCCGGCGCCTCTCGGGAGCTTCATGATGCCTGCTACTGTGCGGGGGGAGATTCACTGGATCACAAGGTCTATGTCGCAGGTTTATTAGGTTTAGCCGGTTAACCCGTTTGCCCGTGAGAAGTAGGGAAGAGCCGGAGGAGTTTTGGAAGATAACCGGATCAACGGGCCAACGGGCTCAACGGGCTAACCCACTTAGGAATGATATGAATCCGAAACAAGAAAAGATATTCCTGATAAGCCTTGGTTGTGCGAAAAACCTCGTGGACAGCGAAAATATGCTCGGGCTCCTGGGGCAGGCAGGGTTCGAGTTTGCCACGAGTCCCGCTGCCGCTGATGTGGCGGTGGTCAACACCTGCGGCTTCCTCCAATCCGCGGTGGAAGAGGCTATTGATACCATCCTCGAGATGGTGGAATTGAAGAGAAAAGGGGAGCTCAAGAGGGTAGTCGTGACCGGATGTATGGTGCAGCGATACGGGTATAAGCTGCGAAAAGAACTTCCCGAGGTGGACACGTGGCTGGGGACCGCTGAGGTAGAGAGAATTGTCCAGGGAGTGGCAAGCGGCACCGGCGCAGACCCCGGGCAGTGCTTCGTGACCAGGCCCAACTACCTTGCTGATCACACGGTTCCGAGAATACGGACCACGCCGTTCTACCTGTCTTATCTGAAAATAGCTGAAGGATGTTCTCATCACTGCTCTTACTGCATGATCCCCCGGTTGAGAGGGCCATATCGCAGCCGTACCCTTGATTCCCTCCTTTGTGAGGCGGAAGAAATGATTGCTGCAGGGGTCAGGGAGATAAACCTGGTGGCCCAAGACACGACCTTTTACGGAAACGATTGCGGAGAGGAATGCTCGCTGGAGGACCTGTTGCAGAACCTGGTGGCAATAGAGGGCTTGCAGTGGGTCAGGCTGCTTTACTGTCATCCTGACAGGATTTCTGATCATCTGCTGGCATTACTGGAATCCGAGAAAAAGATCTGTCCTTACCTGGACTTGCCTTTCCAACATGTGAATCCCGAAATTCTGGAGGCAATGAAGAGGCCGATTCATGAAGAATCCCCCCATGAGCTGGTGCAGAGAATCCGGGCTTTGAATCGAAAGATATATCTCAGGACAACGCTGATGGTCGGGTTTCCGGGTGAAACAGAGGCGATGTTTCAGGAGTTATGCTCGTTTATAGAGGAAGCGTGCTTTCATCACCTGGGGGTGTTCGCCTTCAGCCCCGAAAAGGGGACAGGTGCATACCGTTTCGAACCAAGAGTGGACCCTGATGTAGTTGAAGAGAGAAGGTCGATCCTTCTGGAACATCAGGCGGCTGTTTCCCTGGAGTTGAATCGGGATTTTGTGGGAAAGGCCGTCCCGGTGCTCATGGAGGGGCAGTGTGAAGAGACGCCGCTTCTCCTTTCCGGGAGAACAGCCGCCATGGCGCCGGATGTGGATGGACGGGTGTTGATCAATAAGGGTAAGGGTGTTACCGGGGAGATTATGCCTGTTCGTATCACCGAGGCGCATACGTATGATTTGGTCGGGGAAATCGTGGAAGATCCCGGCGAAGAATTCTTTTGACAAGCCTTGCCCTTTCTTCATAAACTGAAAGTTTATAAATATTACAAATTGGCAGGATAGTTCAGGAGCAAGGAAAATCTATTGAGAGAAAGCCCGCAGCCCCCTGATCCCTGCAAACTGTTACCTGTTTTTTTTATGGAACCAGATAAGAGAATTTTGGCAAAATACCAGCCTTATTTTGAGAAGATCGACAGGGAAGTGGAAAAGGCCCTGAACTCTCGAATATCACTCGTTGAAGAGATTGGCGGGCATACGCTCCTGGGAGGAGGCAAGCGGCTTCGACCCCTTTTCTTTATCCTTTCCTGTGAGCTCTGCGGATTTCATGATGAAAGGCTGTATCGGCTTGCCACGATCTTCGAGTATATCCATACCGCCTCTCTCCTCCATGATGACGTCCTGGACAACGCCAATACCCGTCGGAGGAAACCCAGCGCCAATCGTCTCTGGGGTAATCACGCAGCGGTCCTGGAGGGAGACTTCCTGTATTCCAAATCGTTTTGCGTGGCCGTTGAGGCCGATAATGTTTCCTTCTTGAAGCTGATTACTGATACGACCACCCAAATGGCGGAAGGGCAGATCCTGGAACTTCTCCACACGAACGATTGGAACATGAGCAGGGAAGTGTACCTGGATATCATCAAAGCAAAAACTGCCGTGCTCATTTCCGCTGCCTGCGCCGGCGGCGGCATCCTCTCGTCCGCGGATAAGAGAGATGTGCAAGCTCTTCAGAAGTTTGGTCATCTCATGGGGATGGCCTTTCAGATGATAGATGATCTCCTGGACTATACCTCTGATCAGGCGGTCATTGGAAAACCGGTCGGCAAGGACATCAGGGAGGGCAAGATTACCCTTCCCCTCATATACGCCATGCAGGAGATGGCAGATGCGGAGAAGAAGCTGATACAGGATCTGTTTGATCAGCGAGAGCCCTCAGATGAAGAATACCAGGACCTGATCGATCTGGTCCGCAGGAACGGGGTGGTGGAGATGGTGCGGTCGGAAGCGCGGAAGTACGTCGACGAAGCCGCCCTTTGTCTGGATGGATTTTCTAATTCGCCCGCTCGAGAGAACCTCCTGGAACTCAACCATTTTATCATAGAACGCCACCACTAGGAATACCCGGATCCGAGAAATACAATATGTGTGACTTTTTCCTGAAGGCCTGATTTTTTGAAAAGGTTTCATGAGGACACGAGTCCAGTCTTTTCTTACCCGGAATTGCAAGCTGAAAGAGGGTGTCTGATTGTTCACAGCATGAAACAATAAAGCCATAATGACGTTCCTTTTTGCCCCTCTTCCAGGCAGGTTTGGAGTGCTTGTTCCGGTTGCCGAAAAATCTTGGAATTCTTTATATATTTTTCTTGACAGGAGCCAGAAATAAGATATAAAAACATTTGTGCCAAAATGCACAAGGATGTAGGGAAAGAGGGTCATGGAAGGGCCCAAAGCTTGATGGCCCTGATGTGCTGAACATAAGTGAACAGAAACGAGCAGAAGTGAAAAGGAGGATATGGTATGTCAAAATTGATTTCACCCCATGGAAAAGAAGAAAAATTGATGCCTCTGATGCTGGAAGGTGATGCGCTCCAGGCAGAGACCGCAAAGGCTGGAAACCTCAAGAAGCTGACCATTACCACCAGAGAGACGTCCGATCTCATCATGATGGGAATCGGGGCGTTCACCCCTTTGACCGGTTTTATGACCAAGGCTGACTGGCAGGGAGTTTGTGACAAGTTTCTCATGGCCGACGGGACCTTTTGGCCAATCCCCATTACCCTTTCAACAGACGATGAAGACGTCAAGGAAGGCGATGAAGTTGCATTGGTGGATGTAGAAACAGGGACTACTATTGCCACCATGCAGATTTCGGAAAAGTACACCATCGACAAGGAATATGAGTGCAAGTCCGTGTTTACCACGACGGACACAGAGCATCCCGGCGCGGCAAAGGTGATGGCACAGGGAAAGTACAACCTGGCCGGCCCGGTCAAGGTGATCAGCGAAAGCTACTATCCCGAGGAGTTTAAGGGCCTTTACCAGTGGCCTTCAGAATCAAGAAAGATGTTTGAAGATCTGGGATGGCGCCGGGTGGCGGCCCTCCAGTTGCGAAACCCCATGCATCGTTCCCATGAATTTCTTGCCAAGATAGCTGTGGAAGTGATGGACGGCGTGTATATCCACCAGCTGGTGGGAAAGCTGAAACCGGGAGATATCCCGGCGGATGTCCGGGTGCGCGCTATTGAGGCTTTGGTGGATAACTGGTTTGTGAAGGGGACCGTGGTGCAGGGAGGATACCCCATGGAAATGCGGTATGCCGGCCCCCGAGAAGCCTTGCTTCACGCCACGTTCCGCCAGAACTACGGATGCAGTCACATGATTATCGGGCGTGATCACGCGGGTGTGGGCGATTATTACGGCCCGTTTGATGCCCAGAAGATCTTCCACGAGATCCCGAAAGGCGGCCTGAAGTGTGAAAATCTGAATATCGACTGGACATTTCATTGCTATAAATGCGGCGGCATGGCCTCCATGAGAACCTGCCCCCACGGGAAAGACGACAGGCTTCTCCTGTCCGGGACCATGGTCCGGAAGACCCTCTCCGAGGGAGGGGATCTCCCCGCGGAATTTTCACGCCCGGAGGTCGTGGCCATTCTTCAGGAATACTATCAGAATCTTGAGGAGAAAGTGGAAATCAAGCTCCATGGCGCGGCAACAGGGGATGTGAAGAAGTAACGGGACAGAGAAGACTTTTTGAAGCCGGAAATACGCTTTATCATTCGAACAAGAACAGAAGAACCGGTAGTCATCAATCATGGAAAGGAGGTGCGATTCAGGCGTTTTGCAAAGGTGTTGACCACTATTTGAACTTGTAAATGAAGGAGGTAAAATAATGCCGAGTTATGTTATAACTGAAAAATGTGACGGTTGCAAAGGGCAGGACAAGACTGCATGTCAATATATCTGCCCCAACGACCTGATGGTCTTGGACATGGACAAAATGAAGGCCTACAACCGGGATCCCATGATGTGCTGGGAGTGCATGTGCTGTGTCAAGCTGTGCCCACAGCAGGCCATGGATGTACGCGGATATGCCGACTTTGTTCCTTTGGGAGCAAGTGCGACGCCGCTCAGGGGTTCACAGGATATCATGTGGACGGTGAAGTTCCGTGACGGCAGCCTGAAAAGGTTCAAATTCCCCATCAGGACCAATGAGGAAGGGTCTGCGGATCCGTTAGGTGGTTTCGCGACTCATGATGATTTGAACAGCCAGGCCCTGGCAACGGAGCCCGCATCCCTGGGGCTCGATGCAGTCCCGACCCTATAATGAGAAAAGGAGGTATCTAAATTATGGCAAATTTTGAAACAGTAGAAGTGAGCACCGACCTCCTGATCGTTGGTGGGGGATTTGGAGCATGTGGAGCTGCCGTTGAGGCGGCATATTGGGCCAAGAAGAACGGCCTGAAGGTTACCATTGTGGACAAGGCGGCCATGGATCGAAGCGGCGCCGTGGCCATGGGTCTTTCGGCCATCAACCAGTACGTGGGCGTAAAAGACGGCGACAATACAGTAGAGGACTATGTCCGTTACGTGCGTCAGGATCTCATGGGAATCTCCCGAGAGGATCTGGTCTACAATATCGCGCGCCATGTGGATTCCACCGTGCATTTGTTTGAGAAATGGGGCCTCAAGATCTGGACAGATGAAGAGGGCAAATATGTCCATGAGGGCCGCTGGCAGCTCATGATCAATGGTGAATCGTACAAGATCATCATTGCTGAGGCAGCCAAGAACGCGTTGGCAGATGCCGGCGGTGAGGTCTATGAGAGGGTTTTTATCACCGAGCCCCTGGTTGAAAACAACAAGGTCGTCGGTGCTTTAGGCTTCAGCACCCGCGAGAATAAGTTCTATGTATTCAAGGCAAAGGCAGTCATCGCCGGGATGGGCGGTGCAGTACACGTGTTCCGCCCGAGGTCCGTTGGCGAGGGATTGGGTCGTTCCTGGTATCCGCCCTTCAACAGCGGTTCCAGCGCGTACTTTACCCTCAGGGCCGGTGCCGAGATGACCTGCCAGGAGGTGCGGTTTATTCCGGTGCGGTTCAAGGATGGATACGGGCCTGTCGGTGCATGGTTCCTGCTCTTCAAGTCCAGGGCCATCAGTGCCCAGGGTGGGGAATACATGGCAGTGAGGAAAGACGAACTCCAGAACTGGGCCCCCTATGGCCTGGCCAAGCCGATTCCCGCAAACCTGAGGAACTACCTCGGTATGCTGGATATGGACGAGGGCTTGGGTCCCCTGTACATGGAGACCAGTGAGGCCATTGCTAAAATTGCTGAGCAGTATAAGGAAGACCCCAAGGCATTCAAGAAGAAGATGAAGGAACTGGAGTCAGAGGCATGGGAGGACTTCCTGGATATGACCATTTCTCAGGCCATCCTCTGGGCTTCCCAGAATGTCAAGCCTGAAGAGAAACATTCCGAGATCGCCGCGTGTGAGCCCTATTTTATCGGTTCCCACTCCGGCGCTTCCGGTGCGTGGGTGAGCGGACCCGAGGACTTGGATACTCCCTACAAGTGGGGGTATGCAAATATGACGACCGTTGATGGCCTCTTTGCTGTTGGTGATGCCTCCGGCGCGTCAAGTCACAAGTTCTCTTCCGGTTCGCATGCTGAAGGACGTATCGCCGGGAAGGCGGCTATCAAGTACATTGTTGAAAAAGGCGCGGCGCCTGCGGTGGATATGGCCAAGGTGGAAGAGCTGAAGGCCAGGATCCTGGCACCTCTGGATCTTTACGAGGCCCATTGTAACGAAACCACGGATCCGGAAGTCAATACAAACTATATCCTGCCCAGGCAGTTCATGTTCAGGCTCCAGAAGATCATGGACGAGTATGCCGGCGGTGTGACCTCGGCGTTCAAGACCAGCAAATCCCTGCTCGAAAGGGCTATGGAGCTGTTCGTATTCTTGAGGGAAGACTCGGAGAAATTGGGTGCCCGGGACCTGTATGAACTGGAAAGGTGCTGGGAGAACATCCAGAGGATGTGGCAGGGCGAGGTCCATGTGCGCACCATCCTCTTCCGGGAGGAAACCAGGTGGCCCGGGTACTACTTCAGGGCCGATACCCCCAAGATGGACGAAGCTAACTGGCACTGCTTTGCCAATTGCAAATGGGACCCCGCTACCGGTGAGTGGGAAATGATGAAACGGGATGTCTGGAACATTCCGGGTGTCTAAACATTAACCGCAACAAAAAATGCACCAGGCAGCGCTTTTTGATGCCTGGTGCATTTCCTTGCTCCAGATCTGATAACACTGCAGATGCTCAGGAGAAAAACCCCTTTCCGAGACGGACCGCGCTGTGTGCCTGGTCAATGGACATTTCCGGGAGAGATGCGTTCCTGGAAGAAAAATGGATATTGACGAGTTACACAACATAACATCAAAATCCTGGAGGAGACAATGGTAGATGCACACACAACGAACCAGAGTATATTAGTGGTTGGCGGAGGCATGAGCGGCCTCACAGCCGCCCTGGAAGCTGCAGAAACCGGGTATGACGTGGTTCTCATTGAAAAGAACCCCTATCTGGGTGGTCGTGTAGCCCAGATGTATCATTATTTTCCTAAGCTCTGCCCCCCGAACTGCGGACTCGAGATCAATTTCAGAAGGATGAAGCAAAATCCGAGAATCCGTTTTTTTACCATGGCCGAGCTTGCAGGGATTACAGGGCAGGAAGGGGACTACGATGTCAAGGTAAGAATTTCGCCCCGGTATGTGAATGAGAAATGTACCTGCTGTGGAAAATGCGCCGGAGTCTGCGAAACGGAGATCGATAACCCTTTCAATTACGGGATGGGCAAGATCAAGGCCGCCTATTTGCCCCATGAGTTTGCCTTTCCCATGCGATACGTTCTTGATCCTTCCATCGTTGGAACGGAGGAAGGGAAAAAATGCCACGAGGTCTGTGAGTACGGCGCCATTGATCTGGATATGAAAGACTCAACCTTCGACTTGAACGTCGGATCTATCGTGTGGGCCGCCGGATGGACTCCGTTTGAAGCGGAAAAAATAGAATACTATGGATTTGGCGAATACAAGAATGTCATCACCAATGTAATGATGGAAAGGCTCGCCTCTCCCAACGGGCCCACCGGAGGGAAGATACTTCGTCCCTCGGACGGGAAGGAAGTCAAGAATGTGGCTTTTATCCAGTGTGCCGGCTCGAGGGATGAGAATTACTTGCCTTACTGTTCCGGTATCTGTTGCCTCGCTTCGCTCAAACAGACCACCTACCTGAGAGAGCAGTATCCCGACTGTGAAGTAACGATATTTTTTATTGACATACGTGCCCTTGATCGACTGGAAGACTTTTACATCAGGGTACAGGAGGATGAAAAAGTCAGCTTCATCAAGAGTAAGATTGCAAATATCACAGAAAATGAGGAAAGCCTTGATCTCCTGGTGGAAGGAGAGGATACACGCACCGGTGAACAAATTAGAATACAATTTGATCTGGTGGTCCTGGCGACGGGCATGGTTCCCAATAAAATGGATATTGAACCCTCTCCGGAAGTTTCCTATGACGAATATGGCTTTTTGAGCAACGACCCTGAGAAGGCCGGGATTTACGGTGCCGGCTGTGTAAGGAGGCCGACGGACGTTGCATCCTGTGTCCAGGATGGGACAGCAGCAGCGTTGAAGGCCATCCAATCAATCGCGAGGAGGTAACTCGATGGATAAGAAGACGGCAGTTTATATATGCACCGGTTGCGGCATAGGAGATGCCCTTGATATTGAAAAACTCTCAGGGATAGCCACTGATGATTACAGTGTCCCGGTTTGCAGGAATCATCCCTTTCTCTGCGGTCCGGAGGGAGTGGCGCTGATCAAAAAGGATATGGAAGATGAGGGTATCAATACCGCGATCATCGTTGCATGCTCCCAGCGGGTCAATTACGATGTGTTCGATTTTGGCCCTGATAGAATTGTAGAACGGGTAAACATCCGGGAACAGGTTGTATGGAGCCATGAGCCGGGGGATGAGGACACGCAGATGCTGGCCGAAGACAATCTCCGGATGGGGTGTGTCAAGGCCAATGACACGCAATTGCCTGAACCGTTCAAGGCCGAGGAAGAATATTCCAAGGACGTCCTGGTGGTGGGGGGTGGCGTAGCAGGGCTGACCGCGGCGCTGGAAACGGCGAAGGCCGGCTATCAGGCTATTCTGGTGGAACGGGAAGAGAATCTTGGTGGCTTCATGTCGAAGATGAAGAGCCTGGTAACACTCCCGTACAAGGAACTCAGTGACACCGGTCTGAACGAGTTGATCAAGTCGGTTGAAGAGAACCCCAAGATCAAGATTTATACTGGATCAACTGTGGAAAAGGTGGTCGGAGGCCCTGGACTCTTTGCCGTTGATATTAAGTCTAATGGAGATGTGAAAAGCGAACGGGCGGGATCCATCGTTCAGGCGACCGGCTGGGTTCCCTATGATGCCAACAAGCTTGACAATCTGGGATATGGGAAATTCAAAGACGTGGTCACCAATGTTGAAATGGAGGAGATGGCCGCTGCCGGGAAGATAGCCCGGCCTTCGGACGGCAAAGAGGTGAAAAACGTGCTTTTCGTCCAGTGTGCCGGTTCCCGAGACCCCGAACACTTGCCCTACTGTTCCTCAGTTTGTTGCCTGGTCTCCCTGAAACAGGCGGCTTATGTCAAAGAACAGGACCCGGAGGCAGTGAACTACATCCTTTATAAAGATGTGCGTACGGTGGGACAAGCCGAGGATTTTTACCGGAAAAGCCAGAATGACGGTGGCATCTTTATCAGGGGGACCGTTTCTGACGTCGGGGAGTCCGGGGGAAAACTCTATGTGGAAGCGGACGATGAACTCCTGGGAGAGAAGGTCAAGGTAGAGGAATTGGACCTGGTGGTTTTAGCGGTTGGCATGGTGCCGGCTGCGAAGCCGGAAGTGACGCCCAGGATCAAGGCCCCGGCCGATGCCGAGGGCGCTGATGAGGAAGGGATGATAGAGGTTGTTCCGGATTCAGGTTTCTTCGGGACACCAGCCTTGCATCTGGACTATCGACAGGGCCCTGAACTGCCGACTCTGAAATACGGGTTCCCTGACTCTCATTTTATCTGTTTTCCATATGAGACGAGGCGGACCGGTATTTACGCAGCGGGATGTGTGAGAAAGCCCATGGAGACTGCAAGGGCGATCGATGATGCCACTGGCGCGGCCATGAAGGCTATCCAGTGTGCCGAGGCCACAGCACAGGGTATCGCAGTGCACCCCCGCGCAGGGGACATGTCCTATCCTGAATTTGCGATGCAGCGGTGCACCCAGTGCAAGCGGTGCACGGAAGAATGCCCATTTGGCGCTATCAACGAGGATGAGAAGGCCAACCCGCTCCCAAACCAGACAAGGTGTCGGCGGTGTGGCATTTGTATGGGGGCCTGTCCTGAAAGGATCATTTCATTCAAGAATTATTCTGTTGGCATGATTGGCAATATGCTCAAGGCGATTGAGGTGCCTGAAGAAGACGAGGAAAAGCCAAGGGTTCTCGCACTTGTTTGTGAAAATGACGCCTATCCGGCCCTGGATATGGCCGGCATCAAGAAGATGAAATGGAGCCCCTATATCCGTTTTGTCCCGGTCCGGTGCCTTGGATCTGTAAACCTGGTCTGGGTAGCTGATGCCATGTCCCGCGGGATCGATGGCATTCTTCTCCTGGGTTGTCGGCACGGCGATGACTACCAGTGCCATTTTATCAAGGGAAGCGAACTGGCTGAAACGCGATTGAGCAAGGTATCCGAAACCTTGGATCGTCTTGCCCTGGAATCTGCCAGGGTCAAGTATGTGGAAGTGAGTATTACGGATTATGATAAAATCCCTGGGATTATTGACGAGTTTATGGAAGCCATCGAAGAGGTTGGTCCGAACCCCTATAAGGGATGGTAATGTTCATTGCGGCCGATTGACCGGGGCCGCATACAATGATGAGGAAGGTGAAGAATATGGCTGCCTATGAACCCTCTTTTGCGCAGGAAGTCTCTGGAAATGTGGATTTCGGGGACGAGATAAAGATGTGCATGCAGTGCGGCGTTTGTGCGGGCTCGTGTCCCTTGCGCGACCACATGGATTATCCTCCTCGACAGATCTTTTCCCTGATAAGGGCTGGAAAGAGGGAGGAGGTCCTGAACAGCCAGTCCATTATGCTCTGTACATCCTGCTACACCTGTGTGGTCAAGTGTCCCAGAAACATTCCGGTGATGGACGTGATGCACGGTCTGGCACACTATGCCCTGAAACAGGGGTATGTACCGCGAAAGGATACGGCAAACTTTGGAAGGGAGTTTTGGAACCAGGTCTATAAGCTCGGCCGTATTGATGAAAAAGACCTGCCCAGGCGCGTCTTTTTTGCAGATGGAGTGGTAAGCGGGATAAAGAGTACCATGAACTTCATGGATGTGGGAATCAAATTACTCCTCCACGGGAGGATGAAACTTCTGCCCGAGAAAAAGATAAAGGGGATCCAGCCACTCAGAAAGATGCTTGATAAGGCGGAAAAGATGGCGAAAGGGGGTGGTGTGGCATGAAATACTATCTTTACTGGGGATGCAGCCTGGAAGGGACCGGTGCCAATTTTCTGCTGTCACTCAAGCCCGTCTGCGAGGCACTGGGCATGGAGTTTGAGGAGATCGAGGACTGGAATTGCTGTGGCGCGAGCGTTTCCTACGCGGGCGCAAGCGACCTTGCCATCAAGGTCCTCAACGCCAGAAATCTTGCCCTTGCCGAGGCAAAGGCAAGCTACGATATTGTCGCCCCCTGCAGTTCATGCTATATCCAGATGATCAAGGTGAACCACGAAATCAAGGAGGACCCTGCGGTTCTGAAACAGGTGAATGAATGCTTGTCAGAGGGGGGGCTGAACTACAAAGGCAGCATAAAGGTCAGACACATACAGGATGTTCTTTATAATGATGTAGGTGTTGATAAAATACGGGAGAGGGTAACCAGTTCTCTGAATGGATTGAAGATAGCCGGTTACGTGGGCTGCCAGTCCGTTCGGCCCTACGGGGAATATGACAGCACAGTCAAACCCGTGGTCCAGGACCGTCTCCTGAAAGCACTGGGGGCCGAGGCCGTCCCTTTTCCCAAGAAGATGCTCTGTTGCGGGTCGGGAATATTCCTCCCGGAAATGGATTATTGCCTGGAACTGGTGAAGACGATTCTGGAAGATGCTCTGAATCATGGGGCGAAAATGGTTTCCACGGTCTGCCCCATGTGTGCCATGAATCTGGAGATGTATCAGGACCGGATCAATAAAAAATACGGGACCCAGCTGGATGTGCCGATTGTATACCTCACCCAGTTGATGGCTGTGGCTTTTGGAATGGATTTGAAGAAAGATGCTGCGTTAAACCGCAACGTCATTCCACCTGAGGGCATATTGAAAGAGGCCATCGGGTAATAGAGAGCGAGCAGTGCCCATCCATAAATGGCTATTTTGCCCGATATCGTCGTTATGCTCAAATTTTAATCCTCGAAATACCTCACTGTATTCCTGTGGTTAAAATTTTCCCATGCCTTGATCTCGATCAAACTATCTCATTTGTGAATGGGCACGATTTAAGCCCTTTATCAGAACCAAACCCTTGGTGTTCTTTGCAGGGTTTGGTTCTCTTTTTTGCGAATGGAGGGAAACATGATGGGAGATGAAATACCCAAATGCCCGTATTGTAGCGATGATATGAAGAAATGGCAGCCTCCTGCCGATTCGACGTGGGCGGCGACGGGTTTCCAATGGGTCTGCTTTAACGATTCATGCCCCTATTATGTCAGGGGATGGGACCACATGCTGAAGACACAGAATGTCAAGACCTCGTACCGGCACCGCATGGACCCAAAAACCGGATCAAAGGGACCTCTGCCGTGCTGGTCCGATGATGCACACAAAGACCATATCATTGATGAGTAAAAACGGAGAACCGGGAAAGATTTCTGGTGAAGCTCGATGAAACAGGTATCCGGTGGATGATGAAAGTTGGAAGAAATGATCCCTGCCCTTGCGGCAGCGGGAAAAAATTCAAGAAATGCCACCTTGGACGGGAAGACGAACTGTTCCAGGAAGGAAGGAGCGCGTTTCCCGATGAGATGGGAAAAAAAATCACCAGCCTTCCGGAGGTGGCCTACGGCCGCTCCAGAGAGATGATCCAAGCCCTGGATATGGAGAGCTTGACGGGAACGCGTTTTGGTGTCCGCTTCATTGACCTTCACGCGTATGAGGCCCTTAATGTAACGGATGAGCGTCTCTCGAACCGCAAGAAAGGTGGAAGCGGGGGTGTCATGGTGAATATTCAAAAGACGGCCACGAGTGACCCGGATCATATTTACGTTGCCATAACTCCCACCATTAGTGACAGCGCGCTTATTCATGAATTGGCCCACGTGTTTGATTACCTGGGAGGATCAAAATTGATGCCGGGGCTGGCGAAGCCTCTCAGTTTTGAGCTTGGGATCCCCATCGAACATATCGAGCATCCCTATGAGTTTGGCTACTGGCTGAAGTATCTGCAGGAGCAATTCCAGGTGGAGCTGGATGCGGATGATACAATTGTCGGCTATCTCTATGAACAAGGAATGCTTATAAAGGGAGCGGATATTACGGGGCAGAATGGATTGGCGCTGAAGACCAGGTCAGATGAGATTTTGCGGTTCTTGTCTGGAAACAGTGCGGAAATAGATGCGCTGATTTGTGAGCGGACGGGCTATATCGGATCACGCATCAAGAAGGAGGAGTAGGAGTGAGGGTTTTTTCGCCAAAGAGGCTGAACTTGAGCCACTCATAGGCGAAGAGGAGAAGAGTCTCGTCCTGAGACGCCAGTTCCTGCTTTTTCTCGGGTGGGACCTGGAACAGGGAAAAAAAACTGCTTTCAAAGATGAATTTACTGAATCGATCAATGTCGTAGGAAGCCATAAAGAACATCTTGTGTTTTTTTGCCAGGTATTTCTCCGGTCCCAGACTTTTGGGTGAATTCAAGATTGCCAGCCACCGGTCGTTCATGTCCATGTAGGAGCGAAGTCCCTCGTGAGAGACCCATTCCTCAATAGTCCACACTTTTTCTTCTTTGAAGCCCTCGCAGTGATCTTCGCGTATAACGAAATACTGCTCCCTGGCGTCCTTCTTGTCGGAAACGAGCATTGAGGCCCTTCCAATGGGATAGAGCCGACAGGCCCCGGGACGATCTTCGTAAATACTGCAGCCTTCTCCGGTAACAAAAGGGCAACGCTGCCCTTCCTGTTCCAGCATCTTGAGCTTGACCATGGGGAAACGGGGGTGTTCATGGAGAAGGGTGTCTGTGTGCTGCTCCAGGAACTCCCCGGAGGAGATTCCGAGGCGTTTTCTCATGCGGACAATATCATAGGGGGTGAGGATGAGCCGGAGTTTCGCGCAGCACTTCGTGAAGCAGGGCACGTCTCTATGGCAGTTGAAGTGGAAGGTTCCCCCGGTCAACGGTTGGAAAACTTCGGTTTTTTTCTTGCTGTCCATATGATGAAGGGTCAAACGGAAAGGTTCGTTGTTTCGGGATTTTTTACGGTGAATGTCTTTTGACCGAAGATTCCGAATTTGACCCATTCAAAGGAAAACTTCAAAAGTTCGATATCGCTTCTCTTGATTTTTTCGATGGTCGTTTGATCCACCTCAAATTTATCCAAGAAGGTGCTTTTGAAGACGAATTCCCGGAATTTATCCAGGTTGTAGAGGGCCATAAACGTCATCTGATATATCTTGGGGTTGTCAATATCAAGGCTCATCGCCTGGAGGGGCGTGGTGACGTGGGCAAAGAGGTCGTTCATTTGCTCGTAGATGGCGATACCCTGGTCAACGAGCCATTCTGAAATGGGCCACTTTTCGCCGGACGACAGTCCGAGACACCGGGCCCCGTCGGCGATAATCTGAAAGGTGCCGTCATCATTGACGTTCAGGGGAAACATACGGCACGGCCATGGACGATCTTCATATATGGAACAACCTTTTTCCGTCACAAGGGGGCATTTCTTGTCCTGCGCCGCCATTTTCAGAAGGACAAGGGGGATGAGTTTTTTTTCTCTTGAAAGGATCAAGGTATACTTGTCCAGGAATTCGTCCGCGGTGATCCCCAATCTGTTTTTCATCCTGAGTACATCATAGGGCGTCAACACGATGGTGACGTCCTGGCAGCACTGGGTAAAGCAGGAGAGGCCTGGTGAACAGCTAAATTGAAAAACATGGTCGGCGTCCATTCTCTCTGTATTCTGAATATTATTATTTTCTTGAATCATCATCATGTTTCCTTTCCATAAATTTCTTGACTACGATGGAAGCATCTATTCTTATAGGGGAGCATCTATAACAGACGGCAAAGGGCAAGGTCAACGAAATTAACAGGAGGAGGTTTACTATTTCATGAAACAAAGAACATTGGCAATCATAAAACCAGATGGTGTGTCAAGGAGCCTGTCGGGCACTGTTCTGACTCGTCTTGAGGCGGAAGGGCTCAGGATTGTTGCCCTGAAAATGATCAGAATGACAAAGGAACAGGCGAAGGGTTTCTACAAGGTTCATGAGGGGAAACCTTTTTTTGAGAGCGTTACGGATTTTATGTCTTCCGGTCCTTGTGTTGTGCTGGTCCTGGAGGGAGACGGTGCCATTCAACGGTACAGGGCCCTGATGGGAGCGACAGACTATACAAAAGCCGAGGAAGGAACCATACGGCGTGAATTCGCAACTGATATCGAAAAAAACGTAGTACATGGATCCGATTCTGAAGAAACGGCAAGCTTTGAAATAGGATATTTTTTTAACGCGTTGGAAGTAATGGAGGTATAAAAGTGAATGGATCCCGGAACCGGCGAACGGCCTGATTCCGGGCCCTTTTTTGGTATCAAGAATTATTCACTTTTATCTTCCTGTGCTTCCTGTGGCTGTTCATCGTCTTTTTTCAGTTCTTTGATTTCTTCCTTCAGGGTCTCGACTTCCTGCTTGAGGTCCGTGCTTGTATCCTCAAAGCTGTCGGCAGTGCGTTTATCCTTGAGTTCTTCAAAGCCGAGATACGCAGCCAGGGCGCCCCCCAAGAGCAGGATCAATGGAACACTTCCGCGCAGTATCTCAAGAAAATCGCCCCACCAGACAATGATACCGATCAAACCCAAAACCAATGCAACAATTCCGCCCAACAAAGCCGTCATTTTTCTCCCTCCTCAATTAAGATTTTTTTATCATGGATGGCGAATCTACATATCAAAAAATTACATGTAGCATAAAGCATTACAAGGTTCAAGTACTAATCAATGACCCCGTTGGTCAAACCTGGGTTTTTTTCGCGCAAAGCGGTGAAAAATCATTGCCGGAGAAGAGGCCCTTTCAGCACCGGCGATGGCGGTGGCCCCTTTCGAGCAGGCAATAGACTGCCGGCAATTCCGAAAAATCAAAAAGAGGCGAATATGAACGAAAAATAGAGTAAGAAAGACAATATCAATTTCTAGTTGAGTTAATAATGAAATATGAATGATTTTGGCCATTGATAAAATTTTGATATCTCATTAAATTTACTATTTACATTTTTGCTGTTAGGAAGGCCAGCGTAGCTCAGATGGCAGAGCAACTGATTTGTAATCAGTGGGTCGGGGGTTCGATTCCCTTCGCTGGCTCCATGTGGGTGTTAATTTAAATTAGGTACTATTCGGGATAAGGCATTCCTGGTTTTGGCGGACCTCAAAGTGGAGAGGTTCCCGAGTGGCCAAAGGGAGCAGACTGTAAATCTGCCGGCTCAGCCTTCGGAGGTTCGAATCCTCCCCTCTCCACCATCTTGCCTTCTTGGTCGTACGTATATTTGGAGCCCTTTTTCATTATTCTGTGCGATCCAACAAGAGGAGCCAACCACTTAGCCAAGCGTCTCATCATCTTCATATAGGCTTGCGATTTTAATGCGTATGGTTCAGCTCTCACTTGACCCTTCAGAGGAGAGGAAAAAGGGGAACGTTAACCAGATGCATGAGGTGTGTTTTTTTTCCGGCGGGAATAGCTCAGTTGGCTAGAGCGTCAGCCTTCCAAGCTGAGGGTCGCGGG
>CAZJRD010000010.1:36876-74467 GCA_964548365.1 uncultured Desulfobacteraceae bacterium | reverse complement strand
CCTCATCGAGCAAAAGGCCCTTTGTCGATCCTTCCAGAGCGTGAAATCACTGGATAGTCATCCAAGAGTACTTCTATAGAAAAATTATAGATATACGGTAGACCCCATGTCAAGACCTTTTTCTGTGAGAGACTCATTGAAAAACCTCTAGAAGCTCCCAGAGGGCCGAAGCATAGGTGTCTTCAAAATCGGGGACTGTTGATTAACTTCAAGATTTTAACGCCTTATAATCTCTTCTTATATCCTCTATCTGGAAATTGCTCCGCATGCACATGAAGCCTTACCCTTTCTCGAGGTTTCCCTTATTTATTGCGCTATTACGCCTGTGTTTCCTGCGGCGATAAAAATAGATCACCCATGTCAGCGCACCGAATGCGGCTATTGCTCCAAGTATTTGTATCTCATAGTGCTTGATGTTCCCGATCAGAATCTCCAATGCACTGCCAAACAGATAGCCCCCGGTCCCCACGGCGGCGGCCCAAACCAGAGCCCCAACCGCATTAAGGAAGATGAACTCGGCTTTCGGGAGTAAACTCATGCCAATCATAAACGGAATAACGGTACGGAGTCCGCAGAAGAAACGAAATGCAAGTATCAGGGGGGGTCTGAATCGTTCCAGGAGTTTTTGGGCATTATTCACACGACCCTTAGGAAAAAGAAGATTTGATCTCCCTATCTCTTGATGATTAGAACGGGACTCTTGCATTTCCTGGAGACTTTTTCGGAAACAGAACCGAGAAAGATCTCCTCTAAGTTGCTTTTCCCATGAGATCCTATTATAATAACGGAGACATTTTCTTCTTCTTCAACCTTTAGTATCTCTCGCAGTGGAATTCCCGTTTGAATCATTGATTTTACTTTAAAACCACTTTTCTTCAATTCATCTTCTATGATCTTTATTTCCTGTTCTGCATCATAAATTATAGTCTGCTCTATTTCCATCGACTTCCCTGATGCATACCGCGCGACAGATTGCATGGCCCGTTCATCGATGACATGCAACACGATGACGGTCTCGGCCCCGCCTTCCCCCAGTTGTTTAATATAACCTATGGCCTTCTTTGAAACGTCTGAAAAATCTGTTGGATACAATATCTTCTTAAACATGATCCGCTCCTTTCTCCTAATGATTTACCTTGACTCCAGGGTTGAAGAAAGCATCCCCGTTTTGGAGGTCCGGTTGAAATAGGCATCGATCAGAAATGTGGACCCCGCACCACAACTGATGACGGACCTCATGGCCTTTTCAACCGGAACATCCACAGGATGGACATACTGGGCCTTCAGATGGAAGACACCACCGGATGTAGGATTGGGTCCGGTGGGAACGAAGACCGTATAGCTGCCGTCCGGGTGAGAATCTGTGACAAAAGCCGTCATTAGTGTGTCATTATCAAAAATCTGGACCAGCGCCACCGAAGAAAAGGGAGATTTCTTCTTATTGAAAAAGGAAATCACAATCTCCTTGACCATGGTATAGCCCGGAAAGATCTTCAAGATATGATTTTCAAGGTTTTCCTGGACAAACAGCCCCACCTTGGTTTTCACAACAATACCCACCAGAAAACAAATCGCCAAGATGACGCATATGACCAAAACGTCCGCCACAAGCCCTTGGATTTGCGAATTGGCCATTACCAGATGGGTCAGCGGCCGGATGATCTCCGTAACCAGACCAAATATCCATTTGAAAACAGAGAATAATATGGCCGCCGGCAGGATTACGGCCACCCCTCCGATAATGGATGTTTTGATAAAAGTATTGATTTTTTTCATCGGCTTCTACTCCATCCGAAAATCCATGCACACGGCACCGGAAAAGACGTGGCGGGTTTGTGCAAGCTTTGGGTTCTCTCCCGGACATTGGAGATGAAACAGGTTGATGAATCCCCGAAATCGGATAGATTCTACACGGCCATCCAGCCATAGCAAAGGAATTTGAGCAGTTTCTGGAAATGCCCTTCCATTGAAGTTCACACCGGGCGCGCCACCGGACACCTGTTTTGCGCTTTATGGGCCATGCAACTAAAGAATAGGTTTCTTGTCAAGGGGTGATAACCGCTAAGCCACTCTTTTAGCATAGTGGGTTAAAAAAACCATGGTATGCCAGGCTTGCAAATCCCTACCATATCTGGACTGAACAGCAGGATAGTCTCCAACCCGAAAGCACAGACCTTAATCCAAGTTGGGAATAGCTCTTGAATTACGACTCTTTTTGGGAATGGACGCCTTTTCGGAGAAACGCGACCCTATTTTCGAGAAGGCCGATGCCGATGAGAATGCCAGTTGTGAAAAGCATAACGATGATGGCTGCCATGTAATGGGCGAACCCGATCATTGCTCCGATGCCTGCCAGTATCCAGATGACCGATGCTGAAGTGATACCCAGAATATGTCCTTCCCGGGAAATAATGACTCCGGCTCCGAGAAATCCAATACCGGTGATAACTTGTCCGAGAACTCTTGTGATATCCACATTTGCGCCTGAGTGGGTAAGTCCGAGGCTTATAAAAAGATTGGTACCGAGACAGATAAATATGCTTGTGCGGATGCCGGCCGGCTTGCCTTTGAGTTGTCGTTCAAGCCCGATAGCGGCCCCGCAAAAAACCGCCAGAAGGACACCGATCCAGAACCCCGATTTTGCAATATCCATTGATTCTATGCTCCATCCAAGCTATTGTACAATAGTATATTACGAAAAAAGTCATCATATGCATAGGACTTTTTTTTAATAATGATGGGGAGACTGCAGGGCGGCGTTTTCTGCGGCCCAGTCTTCCCCCCCGTCCATGAATAAATGTGATGTGAAACGTGAGTAGGACTGTAATGGACTCTAAGGCCTTCAAACAGCATTTTCCCCGGACGCGCAAATGGATTGCGGTGATCGTGGTAATAGGTTTGGTAATGATCATGGGGCTGTATGTGTTTCGGGGCATTCTTGTGGCGCCTTATATCCAGAAAATTGTGCAAGATCTTGCCGAGTCCCGGCTGGGGGGGATACGGGTGACTATAGGAAGTATTGACGGCTCCTATTTCAGGGATCTTGAGATACATGATGTCGTCACCGTGCCTCCTGCTCCTTCAGGACCCCTCGTTGGCCTCAGCGTGGGGCGGCTCAAGGTTACCTACAACGTGCTGTCTATTTTCAAAGGGGTTAATGGGTTTTTGGCCGATACAACTCTGAATCTGGAGGATGCCCGGCTGGATTTTGATCTGTCCCGGCACCAGGAAAACCCATCAAATCAGAGTGGTGCAATCTCATCGCCATCATTCTTTCTGCCGGAAGTCCTCCCCCGGGTTCGTCTTCAAAACATGGCCATATTTCTTCGAGGATCAGGATACGAGACATCTTTGAAGGGAATTGATCTGCAGACCAGACGTTCCGAGGAAATGAGCAGCACTGCAGACCTGCGTATCGCGCAGTGGACCTGGCACCATCCGGTTCTCCGGGACGGAAAAGTGGAGGTCACGGCGGAGATCTACTATTCAAAAGAGCAGATATCCGTCAGACAGATAATGGTGGGACGAAAGGAGTTTGCAGAGTTTGTGAAGATCGATCTGAAAAAGCTTCCCGAGGCCATCCCATTCGAGACAAGGCTTCATCCGGTTGACGGGCAATTGGAGATTGATGGTGTGATGGATCATTCAGGCCTCCGTGCCGGGGTTCTTGCAGATAACCTTGACCTGGAACGTGTCTCTTCCTTTTTCAGGCTGCCTGGATTGACACTCGCGGGGACTCTTTCCATGAAAGCCCATGTGCTTTTGCCTCAAGATCACCCGAGCAATCTGGAGGGCGACCTGGATCTCACCCTGGAAGGGGGCTCCATTAACGGGTTTGAAACGGATAGGGTGGCTATACGGGCAAAGGCAAAAAATGAGAAGCTTCTGATAGAGACGCTGGATGTTCGATCAGGCGCAAATACTATCGCCCTGCGGGGGGTGACGGCACCGGCGGAGACCATATTCCAGGGTGATTTTTCAGGCTTGTTAAGGACCGCAACGGGCGAATTTTCGCTCGATTCCCATAACGTTCCTTCCCTTCTTTCCCTTCTGGGGCCGGACCACGCCGCGAAAGTGGCTACCCTGCCACCACACAGGCTCTTGATCCAGGGGCGTGTCCAGGAGGGTACTCTCGTATTGTCGAAAGGGAGCCTCACCACAGACGGTGGGTACCTTCGCATGGGATCGTGTCGAATTGAGATCCCTGCAAAGAATCGTTCCCTCATGACTTCGACGGTGCGGGCTTCACTGAAGATGGATTTTCCGAACCTGGGGCTAGTGAGCCGGATTTTCGCCCTTCCGGCAATGGGCGGGTCCATTTTGGGCGATGTAACCATTGGAGGGGTCATCAGGGCTCCAAAGGGGAAGATAAAACTCACCGGCCGAAAGATTGCTTTCGGCGGCTTGACCTTTGATGACCTGTCGGTCCTGGCAACTGCCGATTCCCGCCGGGCAGTTATCAAATCAATGACATTACGCAGGGGGCAGGATCGCATTGAAGGAGAGGGAACGTTCCGATTTTCAAAACAGGAGTTTGAAGACACCCGATTGAAATTCCGCGTTTCCGACCTTGGGCCCTATGTGGGGAGACTGTGGCCGAAAAAGGGAAGTAACCATCACGGAAGCCCCGGGATTTCCGGGAGCATGGAAGGGGAAGCCTTTTTTGCGGGTCCCATGAAGATGCCCCATGGAACCCTTTCCGTAAATGCAGGGCAGATCAAATTTGAGGGAACCCCGTTCGGCGATGCAACCCTGCGGTTGAGGTCCGATGGCCGGAAAATATCGGTCGAGACCCTTGTGGCCCGTCACCAGGCGGATCGGATCGCATTGAGCGGATCGTTTGTGATCGAGTCAAGGTCCTTTGAAAACGTGCATCTGCAGATCGATGTTGCAGATTCGGCGCGTTACACAAAAAATTTGCTTTCTGAAACCCCATCCATAGGGGGAACCATCCACGGAAATTTGGATTTTTCCGGTACGTTACGTGCGGCAAATGCCCGGGCTGATTTTGTTCTGGGACAACTCCATATCGGCCGTTTCACCATTCCGAAGGTGGTGTTCAAGGCGCGCAGTTCAGGCCGCAGGATCGATATAGACGAGGCCAGGATCAATACTCTGAGAGCCGAAACCGTATTAAAGGGAAATTTTGTTCGGGGACCGGCAGACGCCTTTTTTGATGTGGAGATCACCCAATTGACGCTCTCGGGAAAGACCGATTCGCTTTCCCTCGTGCCTCCGGGATATGTTCGTTTCTGGCGAAAGGGGGAGATATCCTTGAGACAGGTAAACCTGAACGGCTCGGCTGGCACTGTACGCCTCGACGGAACTTTTTCATGGGTTGGCAAGACGGATATCCATATATTCCTTTCAAACGTGAAAAGCGGAAAATGGTTTCCGTCCCTTGTCACAGACCGTCTGCGTTTCGAAGGGCTGAATGCACGGGTGCGCCTTTCCGGAACAAAAGACGCACCTGTAGTCACTCTTATGGGCGAATTGCCACACCTGGAGAGCAGTGATGCCGGGCTTTCTCTGGCAGGTCGTTTCGATCTTTTCTATGGAAACCAAGGGATATCCGTCCGAAAGTTCGAATGGCGCAGAGGGAATGAGCAAGTGCTGGCCATTCAGGGGACCCTTCCCGTGAACCTTCTCAGAAAACCGTCCCTGATGCCCGGACCCCTGTCGCTTGACGCCAAGGTGGATTTTTCTGACCTGGGAGCGCTCAATTTGAATTTCCCGAAGTACCTGCCTCGCGGGGGCTCCTTTCAAGGTGAACTCCATGTGGCGGGCACATGGAATGATCCGGATGGAAGGCTCTCCTTTGATTGCGATAATTTCCATCCGCCCCCTCATTTTAAGCCCCTGCCTCCTGGCCCTCTTCATATCAAAGGCAAGCTCTCTTTCGACAGGACGAAATTGGTGATTGAGTCTATTCAAGGGCATTCCCCCTCCCTGTCCTTCTCCTGCGATGGATCCTGGAACGGGGTTCGGGTACTGCCTGCTCTGCTCCAAGGAGGTACCCGGAAACTGGAGGGAAAAGTGAATGTCCGGGGAGAAGTTACCATGGGGGAGTTGGGCTGGGTGGCTGCGGGGGTCTCCAGTCTCCGTCGTGTTTCCGGTCGACTGAAGGCAAAGATTGAAATCGCGGGACCGGCTTCGAATCCAGCCATAAACGCCAGTGTAAGTTTGTCAGAAGGTGAATTAAGGCCGAACATAGATGTCCCTTTACTGGATGCAGTCAATCTCACGGCAACGGTGACACCCGAAGCCCTTCATCTGCAAAAACTCATGGGCCGATTGGGCGGGTCCGCGTTTACGGTTACGGGATCCGTGATGCGAAAAGGCGAATCCACTCCCTTTGCCGACCTGCGGCTCCAGGGAAAAAATCTTCTCTACTACCGGGGTGAAGGGGTAAAAGTGCGCTCTGATACGGATTTGACTGTCAAAGGCCCTCTCTCACGCCTGGAAGTTGCGGGAAAACTGGCCATCACAGATGGCTATTTTTCCAGATATTTCGATTTGTTAAGTTCCCTGAAAGGAGCGGGGCCTTCCCGTGTTGGATCAGGTCTCCAGCTTTTTTCCATTCGCAGGCCACCGTTTGACAGCATGACTTTCGACGTGCACATTACCTCCAAGAACCCCTTCAAAATAAGAAGCAACGTGGTCACCGCTTTTCTCCGTCCTGATTTGAAGCTCGGCGGCACAGGTGAAGTGCCGATTCTTACCGGGAATGTGTATGTAGACTCCGGGCGGCTTATTCTTCCCTCGGGCAATCTATCCCTTGAGACCGGGGTTATTCGTTTCAATAAGAACGATCCGGATCGGCCGGTTCTCGATTTAACCGGGAAATCGCGTATGTTCGGATATGATATCACCATGGTAGTGCAGGGGCCTTATGATGAACCTGCCGTCACCTTATCCTCTGTTCCTCCTCTTTCAAACGAAGAATTGCTCCTCATGGTTCTGACGGGCCGAAAACCAAAAGCAGCAAACAACCTTGGCATATCGGAGCGACAAGGGAAGAACATCGCGGTGTATGTGGGCAGAGATTTTATTTCCCGGTGGTTCGCCAGCGACAGGGGTGGAACAGACGAGCCCGTTCTTGACAGACTCAATGTTGTTATTGGCAGAGAAGTAACCCGCACCGGTGATGAGACCATAGAGGCCGATTTCCGGTTGGCCAATGGAATTTTTCGGAAGGGAGACGTCCTCTACCTTACCGGAGAAAAAGACGCGTTTGATTATTACAACGCGGGTCTCAGGATTGTCTTCCGGTTCAAATAGAAGAAAGGCAGGGGTGCATGAGGACACACAGGTTGGCGCCATACATTTGCCTGGTATTTGCCATCGTAGAGGTCGCGGTATTATCTCCAGTATGGGCGTCTGCCCAGGAAGGTATGAAGGCGAGGGATCAGGTAGGTTCCTTTAACATCCTTTTCCAGGGAAATAAGGCCTTAAGCGAGACAGCTTTGCGAAAGGCGGCGGCGGAGGAATTGGCGGCTTTTGAGAAACAGGGAAGGCATCGTTCGGACATAGACGATGCGGCGTTTCAGATGGAACTTGCCTACCGAAAGGCGGGTTACGCGTTTGCAACTGTAAACTATTCCATGAAAGATGTCGGGGGAAAATCGGCAGTCATATTTAGTATCAAGGAAGGCCCCCTTGTTATTCTGGAAAAGATTTTGATTACGGGAAACGCGACATTTGACAGGCAGACACTGCTGAACTTTTTCGAAGGGAAAAAGCCGGGTCTGTTCGGTCATGGGGAAGCACCCCTGGTCAAGTCGGAGGTGAATTCGGCACTATCCCGAATCCGGGATTTCTATATTTCCAATGGGTATCTCCATGTAGTTGTGGGAGATCCTCATTTTACCTTTAACCGGGACCGGACCCGGGCAACGGTCGCGTTTAACATAGAGGAAGGCATCCGCTATGTTGTTCATGGTGTTTTTTTAGAGGGGGATGTTGTTGAAGGTTCGGAGAGTGTCCTTAAAAAACTCCGAGGGGAGCTGGTTGGCAAGCCGTATTTCAGCAGGAGAAAAATAGCCTTGCAGAATAGGCTGGCGGATCTCTACGGAGATCTTGGCTACCCGAAGGCAAGCGTCGAAGTAAAGGAACGGCAGGGAGAGGCACCGGGCCGGGTGGTGCTCGTAGCTGATATCAGGAAAGGGCCCCTGGTCACGATTTCCAATATTGTTATCCAGGGAAATGAGAGGACCCGGGAGAGATTCATCCGCAGTCGAGTGCTTTTAAAACCGGGCGACCGTTTTGATCTCAAAAAACAAAAGGAGAGTTTTGGACAGCTCTATAAAACGGGGCTGTTTTCCAGGGTGTCCCTTGATCTTCAAGAAAGGAAAGGAAACAACACATGGCCCCTCATCGTAAAGGTCAGGGAAGTTCCGGCCAAAGAAGTCTATTTTGAATCAGGCTGGGGTTCTTACGAAAGACTGCGGATGAAGGCCGGGTTTCGAGATAAGAATCTCTTCGGCACAGGCCGAGTCTTGGATCTGAACGGCACCGGCTCTTTCAAGGCGAGAAGCATAGGGGCCAGCATATTGGACCCCTGGTTTCTCAACACCTCGATCACTGCGTCGCTGCCTATTCGTTACAGCAGACGGGAGGAGCCTTCGTTTACGCGGGAAGACAAAGAGGCTTCCATACAATTCTCGAAGGAGGTCTCGGCTAATCTGAGTGTGGCAGGCCAATACGGCTTCCGTGTAACGGATCTGACTAATGTGGGCGTTGTGGAGACAGGTACACAGGATAACTATAACCTGGCCAGCGTGAAGTTTCAGTCCACGTATGACACGCGGGATGACCCGTTTTTCCCCTCCAGAGGGCAAAGATGTTTTGTTTCCGCTGAACATGCAGGCACATTTCTGGGCGGGGAAATCTCGTTTTTCCGATTTGCCGGAGGAGCTCGTTTTTTCTTCCCTTTGGCCGGGCACACCATACTGGCGTTACGATACAGCACGGGATTGATCATCCCCGGTTCAAATGATATTACCGTACCCATTGGAGAAAGGTTTTTTAACGGTGGCGAAAATACGGTGCGGAGTTTCAGGCAATCGGAACTCGGCCCCAGGAACGAGTCGGGTGATCCGGCGGGAGGGCTGGCATTCAATGTGTTCAACATTGAATTACGGCAACGATTGAAGGGAAATCTGGTGGGGACTGTTTTTCTTGACCTTGGTAATATCTCCCCGAACCGCACACGATTCGAACTTGGTTTACCGCCATACGAGAGCCGATCAGAAATCCTGTCGGATACCTTTTCTCAGTATTTTAAAGGTATCCGCCCTGCGGTCGGTCTCGGCCTGCAGTATCTCTTGCCCGTCGGACCGGTTCGTGCTGACCTTGCTTTCAACCCGGATCGAAATGCCGAAAGGGGTGAAGACCTCTTTGTGTTTCACTTTAGCGTGGGCATGGCATTTTGAGTGATGGTTACGGCCATTTGTTGAACACTGAGATTGCAAGTACACCGGCGCCTGCTCCGGGTGGGTGCGGTATCGGGACCTGACAAGGAGGATTGTATGACAAGAATCAACAAAATGAACTCCATATGGTTTGTCGCAATTTTCGTCGTTGTTTTGCTGTGGCATCCGATGATTGCGTTTTCATCGGAAAAAAAGATTGTGGGGTTGATTGAAAAAGTTAAAATCTGCCCTAGCGGTCTTGAATTCAAGGCAAAGCTCGATACGGGCGCAAGAAACTCTTCTCTGGGTGTCTCTCAAACCGTCGAATTTGAGCGCAACGGCGAAGAGTGGATTCGCTTTGACGCGGCGAATTTGAAGGGCGAGAAGAGAACGATTGAAAGAAAAATTATCAAACGGGTCAGGATTAAGCGGCATAAAACCGAGTCGGTCCGCCGTTACGTGATCAAGCTGGGCGTCTGCCTGGGGGAGTATTATCGGGAAGTTGAAGTCAACCTGGAAGACCGGACCGGATTTAATTACCGGATGCTGGTCGGCCGCAGTTTTATCGAAGGCGTTTTCATCGTCGATCCGTCGCTCAATTTCACCACCCAGCCAAGATGCAGGGAACCCTGCGGGAACTGATTCCGGAGGAGTTCGATGAAACCGCCTCTAGAGAAGGCTGTCACCCTGGCCGTTGACCGCCTCCTGAAGCTCCTGATATAGGGACTCGTCAATATCCTCCTGATCGAAGCGGGCAATATGAAAAATTGCGTCCCCCTCGTGAACCAGCGGAAGATTCAAATTACCGATGACAATACCGGGAACAGGCGCATGGACTTTTTCTTCATTTTGACCAAACGGGTCGGCAATGACGCCTAGGCGTTCATTTGCGCTCACGACACTTCCCAAAGCAACCCCGGCGCGCAAAATTCCGCTCTTGGGGGCCCGGACCCAGGTCGTCGAGCGAGCAATCAGCGGCCCGTTCTTCGCCTTGGCGACGTGCGCTTTCGGCAACATGCCGATGTGACGCATGACGGACAAGATCCCCTTGATCCCCATTCGGATGGCCACTTCGTCAAACCGGAGGCCTTCACCGGCTTCATACAGCAGCATGGGGATTCCCTTTTCCATGACCGCCTGTCGCAAAGAACCATCGCGAACGTTGGCGTCGATAATGACAGGCGCCCCGAAAGCCTCGGCCAGTGCCAGGGTATGGGGATCATCCAGCCGGGCTCGAATTTGCGGCAGGTTGGCGCGGTGATGGGAGCCGGTATGGAGGTCGATGCCGTGAGTACTTCTTTCAGCCACCTCCTGCATAAAAATACTGGCGAGGCGGGAGGCCAGGGATCCGGTTTCGCTTCCAGGGAAGAATCGATTCAAATCCCGCCGGTCGGGCAAGTAACGGTTGTGGGCGATAAAGCCAAAAATGTTGACAACAGGCACCGCGATCAGCGTGCCCCGCACGCGGTCCAGTCGCTTGGAATCGATCAGGCGGCGGATAATTTCTACGCCAAGAATCTCGTCGCCATGAATGGCGGCGCAGACAAAGAGGACCGGCCCCTCTTTTTTGCCCCGGACCACATGGACCGGCATCGTCATCTCGGTATGGGTATGCAGCCGGGCAACCGGAATATTGACGGTGACCTGCCGGCCGGGTTTTACCGTGCAGCCATTAATCTGGAAAGTCTCTGGCATGAAGCCTCTTTGTCAGCCGGTGCCGCGGGTATGAGTTTTTCCGGGTGCGGCATTTCTTTCAATGAATTCAATGACGATCGTGGCGATATCCTTCTTGGTTGTTTTTTCAATCCCTTCCAGTCCGGGCGATGAATTGACTTCCATGATAACCGGTCCATGATTCGATCGCAAGAGGTCCACGCCGGCCACATTCAGACCCATGATTTTGGCCGCACGAACCGCGGTGGAACGCTCTTCGGGGGTTATCTTGATCACGGCGCTCTTTCCGCCCCGGTGAAGGTTGGAACGAAACTCGCCGGTTTTGCCCTGCCGCATCATGGCGGCGACCACTTTTTCGCCGACAACGAAACATCGAATGTCCATGGCACCGGCTTCCTTGATAAATTCCTGCACCAGAATATTGGCCTTCAATCCCCGAAAGGCTTCGATGACACTTTCGGCGGCCTTGTTGGTTTCCGCCAGCACCACGCCGATCCCCTGGGTTCCCTCAAGCAGTTTAATAATCAACGGGGCCCCTCCGACAACATCGATCAGGTGCGAGGTATATTTTGTCGAACGGGCGAAGGCGGTCACCGGCAGGCCGATGCCCTTTCTGGCAAGGAGCTGCAGGCTGCGCAACTTGTCCCTGGAACGGCTTATGGCAACGGATTCATTCACACAGTAAACATTCATCATTTCGAATTGGCGGACCACCGCGGTTCCATAGAAAGCAATCGATGCGCCGATTCGCGGAATAATGGCATCGAAACCTTCGAGGCTTTCACCCATGTAGTGAATCGAGGGCTTGTGGGAAGTGATGTTCATATAGCAGAATAGCGGATTGACCACAGCCACTTCATGGCCCCGTTGTTTGGCCGCATCAACGAGGCGGCTGGTCGAGTAGAGCTCGGCCTTTCTGGATAGGATACCGATCTTCATGTTGCCTCCTTTCTGCTCTCCTCCGAGCGGTATGTTTTTGCCAGGGAACGTCCGGTCAGATAAGATTTTTCCGGATCAACCAGACAGCGCCCCCGTAGCGCCGTTCGCCCGAGAAGCATTCGAAATCTCAAGGTGTCCCGGTGGGTTAATGTTATTTCGATAGGCCATGATTCACTGCCGAGCATAACCGGTGTACGAATCACATGGCGCAGCTCACGGTGCCCGCCGGAATCAGTGACTATGCGTTGTTCCAGCAGGAGGGCCGTACAGTGAAGGATCAGCTTTTTCTTGCGCTGGAGCGGCCGTATTGCAAAGCGGATCATTTTGCGGCCTTCCACTTCGAATTCTTCTACACGAAAGGCGTGCAATGCCGATGTCTTGGCGCCCGTGTCTATCTTGGCCTTGACGGCAGGAATGTCAAGACCCGGTAAGCTGACCCATTCACGCCAGCCAATCGTGATTTTGCCGTTCTCCAAGGTCATCATGGTCGCTCCATTTCAGATAAACCCTAAAAACTCTATCATACAACAGTTCAGATGGCAATCATTACCGTTTGTGTTTAAGTATTGGGGAGCCACCGGTGAAAACGGCTGAAATCCTTGACTGAAAACTATTTTGGTCCTAGAGTAAGGTTCATTTTAGGCCCTGACAGGCAGGATTGCTCTTTTCGACCATAATTCACGCGGTCGGGGGTATCTCGAAGTAGTGTTTGCATGCTTTGCAAGGAGGGTCGAGAAACGTTATGCCTTTTATCAAACATCGCCCGGGAGCAATCTGGGCCATTATGGTCCTCATCCTGGTCAGCGTGGCCTGCGTTGCGCTCCGGACATTGTGGCCCAAGCAGGGCGGGGTGCCCACGGACGACAGAGTCTGGAACCTAACGGTCTATCTTGATTTCGTGGCGCAACAGAAGGGTGCCTCGCTTTATCTGGCCCTGCCGATTGACACACTCCATGTCAGGGCTGTCGGGCAGAACTATTTTTACCCGGAGCTGCGCCAAGTGCGGCCGGCAGGAAAGACTGAAAAACCGCGTGTAGCGGTTTTTATTGCTCCCCAGAGTGGCCGGTTTCATTTCCGTGCCGATTTTCAGTTGCATTTTACGCCCGGTATACACCGGCAGCGTGCGCCGGGAAAAATAACGTTGTCGCCTGAGCTCCGCGACCTTTATTTGGGCGACGAACCTGATATCCAGATCAACAACGAGGGCATCCAGAGGATGGTCCGCCAATTGTCCGCGCAACATACTGACAAAGACAAACTGCTTGAGGCCATAGCGGCTTTTTGTGAAAGGAAGATTGCCACTCATTCGACGGGGAGACCGCATGATGCCGCAGGTGTATTGGCGAAAAGAAAGGGAACGACACTCGGCCGGGCCAGGCTGATGATTGCCCTGTGCCGTGCCGGAAAAATTCCCTCCCGGCTGATCACCGGCTTTATCCTGCGCGAAGCCCCGGAGGCACACCCCCATTGCTGGGTGGAGGTATTCATCAACGGCAAATGGGTGCCGTTCGATCCCGAAAACGGCTACCGCGGTGAACTCCCGGGCCATTTCGTGCCCGTGCGGAAGGGGGGAGACCAAATTCTACAGGTCAAGGAGACTTCCGTCCTCTTGAAGCGCTATTCCATCACCCATATCGCCACGCCAAAGTGGATGCTGAGCGGCAGACAGCGAAACCTCCTTGAAATTATCGATCTGACCCGACTGCCGCTCTCCACCCAGAACGCGCTGATCACTCTGCTCGTACTCCCAATAGGCGCTCTGTTGACTGCCTTCTTCCGTAATGTGCTGGGACTGACGACGTTTGGAACCTTCAGCCCGACCCTGCTGGGGCTGGCGATCCTGTATGCTGACTGGCGAACGGCCGTTGTTCTCTTTGCCGTTGTGGTCGTCATCGGCATCAGTGGACGTTCGCTGCTGCCGGGCCTGAAATTGATGCGGGTGCCAAGGCTCAGCTTTGTCTTTACCCTGGTGGCTTTCATCATGGCATTCACCTTATCCGCTATGGAACATTTCAATTTCACTCCTGCTGGGTATGTGGTCCTGTTGCCGCTGGTCGTGCTGACGAACATCATTGATCGCGTATACACCATTGCTGATGAAGACGGGAAGCGCATTGCTCTTTTGCGGCTTTTCTGGACAATTTTTGTGGCCATCAGCTGTGTCGTGGTCTTCAAGTGGCAATCCTTCGGGCGGCTGTTGTTGATGTATCCGGAGTTGCATTTCTCCACCCTGGCCCTCTTGCTCTTGCTGGGCTTGTACGATGCCCGCAAGCTGACGGACTTTCCTTCCTTTCGTTTTTTGGCTGAAAACCGGAAGAAGGGGAAGAAAACAAAACAGGATGGCGCGGTCGATGCCGATTGACGCAGGGCTCCAAGCATCTGCCCTGCCATTGAAATTTTGGTTTTTGTTTTGTGGGCATGTGCGGCAGCGTTTCCGAGTCTTTGAAAATTTGGCAAGTCATATGTCAGAAGAAAGACAAGAGTGAGCTGAAACATTGGGAAAGACAGGCTCAAAGAGGTTCACCGCTATCAAAAACTGAAGTATCAGAGTCCAATTGGAGGTGAGATACGATGCGCAGATTTATGAAAAGAGTTTCTAAAAAGCCAGGGCTACAGCCAGGGACGCTTGTTCATGTGGGCGAGAAGAAGGTTGAAAAGGTTAGAATACGCCTGATTGATTACGATGAGGCAAATTTGGAAGAGCGGGAATTGGAAAATGTGAATGACTGTATCCCTTACGAAAACAAGCCGACCGTTACATGGATCAACATAGACGGCCTCCATGAAGTTGACATGATAGAAAAGATCGGAGAAAATGTCGGTGTGCACCCATTGGTCCTGGAAGATATCGTACACACGGTGCAGCGCCCAAAGATGGAGGAATTCGATGATTACATCTTCATTGTAGCCAGGATGCTCTCTTATGATGAGAAGGAAGCCCAACTTGAATCAGAGCAGTTCAGTCTGATTCTCGGCCGGAATTATGTCATCACATTTCAGGAAAGAGTGGGAGATGTTTTTGAGCCGGTTCGAGATCGACTCAGGAAGGGGAAAGGTCGGATCAGAAAGAGGAGCAGTGACTATCTGGCCTATGCTCTCATGGATGCCATCGTGGATAACTATTTCGTTGTGCTGGAAAAACTTGGGGAGAAAGTTGAATCCATAGAGGAAGATATTGTTACGAACCCGAGTCCGGAGATATTACACATGATTTACGTTTTGAAGAGGGAGTTCATTTCTTTCCGGAAATCGATTTGGCCTCTCAGGGAGTTGTTGGGTGGCCTTGAAAGAGGAGAGTCCAGTCTCATTGAAGAAAAGACAACTCTTTTTCTCAGGGATGTTTATGACCACACAATTCAAGTTATTGATACGGTAGAGACGCTTCGAGATATGGTTTCCAGCATGATGGATATCTATCTGTCAAGCGTGAGCAACAGGATGAACGAAGTCATGAAGGTCTTGACCATTATTGCCACCATATTCATTCCCATTACCTTTATTGCAGGCGTTTACGGGATGAACTTCAAACACATGCCCGAACTCGAGACAACCTGGGGATATCCGATGGTGTGGCTTGTCATGATTGCCATCGGGGTGGTCATGCTGGTGTATTTCAGAAGAAAGAGGTGGTTATGACCGGGGAGGCGAGATGATTTCTGGCTTGGCCAAATACACTTCGGAGATCAGCACTTTTACCGGAATCACTGTCATGCTGGCAATCGTCGTAGGGCTGCATTTGGTGGTTGTCGTGGTGCGCCGACTTAGCCGTAAAGTGATGACCATGAGGATAGGCATAAGGCTTTCCAAGTCAAAGACAATCGCCAGCCTTGCAACGAGCATCATTGTTTTCTCACTCTATTTTACGGCCATCGGGTTGATTTTAAGGGCTTTAGGTATCTCGTTGAAAGCCTACCTTGCAAGCGCATCCATACTCGGACTGGCCATAGGGTTTGGATCTCAAGGGCTGGTGCAGGACGTTGTAAATGGCCTGACTATCGTCTTTTCCGGGCTTTTCAACGTTGGGGACATGGTTGAGATATCAGGCCAGACAGGGATCGTCCGAAATTTTGGTATGCGTTTTACTATAATCGAAAACGCTCTCGGTGCGAGAGTCTATATCCCGAATCGAACCATTACGAATGTGGTGCTTTACCCACGAGGGTATATAAGAGGTTTGGCAGACGTAATACTCCCGGGCGATCCTGAAGTGGCCGGGCAGGTGGAAGAGAGCGTGACGGCCATCGTGAACTCTACGGCCCAACAGTTTTCCGGAATTCTCGTATCGCCTCCTTCCATAGAGGGACGGATCAAGACAGAGTCGGGAAAGGAATTTCTGCGGGTCAAGTTTCCTCTTTGGCCTGGTCGTGGCAGCCCGATCGAGACGGTATTCAAGCAGGAGTTGATGTCCGCTCTCAAAGCGCTTGACACAAGTTACCAGGAGTGGATGGTAACGGTGAATTACGAAGTGGATCGTACATCCGTTTCCCTATGACCTAGTTATTCACTGCTGTCAGGATATGTTCAATACCTTTTTCGTCCTCAGGGTCAGTTCGGTGATCAAGCCCCGCCATTTAAGGCATAGATAATATCGACATCAGTATGGGCATATGGGCAGCCAGCAAAAAGCCTTTCATTTTCTTGACCAAATAGAATGGTTATTCATAATGGAATCTGGACCATTATATCCAAGCGTTTGTTTGCGGAAAACACGCCGGTTTATTGGTTGGTTTTTATATATGCCTAAAAGATTCTTGGAGAAAGGGGGTATATGATGAATTTCAATCACATAAGAAAAATGGCAAAGCAGATGAGTATCAACACGTATCGCATGAATAAAAAAGATATAATACAGGCTATTCAGAGGGCCGAACAGAACATCGACTGCTACGGAACAGAACGGGTGGCTAGTTGCATGGAGGAGTCGTGCCTGTGGCGCGACGATTGTGTGGATCTGTGGAATGCAGGCCATCAAAAGTGATGTCGAGAAAAAAGCATATTGAGCGGGGGAAAAGAGCATCATGGATGAAGGCCAGCCTGCCAAGCATACTCTAAAATCTGTTCTCACGCCCGTCAAAGATGTCGTTTGGAATCTGTTCCTCATATCCCTCGGGAGCGTCATTTGCGCGGTGGCTGTCAACGGTATCTTGGTGCCCCTTCACTTCCTCAGCGGTGGATTTACCGGGGTGGCGCTTATCATTCACTACCTCGTTCCTTCCCTGACTCTCGGGGTACTTTATTTCCTCACAAATGTACCCCTTTTTCTGCTTGGATGGAAATTTATCAGCCTGCGGTTTTTCCTCTACAGCATTGCCGGTATGCTCATTTATTCGGTTGCCGTGCAATTCATTAAGGTTTCTTTTCCGCTTCAGGATAAGCTTTTGAGCGCCCTGCTGGCTGGCATCATTTCCGGGGTCGGATCGGGCATCATCCTGCGGTCAAGGGGTTCCGCAGGCGGGACCGATATCCTTTCCGTCATCCTCCTGAAATTCTTTTCCTTCCGCTTAGGCAATACCTCCCTGGGATTCAATATCATTATCCTGAGTACAGCAGTCCTGCTTTTCCCTCTCGAAAAAACGCTTTATACACTGATTTATATCTATGTCAGCACCCACGTTTTGAATCTTGTGGTAACGGGGCTGAGTCAGAGAAAAGCTGCCCTGATCATATCCTCCCAGTGGGAGCAGATATCCAAGGATATTATATACAGAATCAGGAGGGGTGTCACCATCAGCAAGGCAAAGGGAGGGTTTTCGGGCAGGGAAATGAAGGTCCTCTATACTGTCATCACTTTCCGTGAGTTACCGCGTCTCAAGCGGATAGTCAGGGAATCAGACCCGGATGCATTCGTGGTAGTGACGGACACCCTCGAAGTGATGGGGCAAGGTATTGGGAACCAGCCCCACTGGTAGCGCTTATCGGGAAGAGGGGAAAGTGGCCAGGAGTTCCATGACTTCTTGATAGGCCTTCAGGTCGGTCAGCCACGCCTCGGGGATCGCGTCCATGCCCAGGTGGGCGCCCAGGATCATCCCGACGAGCAGGCCCCTGCCCGCGGAATCTCCCCCTGCCATGACATTTTCAATGAGCGCTTCTTTCAGGTTGTTTTCGTACTTTGCGATGAGGTGGATCACCGAGGGGAACGCGGCCTCCACCTCGCACATCTGCCCGAAATTCAGGATAGCTTCCCTTGTCTCGTTTTCGATGCTTTCAAGACCCCTTTGAATCCACTGGGAAAACGGTTCTTCCTGGAATCCTTCGTCCATGATAGCTTGAATGGCTGAGAGAGGCGTCTCTCCCCCCAGGACCTTGAAAGCAAGTCCTCCAAAAAATTCGGTGCTTGCAACAACCGGCTGGGTATTATGCGTAAAGGAAGTCTGGGCGCGCGCCGCGGCGATGAGTTTATCGAGATTGTTGCGGTAGCAATAGACAATCGGCGCGATGCGCGAGGCACCGGCCAGTTCAAGTGACGGCGAGCCTGCAGATGCCCACTCTTTTCCCGCGGAAATATTTGCGAGGGTCCCTTTAGTGGCTTCATCAACGTAGCCGTCATAGGACGCGAAGAAGTCCTGCCAGTCCCTGGCAAAATGATCAAGATCAAAGCCCCCCGCTGCGGCAATGGATTTCAAGAGGACCAGGGTTTGATCCCCGTAATGGGTAAACTCTCCCAGATCCTTGGTGGGATGATACGTGGGTCTCTCGGGTTTCAAGTATGCCTCCACTCGCCCCCATTTTTTGTCGATAACCCGGGTGTTGTAAATCCAGTGGACACCCATGGCCAAGGCGTCGCCCGCCAATGATCCCAGCACCATTCCCTTGGCTTTATCGTTCATCACGGTTTCTCCTCTCATAGAAAATTGGTTATTGCTTTTCCGTTTATGGAAATAAAGTATCAAATAGGGACAAAACAAAGCAAACGCTTTCTGCAGCATCGGGAACAATGGACAGTTGGATCTGCATAAGATAGAATAAAAAAATGAGGCGAAAAACCAGGCATTTAATCGAGCAGGGAAGAGGAGGGAACATGCGATGAAGGCGATTCGTGTACACGCGTTCGGCGACCCGGACGCAATGAAACTGGAAGAGACTCCCGATCTCAGGCCGGGGCCGGGTGAAGTAGTGGTCCGTGTGGGGGCCGCCGGCGTCAACCCGGTGGACACCTACATTCGATCAGGCACCTACCACATCAAGCCGCCACTGCCTTACACGCCGGGAATGGACGGGGCCGGTACCGTTGAATCCGTGGGCGAGCAGGTGGTTAGTGTTACCGTGGGTGATCGTGTCTATGTAGGCGGATCACTCACCGGTACCTACGGGGAGCAGACCCTGTGCGGGGCGAACCAGGTGCACTCTCTTCCTGATCCTATCTCTTTCGCACAGGGTGCCGGTGTCAACGTTCCTTATACCGCTGCGTGTTATGCCCTTTTTCACCGCGCAGGGGCGCTGCCGGGAGAAACGGTCCTCGTCCATGGCGCGACCGGGGGAGTGGGTCTTGCCGCGGTCCAGTTTGCGGTGGCCTCCGGCATGTTCGTGATTGGAACAGGTGGAACTGCGAAGGGGAGGGCCCTCGTCCGAGAGCAGGGTGCGCAGCAGGTGCTTGATCACCACGACAAGGATTATCACCACAAGATATTGGAGCTAACCGGCGGAAAAGGAGTCGACGTGATCCTGGAGATGCTCGCCAATGTCAATCTCGGGGCCGATCTCCAATTACTTGCAAGGGACGGGCGGGTAGTCATTATCGGCAGCCGAGGGCCGGTTGAAATAAACCCCAGGGACGCCCTGGTGCGAAACGCGGCTATCCTGGGCATGCTGGTGATGAACGCGTCCGAGGAGGAGCGATTGAAAATCCACGCCGCTATCCACGAAGGAATAAAAAACCACACCTTGCATCCCGTGGTAGGGAAAGAGTTGCCCCTCGCCGAAGCCCCGGAGGCCCACCGGCTCGTCATGGAACCGGGCACCTTCGGCAAGATCGTCCTCATCACTTAGGACCTGTTATGTACTCAATATTCAGTTCGCTTTGGTGTCCGTTTCGAAGGACAATAAGGCACGGGGGTCGTTACTCAAGAAGTCTGAATCCCGCCAGGACTTTCTTGAAGGTCCCCACATCCTTTGCAAAATAGTATCTTTCGGCCGCGGTATAACGGATGCTGTAGAACATCCGGCCTTTGATGAACCCGTGGTAGAGGGTTTTCAAGGTCAGTTCATCTCCGTTCTTGTATGTGAAGAGGATTTTGAATCCATCCTGATGTGCGTTTCTAACAGGAGCGTTTTCGAGCACATGCAGATTCCTCACCGCCCGGTCCAGGCTCAAATCATCTACAATCACCTCCGCGGCCTCCTGTGGCAGCATGGCCCCGTTCATTCTTCTCCTCGTGTGTGCAAAGGGTGCCTCCAGGTTCCGGCTCTCGACGAGGATATACTGGAGAAACGGCCCGTCTCGGCTTATGAACAGATGGTTGTCGGTGTCGAACTTCATCCATCCGTCCGGGATATCCACGGAAAAGTGATGGCCAGGACCATCGCAGGGGCCAGTCACCCGGTTCCAGGGGGCACAGGCTGTGAGCGGAATCAGCAGGATGAAAAGCCACCTTTTCATGAACCCGTTCCTTTCCTTGTTCCTGCTTCGTCGCATTTTCTCAAGTAGCCCTGGATATAGTTCTTGTCCGGCCTGTGTGGTGAGAGCAGGAGGCACCATTGAAAGGACTTCCTGGCAAGCATCATCTCACCTGCCTTATACTGTATGAGTCCAAGGGCCCGGTAGGGTTCCGCGTAGGAAGGATCCAAGGATATGGCTTTTTCGTAGAAGGCCCTGGCCCGGTGGATATCTCCATCCCGTCCCCTCTGTCTTGAAACTTCCCCCAGGAGGTAGAAGGCCTTAGCGTCGCGGGGAGCGATTCCGAGATATTTTTCAGCCTCCCTGCGGGCTGCCGTGAAGCGTCCGAGCTTCAGATCGAGCCAAGCGTTTTCAAGGAGGGCTCCTTTGGTTTTCAGTAAAAAAATCTCCTCGTGTCTGATGCCGGACATCCCAGTGTCTTCATGGGCGTGAAGAATTTGCTCAAAATTCCGCATGCGGTCCCGGAGACTGGGACGGGTTTCGGAAACAAAGGGTTCATGGATCTTTTCTTTGACGCTCTCTTTTTCCAGATGCCCGAAAAGGTCGACCCCCTCCTGAGGATTGTAACCCGCCTTGATCACCAGCTCAAAGCCTACCCTGTCCGCTTCCTGCTCCAGCGAGCGGGAATATGGACCTGCGGATTGCGTGAATCCCTCTTGAATGGCCACGTGAGCAGCGGACCTGTCCTTGAGAGCCCGAAAGATCTTCAGCGCGTGCCTTCTCAGGGCGTGCGCCATTTCATGGGCGAGAATCGTTGCCATTTGGGCCTCGTTCTTTATGCGGGCAAGCATGCCTGTGTTGACATAGATGGCCCCGTCGGGAAAGACAAAGGCGTTCAGGTGCGGGTCCCTTATGACTTTTACCTTCAACGAAAGATCGCTGCCGAATTCTGAGGGTCGGAGGTTTCGGACAATGCAGTTTAGATAGCGCTCCAGATCCGGATCCTCAAAGATGAGACCGCTGTTGTTCAACGCTTGCTCCTCCTTGGATGCCTGCAACAGCAGCCATTTTGCATCTTCTGGAAATGCAGATCCCTCTGCCGCATACAGCGGGCCTGACCTGGCCCCAGCTGCGACGATGCAACAGAAGATCAGGATCATGAGTGTGTGCCTCATCGTCCTGCCTCCGGAAAATCCGAGAGCAGGGCGTCCACGAGATTTTCCACACTCCTGGGATCCCTGAGATCATGATCTCCCCGAGAACCTTTTATGCCATACCAGAGGATGGTTCCCGATGAATCCGCGAGGGCAAGGCTCAGGTAAGCCTTTCTGGGTCCTTCGGATACCTGGCCGAAACCCCGGGCGAAAACCATGGCGTCGCAATGGAGCTTCTCCAGAAGCCCTTTCAAGGACCCCACGGAATAGTCAAAATGGGCAATCTTGTCGGGAAAGACCTGCGGCCCATAGGTGTGTAACCGGATGGATTTGTCCACAGCCCTGAAAAGGGGCAGAATATGCATCATCTCCCGGTGAATTTCCCCTTTGGCCTCCAGGAGTTTCACCCGGTAATTCCTGTTCCCGAAGCCTTGTAGGATCGCATTGTTAAGATTCCGACGGCCGCGTTCGCTCCAGTCTCTACTGAGTTGGATCATTCCTCCTGGTGGCACCTGATAGATCCTGACCTCTGCCGGAACAACCAGAAGGGCCCGGATGTCTTTGGCCCGCGTCGTCCATTCCGGGTTGACTCTCCAAGGCCCAGTGGCACAGCCGGTCACCGTTGAAAACAGGCAAAAAATCAAGCAGAAAGCCAGGCTATTCCACCTGCCGGGTCTCCTCGTCACTGCGTTTTTACGACCGGTTTTCAATGCGGTGTTCCCCTGATAAATGGTTCCATCCTGGTAGGTAAAAGGTGGATTCGATTCCGATGGAATGCCATGTTGAACCCTCCTGTTTGACCTTATGAATAGAGAATCGGATGCGGGCGTTTGGGACTTTAATGAATTCACACTTCAGGGTTTCGCACGGTAGATCGCAGGTGAGTGAGAACCAAGCCCGCCGGGACCGGGCAAGCGGAAATTTTCCTAGAGCAGGCGTGCCATTGTCCCTTGGATCCGGCGTCCGAAATGTGAGCTTTCGGTGTGGACTTTTCGGAAAAATGCTTTATACTAGACTAGTAACAAAAGCTGAAACGATGCAGCTTCGGAAAAGTCAAGGAAATGGAATAAGAGTTAGTTCAGGTGAGATAGAGTTGGTGGTTCACCCAATTGAATGAACTTGCAGAAAGGGGGAATATAAGGATGAAAAAGTGGATTCTATTGATTCTGATGGGATTGTTTCTCTATGGATGCGGGGCAGGTGCCAAGGAATCAGGCTTCTGGCAACATGGTACTATGTACAAAAACTTCGATCACCTGAAATTCAGCTGGTTTGGGTACAAAAATCCCGATGCGGAGAAGGCAAAACAATCCCAGGAGCAGGACTGGTGGGGAATTGAAGTCCCCTATATCCCTGCCAAGTGATTTCTTGTCCTCTTTTGATGCCTCCCCCGTCGGGCTCCCTTGCCGGGGGGAGGATGATGGTGAGATTTTGCTTCTCGTCCTCTGCGCCTTCCCTGAATCGGGCCAGCTTGATTAACAGCACAATCTTGCCAGCCGTTTGATGCCCTCATGGATCTGACCAACACTGGAATAGGAAAAGTTGAGGCGCATCTCGTTCGTCTTTTGGGTCCCTTCCGGGTAGAACTTGCTCCCCGGAATGAAAGCCACCTTTTGTTCAATGGCACGCTCGAAAAGCGCATCAGTATCAACCCCATTATCAAAACTGACCCAGATGAACATGCCCCCCTCGGGAATGGTCCACGAAACGGCCTCAGGCATATGTTGTTGCAGGGCCTCCAGCATTGCATCGCGCCGGGGGCGGTAGAGGTTGATGATCTTTTTGATATGCTCCCGCATCAGCCCCTTTTCCATAAATCGAGCGGTGACTCGCTGAGTGGCGCAGTCGGGACTCACCGTGGTCTTTTGCGCCCACTTGACCATGGGACCAAGCATTGCCTGGGGCCCGGCTGCGAAACCGAGCCGCAAGCCTGGACCCAGGATCTTTGAAAATGACTTGGCAATGGTCACCAGTTTGGGGTCATCAAACTCGGTCCTGGCCAGTTCCCACAGGGTGATGATCCGCTCGCCGGTGTAGCGGAGCTCACGGTAGGGCTGATCCTCAAGAATGGGGAGGTCGAAATCTTTGGCGATCTCGATGATACGGCGCCTCCGGTCCAAATCCATGGTCTTTCCCGTCGGGTTCTGAAATTCCGGGATCACGTAGATGAACTTAACGGACTTTCCCTTGTCAAACAGCTCCCTGAGAGTCTTTCTTAACTGGTCCGGTATCATGCCCAGTTTGTCCATCTCCACGCCGATCATCCGGGCACCACAGGCCTCCATGGCCGCCAGAGAACCGGGGAATCCGGGGGCCTCGCAGACGACGACATCCCCCGGATCCACCAGGGTCCTGGTGAAATAGTAGATGCCGTTTGTGGAACCCACGGTGATCATAATTTCGTCATCCGACAGATAGGGAACCTCCTCGAAATCCTTGATGACTTCCTTGAAGACCCTGTCACCGTCGCTTGCCCCATACTGCAGCACCTCATCGCCTTCCTCGCGGATGACCATGGCAAAGAGATCGGCGAGCAGATCCTTTGGAAACGTCTCCGGGCTGGGGAGTCCCCCGGCAAAGGAGATCATCCCCGGGACCCCCTTGGTCACCTTCAGGATCTGACGGATGAAAGAGTGTTTCATGGACGCTGTTGTCCTGGAGTATAACTTAGATATTTTGTTGGTCATCTTGACCTCTAACCGGATAAACCGGAAAAGACAAATGTCAAAGCTCAAATGTCAATTAAAATCCAAATGACTCAATAACAAAATATATCCAGCTCACCTGCCTGCTCCAGTCAAAGACGAAGGAGCATTCCAGAGCGGTGACGACTTTTCCTCAATTTACTCATTTGATATTTGACATTTGTTTGGAATTTGGATTTTGTCATTTGGCATTTGTGAGCCTATCGGTGGAGATTCCAAGCACACACCACATCGATGCCGGCCTTTGTCAGGGCGTCGGCCGTGGCATTGACGGCCTCATGCTTGCTCAAAAAATTTTGTTCCAGAGCGTCCATGAGCCCCTGCTTGATGATGTCTTCCTTTGCCATGAAATATTCCAGGATGTCGGACGGGTGATCGCTCGCCGTTTCCACCTCCTCGTCTCCACCTTCATGTTTGGCCGAGATATTGGGTACTGTTTTCGCGATCTCCACCAGCTCATCACGCCGGTTGTATGGCTGGATGACAATGGATTTCCACGTCTCGGTGATATGGTGTTCAAAACGCACGACATTTTCAAAACCCAGTGATTTCCGAATAATGTGGCTCGCCAGAATGGTGTCATTGTTTACCGAATTTGAAAAATTCAACCCGATAAGGCTGGTCGACCCGTCGTCACGGGAGAAGAGTTTTGCGCCTGCCAGGGTCCACAGGACGGCAAACGGGTTGTCATTTCCCATATACACGGAGATCTTGAACTCGTTATCAATACCGAGCTTGTGGAGCATGTACGCGAGGAAAACCGTTCCAGAATTGATGTTGAGTACCTGACGGATGCCGTAGTTTGTATAGTAGTGGAGATATTCATCCACCCATTTCAGGGGATGATCGTTGGGCTGGCCCACACCCCCAAAGTACCCGGTAATGGTTTCCGGTCCCCCCAGGTGCACGTTTGAGCCATCGGTGCCCTTGGTATCGAGGGTCTCCACATAGCTGGCCCCAACGATCTGCATGGCAGCGGCAACGGCCAGGATATCTCCCTGGTCAACCACCTGCTCCAGCATGTTGCGGACCCGGATATACCTCCCCGGCATGAGCTGCTTTTTTTCAATGGCCCGCCTGGCTTCGGCAATCAGCCACGGGAAAAACTGGAGCGCTGATATCTCGAGGGTGACGGCAGTATCCTTATTGAACTGCATAGTACTGCCCTTTTCACCCAGGACCCTTTTTCGATACTCGGTGATAGGAACGAACGTCCTCTTCTCTCTCTGCTCTTCCAGCCACTCAATATCGGACAGGTACGGGGAATGCATCTCCTTCAGGCGTCCCTTGAGCTTTTCAAGATCGCGGGCTTCCGCGGCCCTTCGATTGATTTCGTCTGGGCCGCCGTATTTTTCCACAATCCTGAGGAGTTTATTGATCAGTTCGTTCTGGGGATCGAGCAGGAAGCGATTGATCTCCTCCAGTCGATCAGGGGCCATTTTCAAAAGGTTTCGTAAATTCGACATGGCGCTTCCCTCCTATGTATATTTTTTGATCACTTCTTTGAGCTTTTCCTCTTCACCCTTCATCATGTGGTAGCAGTGCTCATCAGTAGGAAATGTCCCGTTTCGTACATCGCTCACATACGCCTTGAGCGCCTTTGTTACCACCTCCGCCACATTGGCGTACTGCTTTACGAATTTGGGAGTAAACGCGGTAAATTGTCCGATAAGATCAGAGACGATCAGGAGTTGGCCGTCGCATCCGGGGCCTGCACCAATGCTGAGCACCGGGATTCTGAGCTTTTTGGCAATAAATCCGGCCACTTCTGGAGGTACCGCCTCAATGAGCAGCATCTGGGCCCCCGTCTCCTCGATAGCCAGGGCATCCTCGATAACCATCCTGGCGGATTCCACCGTCCTCCCCTGGGCCTTGTGCCCCCCCACCTGTCCTGAACTCTGGGGGGTGAGGCCGATGTGACCGATGACCACGATTCCCGCATCCAGGATCGCCCTGATCCTTGAAAGGACCCGCTTTCCGCCTTCCAGCTTGATGGCATCGACCCCGGCTTGCTTGAGGAAGCGGATGGCGTTCCCGGCCGCCTCCGAGTCAGACACCTGGTAGCTCCCCAGGGGCATGTCACCCACCACAAAGGTATTGGACGCCGCACGCCGCACCGCCTCGCTGTGGACGATGCACTGATCCATAGTAACGGGTACCGTACTCTCATAGCCGTACACACACATGCCCAGGGAGTCTCCCACGAGGATCATGTCCATCCCGGCCGCCTCCGCAAACTGACCGGTGGGATAATCGTACGAAGTAATCCAGGTGATCTTTTCCGCTTCCTGCTTCATCCTCATAAAATCATGAATCATGAGTTTTTTCTTTTGCATCATGTTCCTCCCTTTTTGTGGATGAGAAAAATCTTCCTTGATCCCTCTTTATCAAAGGGAAAAGATTTCGAAAACAAAACGTTACTTCTGCTCATTCTCTTGGGCTGCACTGTCGCCAATGGGAACCCCTTCATCGGGCTTTATCTCGGAGAAAATCACGAAGGTCTCCGATTTCCCATACCCATCCAGGGCGGCTATTTCCGTTTTGACCAGTTTTCCCAAGTCTTCCAGGTCCTTCACCGCCACGTGGAGGAGGTAATCAAACCGACCGGTCAGGTGGTAGCACGCCCGGACCCCATGCAGTTTTCTGACACCCTCCTCGAATTCCCTGATGGTCTCCGCCTCGTGCCTCTGCATGGTCACGGACACAAAGGCCTGGATCGTCAACCCCAGCTTTTCCGGATCGATGATGGCACGATATCCCCTGATCAATCCCTGTTCTTCCAACCGCCGAACCCGTTCCAGCACCGTGGATTGAGCAACCCCCAGTTCGCGGGCCATATCGATATTTTTTGCACGGGCATTGCCCTGCAACATATCGAGGATTTGGATATCCAGCTTATCGATAGCTCACCTCCCAAGGACATCAAGACCAATTGATATTTTTGTCAAATAGATAAATTAGCGAATATTATTCGTTAAAATTCAATTTTATTGAAAGATATAACTTATGTCAAGGTGTTTTAGTGAATTTTCCGCGTTGCCGCATGTCGCCGTTGTCCCTGGCCTGCCCTTGGGAAAGCGATATGGGAGGGATCATGACGGTACCGGTACTGAAAACATGTGCATGGTCCTGGAATGGAAGGTATAAAGAAACCCCGAACGCTCCTCAAAACAGACGTCCGGGGCAGAGACAGGAGAAGAGCAGGTTCTTCTTTTGGGTCCTCGAGGCAGACTTCCTACTTTCGGCCTTTGCCCTTGCCTTTTCCTTTGCCCTTCCCTTTGTGGTTGTCTTCGTACAGGTCCTGGCCCCGTTTCAGGGCATGGAATTCCCTGGAGCCGGGCTTTATCCCCAAACTCTTGGCCAGTGCGCCCCAGCCTTTTCCCTTATGGGCCCTGTATTGTTCCACCACCTGGGCTGTGGGGCGGCCTGACATCTCCCCGAGCCGCAGGGCCATATAGGCATCTGCGGGTTTTTCCACGTTGCTGAGTACCGCTCTTATCTGCGCATCACCCACCTGGAAACGTGCTGCGAGCCGTGCCTTGAATCCTGATGGGTCCACTTCAGCCCTGATGTTAAAATCTCTCATCCAGTCAAAATCGCCCGCTCCGGCAACCGACGAGAAAACCAGGAAGAGCATGCTGACCGTGAGCATTATTTTGAGCAATTTCATGTTGACCTCCTGATCTGTGGTGAGAAAGTGATTTCTTTCGCAGAGGCTTTGCCTTGCGAAACCGCTATCACACTTATCATTCCAAAAAGAAACGTCAATAGCAAGAGAATGATTATGCAAAACCGAGTCTTCCCGTTTTTCACATTTTGCCTTTGTGCTGGTGTCATGGGTTGTGTATTATGGTTGAGCACACTGCCGCAGGTGCGCACGCTGGATTCATGCATGAGATATTGCCCGAAGAGTTTAAGAAAATGAACACCATCACGTTCGCAGGACAAGGGATGAGTGAGCCCATCACCGGAATACGCACGTGATCCCAAACCAGCAAGGCGATGAAAGGCGATAGATATTGAAAATATTTCTTTTTGTCACCATTTTTCTTGCTTTTGCCGGGGGCGTTTCTGTCTACTTCACCTGGCGATTGTTCTGTAATGCTTCTATCAGCCGCATCTGGAAGGTTGCCGTTTTCCTGTCCATCATTACCATTTTCCTCCTCACTCTTTTGACGATTCTCCTTCGCAGAGCCGGAGTTGACAATGCCTGGGTTGCTGTTCTTGTTTGGTCTGGCTACCTGGGACTTGGGTTTTTGAGTTTTCTTTTTACGTTTGTCGCAATAAGGGACATTCTTCTGTCACCGGTTTTTTTTCTTAGGATGCTAAGAAAGATTCTAACAGTACACAAAATGCGCCGGAAATCCACTCCTGCTGTGTTGGAAGACCCCTCCCGCAGGGGCTTCCTCGTCACAGGTGGCTATTATGGAATGATGGGCGCGGCCGGCGTTTTTACTGTTTACGGGCTGACACAGGCAAAGCAAATCCCGGGGGTAAAGAAGATTACCGTCCCTGTAGCCGGTCTGCCAAGGGATCTCAAGGATTTCAGGATCGTACAAATCACAGACATTCACGTCAGCCCCACCATACGACGTCCTTTTGTAGAAAAAGTCGTTCAGGTGGTCAACGGACTCGGGGCGGATATCGTGGTCTTGACCGGCGATCTGGTGGACGGAACGGTCCGGCAACTGTCCAGCGATGTGGCACCGCTGGCGGGGCTGAGATCAAATGAAGGCAACTTTTTCGTCACCGGCAACCACGAATACTATTCGGGGGTTTTGCCGTGGGTGGAAAAGATCCGCACCCTGGGTTTTACTGTCCTGTTGAACGAACACCGCGTCCTGAAACGCGGCCGCGGCTTGATTCTTTTGGGTGGTGTTACTGATTACCGGGGCGGGAATTTCATGCCCAGCCACCGCTCGGACCCGCAAGAGGCCATAGCAGGTGGACCGCCGGTAGATGTAAAAATCCTGCTGGCCCACCAGCCCAGAAGCATAATGGCTGCCGCGCGAGCTGGATTTGACCTCCAGATTTCCGGTCATACCCACGGCGGCCAGTTCTTCCCGTGGAATTTTTTTGTGGGACTCACCCAACCTTTCATCGCTGGACTGCATCGCTTCCAGAACACTCAGATCTATGTCAGCAGGGGTACCGGCTACTGGGGCCCGCCCATCCGGCTGGGCGCTCCACCTGAGATCACGCTCATACGGTTGGCCGCTTCTTAGCTCTTATCCACTTTCAGCTGGAGAGGTCGCCTCCTTTCCGTGAATGGTGCAGATCTTGTCGGCATTTCATCCTGGGGGAAAAAGCAGGCGTCTATTTTCACTCTTTTCAAGGTGGGGACCGGCTGGATTGTTTGCCCTGAACTTTGTTTTCCATCCACGAACCGATCTCTTCTTTCATGTCCTTGATCGCGCTTGAGGTCCCGCCGAATAGTGCAGTCCTGGTCTTTACAAGCACTTTCTTCTCGAATTCTGTCTGGGACTGCTTGAGTAGTTCCAGCCCTTTTTCAATTTCCTTATTCCTGAAAAGTTCGCAGGCATCTTCAATGAGTGCAAGGGGTTGATCAATCCTTTCCTGTTGAATCTGGTTGAGGGCAATACCCAGGCTGGTTGAGGTGACGAGGAGGGCCTTCCGGGACATTTGGATTTCTTCCTTAAGGGATTCGAGCACCTCCCGTGCTCCCCGGATGGATACACCGGGATTGATTTTTTTCTTCCTGACGAGCTTGAAGGCCTTTCTCAAGGACTTTCGGGCCCTTCTTATCCCCCTGCGGCAATCCTTTTCGGATTCAAAATACTTGATGGAATTCTTGAGGAGATCATCGTGAAACCTGACAAGGCGCTGTGGCAATTTTTCCCTACGAAAAAAACTGAAAGAAAACATTTTCTTGCCTCCATGCATAAATAGATGTGGTTTTCTCCTTCCTTTGTTCAGCAAGTTTTGTGCCGATACCTGACAGGGAGAAGCCAAATCATTCATCGCCTGGGGCAATAGGGCGGGGATTCCCACATGCGCGGGAATAACGAGATAAAAGGCCCCTTTTCATTCCGCCAAAGTGGGAATCGAATGGAACACGTTTCTAAATGAATCAGGGAGACCCCTCCGTACCGTTTATCCATTAGAATACGCTGGGCAGAAAAGTGCAGGGAAGGCTCATACAGGAAGAGTCACCTTCCTTTTCTTTTACAACCCGCTGTGAGCCTTTTTAAGAACCGCCAGGTAGTCTTCCTGTCTTATGACCCGGGGATTTGATTCGTTTGAGTTGTTTTGATAAGAATACTGAGCAATAAGGTCAAACTCCTTTGGATCAATGCCCAAGTCAACGAAGCGGGGAATGTTGATACGCCGGGACATGGCTAGTACTTCATCAACCAAATGTTCCGCCGAAAGCTCTTCATTCTTTTCAGCAAGGCCGATGGCTGCCGCGATGCGTGCATAGCGCTTTGAGCAGACCGGTAGATTGAATCGCATCACAAACGGAAGAAAAACAGCATTGGCAATGCCGTGGGGGATGTCAAAAAGCGCGCCGATGGATTCGGAAATGCAGTGTACGGAACCCACATCGCTGTTGCCGAACGCAAACCCGGCCAGAGTGCTGCCGAGCATCAGATTTTCCCTCGCCTTCTTTTCCTCCATGATATTTTCGTATGCCTCCGGCAATGCATGCCAGATGAGCTGAATGGCTTTCAGGGCAAATAGATCAGTGATAGGGGTGGCCGGTTTCACCGTAAATGCCTCAATCACATGGGTAAGCGCATCCATGCCCGTAGACGCAACCGTCCCTGCCGGCAAGGTCATAAGCAAATCAGGGTCCACAATGGCCACGGCAGGAAACATCTCCGGTCCCTTGATGCTCATCTTGAATTTCCGCTTGGTATCGGTAATAACAGAGACCCAGGTCACCTCACTCCCGGTACCGCAGGTGGTTGGAATGGCGACAACGGGTAAGGGGGTATTGGTGTATTTTTTACGGCCTTCATACTCCTCGATTTTCCCGTGATTGGTGGCAAGCAGGGCAACGGCCTTGGCGGCATCTATAACACTGCCGCCGCCTAACGCGATAACAGCATCGGGCGCTTTCTCCCTGGCTTCATCCCCGACGCGGTTCACCGTCGTTGATTTTGGATTGGCTTCAACGTCATCAAATACTTCTATGCCATCTATCTGGGATACCGCCTTGTCAACCAACCCCGTCTGCAGCAGATTCCGGTCAGTTATCAAAAACGGGCGCTGTGCACGAAGGTCTTCCCTGATCACATTTTCCAGGGTTTCCATACACCCCGAGCCAAAAATCAGTCTGGTTGGCATATGAAAATTCACGATGACTCCCCCTTCGTCACGCCAATCGTAAGCGGCCGTGCCTGGTCCCCCGCGAGGTAGAGTGTCTGGGTCGGGAACGCGAATTCGATCCCTTCCTCGCCGAAGCGGTGGAGCACCTCCTTGTTGAAGCGCTCGGCGAATTCCATGTAGGCCCAGTAGTCGGGCGGATGATACCAGTAAATCACCATGATATTCAGGGAATCGGCATTGAATTCACTGAAATAGACCCTGGGGGGATAATCGGGATGCAGGCCCTCATGGCCATCCAATATTTCCTTGACGATCTTGATGGCCCTATCCACCTTCTCCGGTGGGGTGTCGTAGGTGATGGTGAGATTTGCTATCCGCTTGATGTATGGCCGCTTGCCGATATTGCGGATCATCTTGTTGGCCAGTTGGCCGTTGGGCACGGTGACCAGGTGCCCGTCGAGGGTCCTGATTTTCGTTGAACGGAAGCCAACCTCTTCCACCGACCCGTCCTGCCCGTCCACCACGATCCTGTCACCCATCTCGAAGGGCTTGTCTACGAACAGGACCACTGAGCCGAAAAAATTCTTCACCGTATCCTGGGCAGCCAAAGCTAATGCCAGACCGCCGATCCCGAGACCCGCGATGATAGAGGTAATGGGCTTGTCACTCAGGATCTGCGCGATCTGGACAAGCACCAGGATAACCACGGTCACCCTGAGGCTCTTGCGGACCATGGGCACCAGCATATCGTCAAGCCTGGTCTCGGTTTTTCCGGCAAGCCTCGTGAACCAGGAGGTGGGCACATCCACGAGCCAATAGAGAAAGTATCCCACACCTAGGGCCAGGAGAATGGAGCTCAACGTCTCCGACATTTCTCCGACCCACGCCTTCAATTGGAAGACCTGGAGGCCGACCGATATGCCTGCAGCGGCAAGGAGCAAGATCGCCCCACGGCTCACCGCCCTCAAGGTCGTGGCCATGATATATCGGTTTCCGCTCTCAAACCGCGCCCCGGCTTTCTCGAGGACGGCCCTTGCGATCTTCCCCAGAATAAGGGAAACCAGCACAATCCCGAAAAGGGCCATAATCCGCCAGAGGCTGTTCCCGAGGATCTCAAACTGCAAGAATGTATTCATATGCTCCCTCACATTGCTCTCTCATCAATTGAGCATTTCTCTATTTTTCTCATCAACACGGGTCTGGAAAAGACCTAGTCCCGTCATGCCGAGCGCCGGTTCAGCCAGGTTCTCCTCTTTTCGGGACCTCGCCCTTTTCAAGAAATCCTTCCAGAAGCTCAACATGACGTTGTTCTTCTTCGATAATCCGCCCGAGCTGACGTATGGTCTCCGCATAATCAATGAATTCGCTGAGCATCTCGTAGAAGAGAATCGTATCTTTCTCAAATTCAAGAGACAGGGCCAGAAGATCGTTGATGTCCTCCACCCTGGAAAAATCCACATCATTTATGGAAAAGGCCTGGTCTCCCAGCACGCTCCGCAGGATCTCCTTTCCGATCTCTTCCAGCCGGGGAACTTCCACTCTCGTCTCCACCGCTCTTCCGAGTTGCTTGAACCATTTCCCGTGTTCAAGCTCTTGATCGGCAAGCCACTCGAGCAGGGACGCCAGGGAAGGACTTGAAACCTCGTCTGCTGCCTTTCTGTAGAGCTTCTCTCCATTTTTTTCTATGCGAACGGCAAGATCTATAATTTCTCCCAGTGTGAACATGGTTCCCCTCAAGCCTCCGAACCCGAGCTAACGCATGCGCGGCGGGAGCACGGACACCCTGCGCAGGCCTTCTTTCAGCGAAACGGCTTTCTCGGGGCAGAAGCGTGCGCAGATGCCGCAACCGAAGCAGGCATTTTCATCCCGTTCCGCTTTGCCATCCTCATTCAATGTTATTGCGTCTGTCGGACATCGCTCCACGCAGATCCCGCATCCAACGCACAATCCTTCCTCTATGACGGAAAGGTAATAGGTGGAGTTAATCAGCGGAAAGGCCCCGTCTCTCCAGAGACGCAGGGTGTCACAGCAATCCTTGCAGCAATTGCAGATACTGGTTTCCGGGCGCGACACCTTGGCATTGGGGTGAAACGCCTTATGCACCAGCCCTGCTTCTTCCGCTTCCTGCATGATCCTCCTTGCTTCCTCCTTTGATATCATCTCGGCAAAACCCTGGGCTGTGGTATGCCGGGCGGATTTCCCGAAAGTGAAACAGGTCCTTGCGGGTGCTTCAAACCTGCATGGTTCCCCCAAAACCGCCCGCCGCTGACGGCAAAAGCAATACCCCACTGCAATATCATCAAACTTGTCAATAATCTCGCCCACTGACTGGCTCGGCAGGACAAACTCTTCCGGGACCTCCACGCTCCTGGCAAGGGGAATGATCCGGATCATATCCCCTTCTTCCGTTTTCCGGATGGGGACGGTCCGATCGACAGGCGGCGCCCTTTGAAGCATAGGGACCAGTTGATCATAGTTTGCCTGAATCTGATCTCGCACTTGATCCATAAGTTTCTGGAATAAATTGGCAAGTATTTGTTCGTTCTCATCCCACTTGAGCTCACCCATAAACTTGTATTCCATCAATCCAACATTCATGAGGGGAAGCAACCGGTAGACCATAACGCCTGCTGAACTGGGCTGGTTGAAGATCAGTCCTTTCCTGGCAAGGATCGTCGCGAGCTGATCGATCTGGTCCGCAGAAAAATCGCTGGATGCCTGCAATTCTTCCATGGTTTTCGACCCTTTATCCCGGAAGGCGCCGATGAAGTCCAGTTCATCTTCTTCGGACCCGATAACGTGCTTCATAATGGAGATAGTTGTGTCATTTACCGGAAAAGGGACCATTCCCTGCCTGCAAATCACACCGGCTGCGCGACGGTATTTCTCTTCCAAGGTTTCTTCGGGCATAGCCTTTGCACCTCCTCAAAAAGTTCACCTATCAAAAAAACTATACTATTGGGGCAGATACTTCCAGTGCTTTTTTCACAGTAGTTGGGCTGGAGGTCAAAGGCTGTTTGACAGGCTCCATTCCTTTCGGATAAAATAAGTATTATCTCGTAAATTTTGCGCCTCAAATTCGCAAGTGAAAATGCCATTAAAATGGTAATATCCCACCCACCTGTCAAAGACTGGGAAATCCGAAATTCAAAACCAAATAACAGCCCAATAAATAGGGGGAATAAGGCACAACTTTAGTACGAAGGAAGGGGCAGAATTCTCCAGACGTCCGTGAGCTTTGCCTAGCCAACCAAGCACTGGTCCCGTCGGAGGGGTTCATGAAAAAAACAGGAAAAATTGACCGCCGAAGATTCATGAAGACAGGGCTGACCCTGGGGAAGTGGAGTGCGCTTTTCGGGCTACTTCCCTTCGCCAGTGCCTGTGGACAATCGGATACTGAAACGGCCCGGAGGGAATTCCTGGGAAAGGCAGCACAATTGAAGCTCAGGGAAATAGCACAACGGAAGATACATCATGGCAAGGGGATGTTTTTGAACCCCTTCAGCACAAGGGAACACGGAAATATGTGGAAGGTCCTTCGCTGGAAGCTCTTCGGAAAAAACCCGTTCAAATCATTCTACAAGGATGAACCGACCATCCCGGTAAGAATTGACTGGGACGCAGTAAACAAAAGAGAAGGGTGCTCCGTCACTTTCATAAAACACGCCTGCATCATGATCCGGGACCTGGAGAGTTGCCTGCTGATGGACCCTGTTCTTTTCGGTCTCATGTGGTTCACCGACTTCAGCCCCCTTGCCTTTGACGTCAACCTCATGCCTCGGCCTGACCATATCCTGATTACACACGGTCATTATGACCATTTGGATAAATCCTCCCTCAAGGCCTTCCCCAAGGAAACCCACGTGATTTCCCCTCTGGGTTATGATAGTGTTTTTGCGTCCCTAGGAATGCACAACAGGACACAGCTGGACTGGTTTGATGGTTACAAAGACGGAAAACGGCAGATTATCCTCCTTCCCTCGAACCACTGGACCATGCGCAATCCTTTTGTGGGACCGAATCGTTCCCTCTGGGGATCATTTCTCATAAAGGGTGCAGGCGGCTTCAACATCTTCATTTCAGGAGACACCGCCTATTTTGACCGGTTCCGGGAAATCGGCGAGACCTTCCCCATTGATCTGGCCATTTTCAATCTCGGAGCGTACGAGCCGCGCTGGTTCATGGCATCATCCCACCTGAACCCGACGGAAACGGTCAAGGCCTTCAAGGAATTGAACGCCAAAAGGTTGATGATTGTGCACTGGGGGACCTTTCGTCTCGGCAATGAGCCGGTCCATTTCCCTCCTCTGGATATCAAAAGGGAGATGGAAAAGCAGGGGCTCATTGACCGGCTCGTCCACCTGGACCATGGAGAAACCTACACCCTGAATCCTCACATGTTATTCAGATGATCAATCAATTGGTGGAGCCGACCAAAATCTCTCCGGTTGAAGGTAAGAACCAACCTCGGCAGGTGGGAAATCTCCGGCTCGTCCGCCTCTTCAGGGAGAGCGTTTTGAGAAAAAAAGAACTCGTGCGGGGAGGTCAGGATATCGGAAAAGTGCTCTCTCAGGTCAGTTTCCCGGTCAAGATCGATGGGAGAGTGCAGACGGATCACCAATCGGTCTTTCACGTAGCGGAGACTGTGATAGCGATGATAAAACCGACTGATTTTCTCTACTGCGCTCTCCACTGTACTTACGAGGTCAAAAAGCGAAAAATCCATCGGGCTGACGTAGCCCAGGCGAAGCAGTTCTCTTTGGAGAAATTCTCTCCACCTGGTCCAGTACGTGCTGTCGGGTTCGTCCAGGAAAACAATGGGCATTGGGTTACGTTTCCCGGTCTGGACCAGGGTAAGAGTCTCCATGGCTTCGTCAAGTGTTCCAAAACCTCCCGGGAACATGGCCACTGCGTCACTCTCTTTTAGAAAAGCCACCTTTCTGCTGAAAAAGTACTTGTAATTAATGGTCTTCGGGTTGCCCTCAAGCACGGGATTGGCCTTCTGTTCAAAGGGAAGACGGATATTCACCCCGAACGAGTGTTCCGGGCCGGCCCCTTCATTGACCGCCTGCATGATCCCCGGTCCCGCGCCCGTGATCACCATGTAGCCTTGCTCCACCAGCTGCTTGCCGAACACCGTGGCCATCTCATAAATCGGCTCTCCCGGCTTTGTTCTGGCTGATCCGAAGACCGTGACTTTCTTGACCTCCTTGTACGGGGCGAAAATCTTGGTGGTAAACCGCATCTCTTTCAGAGTGGTATTCATGAGTTTCAGATCCGCCCGATCCTCGCTCTCCTGGCCTGCTTTCAGGGCGGCCAAGATCATCTCACGGACCATGTCGCCGTGACGGATACCGCCCGCGAAGGAAATAAGATCTTCAATGGCCTCATCCGCAGGGCCGTTGGTCCTGGTAAAGTGTAGTTCCATAGCTTTCATTTTTTCAACCGCTCCGAGCACGGAATAAGTTCCTCCCGCTTGAAATCGTAATAGTGAAAGCCCTCATCTTCGGCGTCCAGGAACATTCGGAGGGCCTGATCAATATCGGGAAATTCCGTGATAATACAGTCGACCTTTTTTTCAGCTATCTTTGCCATGGATTTTTTCCCCATACTCCGGGCCATAAAGAGTTCGCAGTCATCCAGGAGGTCAAGGATTTTCTGCGATTCGCCATGGTGCCCCTCTTCTCCGGTACGGGGATTCTCCCGAATCTCCTGTGACGTTATTTGGCCGTTCAATACCTCAACAATGGCATAATAAGTACTCTCTCCAAAGTGGCCTTTGCGGATCGTTTTTTTGTCGTCCGTCCCTATTGCGATTTTCATTTCTTACTCCTTTCCCTCTTTTTCCATGGTCTCCCG
>CAZJRD010000010.1:0-36776 GCA_964548365.1 uncultured Desulfobacteraceae bacterium | reverse complement strand
TTCCATGGTCTCCCGGAGGCACATGCTGGCTGCTAAGGTAATGATACCACAAAGGAACAGAATCAGAAAAGCCTGTTTATATCCGCCCAGGGTAAATGCCCCTGCGACGCGGCCGTGTGTCTCCAGAACATGCCCCAGCACCGGTTGAAATACAGCACCCCCTGCGAACGGAAACAGGTTCACCAACCCTGTGGCCGTCCCCGCCATCTGGACGGGAAAGAGCTCCTTGGTGGTGGTGAAGCCGATCACCACGACGGCGCTGGAAAAGACGCCCAGTCCGAAACAGAGAAGATACAACCCTGCTATCGGAATGTTCTTGGTGTAAAAGGCCAGGGCAGCGGTCAGAAACAGGAGGATCGCGCTTGAGAGGATCACAACCGGCTTTCTTGCCCGAAAAATGTTGTTGGAAAGAAAACTTAGAAAGGGGCTTCCTACGATCATCCCGATGGCAAGCATGGAGAGAATCTGCCCTGCATTTGCCTTGCTGAGTCCATAGACCTGCATCAGATACGGGCCGCCCCAAAGGCCCCCGAAGGAAAAGAAAACAGCACAGTCAAAAAAGAACCAGATGGCCACCGGCCAGAAGGCGGGAGTTGAAAGGACCATCCTGACTCCTTTGCCAAGCCCGATGGAGGGAGGTGCGCCTGTCTCCTGCTCCCCCCGCGAGGAAGGCCATCCCTTGTCCTGGGGACGATCCCTCACGAAGATCCACACCAGGGCCCCCAGGATCAGCGTGAAACCACCCACCACGACAAAAGACATGCGCCACCCGATCCGCGAACTGAGAAGGGCAAGCGGTGAGGCGGCACTCAAAGAACCGATGCCGCCCATTGCCATAAGGATACCCGTCATGAATGCAAACTCACGCACGCGAAACCATTCGGCCAGTATTTTCATGGTGGGAACGAAAAGCATGGCCACCCCGAGACCAACCAGCGTCCTGCCCACAATCGCCCATAACAGAGTCGGGGCCAGGCCGAGAAGAAGGGATCCAACGAAGGCCACGCAAAAAAAAAGGGTAATGGTCTTTCGGGGGCCCCAGGAGTCGGACAGTAAACCTGCAGGGAGCTGCATGAGGGCATATGGATAGAAATAGGCTGCACCCAGGAGGCCGATCAATCCACCTCCCGCCTTGAGATCCTGCATCATATCAAGGGCGACGACCGCAGGACACAGGCGATGAAAGTAAACAAGAACATAGCTGAATGCCAAAATCCAGAAAATCAACCAGCGATACCGAAGTGCTTTTTTGAGCAGGTCATCGTTCATGGGGTCCTCTTTCGTCTCCATCCATAAATGGCTGTTTTTCCCGATATCTTCGTTATGGACAGGCACTCCTTATGAGAATTCTTGCAGCCTCAACCATTTTTTTAAGGTCTGCTTCATTGGGTTTCAACGAGTGGACTATCCTGGTAGCTGGTCCCAGGGGGTGCCACATGGAAAGATTGTCCTGTCGGAAAAGGGCAAGCGTCGGTGTCCCCAGCATGGCGGCAAGGTGGGTAACCCCGCTGTCGTGACCGGCGTAGATGTGGGCTGTTCCCAGGAGGGACACAAGCTCCTCATCCCGGGGATAGAAAACCGTTTCCAGGGTTCGAGGAACCCGTTTCCCGAAAAAATCCCGCAAACCCTCCTCGGCAGGTCCCAGCAACACCACTCCCTTTCCGGGGTTCTGCAAAACAGGTTCCTCAGAGATTCTCTCGAGAAATGCCAACCACAATTCCGGAGAAAGGTTCTTGCGAGGCGATCCGGACCCTGGATGGACGACAATCCCTCTCTTCGGCCCGAATTCCGAGCCCCCTCTCAACAGTGGTCGATTCCTGGCCCGTTCCATGGCGCACCCCGGGTCAACGGGGAGGCCGGCCCCGGCCAGAGTTTCACAGAGATACCGGGCCACATGGATCTCGTCTTCCGCCTCGGGATATGCCGGGAAAACATGTATGGCGGCCCCGGGAAAATAGTCCTTGAGGTTTCTCCTGATCGTCCCGTCCGAGTCGGCCAGATAGGCAACCACCCTGTCCTGGGGAGACACGGGAAGCCGTTGACGAGGATCTGGCCGCTCCTGGAACAGCCTGTGCCAACCGCCACCCTCCATATCAATGCAGTGGAATCCAGCTTTTCTCAAAAAAGAAATGCCTGGCTCCCGCACGACCACTGTTATCCCGGTGTTATTTTCAAGATCTTTCAGGGCGGGCAGGAGCATCAATGTATCTCCCAACGCTCCGGGGCGGATAATGAGCGCCTTGTGCTCCATTCTCTACCAGGTCGGTGAGGCAACCACCAGGATGGTACATTCCTGGTCACCATCATTGACAAGGGAATGGGCAGATCCCGCCGGTATCCATATGGCGTCTCCGGGTCCCACCGGTCTCCTCTCCTCATCCACCCGCATCTCTCCGGATCCACTGGCAATAAAGTAGATCTCCTCCATGGGGTCCACATGGGCTTCTATTTCCTTGCCCGGCGCCAGGGTCGCGATAGCCAAAAAACCGATCTCCTGCAACGTTCTCCTGTCCAGGATCATCTGGGCGATGGCGCCGCCATGGGCAATATACGTGGTGTCAAGCACTTCCTTGTCATTGAGATTTCGTACGATCATCCCTTCAGGCCTCCGCGTCCGCGCCATTCAATTTTCAACTTGATTCTCTATGCTTTGGGATATTAAACTGGAAAAGACGTTCACGACTCCAGACTCACGACTCAGGTACACTATAACCCAGACAGAGGAATGTGCCAAATGGAAAGTACAGCCCTAGACCCCCGGTTAAGATTAGTTGAAAATGCGGATCTGAAAGAAAAAGTGGTGCTTGTGCGGGTCGATCACAACGTGGTGAAGAAGGGAAGGATCAAGGACCCTTACCGCATTGATGCCACCTTCGGAACCCTTTACACCATCGTTGAAAAGGGCGGGCGGCCCATCCTTATCACCCATGTGGGCAGACCCAGGGACAAAAAAACAGGGAACATCTCCTGCAAAGAGGATCAGTCTGTTGAACCCGTAGCCGCCTATCTCCGGCAGAAACTCGGCGTCAAGATACACATTCCTCGTTTTCCAATCGATCCCGAAAAAGGCATTGTCCATATTGATGATTCTATCGGTCCTGCCATTGAGGAGCTAAAAACCGGGAAGATCAGCATTATCTATCTTCCCAACTCCAGGTGGTTTCAAGGGGAACAATCCAGCGGAAAGGCGAGGGAAAGCTTTGCCGAAGAACTGGCGAAACTGGCTGATATATTTGTCAATGACGCCTTTGGTTCCTGGCAGCCCCATGCATCCACCTATGACGTAGCCCAGCGCCTTCCCTCTTATGCCGGCCCACTGCTCACGCGGGAGATCGAAAACCTTTACCGGGCCCTGGAGCCGGAAAGGCCGTTCCTCGCTATTATCGCGGGAGCCAAATATGATACCAAGATCGGACCGGTCAAGGCCCTTTATGACCGGGTAGATCATCTCATCCTGGGTGGTCTCATGTACAACACCTTTCTCTCTGCCAAGTATGACCTGGAAATCAGCGGAGTTTCAGAAGAAGACCGCAATCTGGCTGCTGAACTGGTTGAGCTTGATAAAAAGGCGGGAAAGATCCTTGAATTGTCTTACTTGGTTGAGGCCGACACCATGGAAGGTGAGGTGAAAAAGAGCTATCGGACGCGTTCGCTTGAAAAACTGAAAGAAAAGGGAAGTGCCGGCTACATCCTGGATGTGGTATCCCGATCACTTGAAAACCAGGCAGTTCATGACGCCATCAAATCCGCCAGGACAATCTTTACCAATGCTGTTATGGGATTCATGCCGAACTTCTTTGAGGGTTCCCGTGCCCTTTACGAAGCAATTGCCGAAAACCATTCCGCCCTGAAACTCTTCGGTGGGGGGGATACCCTGGAGGCCTTGAAATCGTTGTGCCCGGGTATCTATCTCCAGGGACTTGACGCGCCCGATACCTATTATTTTACCGGCGGAGGAAGTGTCCTCGCGGCCCTTGAACAGGGAAGTCCCTATGGATTGAAGCCGGTGGAAGTGCTGATGGATAGAAACGAATAGGAATCCGTGTCCGGCTTACAGCTTAGGGGAAGCGAAGGCCTCGGCTTGCCCCCAGAGCGGCATGATTTCGAGGCGTAAGGCTCAGGGCGTGAGGAAACATGCAAAGGCAGAGGACCGAGAAGAGATCATGGTGATCAGGCCTATTTTTGACCCGGCTGCAAAAAGTCGTCCCATGCGCGTGGCAGCGTTTCTGTCCGGGTCAGGGACCAATGTCCGCAAGCTCCTGGAGCTTCAGCAACGATTGAACCAAGAAGAGTGTGCTTCCCCCTTTGAGGTGGTCTTTCTCTTCAGCGACCGTTCGGACGGAGGCTCCGCGGGGGAAAAAATCGCGCTTGAACATGGCCTCCCCTACGTCAGCCACGATATACGGGCATTTCATCGCTTGCGCTCCCTCAAGAGGACCGTTTCCATCCCCGAAGGACTGTCTGCCAGGCGGCAATACGACCGTCTTGCCGGGCACCTGGTGAAGGCCTTTGAAATCGATGTGCTAGCCCTTGGCGGCTACATGAGCTACATCACCTTGCCTGGATGTGTGAATGTGCATCCGGCTGATTTATCCATCCTGACACCCGAAGGTCACCGAAAATACGTGGGGGATCACGCGGTCAGAGACGCCATTGCGGCAGGAGAAAAGGTCCTCCGCGCGTCAACTCTGTGGACCGATGCGGGAGTTGACACGGGCCCCCTGCTCATGGTCTCCGAAGGGCTTGCTGTTTCTCTTCCTGTTCCCCTTGATGATGTTCTGAAAGACCGCGAACGATTCCAGCAGGTGGTGGATGATCACCAGGAACGGCTCAAGGAGCTCGGCGACTGGAAGATATTTCCCCGCACCATTGAAATGATCGCGCGGGGTCGGTTCGAACTGGATGAGGAAAAGAGGGTGTACGTGGATGGAGTGCCTGTTCCCAACGGCTATCGCGAAGGCTTTCAGGGTTAAGCTAACCCGGGCTAATACGCTTCAGCCTATTCACCTGCCTTTGAGGAGCTCTTCCCAGGGGATATCCCTGAAGATCTTGTGAAGCATGTGGTCGTCCTCCACTTCATGGAGGTGCAGGTCCGAAAAAATTCTGCGTGCAATGGGAATGACCGTGTCTGGTGGAAGCAGGGTATCTTCTCTGCCGTGGTAAAGCCAGACCGGGATGGAAACAATCTTCTCCCGCTTCTCAGGAAGGGCCTCCAGCATGGGCAAGGCCGGGGCAAGAAGGATGACCCTTTCCACCTGGGCGGGGTGATCAATGGCAAAAACGGTTGCCATGAGCCCGCCAAAACTGGAGCCTATCAGCGTTATAGCGGACTGCCCGGAAAGGACCTTTTCCAGTTTTTCGAGCCTTTTTTGCAGTGGCCCTTCAAAATTTGGAATGATCATATCCGGGTATTTGTCCCGGAAAAAGCGGCCCTTCGTTCCCTGGTTGCTGCTGTCTAGACCGTGAATAAAGATCTGAGTCATTTTCTCCTCTACCCGCACCCTATGCTCCGCTTGTTCTGGGCATCAATGGCGGCCGCAATCTCTTTTTTGCCGGCTTCCCTTACACTGAGGACATCCAGGTCCATAGAGGCGGCAATTCCTGCCATGGGTTTGTTGAAGTCCGCCAGCACCGTTTCAGATCGGACCTCCAGCACCTTGAAAGAGACCAGTGCTCCCTTCTTCATCTGGCGATAGAACTGCCCTTTCTTGATACGGTTCTTTATCAGCCCCTCCTTAGGAATCTCATGCACCAGGATAGGATCGTACTCTCCATAAATTTCATCAGGAGGGATGTGTACCTGTATCTTATCCCCGGGTCGCGCATGCTCAAGGGCCTTTTCCAGCGACGCAGGCTGCCTTTCCACGCCGAATATGAACTCAATGGTTTCTTCAGGGCGTTCTTTCACTGTTCCATCCGGCAGATGGCTCCGCATGACGAACTTCATTGTGACGGCCATGCCAGTAGTAATGTCTTGCATATTCCCCCTCATCGGATTTCTACTATTTCGTATTCCTGGAGACCTCCGGGAGCTCTCACCTTGATTTCGTCTCCTTCTTCTCTGCCAATAAGGGCCTGCCCTATGGGAGAAGTAACAGAAATTTTCCCCTGCTCGGGATTGGATTCATAGGGACCAACCAGTTGGTAAGCGGTCTCTTCCTCTGTTTCGAGATTATATACGGTGACTGTCCTGCCGAAGACGGCCCGGTCCACGGGACCATTGTCCGGTTCGATCACTTCAGCGTTGCCGACTGCCGCCTTCAACTCATTGATTCTTCCTTCCAAAAAGGACTGTCGTTCCTTGGCTGCGTGGTATTCGGCATTTTCGCTGATATCCCCGTGGCTCCTGGCCTCTTCAATTGCCTTAATATTCTTGGGTCGTTCCACATTCATTAAATGCCCAAGCTCTTCTCTCAACTTGACAAGACCTTCTCTTGTGATTGGAATTCTTTCCATTTTACAACTGCCCTCTCATCAAAAAAAATATTGCCCATGTCGCCATCCGGCGAATCACAGGCTTATAACCTGGATTTCTCACCGATCTTCGTCACGAGACTATGGAAAAGCCCAGGTTCCGAAGATTATAACACTATCTTCTCTGCTTTTCCACAGCAAAAACAGGTTTTTTTCTGGCCCGCATTTCTCACGGGTCTTCGTAGCGAGGTGGTGGCGAGTTCCGTGGATAGCAAGTTGAGCTTGCGAAATTCCGCTATCGGGAGCGCGCGAAGAAAAATGGATGAATGCGTACTATCAGTACGTCGAAGTCATTCTTCTAGCGCAACGCAGGAGACATGGGGCTATCCGCCGCCGCAATAGATTGCCCGCGAGAAATGCGGGTTAGCTGTTCTCAGACTCCGAGTCCCAGCAGCCTCCCTCCCTGGAAAATAACAAGGGCTATGATATACGCGACAACCAGGTTAAAACTGATTGAAAACGCCGCCCACCGCCAGGAACTCTCTTTGCTCATGATAATGACTGTAGCAAAGCAGGGTACGTAGAGCATGGTAAAAATAAGAAGGGTAAAGGCCAGCAGGGGATTCCAGCGGGGATCGCTTTTCAGCCTGTCCGACAAGGAACCTCCGGCTTCCGGATCGCTCTCTCCCAGGGAATAGGCTGTCCCCAACGTGGAGACCACGATCTCCTTGGCTGCAAAGCCTCCCACCAGGGCAATATTGACCCGGTAGTCAAAACCCAGAGGCCAGGTTACTCTTTCCAGGGCGCGGCCGATCCATCCTGCCACAGTACGATTCAGCGTGGCCTGCTGTTTCTGGGTTGCAATTTCTTTCAGGCCTTTCTGCAATTGAAGGTAACGCCTGGCAACCGCGACCAATTCCTTTTGCTGAATCTCGGGCCAGGAACGCGCCTTTTTAAAAACAACGGCCGCCTGCACCAGGGGAAATAGCGGGTTTTTTTCCAGCCGGGCGAGAGCGTTGCCATCCCTTTGTTGCTGGGCCGAATGGTACTGGAGAGAGAGGCTGTGCAGGCTGTGCAGTTCCTGCGGGCTCCTTATGAAATCCTGCACATGAGGAGCGGTTAGAAAGGCCTTCTCAAGTCCCGCTGCACGCTCGGAAAAGGTACTGACCTGGTCTTTTGAAAGTCCTGGGAATGTCATCATTGCCCAGAGGACTATGGATATCCCCAGGATAACGGTTCCGGCCTTCTTGATGTACTGCCAGGTCCTTTCCCAGGTGTGAATCAACAGTCCCTTAATGGTCGGCGCCCGATACGGGGGAAGCTCCATGACAAACGGTGTCTTCGGCCCCTTCAGGACGGTGGAGCGGATAATCTTGGCCGCAAACAGGGCAAATCCCCACGACAGCATGGTAAGGATAAAAAGCACCCGTGCCCGGTTATGGGGGAAAAAGGCCGCGATGAGGACAGCGTATACGGGCAACTTGGCCCCACAATTCATGAAAGGCACGACCAGCAGGGTGGCGATTCTCTCTTTCGGATCCCTCAGCGTCCTGGTTGCCATGACGCCAGGCACCGCACACCCTCCTGAAATTCCGCCGCTCACAATCAAGGCCATGACCGAATTGCCGTGGAGACCGAACCACCGTAAAACCCGGTCAAGCATATAAGCCACCCTGGCCATGTATCCCGAATCTTCCATAACGGCAATGGCCAGAAACATAAACATGATCAACGGTACAAAGCCCAAGACCCCCCCCATACCGTCAATAACTCCCGAAACGATAAGGGACTGGAGGTTCCCGGCGGGGATCACCAGGGATACCCCTTGTTTCAGCAATTCAAAGAGGCTTTCGAGCCAGGTGACCGGTGCTTCGCTGACGTAAAAGGTGACACTGTAGATCCCGTAAAGGACAAGAACCATGATAAGTGGCCCCAGAATACGGTTTGTCAGGATCCGGTCAATATAGTCGGAAGAATTGAGACGCGATTCAATTTTTCTCTTCAGGCACTTCTTGGTAACTCCCGCTATGTATCCGTAACGGTAGTCAGCAATGATTCCCTCGGGTTCTTCTTCAAGGGTGGACATCAAATGTTTCGACGTTCTGGTACAGATTTTTTCAATTCTGGGCCCCGGCTCCGGCTCTTTTTCCAAAAACCCGAGGATCTGGCTGTCACCTTCAAGGCACTTGATCGCCAGCCATCGAGTCGGATATTTTCCATCAGTCACCTGGCTCGATTGGACGATATCCTCTATTTCGGCAAGGCTCTCGTCAATATCCCTCCCATAGGTAATGACCGCTGGCTCCCATTCTTTCGATCGGGTTCCAAATTCAACCACTTTGTCGAGGAATCGCTTTATCCCTTTGCTGGATCTAGCCACCATGGGTATAACAGGCACCCCCATCAACCGTGAAAGCTCTTCCGGATCAATACTGATACCCCTCGATTCAGCCAGATCCATCATGTTGAGGGCGATCATCAGCGGAACCCCGAGTTCCTTGAACTGGACGGCCAGATAGAGGTTTCGATCCAGGTTGGATGCATCAACCACATCAACTACCAGGTCAGGCCTTTCGTTGACCACAAAATCCCGGGCCACAATTTCTTCCAGGGAATACGCGGTGAGGGAATAGGTACCGGGCAGGTCCACCACTTCAATCTCTTGCTCTTTATGGAAAACCCGGCCAACTTTCTTTTCCACCGTTACGCCCGGGTAATTGGCAATATGTTGCCTGGCACCGGTAATGGCATTAAACAAGGTGGTCTTTCCTGAATTGGGGTTTCCCGACAGGGCTATGGTGAGCTTCTTTTCGGGCTTCGCCCCTTGTCGGTCTTCGGGGATATCCACTTCCACCATGATGTAGCTCGCCTCGTTGTTTCTCAGGGTCAGTGTATAATCCCTAATCTTTATGGCCACCGGATCTTTCAGGGGGGCCCTCCCCTGGATCTTAATGGGTGTGTCAGGCACAAGGCCCATCTCTCTGATCCTGCGCCCCATCTCACCCGTGGCAGAGACCTTTCGGACAATTCCCGCTTGGTTATCCTGCATTTCCCGCATTCTGATAACCTTTTTCACTCCGGCTTTTCCCCCTCTTCAATCAACCACCGTCTGGATACATTTTTCACGTGTTTCCTAGACAATAATGTCTCACCATGTGGTATGCAACTTTCTTTTTTCCGTCGCCTGCTCTGCAGCTATGAACGGATTCACAGGTGAAATGACTTCATGGGTTGACCTCTTCTGTAGACGTGTGCACATGGGGAAGTCGCCCATAGCCATGGGCGTGCACGTGCGTATGTGGGACAACCTCTTCTTCCGTGGTGAGCTTTCCATTCACCATGGCGTAGATCCTGCCGGTGGCCTTCACGATAAAATCCATATCATGAGAGATCAGGATATAGGAAAGATCCAGGGTCTCCAGAATAGAAATGAGCCTCCGCGTGGTCTCGGCATCGAGTCCCGTGGTGGGCTCATCCAGGAGCAGTATTTCCGGTTTCATGGCGAGGACGGTTGCAAGGGAGACCAACCGTTTTTCCCCTCCTGACAGCTTGTGGGTCACTCGGTCCTCAAAGCCATCGAGCCCGAGAGATCCGAGCGTCTGGGTAGCGATCTCCCGCGCCTCCCTGCTGGACCAGCCCTGGTTCAAAGGCCCGAAAGCAACATCTTCCAGCACTGTTGGGCAGAAAAGCTGGTCATCTGCATCCTGAAAAAGGAGCCCTATTTTTTGCCGGACCTCTCTGAAATCCGCTTCCCGCTGCATTTTTTTCCCAAAGAGTTCGATGTTTCCTGACGACGGGTGAAGGAGTCCCATGGTCAGGAGAAAAAGGGTGGTTTTGCCACTGCCGTTCGGTCCGACCAGGCCCACCTTCTCCTTTGCAGAAAGTTGAAACGAGACGTGATCGAGTGCAGATGCATGTCCGTTATAGGAGAAGGAGAGATTTTCAATATTGATCATGACATTTTCTTTCTTCATTCGTTACCCTTGTACGCTTATGCAATTAATCCAAAAACATGGCCCCCTCACATTTACATCCATTCTAATAAGGCCATGGCTACCGCGCCGGATAGCAGAATCACGGTCAGAGCAATATCGGCACCGTGCACAGAAAATTCATACAGAGTATAAAATCGACCTTTGAAACCCCTGCAGAGCATGGCCTCTCTTACCCTCTCCGCCCGCTCGTAACTTTTCACCAAGAGCATCCCCACCAGGTAGGCATAGGTGCGATAGGTGTGGAGGTTGCTTCTTGCCCGGAATCCCCTGATTTTCAAGGCCCTCAACAATCGTTGATATTCTTCATAAATAACATGAATATAACGATAGGTAAAGAAAAAGAGCTGAACCATCTTGTCCGGAATGCCCAAGTCTCCCATGGCATGCCCCAGGGCGAAAACCGGGGTGGTGGACACCAGTGACAGGAAGGCAAGCACAATGATGTTGGACCGGATGGTGATATGGGCGGCCAAGGCAATGCCTTCCCTGCTGGCGGCAAAGGGACCAAGCGTCCATAAGGCCTCCCCGCTCACGGTAAAGGGAAGAAGGAACCAAAGAAAGAGAATCAACCCATTCACCATGAGCAGCCTGATGAAGACCTTCCAGAGGGGAAGCCTTGCCAGCAAAACCAAGCCGAGAGCCAAAAAGGCACCGGGTATATAGGCAGGCCACCGGGATGAAACAGCGACAATCGCTGAAAGCACGGCCGCGGTAACCAGCTTGAGCCTGGGATCCATGCGATGAACAAGGGAATCACCCTGGCTGAAATCTTCCTCTATCATACTTCCTCTTCCTTAAGGATGATTCTGGCGTCTACGACAGCCACACCCTTTTCGTACACGACGACCGGGTTCAGATCCATTTCCCTGATATCCGGATATGCCTCAATCACCTCGGAGCAGGTGAGCAATAGCCTCCTCAGCGCCTTTTTATCCGCGGGCGGCCGTCCACGATAGCCGTCAAGGATGACGGAAGCCTTGATTTCATCAATCATCTTCCTTGCTGAAGGAGGAGAAATAGGCAATACCCTGAAGGAGACATCTTTCAGGATCTCCACCAGGACACCCCCAAGACCGAACATGATGACCGGTCCGAACTGGTCATCTATCTTGGTTCCGATGATGACCTCGACGCCTTGTTCGGCCATGGGGGAAACAAGGACACCCCGAATGTCGGCCTGCGGGTTGTATTTTTTCGTGTTCGAAATAATCTCATTAAATGCGGTTCGCACCGCTTTTTCAGAACCCAGATTCGTTCTCACCCCGCCGGCGTCGCTCTTGTGCAGGATATCGGGGGAGACGATCTTCAAGGCCACATCCTGGCCGATGTCCCGAAATATCTCCACTGCCTCATCCGCTGTTTTGGCCATCCGTTCGGAAAGAATCGGGGCACCATGTAATTGCAAAAGTCTCTTCGCCTCAAATTCAAGAAGCGAGTTACGCTTATCCTTTCTGGCGCCTGCAATAATATCCTTCCCCTCCTCTCTTGCCCTTTCGCCCCACTTGAAAACAAAATTGGCCTTTGAGTGGTACTTCTTGAGATAATTTCCATACGTGGCCAGCGCGTTCACACATCTGCAGGCCACCTCCAGGGAATCATAGACTGGTATGTTGTAATAGCGCAGGAGTTCCAGGGAATGGGGCCGCTCATAATTATACAGGCTGTGGAGAACGATGGGCTTGTTTCGCTTTCTAACCATCTTCCCCATCTGGTGGGCCGCGTCTTCTTCTTTGAGGGCTAGGCTTTCGGCAAATCGGATTCCATACCCGCCGAAAAGGCCCACGATCAGGAGCCCCCCGATGTTATTGTCCTTGAGGATAATCCTGGCACAGTCAGCAAACAGAGAGGGATCTGAATCCGTGCCACCCGCCACGTCAACCGGATTGGGTACCGATGCGGCATCCGGCAGGATCTCCCGCAACCTTGCCTGGGTCTTTTCGCTGAGCGGGGGTATGTCGACCCCCAGGTCCGTCAGGATATCGGACGCAATGGTGGCATGCCCCCCGCCGTCCGCCAGGATCGCAATACTGTTGTTCTTTATAGGCGGGAGACTGGAAAGTGTTTCCGCCATGGGAAAGAGATCATCCGGGTTTTCTGTCACAATGATTCCCGCGCGCTCAAAGGCCGTCTTGGCCACTTCCGACATGCCGGCGAGGGACCCGGTATGCGATCCGGCGGACCTCTGGCCCGTCGAAGACCGCCCGCTTTTCAGCAGGACAATCGGTTTGTAGAGTGTCGTCCTGTACGCCTCCTGCAGGAACTTCCTCCCCTCGCTCATGCCCTCCACATACATGAGGATTGCCTTGGTATCGGGATCATCACGGAAAAAGGCCAGGTATTCGTGGAACTTGATATCCGCCTCATTTCCCACTCCCACGTAGTAGGAAAAGCCCTTCTGGCTCTTGACCTTTGCCTCGGTTATGAGGGTGAGGGCCATATTTCCGCTCTGGGTGAGAAGCGCAATATCCCCTTTGGGCGCATCACGGAGACCCACCAGGTTCAGACTGTCTTTCAAGTTAATCATGCCCGAGGTGTTGGGACCGATGAGACGAATATGGTTTTTTCGCGCCACTTCAACCATTTCCCTTTCGAGGCCCTTTCCTGCCGCCCCCGTCTCTCCGAATCCTCCCGCGATGATGACGGCGCCATGGATGCCCTTTTTTCCACAGTCTTCCAGTATGGCGGGAATGGTCCTGGCCGGGGTGGTTATCAGGGCAATATCCACCGGATCCGCTATGTCTGAGACCTTTTTGTAGCATTTCAATCCCAGGATGCTCAACTCCTTGGGGTTTACCGGATAGATTCTGCCGCCGTATTTCTCATCAAGAAGGGTCCTGATGGCCTGGAAACCCCTCTTTGTCTCGCTCTTCGATGCGCCGACAATGGCGACCGATTCTGCGTCCAAAACATGTTTTAGGTCCATTTTCCGCGCTTGCTCCTTATGCTTCATCCTTCTTTCTGTCTTCAAAACTTTTCAGTGATTCCTGCCGCTCCTTTGTGGATACGCATGCCAGACATGCCTCCACTTCGTAATCCATCAGGGCCTCCAGGCTCACCTCACCCCTGGCCATGAGCAACCCCCGTTTGATCATCCTGAGCGAAAAGGCGGAATTCTTCACGATTTTTCCTGCCATTGCTCTGGCTTCATCCATCAAGTTCTCCAGGGGGACGGCCTTGTTGACCAGGCCGATCCTCTCCGCCTCCCTCCCGTCGATGTATTCCGCGGTAAAGAGAAGCTCCCGTGCCTTTGCCGGACCAATCAGGTCCTGGACCAGCCGCATGGCGCCTCCGGTCACTGAGGATGTCACCCGTGCCTCAGGGGAACCGATCTGTGCCTCCTCCGCGGCAATCCGGATATCACAGGCAAGAGCCAGTTCGTATCCTGAACCCAGGGCATACCCGTTAATGGCTGCGATGGTGGGTTTTTCAAACCGGATGATTTTCCGTGATGCCTCCTGCAGTTCTCCCAGGTAATCACGATAGTCCTCAATGGTCCGGGTCTTCGATTCCTTCAGATCCGCACCCGTGGAAAAGGCCCGGCCCTCTCCAGTAATGATCACCGCCTTGATACCGGAATCGGTCCTGGCATCTTCCAGGGCCTCCTGAAAGTCCAGCCACAACTGCTTGTTCATGGCGTTCAATACCTGGGGCCTGTTCAATCTTATGGTGGCTATGTCGGCCTCTTTTTCATATATGATACACTCAAAATCCATTCCTTTCCTCCCAAAATATAATTTCAGGTCATTTTGCCCTATGCCTTACGCCTCGGACACTCCCGCCAGCAATGCCTAAAAAAATGAGCCGCGCCCGCGACCGGGGGCAGCTCTGCTTAATGCTGGAACCGGATGACCTACTTGATTCGATAGGAGACAAGGGGGACCGGACAGTAGCGGAACATCTTTTCCGCCACCGACCCCACCAACACATGCTGGAGGTCGGTTCTCCCTTTTGGTCCCATCACGACCAAGTCTATCTTTTCCTCCTTGACGATCTCCAGCAGGATGTCCAGGGGATGCCCCACCCGGAACATGGTCTTGAGCCTTTCCCGGGCAAAGGGGATACCCTCCATCAATTTTTCCAGTTCCGCTGCACGTTCCTTAATAACTCCTTCTTTATATTCCTGAGGATCTACCTCGTATCCCATTGATTGAATGCTGCTTACCGCCTGCATGTCCCGGATATTGATGACATTTGCTATGATGAGCTGGGAATCAAGACGGGTAGCAAGTGCTGCAGCATACTCGATGATACCTTGAGAGTATTTTGAAAACCCGATGGCTGCCAGAATCCTCTCTATCTCTTTCATAATTTCTCCCTCACTTCCCTGCTTCGAGGGGCCGCACGGCCAGGGCCCGATATGCCTTCTTCTTCACCAAGCGGTCTGTGTAGGAATAGCCACGCTCAAAATTAAAAACCCTGGCCGTGATACTCCTTTTCCCGGAAGACCATACCCATCCACAGCTCAAACGGATCTCAGGCACGATCTTTACCCGCTGGCCGCAATCGGATTCATACCCCTTGTAGCCCCTGTCCGTGACATACAGGCTCTTGAGTTCTTCGAGGGTCGGCAATCGCCAGCCTTCTCTCTTTTCAGAAGGCAGGCTGTACGGGAAGGTATATTTGGCCCAGCGCTCAGCCCCCTTCCAGTCGATATCCCCCTGGTTGTCCGTCTTGCTCCACATGACACCCAGGAGGTGATCCGTTACCGTGCCGTCACCGTTGTCCAGGAATCGTCCCCCGGCCATGACCTGGGAAAGGAGGAGCAGGAAACCCATGCCAAGGAAAGGCAATATGAATGCTGCCATTTTACGCATTTCTTCCTCCTCCCCCTTCAGGTTTCAACTCTTGCCGGGGCAGGAACTCTGGAAGCCCTCGGCCGCTGGAGGAGATAGACCAGGCCGAATATGGCAAGCCCGATCGGGTACATCCAGTACCGTTCCCCATGTTGGACTCCCAACCACCCTGCCACGGCACCCGGGCGCATGAGGGTGAAGGTCACCGCAAGGAGCAAAGGAATTTCGTAGAACCTGTTCTTGGCCACAAACCAGTTCTGGGTGGCCGAGGCAAACGCAAAGTTCCCGATGCAGGCCATAGCAAATATCAAAAATGCCTGGGTCCAGCTATTGATATTGTGGAGGATCAGATCCGCATTGAAAATAAACATGAAGGGCAGAATGGCCGTCCGGATATCATACATGAACCCCTGGATACCGGTGGGTATGGGGGGTGATTTGGCAATGGCCGCGGCCGCGTATGCGGCCAGTCCCACAGGGGGCGTGTCATCCGCCAGGATCCCGAAGAAAAAACAGAAGAGGTGGGCGGCCATGATCGGCACGACAAAACCCATGTCTCCCCCCACTTGCACAATAACCGGGGCAGTCAGGGAGGCCATAACGATATAGGTGGCCGTCGTGGGGAGTCCCATCCCGATAATCAGGCTGGCGAACGCAGTAATGACGAGCAGAAGGTAGACATTGTCACCGGCGAGCACTCCAACGATCTCGGTGATGAGCTGGCCCAACCCCATGGCCACTACACCGACGATGATGCCGGCGGCGGCAGTGGCCATGGCCACGGCGCACATGTTGCGGGCCCCGTTTGCCAGACCCGTAAAGATATCCGTTATGCTCTTCTTGACGGCAGGCCCTATGGGTTCTTTGTTGAGATACGCCTTGACCGGGTTCTGGAAGAGCATGACCACGGCCAGGATCCACACCGCGTGAAAGGCTGATAGCTCAGGGGAATGCCGCAGGATAATCAGTTCATAGAGCAGGACAATCAGCGGAATAAGGTAATGGAGACCCCGCAGAAATGTCTTGAAAAACGGCGGTAATTCATTGCGGGGAATTCCTTTCAGGCCCAGCTTTGAGGCCTCGATATGGGTGATATAGAGCAACGCAGCGTAAGAAGCAAAGGCCGGAATGGCCGCCGCCTTGATGACCTCGATATAGGGGACATTGACATATTCCGCGATAATAAACGCGGCCGCTCCCATGATGGGCGGGGCGATCTGGCCGTCCGTGCTGGCAGCCACTTCCACGGCCGCGGCCTTTTTGGCAGGATATCCGACCTTTTTCATTAGGGGGATAGTAAAAGTCCCCGTTGTGACGATGTTCGCGATACTCGATCCATTCACCATGCCGGTGAGGCCACTTGCCAGGACCGCTGCCTTTGCCGGTCCCCCCTTGAACCCGCCCAGGAGACTCAGGGCAAGGCCGATAAAGTACTCACCGGCTCCGGCCTTTTCCAGCAGGGACCCGAAGAGCACAAACAGGAAGACAATAGTGGCCGATACATCCAGTGGAACGCCGTAGATACCCTCTGTGGACATGCTCATCTGGCCGACAAACCTGTCTAGAGAGACCCCTTTGAATGAAATCACATCGGGCATGTACGGCCCCAAAAAGGCGTAGAGGCAGAAAAAAATGGCAATGATGGAAAGCGCCGGACCAATGACTCTTCGAGACGCCTCAAGGAGGAGGACCAGAAGGACCATCCCGATCACGATGTCTCGGAGGATGGGTGCGCCGTAACGCGAATTGATGCCAACGTAATCGATGGCAATGTATAGCGCTGACAAACAGGCCGCCAGGGCAACAATATAGTCGATGACAGGGATCCTGTCCTTGGCAGAGAGGAATTTTAGCCCCCAGTGGGTCTTTTTGAAAAGAGGGTAATTGAGAAATACCATCAGAAATGCAAAGCCCAGGTGGATGGCCCTGATAAAGACAGTATCAAGGATGAGCCAGCTTGCGATGGACAGTTGAAAAAAGCACCAGATAACGCCGATGGTGGGAATCACATACTTTGAAGGCCCAGTTGGCTTCCTGGAAATGCCCGCTTCTTCCTCTGCTAACCGGCGGGCCTCTTCCAGACCATCATCTTTTCTTTCGGCTTCAAGAAGATTCATGTCAGTACCCCTATCGGATCAACAGATTCTCTTTTTCCAAACGACCAAAACCCCTGTTCCATCAGTCGCACCGGAATGTCCAGAAAGTCCTGGATGCAGAAACCGGGAGGGTAGCAATGCTGCCACCCTCTCGATTCCCTAGAAAACTATTTGAGGCCAACCTCTTTAAAATATTTCATTGCCCCCGGATGGATCGGGGCGGTCATACCTTCCAGCATGTTCTTCTTGGTGAGAACGGAATAAGCCGGATGGAGTTTCTTGAAGGCCTCAAAGTTATCAAAGACCTCTTTGGTAATCGAATATACAACCTTATTAGGTTCTTTAGCGGAAGTAACAAAGGTGGCCTTGACCCCAAAGGTGGGCACGTCTTCTTTGTTGGTGGCCGTGGGATAAAACTTTATGGGGATATAGGCCTTTGCATAGTAGGGATACTTAGCCAGAAGCTTGTCAAGCCCGGTGATGGGGACAAAATGGACCTTTCTCCTGCCGGCTGTTGCCTCCTTGATGGCGCCGCTCGGGTGTCCCACGGTGTAGAAAAACGCATCAATGCGGCCGTCCTGGAGGAGCCCAGGGGCCTCCGCGGCTTTTGCACTCTCTGCAGTGAGGTCTTTCTCGTAATCAATACCCGCATTGGCCAGGGCGTCAATGGAGTTCTGGCGCTGGCCCGAACCGGGATTCCCGATGTTCACCCGCTTGCCACGCAGGTCCTGGATCGAGTTAATGCCCGCATCGTCAGCAGCCACAAGGGTAACCGATTCAGGATGGATGGTAAATACGGCCCGGAGGTTCTTCTGCGGGCCCTTGTCTTTCCACTCGGCAAGGCCGTTCCAGGCCTGGTACTGCCGGTCAGACTGGCAGATTCCAAAATCCAGATCTCCAGACAGGACCGCATTGATATTGAAGACCGACCCGCCGGTCGACTCCACCGTCGCACGAATGCCATATTGTTTCCGCTTCTGGTTGACCATCTTGGCAATGGCTCCACCGGTAGGATAATAAACGCCGGTAATGCCACCCGTTCCAATGGTCACAAAGGTGGTTTTGGCCTGGGCTGTGCCAGAAGTAACACCAGCAAAAAGTGCAATACCGAACAGCAGCGCAATACTCAGAATAAGCAGTTTTTTCATTGTACATCTCCTTTAAAAAATGTCTGGATTTTCAAAAAACCAGGCTTTTCTTTGCCTGTTCCCAAAAAAATATCGTTTTAACCCTCCTTTCTCTATCTTGATTTTCCTGGAATCAAAGATGAAGCCGATATGGCCTCTCCAATGGTGAATGCCGGAAGTATGAATTTGTGGTGGCACATTGAACAAGAGAATCTTCTCTCAAACAACGGGAAAAGCATGGCTCATCAATGCCCCGTAAAGGCTTGATGGGTGATGAAAGTTCGGGGTTTTGTTTCTCGCTATTTCTTTATCAAGAAACTTCCAATAAATCAAGCTCTTTAATTTGCACTCCTTTTCTCAGTCACTGGGTGTTGTACCTCAAATTTCATTTTTTCCGGTGCTTATCAGCACAATCCCCGTGAGCAGGGCGGAAGGGATCTCTTTGGGGTCGGTCGCGCGCGTTATCTCATGGATCGGCCAGTGCACCCTTTTCGCGAGCTTGAACACATTGACCCCGAGGGCCTCTATGGACGGGCGGGCAACATCAGGAAATCGGCATTTTCCTTCACCAGTTAAGGCCGCACAAGGTACATCAGGGCAAAAAACCGGCTTGCAGGAACCCGCACCCAGCCCCCTCGAACCTTTCCACCCCAGTTCAATGGCACGATGCTCAAGCCGCGCTACGATCATGAAAATATCCCGAAATGGCCCAAATTGCTCCTCTGAGAAGAGGAGTTCGGGTTCCACATCAATCTTGAAAAATACGGCCTTATCGAACTGGGAAATCCAGGCCCTCGCCTCCGGAGGTCCCATGACAAAGGGAGGGCAGTTAGCGCTCTTGCCGTAGCCGTCGCAGGCCGGGGGCCGACACATCTCCACAATCGCATCTTCAACGGGAATATCCGCTGCCTTGATCACTTTGGAATCCGTTGCGCCAAGCCGCATCGCCTCTTGCTGAAGAATTTCAGCATTCATAGCATCCTTCTTCCGGATCACGGAATGGTGTCCACCGCGGCAAACCGGGGCTCATGGAGCGGGATTAGAATATCGGCCATTTCCTTTACCTTCAGCATGATATCATAGGCCTCATAAGGGTTCACATTTGTTCCTGGGGGAATGACCTCCATTTCCATGGCGGTGATCTCCTTGGGCGGGTAGAAATTATCCTTGATCACACAGAAACCCGTGATCGCGGCCCTGCCTCCAGGGGTCTTTACAAACACAGTGACACCTCCGGGGGTATGGGCGGGTGTGTGCATGACCTCTATGCCGGGGAGGATTTCCCCATCAGCGGTCACGGTCTCAATCTGGCCGTTTTCCTCCACATCTTCGATATAGTCTTCCAGGTACCGGAAATCCAGGGGATGAGGATCGTGAATGGTCTCCAACTCCTTTTCATGGACAAAAAAACGGGCATTGGTGCATTTATAGTCGTTTTCGCAGTGATCATTGTGGAGATGAGTGTGTATAACCACGTCAATATCCCCGGGTGACAGGCCCCATCGGCCGAGACCCTCTTCAATCGTATAGATCTTTCCACCGATCTTTTCTTCCCTGTCCCTGGATTGCAAGGGGCTCATCTCTCCTGTATCCACCAGGACCTTTTTGTCTCCGCCTTCGAGATACCAGGAATAGATGGGGATGGTATAGGGTTGCCCATAGGCATACTGGTAGGTCATCATTCCCTTATCAAAGGCCTTGGTGCCCAGGACGATGGGATGAATTCTATATGTCGCCATTCGATAATACCTCCTTTCAGAGACGATGTTAGGTCATTGGCCGGGAATAATCAACCCGATGGTTGCCATTCTCAAAAGAGGATAAGGATATTAGCCCATTTCTCTTGACACATTTAAGAATATCCATTATTTGGACATGATTCATGGTTTTTTCGGCTGGGAGGCACAGCTTTTGCATTTTATTAAGGTCTGGCAATACTGCTAATACCGAGGAAGAAAGGAGCATCATTTTTATTATGGAATATTCCATCAGCCCGGACGGCGAAGGATTCAAGATCCCTGAAGAGGACGACTACCAGGCCGAATATGAACGTCTTGAAAAACTGGTAACCGAGAAGAGGGCGGAAGGCCTTGAAATCGTGGTGGTAATGGGCCTCGGTTTCGTGGGAGCGGTCATGGCCGGCGTTTGCGCTGACTCGGTGGACAAGGAGACCGGAAAACCGGGGAAGTTTGTCATCGGCATGCAGCGGCCCAGCACCCGGAGTTTCTGGAAGATCCCGGTCTTCAACCGCGGTGTCTGTCCCATCAAGGCTGAAGACCCTGAGGTGGCCCCCCTGATCGAGCGCTGTGTGAGGGAAAAGGAGACACTCATCGCCACGTTCAGTTACGATGCCCTCGTCTTTGCTGACGTGCTCGTGGTTGATGTGCAGTGCGACTTTATCAAGGAGGAACTGGGCAATCTCAGCACCGGCCACGCTGAAATAAGTGCCCTGGAGGATAGTTTCAAGATCATTGGCGAGAAAATCCCGCCTGAATGCCTTGTGCTCATAGAAACAACCGTCCCCCCAGGAACCACCGAGTACATCGCCTACCCCCATATCAAGAAGGCCTTCAGGAAACGCGGGATTGACTCCGACCCCCTCCTTGCCCACAGTTTTGAGCGGGTCATGCCGGGAAGGGAATATGTCAGGTCCATCAGGGATTTCTGGCGGGTATGCAGCGGCATAAACGATGAAAGCCGGGAGAAGGTGGTGAGCTTCCTGTCGGGAATCCTTAACGTGGAAGAATTTCCCCTTACGGTCCTGGAAAAACCCATTGAAAGCGAGACCTGCAAGATCGTTGAAAACAGTTACCGGGCGACTATCCTCGCCTTCCTGGATGAGTGGAGCCGTTTTGCCGAAACAAACGGGGTCGACCTGATCAAGGTGGTCCAGGCCATAAAGGTGCGGCCCACCCACAACAACATTATCTTTCCCGGTCCCGGAATCGGCGGCTACTGCCTGCCCAAGGACGGAGGCCTGGGCCTTTGGGCCTACAGGCACCTGATGGGATTTGAGAACGATATCTTCAAGATCACACCCCAGGCCATCAATATTAACGACACCCGGGCCCTGCGAGCGGCACAGCTCGTCAGGGATGCCATGAGAAATATGGGCAAGATCGTGGCCGCATCTCAGGTTACTCTGCTCGGCGCTTCCTACCGGGAGGACGTCGGAGATACACGCTACAGCGGCTCTGAGATCATTATTCGAAAGCTCACCGAAATGGGCGCTGAAGTGCACGCCCATGACCCGTATGTCCACCACTGGTGGGAGCTGGAAAAACAAGACACCTATCCAGCGGTAGGAAAAGGCTGGGCAAGGTTTTTCAGAAACCAGAAACACCTCCAGGATTTCCGCATGATGCCCGACCTCAGAGCTGCCTTACAGGGATCTGATGCGGTGGTCTTTGCAGTGCGGCACAAACCCTACCTGAACCTTGCCCCCGAAGAAGTGGTCCAGATGGCTGGGGGCCCTCTTGCGGTGGTAGACTGCTTCGGTATCCTGGACGACGAAAAGATAGAGCACTACTTTGAACTGGGATGTGAGGTAAAAGGCCTCGGTCGGGGGCACATAAACCGGATAAAAGACAAGATCCGGAAACGCAAAATGGGAATTGCCTGACCTGAAAGCCCATCCAGGTTATCCAGCCACGCCTAGGGTTGCTCCTTATCACCGGTCTCCGGCACAAACGCGCTGGGGCCGGCGACCAGGTGAATCCCGTTTTTGAGTTTGACCACGTAAAGGTTGTAGGAAGAACCGGTCTTCTCCAGGACCTCTCCCCTGAGGCCTTTGTAGCCTTTTGTCATTTCCACGGTTGTACCTGGTTCCAGCATACAGTTCCTCTTTAAACTTCATGCCGATGAAAAACAAACCTTCATCCCACCAAACCGTACTATGGACAAACATGAAACACAGGGATACAGGGTATGGCATCTTTTCTTCGATTCCGAGTCTCCCGGGCCAGTCACGAAGAAAAAGACCATACCTTGTAACCGGAAGATCCAAAACAAATATTGACACCTGCGCCCAATTATTGCCTAATAGAATGCTCCGGCATCGCGTTTCTCCCTTTACGGCCGGGTGATCGTGTCTTGCCGGGGCTGTTTCCGTTTCTTTGGCCTCTCGGTGGCATCATGATAACCCGACGGAAATTCTCTGCGCTTCATCAGCTCAGGGGGATTCTTTCCCAATGATCTGCCCGAAATGTGGATTCAACCAGCCTGAAGATATCTATTGCGCCCGGTGCGGCGTCCATGTCAAGAAATATCATCAAAAACAGAAAAAGAAAACGCTCATCATCCTGGCATCCGTCCTGATCATTATTGGCGGAGCCGCTCTCTTTACCGGCAGGGTTTACCGGGAAAAAGGAACAAGGTTTACCGTGGTCCGATCCCCGTCTCCTGCAGTTACTCAGCTTAAAAAACCCTCCCGGGTAATCAAACCAAAGCGAGCCTCTTCGCCCCCGAAAAGATCGTCGCCAGCCAGGAGCAACGGACAAAAAGAGAAGTTGCCTGTTGCCACCACTGAATCCCAAGCACTCGCAGGCCCTCAATCGCCCGCGGCCGAGACGCCTTCCAAAAAAGAAAAAGGCAGCCAAATAGCAAAAGAAAAGGAGGAGACACCCTCTGCGCTTCAGTGGTTTGACAGGGGAACAGCCCTGAACGATGATTCCACTGCCGAGATTGCCTGTTACCAGAAGGCCATTGAGCTGAACCAGGCGTTTGCGCCTGCCTACTATCGTCTTGGTGCCATTTATTTTCGCAATGCCGAATATGATCTGGCCGACCAAGCCTTTGCCCGGTTCTTGAAGTTCGCAACCGATGAGCAAAAAGGTATCTACGATATCTACGTTTTCTATTCTCCGACGGAGGTCGAAGGTCTTGGCCGGGAAGAAAGTCAACCCGACTCCGCTATCGCCTCGAAAAAACAACCTTCCGGTCAGGATAAATCAGCTTCCCCGGGCCAAGGAGAAAACAGTGAAAGCAAAGCAGAGCATCCCAAGGAAATGCAAGCTGCCATTCCTTTCGAAACTTTGGGTGATCATATCATTGTGATGGTCCGCCTGAACAGGGATATCACGGCCAGGATGCTCCTCGACACCGGCGCGGGGATCACGGTTCTCTCTACCAATCTGGCAGAAAAGGTAAACCTGACCACGGACGGGACCGGAACTATCCTTCTCAAAACCCTTACAAGAAAGGTCCGTGCACCTCTCGCGCGGATTCCTCAACTGCAAGTCGGCTCCCACACGAAAGAAGACTTTCCGGTAGCTGTTTGCGACATGCGCCCGATAAGAGATTCATTCGAGGGTATTTTGGGGATGGATTTTCTGCAGGGATTCACCATCACCGTGGATGCGGAAGCAAAAAAAATCTCGCTCAGTACCGCCGGTTCCCAGAAAGAAGAAGCTCCTTAACCCGGGTTAATCTCCTGCTACAATGTAGCCCTTGAGCTTTTCCTTCAGGCTGTCCGGCCACACCTCATCAAAGAGAAAGGCATTGATCTCTTCCTTGCTCAGCGTCCTCAGCACATCTCCCGGCAATTCACGCAGGGCTTCCATCCTCCCCTGCATTGGCTCCGGGGTTTCCTTCTGATCGTCGTTCATCATCCATACTCCTTTTGTCTTAGGATCCAGTTTGTTTCCACCCGTAATTTATACTAGGCACTGCGGAATTAAAACGCAAGCATCAAGCTCTTTCGTCTTGACACCCCTCTGTTAAAGCTTTAATTTTAGAAAACATGGTTGGCATAAGGCGAGTTCTTTCTGAGAGGGTAGATACGCGTGAAACGACTGATACCGCTCCTTCTGCTGCTGTTCACAACAGCTTTTTCAGGCAATGTTTCCGCTGCTCCCTTTGATGTCTTTGTCAGCATCCTGCCACAGAAATATTTTCTGCAGAAATTGGGCGGGGAGCATGTCCATGTCCTGGTCATGGTTTCCCCGGGCGCAAGTCCCGCCACCTATGAACCGAAACCCGGGCAGATGGTGGCCCTTTCAAAAGCAAAAGCCTATTTTTCTATCGGGGTTCCATTTGAAAAAACATGGCTGCCGAGGTTCATGGGGCTCTATAAACAACTTCCGATCATACGCACGGATGAGGGGATTACGAAAGAACCTCTCTGGCAATCAGGGGTAAAAGGAAGGCTGAGAGGCGAAAAAACAAGGACCGGCTCAGACATTGACGGTCTGGATCCCCATATATGGACGTCTCCATCCCTGGTCATGCTCCAGGCTCGAACGATCACAGACGGACTGTCCCGGGTTGACCCTTCTCACGGGGGTGATTTCGAAGCCAATTACCGGCGGTTTATCCATGAGCTGGTAAACCTTGACCTCGAAATACGGAAAAGCCTGCTTCCCCTGGCCCGCGGGAAGACTTTCATGGTGTTTCATCCTTCCTGGGGATATTTTGCCCATGCCTATGGCTTGCGGCAGGTCGCCATTGAAAAGGAAGGGAAGGCTCCGGGGCCGAGGCACCTGGAGGAATTGATCGGTTTTGCCAGAAAAAACAAGGTGCGGGCCATCTTTATCCAGCCCCAGTTCTCGCGGAAAAGCGCCCGTATCATTGCCAGGGCCATAGGTGCGCGTGTCTTGTCCGCTGATCCATTGGCCGAAGACTGGGCCAGGAACCTGCAGCGTGTTGCCAAAGCCCTCGGAGATACCCTCGATCAGCCTTAAGCCTATGCACAAATGCAGGCTGCACCGACAAGCGGGGGTAAACTTTTTTCCTGACCGTCGGAAGGGCTTCGTATTTTCGTGACTTATCTATGGGGGAAGCCGCAGAACTCCGCTTGGCGGAGTAAATGCGGAGTCCCGCCTATAAGCCTCTATAGGCGGGGCGTGGATAAGTCACTGAACATACCAGCCTGGGAGGCTCGTCACGGAAAAAAGCTTACCCCCGCTTGCTTAGAAGGAGCGCTTGTATCGCCGGTTTTTCAGTGCTGCATCCACCAGAGATAAAAGAAATTCACCGGGGGAAAGGTGGTGGGATTGATGGCAAGTATGCCGGCCTCCTGGGCGCCCCGAAATGCCCTTTCAGCGGGAGGGGTGGCCAGGGTCTTGGACACAAGGATCTTCTGTCCGGAACTGGTAATGGCCGCTACAGGGCCGGAAGGAATGCTGGTCCCTATCTCCATGCTCCGCGTCGGGGTATGGGGGAACGTTGCCCCGAAAAGAGCGGGCTCACCGGTCTTATAATTCAGTCCATAGAGTGTCGCCGTCCCTCCGGACACAGTCGGCGTGAAGCTGGTCACATAATAGACCCCATTGAAAACGAGCCCCTTGGCCAGGATCTTTTCACCCGCAACCAGGGGCAGATACCAGCCCTGATCCACGTCCAGGTCCGGCACCCGGTGTGGCGGTGTGGTAATATCCACCAGGTCCAACTCTGTCATTGTTCCTAGACCGTTTGCATCCTTGATGGCAAAGATCCTGTCCGAGCTGGTTGGATTGCAGGGATCATCCACATCTCCCGTTCCTATGAACAGGAGATCATACTCTTTTTCAAGGGCCACACTGGGCGGAAAGAAAAATTTCCGAACGCCCGGCGTCTCTCCAGGTATGCCTGCCTTGAACAGGATGTGCGGTTCCCAGTCATTCATGTTTTCATCCGCTTCTGGAAACGGCAGGGGGCTGTCTTCATCATCCGTAAAGCGCCCAATACGCCACAATTGCCCCCCGACATCACCCACGTACAGCTTATCTGCAAAGCCATTGTCGTTTTCATCCACCACCGCTACGTTGGAGGGGATGGAGTAGTTCATGTGGCTTATCCCGCTGACGCCGTTCTCCCATATCCGCAGCACACTGCCGTCATCGACCCGGATCGCCAGGACGGCCTTTCCCGCGGAATTGTCCGGCGTGTAGCCCCCGCCGATAAAAAACACGGGTGTTCCCGTTTCATCATCATCCGCTGTCTTGACCACGGCGAATGCCGGCTCCGACCAGGTTTGGCCCAATGCAGGGATGAAACTGTCCGGTGCGGCTCCGAGGGGAAGACCCAAGGCAGAGGCATCATTGGCCTGGTTGATTCTCCACAAAAACTGTGGTGCTTGCGGATCAGTGATGTCCAGGGCAAAATAACCGGTTCCGCCCTGCCTCTCTCCGCAGATAAGGATAACCTGGTCCCCTGCACCTGCATCCACAACCCCGTCACCGTTGACGTCTCGCACATAGACTTTGGGGCTTGCGTCGATGAAAAACTGATGGTCAACCCCTTCCACCAGGTTCTTGAGCCGGTGGAGCTGATCCGGGGCAATGAAGGCCCAGAGCTCAATGCCTGAGAGGGTTTCGTCGCCGTCCGCATCTACTTCACTGTCAAGAAGAGCGTGAAGCATCCCATCGTTCGCCCCGAAAAATACCACCGTCTCGGAGGAATCGTCAGGGAGCCGGTACGTGACCGCCAGGGGTTGGCTGTGAAGCACATCTCCCAGAATGGAGTCCCTGTTCTCCGCGGTATCCCCGTCACCATCCTCATCGAACACATCGGCGCCACGAACATAATCGATGATCTGAGAAACGCTGTGGGTGGGATTTCCAAGCACTTCAGCCGTAAGGAGAGCATTGCTTGCTCCAAACCGGTTGCTCGAATCGGCCAGATCGGAGGATGATCCCAGGTAGGTATAGATTTTCCTGTCCGTGTTGGCGATGTAATTGGGCTTATCAGAAGGACCGGCCCAATCTTTTGCCGACCAGAAGGGAACCGCTCCAGCTTCGAGGGCATCAGTAGAATCCAGGGCAGGATTGCCGTTCTTGTCCACGATCTCGTTGTCGGCGGAAAGTCCAAACCTGGCCACATCTCCTTCCCACATGGGCCCGGCCGTGGCGCGAAAGAGCCCCAGGTAGACGCGATTGGCACTGAGGGTCTTTTCCGGCGGAATAACCGGTGCCGTAAGGCTGCTCCAACCCGCGCCCGGGCCTGAAAAGGCCACCAGGCAGGTGTCATCTGCCAGGCCCCGCGCACACAGCATCGCCAGCAAGGAGAGCATCACTACCCCTAGGAACCACACGGGCCATTTTCCTTTTCCGTTTCCCATCTGTCTCTCTATTCAGGTATTCCCTCAATCCGTCAAAAACCAAGACGGTAAAAGCCTATCTCGATAGTCGCCTTTGCGCCGGACGGTCCATGTCCATTGCATTGCATCTTATAGCGGTGGGCCTTGAATTGACCCGTTTCAAAGCCTGACCCCCTGGGCACCGCTGAAGCGCCCAGATACTCAACTGTCCCATCAAAAGACTGCCTGTTTCCCAGAAGCCCCGCAGGAGAGGAAAAGGTCTTGGGCGCGGATGCCGACATATTTTCATTGTCATAGAGTTCCGGACTGCGCGCCACATAGCCGTTTGCCGATTCCGCCGCATAGAAGGCCTGCTTCTGGAATCTCCAGTTTGCCGCCATCCCCAGCTCAGATTCACTCATCTGGGTGGCGGCTATCCCGATAATGGTGAGAAGCGCAAGGACTACCAGTGCCACCACCAGAACAGATCCATTCTCCCTGTCTGCAAACCCGCCCGATGCTTTCATATTCTTCTCCACTATTGCTGTCACAAGAGTCCTGCTCTTCTTTGTTGAGCAGATACTATCAAAACCTGTGTTGCTCAATGCAGATTTCATCAACCTTCTGCCTCTTCAACCGTAAACCGTGAACGGTCAGCTGGTTTTATATATGAGGCTTTATGTGCCGCAACGCGAGCTGTTTCGCTCTCCCATGATCTTCCCAGGCCACAACTACCTGGATCATCTTGGTTCCCACCTTTGGATCGTCCTCTGCGATATTCCAGTACACGGAATAAGTTTTCCCTCTCGCAGTCTGTTGGATTATGCCGTAATCAGCGTCATTCACAGTGAGTGGATCGCTGTCAAAGCCCGTATCAATGAGACCCGTTGCACCATCACCATCCGTGTCATTGAGGTCCGTGTCGTCGTATGCGAGCGAGGCCAGTTTTTCCAGCCGGTCGGATGCCAGGGTGGTCGCGTCGGTTATATCCGTTGCGCTCGCGTTGGCTATAATCGCAGACCCCTGCAAGGAGGCCATGGCCAGGATGCCGACCGTCAGGATTGAAATGGCAATTATCACTTCCAGCAGGGTGAACCCTTTCTGTTTTTCGTTCCCCAGTATGTCAATTTGTCGATCGTATTCCATTTTCCTGCCTTCCTTTGTCAAAAAGCCAGATTACGGCACATCACTTCGGCCGTCAGGAGCCTGCGCCGAAAGTGGTCATTGGCTGGGCCGAATATGGATGTTCCTGCCTGATTTCGATAAATCGTGGTGTTTGAAAAACGGGGGTCTGTTTTTTCTCCCCTGACAACCAGCGTTATCTGTACCGACCTGATCCTCGAGGGGTCCGACACCGGGGTGGGTAACACGTTTCCTGCCGCGTCAAAATAGAGGAAATCCAGCGCATCCACGTCCTCCACGACGGGTTGGTTTGACGCCGTAAAAGGGCTCTTTCTTCCCAGCTTCTGTATGCCCCCCGTGGTATAGAGATCATACGTAACATCCTCATTGTACTCAGTGGAATCGCCATTGCTGTTCAGGTCTTCCGTGAGTCTGATGGAATGGGAACCGGCCGTCAAAATTCCGGCGTGGGCATTGCCGCTGGGATCACAGCCTGCCATAGATATATCCCGTTGCATGAAATACATGGCCGCTCGCACCTTCTGCTCAAGGGCGGTCACCTGGGCCTGGGCCTCGTAGGAACTCTGCTGGGAGAGAAAAACGGAATAGATGCCTCCCATGACAATACCGGCTATTGCCACGGCAATGAGGAGCTCCACCAGGGTAAAACCATGGCTGGACCCCCATCTCCCGCCTTCCCTCTTTTTTCCCATAATGGGCATGTCTCTTTGTTGCTCCCGTGGTTGGTTATTCGATACGGACGTTTCCAGCAGATGAGAGAACCAGTTTTATCTCCTTTCCTTTCGTGTTCCTGAGATAGACGGTTCCCATGCCTAAGCCGCCCGAATTGCTTGTTGGGATGCCGCTGGGCTGAAATGCTATGGCGGGTATCCCATCGTCATTGTTGGGAAAGGTCAGACCGTCTCCCCCTCCCTTTGAAGGATCAAAAGAGACCCCCTGGTACTGGTCGCCTTCACCCCAGAGCCGCCGGACAAGAAGCTGTTCACCGGAATCATATTCCAGGTTATTGTTGGCATCAGCAAAGACAACATAGGAATATGTTTTTGACCCAATGGTCTGATTGAAGCAGATTGTGCTGTAGGTTCCATTTTTGGTGGCGGCTATCTTTCCCAGTTGGAAATTGGAGAAGAGCTCCCTGGCTGCACCCTTCAGCCGATAGTCCGGCAGCCAGGTGGAAAAGGCGGGAATGGCAAACGCCGCAATGATACTGAGGACCAAAAGCGCCATGAGCACCTCAAGAAGAGTGAAGCCTCTCAGGCCTTCCGTTCTGGCTGCCAAGATCTTCGCAGGCCGGTTACTCATCTCGTCCTCTTTGCCTCTTTGAACAAGGGAACAACACAGGTTAAGGTGTTTATTGTCTATATAATTTGTGAATTTTAGCATGTATTTCTATCCATTACAACCATTTTTCACACCACTCTCTATCCTGCCCCAAAGAGCTCTCAAGTTAGCAACCTTCTCTGCCGATAAAGCTCTCAAGGAACTATCGGTCTTCAAGAGAGAGAAAGAATAACTGACTTGTTCACGGATTTATTGATGAATAGAACATTATAGGGGTTTGCCATGAAGAGAAATGTATTGAAAAAATGGTTACCTGGTATTGCAATGCCTTTGCTTTTCCTGGCGCTTTTTCCAGGCCTGTGCCTTGCGGGAGACGGGAATTATTACTTTCATGAAGGCACAACCCTGCTGAAGCAGGGGGAATTGGACCAAGCGGCGGCAGCGCTCACCGAGGCCATCCGCCTCGTGCCTGATCACGCGGAGGCCTACAACAATCGTGGGCTTGCATACTTTGAGCAGAAGGATTACGGCTTGGCGAAACAGGACTTCTTTATGGCGTTGCAGCTCTCACCCTTCGACAAACAGGCCAACAACAACCTCGGCATCCTCTTTTGCGGCCAGGAGGATTATGACCGGGCCCTTCTCTATTTTCAGCGGGCCATTCAGCAGAAGGCCTCTCCAACCGCTTATGACATAACCGTGTATCGAAACCTGGCCTTTGTCTATATGAAAAAAGGCATGAGGGAGGAAGCGGCCGATGCCTATGAAAATGCCCAAAACATCCAGGACAAGGTATCCGAAGACCTTGATCTTCGGCCGTATGGTGAGGGTACCGCAGATTACACCCTAACCCTGGAGTTTGGCGGGGGGAGCGCCCTGCAAAGGCACAAGACCAGAGCGGCTCGGATGCGATAAACGATGGGTGAAAAACTGTTAGTTTTTTTTACGATTGGCAACTTATTTTACAGTTTGCCGAAGGGCCTCTTCAGGGTTTTTCTCTTTCGTGAGCAATATTTATCAATTATATCAAGTCAATAAGGAGATAAAGGTCTTGCTGGGGAATCTTTTGGCACACTTGGCATTTTTATTGCAGAGACGAAGGGCAAAGTCTTTTTCGCGTTTCTTTATTTCCCAACAAGGTCAGGACGAGACCATGCGAAGACAAGATGCTTTTACATTGATGGAACTTCTGTTCGTTTTTGTAGTGATGGCCATAATGGCTTCTATTGCTATTCCCGTGTTTTCCAAATGGCTTCCCGGTTATCATCTGAGGTCCGCAGCGAATGATCTTTATTCAGAGCTGCAGTTCACAAAAATGAAGGCCATCCGAAATAACGCGGAATGGGCCCTGGTGTTCAACGCGGGATCGGCTACCTACCAAGTGATAAGCGGAGGTGCCGATGGGGATTATTCTACGGCCGGAGACAACACGGTTGAAAGAACGGTTCCCCTTTCCCAGTACAGGAGCGGGGTGGGCTATGGTCATGGTGCAGCCACAGCCGCAATTGGAGCCGGCTTTGATAACCAGATTACCTTTACCGCTGATACCGTCGTCTTTAATTCCCGGGGCATGATTAACAGCTCTGCTGGAGGATATGTCTACCTGCAGAATGACCAAAATGCTTCCTATGGGGCGGGCGTGCTGGCGAGCGGCGTAATCCAGTTGAAAAAATGGGACGGGTCGGCCTGGGACTAAAAGATCAATAAGGATACAGGTTATGCGCGAAAAGGAAAAACGGAATCAAGGATTCACCCTCGTGGAACTGCTTATTGCCATGGTGATCAGCCTGATGGTCATGGGAGCAATTTACGGGACCTTTAAGTCCCAGCAAGACTCTTTCATCATTCAGGACCAGGTCACCGCCATGCAGCAAAACCTTCGGGGAGGCATGTATGTCATGAGCCGGGATATCCAGATGGCGGGCTATGTAACCAATTTTGACTCCCGCACCTATACCAACGTCGACTGGGATCCTACCGCTACCGGCAACGAGGTCATCCGACCCCTGATCTACGGAAGAAACAATGACAATGTCAACGGAAACGGCGTTAAGAATCAGACAGACGACCTTGTCGTTATTAAGGCAAGCAATGACCCCGCCGACAGCCGTCAGCTTGCTTCCGGGGACACGGTGACGAACACCACCCTGACTCTCAGCCCCTTTGACCTGAATCTTGACGCCACCACATATAAATTCGGGATCCTTGTCAAGAGTGACCTGAGCAGGGCGGAGATTTTTGAGGTAGCAATAAGGACGGGTAGCCAGATCACCTTCAAAAACACCCTCCAGGAGAGTTATGGCAACGGGGACTGGGTCTACCGTGCCGATGTCATTACCTACAGAGTTAATGAAGATCTCAATCATCCCGCTCTGGAGCGCTGGAACCAGGGGAACGGCACCGGCTTTCAGGTGGTGGCTGAAGACATTGATAACCTCCAGGTCCAGTATGTCATGGCTGACGGGAGCACTGTTGATGATCCAAGCCTGACTACCGGTGGATGGGCGAACGTCCGGGCCGTCCAGGTATGCCTCCTGGCCAGGACAGAACATATCAACCGGGATTATACAAACACTAAAACGTATACCATGGGAGACAAGACGATAACACCCGGCGACGGCTACAGGCGAAAGCTGCTCACCTCCCTGGTTAAAACCAGAAATATCGGATTATAAAATGAAAAAGACACAGCCACTGCGAAAAGTGAAGAAAAACCAGATCCACCGGCAGGGTTTTACCCTGATTGAGGTGCTCGTCGCCATCACCATCCTCACCATAGGCCTCCTGGCCGTGGCCAAGATGCAGGTCTCCGCGATCCAGGGGAATTATTTCAGCAACAATACGACGACCGCTCTGACCCTGGCCGAGCAGAAAATGGAAGATCTCCTGGGGAGGAATTACGCTACGGACGCTGACCTGGTGGACACCCAGGCGGGGAACAATACCGACCTCACCTCCCTGGTGACAAAAGACCACGAAGAACTCAATGTGAATGAAGAAGGTGTTGCCGGTAGTGGCATCTATCACCGGGTCTGGAACGTGGCCGACGACACTCCGATTACGGATACCAAGACCATAACCATTATCGTCACCTGGACAAAAGGAAGTCACACCCATCGGATGCACCTTTCGTGCATCAAGCGGCTATAAATGTTGGAGAGAGAAAGCAACATGAACTATTTAATGAACGGATCCCAACGAGAACAGGGGAGTGTGATGGTGGTCGCCCTGATGATCCTCGTAGTTTTGACCCTGATCGGCATCATGGCCAGCCGCACTTCCACCACCGATATCCAGATCGCCGGAAATGAAATCCCCTACAAGCAGAATTTCTTTATCGGCGAGGGCGGGCTGAACCGGGAAGCCGCGGAAGTGGGGCGGGGAAATTACCCGGTCATCCAGATCAACACCACCGGGCAGCTGGCGGATCAGACAGGTCAGACGAACGGCAATCCCCTGCCCGCGCCCATCCCCCACGTGGTGGCCGGAACAGCCTACAGTTTCACCCTTGATTATCTGGGCTATTTCCTGCCCCCTCCCGGGTATTCCGTGATCCATTTCAGCAGGTATGACTACGACATTGACGTGACGGGGGGCCGAATCAATGTGGCATCCCGGTATTACAAGATCGGCCCCAGGGCCGAATAGGAACGCTTCAGCAACGGCAATAACCTGAAGGAGGAAACTCCAATGAAACGCACTGGACTCAGTCGAACACTCATGATCCTGCTTGGCCTGTTTTTCGTGACCATGACGGTCGCCTTTGCCGATGATACCGATGTGTACCGGTCATCGGTCAAAAACAATGCCATGCTGGTCATTGATGTATCCGGTTCTATGGATTGGCCGGTCTATGATCCCAATATCGATTATGCGGCATTCTTTGAGTGGGCTATAAGCGCCGGATATGGTTATGACGATAAAGGCCTTAATGATTGGTATGTTGATAAAGCGGCAGGAAAGTTATGGGATAAGGATAAAATATATCTGGTAAGCGCCTACACCGGTTATGCCGAAATTACCGGTGATGACGGCGTGACCAAATATGCCGCTACTGGTGATCCGGTGTATGAGGGTTCAACCAGGAGGCAGAAGTGGGTCACAGGCGGAATCATAGATACCGGCTGGCAGGTCACGGACTGGGACAATCCGGCTGAAAACAATACCATAGAGACGGTTACAGTGGACGATCAGGTCTATGTTGTGTATCCAACCGAGGCAAATCTTAGTGTTATTAACAAGACAGATACTGCTGGCTATGCAAACAGTGCTATTGCCGGTCAGCAGCTCAAAAACCATCAGGATATCCTGCTCACCGATGAAAGAACAGATCCCAGAACAGGGGTAGCAAAGGACTATGGTTTTCTTGGCTATTTAAAGGCGCCGGGTATCTATTTCTCCGGGCTTTTCGAAACCGGTACCTGGTATACCCTGACAGACGATCAGGATAATGCTGTTTCTTCTTCCGGTGATGAAAGAATTTACGCATTTGTCACTGGTAATTACCTGAGTTTTATCAAATTGATAGAAGATCTCCATGGAAATACCCCTTGTGGAAGTGAAGCTTGGAGGTATCTCTGCTACCAGCCTGGCGCTCAAGTGTGGACAACCGTTGGCATAGGTGCCATCACAAATGCTGAATACGGATCCGACTACTCATCCAACAGGGATGAGAATTGCGGTACCATAGACCTTACCCAGTTTTCCGGACGGAAGTATCTTAGGATATACTTTAATAGATACCGGAGACGTCGCTGGGATCCTTGGATCCCTGGGCTGGATGTTGAAAACAGAACAGCAGGCAGTGATAGTTGCAGCAACTCCAATTCTGAAAACGATGGCGTCTATTTTGTTGACCAGGACGGCAATGTCTTACACCAGCTAACAGCAGGGGTTAACGAGACACCGGAGGGAAAGATTTACGGGTACAATGAAGATAGTATCTGGACCGGTGAATATGATGTGACAAATGTAACAAAAATCTATGTCAAATTCCATGTGGGCCCTAATGGCGGAGATAACTGTTCTGATACGGATCTAGGATTCAGGATTAGTGCAATCAAGTGGACCGCTCAAGACTCGGCAACTGCACCTGCAGCATCGGGCACATTCACTTGCTGCAACGGGAACGATGGTGTTGGTCAAAAGATACGATCCCGCCTTGAGACAGCTCAGAATGCCATGAAGATCGTCGTGGAGGAGACTCGGGACAAGATCAATTGGGGTCTGGTAAAATGGTCCGGGAACGGGATCTCTTTGGTAACAGGTCTTGATGCAGGGGCAGATGCCGTTATAGCCGGCATTGATACGCTGAGCGCAGGAGGCGGCACCCCTATGGGTGAAGCCATGCAGGAGGCCTATGATTGGATCCATGATTATCTTTCAACCCATTCCAGCACAAGCGAATGCAGTGAAAACTACGAGGTTGTTATGACCGACGGTTTCCCATCCGGGGATGATGTCTGGAACAGGATAGACAAAAACAGCGACCCTGACCCTGTTTTTACCAGCAGTGACTATATAGATGGCGATACCTGGACAGGTGATCCTATCCAGACTTCGGATCCCGACTACGCAGATGATGTTGCGCGGTGGATGGCCCGGGGAAAATGTGTGGAGAGCCAGGACACCACAGGGCATGACCCTGATTACAATGTGATAACCCATACCATCGGATTTGGTCTGGAGAGCCCCCTCTTAAAGAATACGGCCAAAGATGGCTGCGGCATAGGCATAACCGCCAATGATCAGACAGAGCTGGTAAACGCCTTTTACAGCCTGGGACTTTCCATGTCCGCTTCCGTGGCCTTTACGGCACCCGTGGTCTCGGTGGATGAGGCCAACAGAACCCAGAGCGGCGATAAGCTCTATATGGCCTTTTTTAAGCCCGTCGTTAACGGCTACTGGCAGGGAAATCTGAAAAAATACGGGCTGACTTATATGCCGAGGACGGACTGTACTGGGAGATCAGATCCCGAGTGGACCGTTGTTGATGAAAGCGAGGCTATTGCCGGTAATTGTGACGGGTCTTTCAAGACCAGTTCCCAGTCCTACTGGTCAGACACCACGGACGGCGGGGAAGTGGATAAAGGGGGTGCCGGCGGTCGTCTCAAGACGAGAGTGAATGATGCATTCGACATAGGCAACTACTACAATCGGGATATCTACACCTATAGCGGCAGTGCATTGGAGGCCTTTAACAGCACCAATGTCAGCAATACGGATCTCAACGTAACCACTGACGAAGACCGCTACAAGATTATCAACTTCATGTATGGGTATACGTACGATGCCAGCACGCTCACCGGGCATGTTGGGGAACCGGTGGCAAAACGAAGCTGGATCCTGGGGGACATGATCCATTCGGAACCAAGAATTATTGACTACCTGAATGCAACCGGAGGCCTGGACTACCGTTTTGTGGCCATCGGTGCCAATGACGGCATGCTTCACGTGTTCCTGGATTCTCCGGACACGGCGACCATTAATGGAAAGAACTACACGGCAGGAGATGAAATCTTCGCCTTTGTTCCTTCGGACCTTCTCCCAAACTTGAAGCTTTTTGAAAATACCGACAACCATCCTTACATGGTAGACGGTTCCTGCAACCTCTTCCGCGCAACGACCAAGACCGGGGATTATTACGACAAGACCCTGGTCTTCGGGGAAAGACGCGGCGGAAGAAGCTACTGGGCCCTCGACGTGACCGCGCCTGATCCCGCTCTCTGGACGGTGAAATGGCACATTGAGGGGGGCACAGGCGACTATACCCAAATAGGGTATTCCTGGAGCAAACCCTATTTTGCCAGGATCAGGACTGCCTCCGATACCGTCAAAGAAGCGGTCATCTTGTCAGGGGGATACGATCCCCTGGAGGACGGTTTTCCCGAAGATTTCGATGATACCAATAATAACGGCATCCGGGACAGCGG
>CAZJRD010000009.1:0-76856 GCA_964548365.1 uncultured Desulfobacteraceae bacterium | reverse complement strand
TGATCTCAATTTCATCAGGCACCTGCATCTAGAAGACACCAAGGTGAAATCCTATGTCAGCAAACATGTCTACTCTCTAGAACAGTTTGGTTTGGACGAGGCAACTCTCCGGAAGCGTTTCTCCAGGGTTTACGAAGAGTACGAACTCTCCGCCCACCGGGACTGGCAGGGGGATAAAGGTTTTTTTGTTCAAGAAGGCGGGATACATGATGGAACTTCCGGGAGCATCGGACATGCGCGCGGATTCTGATATCAGGGAGGCTGCTTCATTGCGCGTGGTGATCATTTCGGATGCACTGCCTGAGCGGAATGGTGTGGGGACGTATTACCATGACCTGGTGGAACATCTTCGCGACTACATAGGATATGCCGAACTTCTTTGTCCGTATTCCGATGGTGCCGGGCCATGGAAAGGATGGCTGAGTTTTCCTCTCCCAGGGGACAGGACCCAAAAAATCACCCTCCCGCCGGTTCGTCAGATCCACAAACGCATCCGCCAGATTTTGCCAAACACAATCATTGTACCAACCCCGGGCCCTTACGGATTACTGGGCATGTACCTTGCCAAACGCTATGGCTTGAATTTGCTTGTTGGATTTCATACTGATTTCGAAAAGCTCACGGACCTTTATTGGAATAGGCTTTTCGAAAAGTTCAGCCGGGCATTCTTGCGGTCCTTTCACAGGTTTCTTTTCCGGCAGAGCTCCCTGGTACTTGCCAACTCAAAAGAAATGGTGGCAGTTGCAGGCGATATGGGTGCCGGCAGGGTTCGGCTCATGGGAACCCCTATTGACCGGAAATTTCTTCAAGAACCCGTGACTCCTCCGGCTAATGGGTTAAGGAGAATACTTTTTGCCGGGCGCCTGGCTGCAGAAAAAAACGTGCATTCGGTCATCGCTGCTGCTGAGGAATTGCCGGATATCCAATTCCTTATCGCCGGTGATGGACCCTTGCGTGACCTGATCATTACGCAGTCCAGGAAATTGTCAAACCTTACTTATCTCGGATGGCTGCCCAGGGCGAAAATGCCCGCCACCCTGGACAGCGTTGATATGCTCGTCCTCCCTTCTCGTGTGGAATCCTTCGGGACCACCGCGCTGGAGGCCATGGCCCGAAAAAGGATTGTGCTTGCCTCTGAAAAATGCGGTATCTTTGACTGGCCGTTGCTTAAGAAGAGTCTTTTTCGATTCAGAGAAAAGGAGAACCTTACTGACGCGATAAGGCAAATTGAACAACTTGACCATCAGCGGCGGAGAGAAAAGGCGGAAGGCGCATGCAGCGCGGCCCGTCAATTTAACGATTGGACCATCAGCAACTGGTTAGGGATTTTGAGAATGGATGGTGTTGTTTAACCTTATGTCAGATTCAGTCACATTGTCGGCGCTGGTATCCGTCCATGACGTGACGCCCGCAACCTTGGCTGACGTTTTGACTACCATTGCTTTTCTCGAATCGCGCGGTATCGCACCCATGGTTCTGCTTGTGGTCCCGGGCAAGGCCTGGAATGCGGAACAAATCGGAAAGTTGAAACAACTGCAACAAAAAGGGTGCCTCCTGGCCGGCCATGGTTGGACGCATCGTGTGGAGCGCATCGTGGGGTTGCGCCACACCCTGCACGCGTGCCTGTTTTCCCGTAAGGTGGCGGAACATCTGGCACTGGATAGCCAGAAAATCGCTGCCTTGATCTCGCGTTGCCACGATTGGTTTGGAGAGATGGGACTGGATCCCCCAGCCCTCTACGTGCCGCCGGCATGGGCAATGGGTTCGATTTCCAAGAGTCAATTACGCACACTTCCCTTTCGCTATTTCGAATATTTCACCGGTGTGTATGACAGGGAAAAAGACAGGTTCTTTCGTTTGCCGCTGGTCGGCTACGAGGCCGATAGGCTGTGGCGCGCTCCACCAATTCTCTTGTGGAATAGGGTGAATCTTGCACTTGCACGGCGTATTGGTGTTTTGCGGATTGCAATACACCCTCATGACCTTCATCTGAGGCTTTCCAATGAACTCAAGACACTTCTGGAATTGCCACTGCATTGGCGCGAGTACCGAAATGTAAAGGGAGAGCGAGCCGGTTAGCAGTGCCTCTGGTTACTGTCAGGCACTCGAATATACCCCCTATCTTCCCAGGCGGCAGCCCCATTGAACGGCTGAAATGGAAAGTGACCCGGTGAGTGTCCATCTCCCGGCATCAAGAATGCAAGGTTTTCCCAGCAGGCCACAGAAATAGTGGGAAGATAACAGGCTACAAAGTGCTATGTCGATTGAACCTTCAAAAATAATATTGGAACAGTAGTGTCCGGTTAAAATTCAGATAATTTCAACTGGATATATCCAGCAGTAATTTGGTTTCTGTAATCGTTCGCCGTGAGGGCATGTAAAATAGGCATTTTCTCAAATAGAGTAATGCTCAGAATCTGTAAAATAGTGTAGAGAGTTAAGTCGATTTTCAGTCGTTTTTTCATTATGGCGACCAAAACATAAGTTGATACCGCAATCCAGATTTGCGTTTTGACAGCATTCTCCCAGGTGCCATGGAAGCTCTTGATCCGCAAATGCTGTTTGATCCATTTAAAAAAAATCTCCACCCGCCGCCGGTATCGATACAGTTCAGCAATTGTTATGGCTGACAGGATGAATTGATTCGTAAGAAAGATGAATGATCTGCCTTTTTCGGTATCAAAGTACTTTATTCGGCGTAGCTTTTCCGGATAATCTTTTTTGCTGTAAAAACCTGTCAAGGCGACTGTTTGATTGAACTTGATACCAGTGGCTTTATCGACTTTGTGTGAATATATCCGGCGCAATCCCGTGTTTCATTTGCGTCGGCCAACGTGCTGCGAGATACTTTGCCCCGGATTCCCATATGGTAAAGCTTCTCTCGCATGGCTCGAAGGCAGCATTCGATATCGCGCAGGCTTCCGCGGTAAGTCAGTTGGGCAAATGCCATACATAAAAGCTGGTCATAGCATGTAAAAGAACGAACTCGATAATTACCATTATAGTGATTGATACATTGACGGAACTTCTTCTGAGGGAGGAAGTCCATCACTTGAGAAAAAACGATTTGCCCCTGATACATTGATCCACTCCTTTAGCACGTGAAATTTTCCGGCAAAGGGTATGGGGTCAAGCTTAGATGAATTTCAAGTCGATCCCTCTAATAATTGTATAATTAACATGCTAAATCATATAGTTAGCCTGTCTTTCGAAAAGTTTAACCGGACACTAGTGATAAAAGATTAAGGAGTGCAGGGGGCAATAACATCCAGCCGGACGATGGCAACTCCGGAAGGCGTTTATCCAGCGAAAAAGGAATGGGGAGGCTTGAATGAAAATTTTGATAGTGGATGATGAGCCGGATCTGCTTGAGGAACTCCGGGAGACGTTTAAGCAGCAGCGATACGAGGTGGACACGGCCGCCGATGGTGAAGAGGCCCTGGATAAGGTGTTTGATAATGCGTATGACCTCATTATTCTGGACATCATGCTCCCGAAAATCGACGGCCTTGAAGTCTTGAAAGAGACCCGTGATGGTGATATCAAAACACCGGTGCTCATGTTGACGGCAAGGGGGAGTGTGGAAGACAAGATTGCGGGGCTCGACTACGGCGCTGATGATTATCTTCCAAAGCCCTTTGACAGGTCAGAGCTGATGGCCAGGGTCAGGTCCCTGCTCAGGCGGACCAGTGAGCACAAGGATACGCTGTTGACTGTCGGGGATGTCTCTCTTGATACAAAAACCCGGGAGGTTTTTAAAAGAGACGTCCCAATGGAATTGACACCCAAGGAATTTTCGATCCTGGAATTTCTCTTGTACAACAAAAACCGTGCAGTTTCCAGATTCACCCTGGCCGAACATGTGTGGGGAGATGAATTTGATCCCTTTACCATGTCCAATTTCATAGATGTGCATATCAAGAATCTCCGCAGGAAGATCGGGGACCCTGAAACAAAGGGCATCATCCGGACAATCCGTGGTATCGGATTCATTATCGAGGACGCACAGGAATGAAGATAAGACACAAAATAACCCTGTGGATTACCGGAACCGGCGTTCTTGTGAGCCTTGTATTCTCCCTGATCATTTTTCTGGAAATGAAAGAGCTGCCCTATAAATCCATCGATACGGGGCTGGAGGTCATTGGCCAAATCCTGGGCCGTCTTGCAATTGCAGGGAAGATACCGTCCAGCGGACGTCTTGCCGGCAGTTTTTCCGTTGACGTGAACCAATACTGGATCAAGATTTATGACAGTCATATGAAGATCATATACCAGACACAGCTGGCACGCCATGTTACCCTTCCCATGCGCAATAATAGAAGGGCCTACACGGTCATAAAATCGATGCCTGAAAATGGGACCGGTTTGGGAGAGGAAGGTAACAAGGTCGCTTTTCGGGTAAGAACTGTTTACCTCCAAAAACAAGGTTCGGGATATATTATTCAGATAGCCAAACCCCTCGGTCAACTGCAGGATGAAGTCACGGATTTGCTGCAGAGTATCGCTCTTGGATTGCTGGTGACAACCTTGTTGCTGATCTTTCTTGGCTATGGGGTAGCAGGCAGGATTCTCAAGCCTATTGGGGTGATTAATCGGATGGCCCGGGATATCAGTAACAGGACCCTGGACCGCCGGATCCCGATGGGCAAGAGTCGGGATGAACTGTATGAGCTTTCCGGTTCTCTCAACCGGATGTTTGACCGCCTGCAGTATTCATTTGATATGCAGAAGCAGTTCATTGCGGATGCCTCCCATGAACTCAAAAGCCCCATTACGCTGTTGATGTTGTTTATGGAGGGGGCCATCCATCGGAAAGATCTGCCGGATTCCTTCCAGCAACGCCTGATCCATCAAACGAATATCCTGCGCCGGATGAGCCGCCTTGTAAAGAACTTGCTCGATCTGTCCGCCCTGGAGCTCAAGAGGACCATATCCTTTGCGCAAATCAGTCTGCCCGGCCTGTTGAAATCAGTCCTGGAAGATTATGCAGATGTCTTTGCCGCAAAAAGGATCAACCTCACCCTGAATATTCCAGAAGACCTGGAGGTCAGGGGAGACAAAGAAGAACTTCAGCGGGTATTCATCAATCTTGTGGATAATGCTATCAAGTATAGCCATACCGATGGTGACATCAGGATACGTGCAGCAAGAGTCGGCCATGATATACGGGTCTCGCTCTATAATACGGGCAGAGGGATTCCGAAGGCGGACCTTGAGAGAGTGTTCGATCAGTTTTACCGGGTGGAAAAGTCACGGTCGCTGCAATATGGTGGCTCGGGCCTCGGTCTGACCATTGTCAAACGCATCGTTGAGCTCCATGGCGGTACGGTGGAAATGGAAAGCGAGCCCGGCGCCTGGACCCAGATCACTATCACCTTGCCGGTGCCGGCAGAATCCTACCAGAAACAATAATCCCCAAAAAAAATCATTTTTTCCCTTTCCTTCACTATTTCTTCATAAACGCTCTTTAAAGTTGAAAGCGGAAACGGAGAGGTCATGGAAGATCTTTGAACCGATCCGTCAATTATATAGCCCGGGTTTCTTGCCGTCCAAGGTTTCGCACGTCAAGGGATTGGTGAGAAACCCGGGGAGCCTTTTTTCTCAGTGAAAAAGACGTTTCAAGAGACATTTCATGAAGGAGGACTTGGTATGAAAAAGAAATGGATTGGCACATGTGTGCTGGCGGTTCTGATGGGAACGGGATTCCTGGGGTTCACTTCCGCGAGAGCGGATGAGAACTGGGTTCGGTCCGGGACGATTGAGGTGCGAAGACACACGGAAGCCGAATTCCCGGGTCTTGCAAAGATTGATTTCGCGCAGGCCGTCAAAGCTGCCCTGGAAAAGGTAAAGGGAAATGTCTTGAAGGCGGAGTTGGAAGATGAAAATGGCTTCCTGGTCTATAGGGTTGAAGTAGTCACTCCGGAAAAGGCAATCACGGATGTCAAGGTGGATGCGGGTTCCGGGAAGGTGCTGGCAATGGACAGAGATCACGCAGACCACGAAAAAAGCGCCCGCCAAGAGGAAAGGGAAAACCGGGAGAGAGAAGACGAAGACTAAATCGTCTTCTATAACAGCCGAGGACGGTGCTCGCCCTGTCCCCGGCATATTTTCGGAGGGATTGTGATGAATGTTGTCGAGATTGAGTCACTGAAGAAATCATTCGAGGGAAGAAAGGTCCTGGAAAATACTTTCATGACGGTGCAGAAAGGCGATATTTACGGCTTTCTGGGACCCAACGGGTCAGGGAAGACCACGACATTGCGCATCTTGTTGGGCATTTTGCACCCGGACGGAGGGAGGGTGAATGTCATGGGACTGGATCCTTCGATGGAGGGAGACCGCTTGAGACAGCGGGTGAATGTGCTGCCCGAATCCCACGGTTTTTATGGATGGATGTGGGCGGAGGATTATTTGCGGTTTTTTGGGCAGTTGTACGGACTGAATCTCTCCGCAGCGGATTGCCGCATGCATATGGAACAGGTAGGGTTGGATTCAGCTGACCACCGCCCCATCCGGACCTTTTCCAGGGGCATGAAGCAGCGGCTTGGTATGGCTCGTGCCCTGGTCAATGATCCGGAGGTCCTCTTTCTGGACGAACCCACAAACGGTCTTGATCCCAAGGGGAGGAGTGAGATTCACGATCTCCTGTTGCACCTTAACCGGGAAAAGGGGATGACGGTGGTTATTTCGACCCATATCCTGGATGATGTGGAACGGCTCTGTAATCGCATCGGCATCCTCTATAACGCAAACATCCAGTATGAAGGGCCTCTTTTCGGCGCCTCTTCCAGGAAGGCGATCCGATACCGGTTTCGTGTTGCGGGGGAGGACAGAATTCTGGGACAGCGGAATCTGCCGGGAATCACCGTTCAAGAGGGGACCGGGAACTGGTTCAGTTGCATCATTGAAGACATGAAGCCTGAGGAGGCCATTAAATCCTTGGTTCAAAGGGGAATACCGGTAACAGAGGCGATACAGATGGGAAGCGGGCTTGAGGCCATGTATCTCACCTATACGGGAGGTGAAAGAAGGCCATGAGATATGTCAGTCCGTTAATACAGAAAGAATGTGTAGAAGACATTTTTTCGTCCCGTGGCGCAGTGCTTTATCTGGTTGGGTGCGGGATCTTGAGTGTCTTTTCACTCCTGCTTGTCAGCAATACGGAATTGAGCCTGCTGGACAATGCGCAGGCGGTCTATATGATGGTCGGTATTGTCATTGGGCTTGCTGTTTTGATTGCGGTCATCCGGGGGAGCGACGGGTTTGCAGGGGAGCGCGAGCGGGAGACGCTGGAAACCCTGCTGACAGCACCTATTGACGCTGAAGACGCGGCAATGGCCAAGCTGGCCGGCATTGCTTTTTCGTGGCTCATTATTTTTCTTCTTTCCGTCCCCTATCTCTGGGCCGTGGGAAGTACCGGTCAGAATCTCTGGCCGGCCTTTGAATATCTCTTCCTTGCCGGGACTCTTTTGGTTCTGATTTTCGGCGGATTTACACTGGCCTTATCGGCCCGGATAAAGACCGTGAAAGGGGTGCTTTCGATCGGTCTTCTCCTTTTCCTGGTTTGTGGCAGCCCGATCGTCATGGGGCCTTCACTGCGACAGAGCGTTATCGGCCGGTTCATGGATGTGGTCAATCCATTTGGGGTTGCACTGAACATGCTTGACAGCGTTGTGGTGGACAGCCAGGGAATTTTGGTTCAGATTCTGCCTCTTGCCGTCCTGCTGTGTTACACCGGTGCCGTCCTGTTATTTTTGCATCTGGCAACAAGGAGGATGGGATTATGAAAAAGCATTTTTTGCTGAGCCTCACTTTCTTGACGATCTTTTTGTTCGTTCCGGCAATGAATGGTCGCGCAGAGGTTCCATCTATCCAGGTAGCGATTGATCCTCCGCCGGGAGCGCTGACAATGGGAGACAAGGCGGTCTTCCAAGGAACAGTTTACAACGCAGGTCACCAACACCTGCAAGGGCTCGTGGTGTATCTTTCCTTGGTGTCATTGGAACCCGGCCATGAGCATCCCATGGATCTGGAAGACTGGTCTGCGCAAAAGGCCATCCGTATCAAGCGGTTGGCTCCGGGGGAGACAGGCGCCCGGAACTGGTCCATGCGATTGATCCGATCCGGTCGTTATGGGGTGACTCTTACGGTGGTAGACCCCAGGGAAAGCAGACCCATGGTGAGTAACCTTATCCGTTTTGCTGTTTTGCCGAAACCCGCAATAGCCTCTGGCCGTATCGTGCCCGTGGCAATCGGGGAACCCTTGATCGTCTTATTCCTGTTCGGGTTGTTCTCAGGCCTCCACAATCGACGGCGGCAGACGAGAGATAGAAAGAGAGTTCGGCCGTGATGCGGAAGGCGGTGGAGAAGAATAGACGGAAGAAATATGTATGTCTGGTGCTTGGTCTGGCTGTCGCAATGCTGGGAGGATGTGCTACATACCATCGAATGCCGCTTGAGGATTCCGCCATTGCCCGGAAGCTGCAGCCGCCGAGCATGGATGATATTCGGGTCCAGGCAAAGACCATCAGACACCCCATTTTGAAACCGGTTCAGTTCAATGAACGCGACGGCCTCTCGGCCGATGAGGCGGGAATTCTGGCGGTGCTCGCCAACCCTGAACTGCGTGCTGCAAGAGACCGAAAAGGACTCGCCGCAGCCCAGCTCTTCCAGGCGGGTATCCTCCCCAACCCCCAGATTTCTTACAGCCTTGATGTTCCTACCGGAGGCAGCACCAACGGCACGGTCAACGCCTTCGGCCTTGGTCTGGGATGGGACATTTCTTCTCTCATATCGCGCGGGACAAGGTTGCATGCGGCTCGAAAACATGCTGCTTCCGTGGATCTCCAGGTTGCATGGCAGGAGTGGCAGGTCGCCCAGGCGGCAAGGCTGCATGTCTACCGTCTGCTGTGCATACAAAAACAGTTGGTGCTGGCTGGGAAGACAGAGAGGCAGCTGGAGGAAAACCTCCAGACCCTGAAGAAGGCCTTTTCGATGGGAGTAAAGACGATACTGGAGTTAAACGCCGCGAAAGTATCCTGTCAGAATGCGCATAATACGGTCCTCACTCTTGCGCAGGAACAACTCCGTGAACGGCATGGACTCAACCGGACACTGGGCCTGCCTCCCGGTCAAGTAGTTTCACTCCAGCGGAACACCAGGCTTCCTTTATGGCAACATCTTCCCGGGTATCGGGAGATTGTCCAGGGGCTGGCAAGCCGGCGCCTTGATCTTCTTGCCTTGAAAAAAGGGTACGCAAGTCAGGAGGCACAGGTCAGGGCGGCGATTCTTTCTCAGTTTCCCAGAATAAATATTGGATTAAACCATGCACGGGATACCGGGAATACAGTTACCACCGGTTTTGCTATTAGCGTTGATTTGCCTTTCTTTGATCGGAATCAGGGTCAGATCGCGATGGCGCGAGCCGATCGCAAACAGCTTTTCGATGAATATATGGCGCGCATGTTTGCAGCCCGATCAAGAGTCGCGGCAATCCTCGGGGATATGGCATCCGTAAAGAAACAGCTGGATGCAGCAAAGCATTCGGTGAATATCGCCTCTCAGCTGGTAAAGACCTATAACCAGGCGCTGAAAGAAGGCAATGCTGATGTCGTCACATACAGCAATCTCCGGAATGAGTTGGAAACCAGAAGACTCGTGGTCCTGAAATTAAAGAGGGATTTAACCGACATGGGTATCGCCCTGGAAATCGCTGCCGCGCAATATCTCCACTGATTTTGCCTGGGCGGGATGACGGAAACTCTATTGATTGCCTGATGTGCAAGGAGGAAAGAAGCTTAGATGAAACGGGGAAAATGGTTCATCATTATCTTTATGATCTGTCTGGGAGGGGGGGCATATTACTATTATTCAGTGCATGAAAAAAGGCCGCACCCCATTATTCGAGACACTGCTCCCGTTGTTCCGGTTGCGATGGTCAAAATGGCACCCATAAAGAGGGAAGCCATCAGTGAAGTCATCACGGCATACGGGACGGTGGTCCCTGAACCAGGAGCGGTGAGAAACGTATCTGTGCCGTTCGCAAGCCGGGTTCGCCATATACTCGTCAGTGAAGGCCAAAAGGTTTCAAAAGGCGGTGATCTGCTGGAAATTGAAGTCAGCGCGGATACACGCCTCAAGATGCGGGAGGCGAGAAATGATTATAGAGCAGCCGGGCAGAATCTCGGGAAGATACGGGAACGCGTGAAGCTCAAGGTGGGCACCATAGAAGAACTCCTGGCGGCGCAGCAGGCGTTTCAGAAGGCCAAAATCCGGCTCGAAAATCTTGAAAAAAGGGGAATTTCAGAGAAAAAGATACTGCGTTCGGCCGGTTCGGGAATTGTTTACCGGGTACACGTTGAGCAAGGATCCGTGGTGCCTGCGGGGACACCGTTTCTGGATATCGTTCCACAGAATGGCATCGTAGTGCACTTGAACGTGGAGCAGGAAGATATCAAGAGGCTCAAGCGAGGACAGGTTGTCCGGGTTTCAAAAGTGAATATCCAGGGACGCGGCAGTGTAGGTGGAGAGATCGAGAGGATTTCCCGGACCGTGAACCCGGCCACCCGCCTCGTCAATATCTTTGTTGCAGTAACATCGCCCAAAGGTCTCCTGCTGGGAGAGTATGTCCGTGGGCGAATCATTGTTGTTTCAAAGGAAGCGATGGTCATTCCTCGATCTGCAGTGCTTCCCGAAGATGGTCATTTCGTTCTTTACACCGTCAGCCGGGGCCGAGCCAGGAAGCACATCGTGAAAACCGGGTTGGAAAACCATCAAGGGATTGAAATTATTTCTAAAGACCTGAAGCCTGGAGATCGGGTGATTGTGCTTGGCAGCTATGAACTTCAAGATGGTATGCCCGTTCGAACGGAGGTGCCCGGATGAATATGACGGGCTGGATGCAATCACACCGACGCTCGATCCTGTTCCTCATTGTCGTGCTTGCCCTGGGAGGAATCGCCAGCAGCCTGAAGCTTCCGGTGGCCCTCTTCCCCCACGTGAATTTTCCCCGGGTAGTGGTGACCCTGGATGCCGGCGACCGTCCTGCGGGACAGATGGCCATCCAGGTGACCTGGCCTGTGGGGGAGGCGGTTCGCGCTGTTCCCGGAGTGCGCCATGTGCGGTCCACCACCAGCAGGGGCAGCGCCGAAATTTCCGTTGATTTTGACTGGGGCCGGGACATGGTTGCGGCCACCCTCCAGGTGGAATCCGCTGTCAACCAGGCCTTGTCCGGTTTACCGCGGGGAACCAGGTTTGAGGTCCGGCGCATGGACCCCACCGTGTTCCCGGTCCTGGCCTACAGTCTGACCTCCGACACGCATTCCCTGGTGGAATTGCACGATATTGCAATGTATCAATTGTGCCCCTTACTTTCTACGGTAAAGGGTGTGGCAAGGGTTGGAGTGCAGGGAGGTGCCAGGGAGGAATACCGGGTGACCGTGGACCCCGCGCGTCTGGCTGCTTATGAACTTTCCCTGGGCGATGTGGCGAAGGCCATTTCAGCCGCCAATGTCATTACCGCCGTGGGGAAAATTGAGGACCATTATAAACTCTACCTGACCATTTCCGACACGCGATTTCATACCTTGAATCAGATCCGTGAGACGATCCTCCGTTCGGGAGCAAATGGGATTGTGCGCCTGAATGATATTGCCACGGTGAGCCGTGGCACGGTTCCGCAATGGACCAGGGCGACCGCCGATGGCCATGATGCCGTGCTTTTTCAGGTCTACCAGCAACCGGGGGGAAATACTGTCCGGATAGCAAGGGATATAAAGGCAAAACTTGCGGGATTTCTCCCACAGTTGTCGAAGGGGATCAAGATCGCCAACTGGTACGATCAGAGCCGATTGATCCTTTCCTCGGCAGGCAGTGTACGGGACGCCATTATTATCGGAGTCTTCTTTGCCGTCTTCATTCTGTGGGTCTTTCTGCGCAATATCAAGATGACTTTTATAGCGGCGGTGACTGTGCCGTGCGTGATGGCCGCCACCGTCCTGCTGCTTTATGTGCTCCATATGAGTTTCAATATCATGACACTGGGAGGTATGGCGGCCGCGATAGCGCTTATTGTAGACGATATGATTGTCATGCAGGAACATATTGTCCGGAGATTGCGCACAGGCACGGGCAGTCATCATGATCGAGTCATGGCGGCTGTAACAGAGTTTACCCGTCCCCTGGAGGGCTCCTCTGCCTCTACTATTATCATCTTTATCCCCATGGCGTTCCTCTCGGGGGTCACCGGGGCCTTTTTCAAATCCCTTTCTCTGACCATGGCTTCCAGCCTTATTATTTCCTTTTTTGTGGCGTGGCTCGCTATTCCGCTCCTTGCGGATCATCTATTGACAGAGAAAGACGCCGAAAAGGAAAAGGCAGGTTCCCTGACCAGGGTTTTTCATGGTTGGTACGAAGCAATCATGCAGCCATTTCTTCGCCATCCGTGGATGGTTCTCATCATAATTGTCCCGTTGCTGGGGCTCGGATGGTTCTCGTATAAACACCTCGGGTCCGGATTTATGCCGAAGATGGACGAGGGAGGGTTTATCTTTGATTATAGCACAACTCCCGGCACATCGCTTACTGAGACAGATCGCCTGCTGCGGCAGGTTGGGAAAATCCTGCAGCATACACCGGAGGTACGAACATACTCGCGCCGTACGGGCTTCTCGCTCGGCGGAACCTTTACCGAGCCGAACCAGGGTGATTTTTTCGTGCGGCTGAAGCCCTTTCCCCGGAGACCCATCGAAGAGGTCATGAACGATGTGCGCAGGCGGGTGGAACACGCGGTTCCGGGCCTTCAAATCGAGATGGCCCAGTTGATGGAGGATCTGATCGGGGATCTGACCGCCGTGCCCCAGCCCATCGAGATCAAGATCTTTTCCGACAAGGGCGGGTTGCTCATGAAGCTGGGACCAAAGGTGGCCGCGGCAATCCGGAAGATCCCCGGCGTGGTGGATGTGAAGAACGGTATCGTGCTTGCGGGCGATGCACTTGATATCCGGGTGAACCGTGTCAAGGCCTCTCTGGAAGGGATAACGCCTGACGAAGTAACGAAGAGGCTGTACGATTTCCTGACCGGGATAGTCACCACACGGATACAGCAGGGTCCCAGGATGGTGGGCGTGCGGGTATGGATCCCCGCCAGGACGCGTGCTATGATTTCAGATATCCGGAACCTTCGTTTTCGTGCCCCTGACGGCCACATTTTCCCGCTCAAACGCATCGCCACCCTCAAGGTCATCACCGGCCAGCCCGAAATCATGCGTGACGATCTGAAACGGATGATCGCCGTAACAGGGCGCATCAGCGGTCGGGATATGGGGTCTGTGATCAGGGACGTTAAATCCTTTCTCGGAAAACCGGGTGTGCTCCCAAAAGGCGTTTATTACACCCTCGGAGGCCTGTATGCACAGCAACAGATCGCCTTTACCGGACTCATCGGGGTGTTCATTTCCGCCGTCATCCTGGTCTTCCTGCTGCTCCTCTTCCTTTACGAACGCTTTCGTGTGGTTATCAGCATGCTGGTGAGCACGCTTCTGGCCCTCACCTCTGTTTTTATCGGACTCTATGTAACGGGAACCGAGATCAATATTTCATCCATGATGGGCATGACCATGATTGTCGGTATTGTGACGGAGGTCGCCATTTTCTATTTCTCTGAATACCGGAGCCTTCCCGGCGGGCTCGACAGAGACACGGCCCTGATCCAGGCGGGAAAGAACCGTATGCGGCCCATTGCCATGACCACCCTCGCGGCTATCCTTGCCTTGCTGCCCCTTGCCATGGGCATCGGGCAGGGTGCGGCCATGCAAAAGCCCCTGGCCATTGCCATTGTTTCGGGGCTGGTTGTGCAGTTGCCGCTGGTGCTGATCGTTCTCCCCGTCTTTATTAAGCTCCTGAGGCTGAAAAAAGGATGATTTGATTGCTCATTTGTTGTACTATCCAAAATAGGATGGAAAAAAAAGGGAGGTGTTTGTCATGAGAAGATGCACAGTATTTCTGGCCATTATTTTGATTTCTGCTTTATTCTTTGGCGGAGAAATAAAGGGAGTTCAGGCGTATGAAGGTCCCCTGCCCGAGAAAAAGGTAGCTTCCTACAGCAATATTGCGTTCAAATTGCAGAATTTTCAAAAGGTGGAGAGAGGGATGACCCAGGAAAAGGTATTGCAGTTATTGGGCGTACCTGAAAAAATAAAGGAGGAACACCGCGAGCATAATCGCTGGACAGTCCATTATTTCTACCCTGATGGACACGTGGTGAATTTCAAGGACGGGCTGGTAGTGGGGAAAGAGTAAACGAGGATAATCGTATCCAAATTGTCACTCCTTCTGAGGCATGCAGGGTCATATCCCCTTTCTTATCATCTCAAAGACCTTTTCAGGGGTGATGACCTTCAGGCAGACGTTGTCCTTACAGGGGGATTTCCGGTGGTTATAGGCGCTTACGCACGGCGAACAGGCAAGATTCGCGTAGATGGGGGTTGTCCTGCCAAGCGAACCATAAAGCCTTGGTGTTTCCGGACCGAAGAACACGTAGGTGGGCATGTCCGTAACCGCGGCAAAGTGGGCCGGACCTGAATCGTTACTGATCATAAAGCTGCTGATGGAATAGAGGGCGGGGAGATCCAGAAACCGGATTTTGCCGGCCACGCTTCTGCACCTGACACTATCGACTGATCCGGCGAGCGCTTCTGCCTCCCCCTGTTCGTCTGCGGAACCGGTTATGAGGGTGAAGGTGTTTTCATCGGCGGCCAATATTCTTCTTATGAGTTCTCCGTAATATTCCACCGGCCACCTTCTCTGGGGGAGGAGATCACTTGCGTTGGGATTCACCAGGATGAGCCTTGCATTAGGGGCGAGGTCTGGAAAGCATCCGTCCACAATGTCCCGAACTCTCGCCGCAGCATCCGAGGAAATGTGCGCTTTTTTCAGGACCACTTCCGCAGCATCTATTACTCTCTTGGAATAGGGGATTTCTCCATTCGAGTCAATAATGGCATACGCGAGGGCCATAAAATTCTTCGCAATATGAAGGTAGGGATTGTATGCGACTTTGTGGGTCAGAAAATCTCCCCGGTAAAGACCTTCGTTATGAAAAGAATGAAAGCCCACGCGGTTTGTTGCGCCACACAAGGCGGTTAAGAGGGCCGTAAACCGGGAGAACAGCTCCAGATCAATCACGGTATCGATCTTGTTTTTCCTGGCCCAGAACAGGAATTTCAGTGTGTCAACGGTGAGGTTCACAAAACCGCCTTCCCTGATGCAGAAAATATTCTGAGCGGGCACCGTCTTGAGCAGATCAAGACTCGGCTTGTTCTTCTTGAAAATGACGAAATGAAGCCGCCCTCCCGTGCTCTTTTTGAGTTTTTCCATGGCTGGATCAGCCAGTATGGCGCTACCCATCTCGGAGAGCTCAATCAGAAGGATATTCTTCGGTTGCTTCCTGACAGGCCTTCTCATCAAATTCATTAATTTCATGAGGAGTGTGAGCAAAAAGCAAAGGGGGACTCCTGCATAAAAGTCTACTCTTCGCATAGTGTCAACGTGCATCTCAAACACCTGTTTGTAACCAAGATTTATTATCTCAGATGAAACCACATGATGCGGCTTCGGCCCTTGCCGATTTTGCTGAGCCGACCTTTTTGTACACCAAGGAAAAGGGTGCCGCTGGCGACCTGGATGTCCGTGGTACAATAGGGTATCTCTTTTGTATTCCAGCCCTGAGTAAGGCTCGCGCCGTCAAACCGGTAGGCAATGAGGCTTCCCTTCACGTAGATATTCATGGTTTCAAGAGATTGCATGAGCGCAATATTTTTGACGGCAATGAGCTCCTTCTTGCCGTCCCCATCAATATCAATAATGGTCAGGCGGCTGTTGATGGAGACCCATGGCTTGTTTTGAGAAGACGACGGAACATCCCCCACCTGGATGACATTGTTTGTGCCCCCGATTCTCTGGTCATCGGACCAGAGAATCTTCCCGTCGCTGTCCCACACGCGGAGGGAATCATGTTCTCCCAGGCCGATGAATTCCGGGCTTCCATCCTTGTTGAGGTCGTAGAGGGTCAGCGTGTAAAAGCGGGCTTTTTTGAGGTGGGGGAGCCGCCGGATTTCCTTGAGTTTGTCGGAGCCGTTATATCCCATAAGGGATATCTTTCCGCCATAAAGCTCATTGGGCTTTGTGTTCTCAAAGAGCAGGTTCGGTGGTCCTCCTCCTGGGTTCTTCACAACCAGAAGGTGGCCGGTCTTGCGATAGAGTTTCCTGAATTTCCTGTTCCATTCAAGCACGGTAGTGCGGGCTGATTGCCCGTAAAAACTGACAAGGTAGATTTCATCCTTGCCGTTTCGGTCTATATCCCCGACACTTACTTTGAGGAAATCCTCTCCCATGGATGCCTTGAAAGTATCTTTGAGGCCATATCCCTGACCTTTCTTCCCGTAGATTCGGAGCTCGTTTCGATCCAGGGCCAGGAGCTCCAGGTTCCCATCACCGGTCAGGTCTCCCACGTCAAGGGATTGCAGCGTCATGCGAAGAGAGATGCTCGCGATGGGCTGAAAGGCGGCATACTGCCTGGTCGGTCGGAAGAATCCCTCTTCCCCGACCGGGGATTCCGGTTGGCCTAATTTTGAAAAGATACCTGCAGGCACCGCTTGCTTGGTGGGAGCACCGCCGATCATCCTCCTGGACCCTGCGTACCTCCCCTCGATAATGGCACGGAAGCGGTTTGCCACATCGGCAACCCTGGGGATGAACTGGTCCTCCGTCATGGACTCGGAGACGGGGATCAGCTTGGGTTGGGTCTTGGTCAGGTCCAGAAGTGTGAGGTCCAGGCTGGATCCACCGCCCATGGAGGTAACGCTGCCGAACACGGCGTAGTCGGCCTTGAGCTTCCTGGTGATTTCCTCGACCCGTAGTCGGGAGATCTTCCCGGTTTTTTCGTCCGCGGTAAGCAGGGAGCCAAAACGTTCATCCGTGACCACATCGAGGCCACCGCCGGAAAGCCTCGAGAGGAACATGGTTTTGAGGCCATGCCGCAGGGAGGACGTGGGGTCTTTCATATACAGAGCAACAGGGAACAGGACCAAGGTCCTGTTGGCAGCAAAAACCGGTGTGACAAAGAAAGGGAAGATGAGCAGGAAGAGGAGATATTTCCCCGGAAATCTGTGGTGTTTTTTATTCATATTTCGACCTCACGTTTATAATTTGGGCATCCTTGGATGATGAAAGGGTTGACCAATCACGGTCCTGAAGTTTTTTTTCTTTGAATTTTCGTTTCTGAAGCCAGAAAAACAGGCCGGGAAAACTGGCGATAATGACCACGAACCCATAAAGCAGAGAAATAAAAAGTACCGGTGCTTTTTCCACCCCGGCGCTCATAAATAAGCCGACCATGGCGCCTTCTCTGACTCCCCATCCCGCGAATGAAACGGGTATGATGGTCAGCAGGACAACGGAAGGGAAAATGGCCACAAAAATCAGGAGCCCCAGATTTTGCCCGATGGATTGGGAGATGAAATAGATGGAAAAAATGGCAAGGATATGCACAATCACTGAAAAAGATAGGATGATGGCGGTTCTGTGACCTGCACTGAATACGCGCCATATCTTTTCAGAGATGCGCGTCAAGAATGAGATCCATCGTAGTTTCCTTAAGATCGGGATTCGGCAAAGGAATGCAAGCAACACGAAACCGAAGATTCCGGAAATGCAGAGGACCCTTATCCCCCTGAAAACTGCCGGGGGGAGCAGGTCTGTCCCCAGAAAGGTTCCAGAAAGGCAGAGGACCAGGAGACAAAGGAGCCCGATGCCCCTGTCTATGATTACACCCTCCACAGCATCAGATGCACCATATCCCAGGGTTTTCAAATCGAGCATCCTGACGCCGTCCCCTCCGATGCTTCCCGGCAGGATCTGGTTAAAGAAGGTTCCTTTGAAAAAGCTTCTTACAAAGAACGATGGAGGCGCTTGCATGTGGAGGATGTTCATGGTGAGATACCAGCGAAAACCCGTGAGCAGGTTACTTGCCACCTGGCAGACTGCGGCTAGAACCAGGAAGCTAATATTGGCTTTCGTAGCGGCCGAAAGGATTTCAGCGGGATGCACAGACCGGAAAAGCCAGAACAGAAGGAGGACCGACAAGAGGACCTTGATGAGCGCCTTTGTTCTTCTATTCCACAGGTGCGACCCGATAAACGTAAAAGGTCGTTTTGCGAAAGCCTTGCTTATGAAAAACCATTTTCTTGAGTAACTGAACGTTGCCAAAGTATTTCTCAAGCTCCTTATCTTTTGGTCTTTTTGAGAGATAAATGCCTTTCATTTGGCTGAAAGGGATACCCTTGTCCCAGAGATTGAACTGGCTGAATCTGGTTGAGGTGGGGATAAACACCCTTGGATGTCCCTTGGTGTAAAAGGAGAGCATGGAGGCCCTTCTGAGGTGATCGGCGAACAGGGCATCACCTGGTTTGATGTATTCCTGCAGTTGTTCAACAGCCTCTTTGGGTCCATAGAGGCGATTGAGCATGTTGCATTTGGGTGGAAGGAAAAAAAGCCCGGGGAACTGGATCAGGAGGGTCATCAAAACCGACAGGGCCACCCCGGAAAGAAAAAGCTTCTTGAGATTCAGCCGGACAATAAGGTGCGCGCAGATAATCATTCCTGAAATAACCGCCACGGCCCCCCAGTTCAGGCTCATTTTCTTAAAGAGGGATTTGTAGAAGAAAAATACCATGGGAAAGAGAAAGAAGGAAAAGAGATAGAATTCCCCGAAATTTTCCTTAAAAAGGCGGTAACGCCATGCGCCCCAAACCAGCAGGGGAAAGAAAAGGATTCCAAGCACAAGAACTTGGCCGCCCAGGAATGAAAAGAAGGTGCCAAACCGCAGGTGAAATGCATCACTCGTCCCGTGATGGTATTGAAAGGCAAAGCTGATCCAGTCGTGCTGATAGTTCCACCAGACAACCGGAAAAAAGATCATGACTGCTATGGCAACGGCAAGCCATGACTTCACGTCCAGGAGTCTTTGCGGCATCTTCAGGAGCAGAAAGATAAACAATGATCCAATAAAAAGCACAGAAGTGTATTTGCTGAGCAGGAGGAGCCCGAGGGAAATGCCGGCAAGGAGGTGATACGTAATGGTGTTCTTGGTTAATGCGAGGTAGGTATAGTACATGGAAACAGACCAGAACAGCATGAGCGGCGCATCAGGGGTGACAATAGTAAAGCCCATGTTTGTCGCAGGGAGCGAAAGGAGCATCAGCACGGCATATAGGGCGGTCTTGTCATCAAAAACCTTTTTGGTCAGGAGGTAGGTATAGGTGGTTGCGGTACCCATGCAAAAGACCGCTACCAACCTGACGCTCCATTCTGTGCTTTTGAACAGCGCAAAAAGCTTAATCAAATAGGCGATGAGTGGTGGATGATCGTAGTAACTGAAAGCGAGATGCCTGCTCCATAACCAGTAGTATGCTTCATCCGGATGCAGGGGAAGCTCCGCGTTGTACAACACGTGGTAAAGGGAATATATGGCGATCAGGAAATAGGCCGTCCGGTCTCTTTTCGTGCCCGCAAAGAAAAATCGCCTGGCAGTTGCTATGGTCGACACCGTATCTGCCCTTTCAGATATTGATCTGCTGCCGTTCCCTGAATGAAAGAGAGGACCCGGCACTGGAACGGCGATTGATAGATCGGTAGACCTCTACATGGCGATCCACCATTTTTTCTACAGAGAATTGCCGGAGATAGATTTGCCTTCCTTTCAAACCATGGGCATGTCGAACCTCGGGATGTGCAGCAAGATAGGAAATGGCCTCAAGGAGCTCTTTCGTGTTCTCTTTTTCAACCAGCAGACCATTCTCTCCATGCCGGACCGCTTCTGGAATGCCGCCGGTACGGGTGCCGATGACCGGCAGGCCCATGGACATGGCCTCAATGATGGAAATGGAGAGCGCCTCGCGCCGTGATGGGGCGACAAGCATATCCATACCGGCTAGAACTCGGGAGATATTTTTCTTGAAGCCAAGGAATACAACGTGATTCTCCAGGCCACGGTCCATTACCAATGCTTTCATTTCTGTTGCCCATTTGCCGGTGTCATCTCCAGCCAGAAATATTTTCCAGTGACGATCTTGAAGTCCGGAAAGGGCGCGGAGTAAGAAGTCATGGCCCTTGTCCGGTATAAAGCGTGCAACCATGCAGAACGCGCATTCATCCTCTTTGATCCCCAGGTTTCTTCGTATATCCTGCTTTTCTTTTCTGAGTACGAAACAATCCGGTATGCCGTGATATATCCTTGTGATTCTTGAGGATTCTATCTTTCTTGCCACAAGAGTGTCTTTTACGGCTTGAGAAACAGCAATAATGCGATGTGCCCGATGGAAGCGTTTGTAGCTGATCGTCGAATGGGCGGTGGCAATGGTTGGAATGCCGAGGACTCTTCCTGTTATGGTTGCATAATGGGTCCCCCTTACCAGGTGCGCGTGCAATATATCAGGCCTGTGTCGGAGCACTGCCTTCCCCAGCAGGAAAAGGGAAAACGGGTCGGTCATCCCGTGCATGGGCACGTGAATCAATTTTATGCCGCATTCTTCAGCCTTTTCAGCCAGCCAGGAGTCTCTGGGGCCCGCGAAGGCAACATTGTGACCTTTGCGCGCAAGGGAGCTCATGAGGGACACTGCGTGCACTTCCGCCCCGCCGCATATATGGCTGTGCAATACTGTCAAGATGTTCATAAAAATCTCCTTCCGGGATCTCAAATGACGAAGATGCCCAAACAGGCAATAGGGTGGGATGCTAACAGGTGCAGATTACCGACAGATGATTCGGGAGTTAAAAGAAATTAATGTTAAAAGGAGATATGTCTTGAAAAACAGATGATAAATTAATATGTTAGTAGCGAGCCGATGGAGGATGGCTGCCTGGATGAACATTTTTTAATCTTCCGTTCATCTTTCATTCATATTGCACTGGCATAAGGAGTGAAGAGAGAAATGGAAAGGGAGCGATACCCATGAAGGTCCTGCTTATAGAGGATGATTCCCAGCTTGTAACATTCATTGAAAAAGGCCTCAGGCAGGCCGGATTTTCTGTCGAGATAGCCATGGATGGAAAAACGGGTCTCAATATGGCCCTGGAGTTCGAGGTGGACGTTGCGGTCATAGACATTATGCTCCCCTTGATGGATGGATTTACGCTCATTCAGGAGATCAGAAAAACCCGTCCTGGACTTCCAATCCTGGTCTTGAGTGCCAAACGATCCGTCGAGGACAGAGTGCGGGGGTTGGTGATAGGAAGTGACGACTACCTCACCAAACCTTTTTCCTTCACGGAACTCATTGCCAGGATCAGGGCTCTTGTTCGCCGAACCGGAAATCATACAGAGGCCACCAGGATGGAGGCTGCAGACCTTTCCATTGATCTCCTCTCGAGGGAGGTCAGAAAAGGAAAGGAAAGTATCGAGCTTCTTCCCAAAGAGTTCGCCCTGCTGGAGTATCTTGTCAGAAACAAGGGGCGGGTACTGACAAGGACCCAGATATTGGAGCAGGTGTGGGGATATCAATTTGATCCTGAATCCAATGTGGTTGATGTGCATATTTGCAGGCTCAGGGAAAAGCTGAATGATACCGGTGAAAGGAGGCTCATCCGTACCATAAGGGGGGTGGGCTATATAATCAAAAAAGATGAATAGATTCCGAAAGAGTTTGGCATTCAAGCTGGCTTTTATATACTCCATGCTGTTTACCCTGGCATTCGTGATCGTCTTTTCAGCCATTTACTATATGTTGGGAAACGCTTTGTCCCGGAATACCAGAAGAGACCTTCTGGATGATTCTGTGGAGATTATGAGGGCGTATCGGAAAGGAAATATTGAGGCGCTGAAAGACTACATTTCCGGTGAAGCAGAAGGAGATGGTCCTGCCAATAAACTCATCCGGATTATCGATCTGGACGGCCATGTAGTGCTGTCTTCCGACACAGCCCTCTGGGGCAACGTGCCGTTACCGGGGAAGCAGGATTTGGGCCGAAAGGGGCCGGTTATCAGGGCTTTCAGGATACCCAAAAGACCCGGACATGAGGCGCGGGCAGTGACTTTTTTCGTAGGGAACTACATTGTAGAGGAAGCGGTTCCGATCGAGTGGGATGTGAGGCTCCTTGGCAGACTTCGCAAGGCCTTTGGCCTGGGGCTGTTCCTGACGGTCCTGGTGGCCATCCCCAGTGGTTGGTTCATGGCGAGGCGAAGTTCAGCTCAAATCAAGGGGATTGACCGGGTTGCCCGTTCCATCGCGAAAAGTGCAGACCTGAGCCGCAGGGTGCCGCTCAAAGGGAGCGACGATGAGCTAGATCATTTGGCAAACACGTTCAACCTCATGGTGGAGAGGCTTGAACGATTCCTGCGGGAACTGCATGATATGATGGACAATACAGCCCATGACTTCAAGACGCCGCTTACTCGTATAAGAGCAATGGCCGAAACCGGCCTTGGCACGAGAAATCCTGAAGAGATCCAGGGAACCCTGGTGCAGATTATGGATGAATGTGATCGCTTTCTTTCCCTCCTCAATGCAGTAATGGATATTTCACAGGCGAGAACCGGGACCTTATCCCTGAAAAAAGACAACGTTCCATTGAAGAACTTATTGCAAGACGTTGTGGATCTTTACAGCGGGGTTGCCCAAGAAAGAGGGATCCGCTTTAATGTCACTTATCCGCGTGAGGAGAACCTTGTTCTTTTTGCAGACAAAAAAAGATTGAGCCAGGCGATAAGCAATGTTCTCGATAATGCACTCAAATATTCTTCTTCCGGCGATACGGTAGCCCTCTGGACAAGGAGTGGGACCGGTTCTACGGAGATATGTGTTGCTGATAGCGGTCTCGGCATACCCGAAGAGGAAATTCCCCGCATATTTGAGCGGTTTTACCGGCTTGATACCAGCCGCTCGACTTCGGGAAGGGGGATCGGCCTGTCCCTTGCCAGGGCATATGTGGAGGCCCATAGGGGTACCATAACAGTGAAAAGTGAGCCTGGAAAGGGGAGCACCTTTTGCATCATGATACCAAGGGAAGGGGGATTGGATTGAAAATCAGAAATGGCTATGGGGATTTGAAGATCACGAAGGTGAAAAGCCAAAAAACACCGAAACTTGCCAGAACGGCAAGGAAATTCCAGTGGCCATGATTTTGAAAGAAGAGATCCCATTTGAAAAACCATATCTTTTTCAAATACTTTCCCTTCAACGTTGGAACGAAACGGTTTACGTCCCGGCAGTATCCCTGGTAATCCTCTCCAAATATTCCCTTCAAATGCTCTTCTTCGCGCTTCACCCGGTTGGCCATGTAGAAATAATAAAGAGAGGTGAACACCAGTAGAATCCAGATATTGCCCAGCAGGAGCAGGCATCCGAGAAGCAGAAAAAAGCGGCCCAGGTACATGGGATTCCTCACCAGCGCGTAAGGCCCCTGGATTGCGAGCGATTTATTTTTATCCAGTGCCGCGAAACACCAGGATTGGAATAAGGAGCCGAAGAGGGTGACGAGAAACCCGGAAAGGAACAGGTCGGGTTTAATGCTCGGCACCAGGAGCACCAGGGCGAGCAGAAAAAGGGGAATCCGAATCTTCAAAAAGGCCTTGCGGACGGTCTTATTGTTGAACAGCGCGTTGACGCGCTCTATTGCTTGGTGAACCATTTTTTCCTTTCCTTCATGCCCAAAAAGTGCTTTTTCATCGGCACCATAACACGATGTTGCAAGGGAGCTCAATCTTTTTCCGGGACACAAGGCTTTCCCGTTTTTCTTGACACGGTGGATGAAAGGTCCGTACACTTCAACCAAAACGCATTGAAGGGGAATGGAGAAGAAAAGCGGAAGGCTGAGGGCGGATGAAAAAAGGGATTCTGATAGATTTTTTGATTCCGGGTTTGATCCTGGGGATCTTGACCGTTATTTTTTGGGTGACTGACCTGGATATTGCAATTGAGAGCCTTTTCTACTCCCCTGAAAAGGGATGGTTCTTGAAAAATGTGGATCCCTGGATTTTTCTTTACCATTACGGAAATATTCCAGGTATAGCCCTAGCATCGGGTGGGGCGGTCGTCTTTGTTTGGGGATTTTTTTCTCACAGGGCCGCAACATACCGAAAAGCGGCTTTGTTCCTATGCCTTGTCATGGTCCTGGGTCCCGGCCTGGTAGTCAATACGACCTTCAAACATTACTGGGGAAGGGCGCGCCCAAGGCAGATCCAGGAGTTGGGAGGCACGCAAAAGTACCTTCCGGTCTGGCAAAAAGGGATTTCCGGAGAGGGGAAATCATTTCCCTCCGGTCATGCGTCGGTCGCGTTCTACCTGTTTTCCCCCTTTTTCTTTTTCCGAAAAAGCCGGAGGAAATGGGCGCTCTTTTTCCTGGTCCTCGGGATCACGTATGGGCTTTTCATGGGCACGGCCAGGGTGGTACAGGGAGGGCATTTTCCAAGCGATGTGGTATGGGCAGGCGGATTTACGTATCTCACGGGTCTCGGCCTGTCCTATTTTTTCAGATTTGACAATGAAATGACCGCTCTCAGGGAAAAAGAGATAAAAGGGAATGGTTGACGGCCATATTCTCCTTAGACTGGGTTTTCTTTCCAGCCTATTCCCTGAAAGAGAGTAAAGGCCCTGCTTCTCTTCCATCCAAGATCCCTTGTGATGGTCTTGAGTCTCCTGATTTCCCGGAACCTTTCCGCCAGACGACGAGGGACCCGAGAGGCTTTTCCCTCGATGACAATGAGGCAATCCCAGCCGTTTTTCCCTTTCGGACCTCCCCAGAGTTCATACTGGGACTGTATTTTTCCGCTTTCAACCCAGCGGTAGACCTGGGGTTGTTGCGGCAAATAGAAGGCAAGCTCACTGGTGAGGTACCGGTGGCCTATGGTCATGACGAACGTCTTTTGGGGGTGTGGAAAAGTGGTGTGGATAGCAGCCACTTTTTCTGCCAGCCCGGACCATCCTTCCAGTCGAATGAGGGGATCGATCCGGCTTCCCTGCAGGTCCGTCGCCTTTACCACAAGGGGAAGCGCATAGGTGAACACTGCCAACAGGACTCCGATAGCAATTCCCGGCAAGAATCCCTTCTTCCATCGGTCAAGTCGGGTCTTGATCATGGCGCCGCCAGTGGCCCATGCGGCCAGGAGAAGGATTCCCGAAGGATAAAAGGCCGCCGGCCAGTTCCCATTGATCTTCTGGCGGAGAGTCATAAGCAGGACGACGACAAGGGGCAGCCCACCAAAGATGAAAAGGAAACGCTCTTTTGTTTCGAGCTTGAAGAAAGAAAAAAGAATAACGATTGAGAGGGCGATAAGCAACACCCAGGTGACTGGAGAGATGATGAACAATTGGGTGCCGATGAATGCCGCAGGCTGAGTCAGAAACCCTGAGAGACCCGGAGAGGACGACTGGAAGTGATGGGCGGTATGGTGAAGGGTTATCCAATTGTTCCTGGCATTCCAGTAGAGGGGTGGGAGAAGGAAAAGGAGGGCCGCCAAACTGCCGAGCCAGATCCAGGGCTTTTTGAGGAGATGGCGGTATTGGGGTGATGCGGCAAGGAAAAAGAAGCCGCATACGAAAAAGACCAGGGTCATCTGCTTGCTTAAAGAACCCAGGCCAAGGGAAAAGATCAGGGGGATGCCCCATGCAGCTTTCGTTCTTTCTGCTGTCAGGAACTGCCAGAAGAAATAAAGAGAACTGCTCCAGAAAAAGAGGAGTGGTGCATCGATGGTCAGGAGCAGATTCAGGGCTCCATTTCCGGGGCATGCAGCCATGGCAGCCACTCCCCAGAAGGCGGTTTTCGGGTTGTACATCCGACGCCCGAGGAAGAAAAGAAAGATCAGTGTCCCGGTCCCCAGGAGAACGGCGAAAACCCTGATCCCAAAGGCGCTGTTTCGACCGGCCCAGCCGGCAAAGGCCATGAGCCAGCCGATGAGCGGTGGTTTGCTGAAATAACCCCAGTCAGGATGTCGACCCCAATCCCAGTAGTAGGTCTCGTCGCCGGCAAGATCATATGGGAAAAAGGCAATATAGAGGAGCCTGAAGAGGAAAAGAATGAAGATTCCTGTCCAGAACCAGCGATCCCAATCATTTTCTCGTTGAAGATTCCGGGAGGTGTACGTCACCTGCCCTCCTCTTGTTTCAAAGAGGCTTTTTGCCGTTTTTCCCGGGTGATGAGCTGTAGGTTGCGTGTATAAATAAATACACCGGTGGCCTGACCAACGATGAATACCGGGTCTTTTTTGAAAATGGCATAGGAAAGCAGGGTAATTCCTCCGGCCAGACTGAAATACCAGAAAGCCAGCGGGATAACGCTACGTTTCTTTTTTTCGCTGTAAAGCCATTGGATAAGGAAACGCATGGAAAACAGGGCCTGTCCGGAAAAACCCACGATGAGCCAGATCATACTAGTTTTCAATGTGTTGTTCCTCCATGATGGAAGGATGTCGGATACGTCTCTGGAGCCACATGACTCCAAGGAGATCTGTTATTCCTACCCAGAGACGGTTCCCCACACCGTAGTGAGATTGGCCACGCAGTCGTGGTCGGTGGTTCACTGTGACAGAGCACACCTTTCCCCCGCCTCGAAGGATAAGGGCAGGAAGGAACCGGTGCATGTGGTCAAAATAGGGGAGCCGCAAAAAGGCTTCTTTCGCAAAAAATTTCAGCCCGCATCCTGTATCAGGCGTATCATCTTTCAGCAATCGACCTCGTATGCTGTTTGCAATGCGGGATGACAGTTTTTTGAGGGTGGTGTCTTGCCGGTTTTTGCGATGGCCGCAGATGAGCGTGAGGCCTGGCGAACTTTCCGGGCTGAACAGGAAGGCCCTGAGCCGTAGGATGTCTACAGGGTCATTTTGTCCGTCGCCGTCAAGGGTGGCGATCCAATCGGCACGGGCTGCCGCGACTCCTGTCCAGAGAGCAGTGCTTTGCCCGCAGCAGTTTTCGTGCCTTATAATGCGGAGTCGTTCAAACTCTGATGCAGTCCGTTTCAGACGGGCCAATGTATGGTCTGAACTGCCATCGTCAACGTAGATCAGTTCATAGTGGAGGACCGGGTCGAGGGCGTTTCTGATCTCCGTGATCAGGGGATCAATGTTTTCCGCCTCGTTATGCACCGGCACGACCACGGAGAGATCGAGGGTTTTATTCTGCTTTGGCATGTTCGTGTTTGTTTTTCCGGGGAAAATATTTGGAGCCAACTTCAAAACGCCCCCTTTTGCTCAATCTCTGCGTTAGAGTCAAATTTTAATCCTCGAAATATTCAGGATATTCCTGCGGTTAAAATTTTCGTCTGCCTTGATCTAGAACTAAATTGAGCATTTTGAAATTGGCTCTCTGGTTTTGGATTTTTTTTGAACGAAGATGCAGCGCGATGCCTTATTCATCTCCAGGGGTTTCTATTTAGTGAACAGCGTATCATTTTTTCCCCTTCTGATGCAATAATTCATAGAGGATGGTGGCAAAGGAGCACCGGGCTTTTTGCCTTTTACGCCATGCCAAAGGGCTTATGTACTTTTTCCCCTGAGCCCAGACACCCTTTTTTGCTGCTTGTGCCTGTCTTTCCGTTTCAAAGTATCGGGCAAGATCAAGATTCTTGGGTGACTCCCCACGGAAGGTCTCGGCGTAGCCGGCCTGGAGCATTTCAAGGTTTATATTCTTTTTCCCCAGGAAAATTTCCCCCCAAAGGATTCCATACCTCTTCTCGCCATAACTCTTGAGGGAAACTTGTTTGTTGAGGACAAGCGTTTTGAGGTATTCCTTTGCCTCGGCGCTGAAGGGTTGGGCAAGGTCGTTGTCTTGAGGGCAAAGTTCAGGGGCATCAATTCCCGCCAATCTGACGGCAAATTGTGCACCGTGGCCAATGGCTCTGACCATATCTCCATCAAGAACCTCCACAACCTTGAACTGTCCGGCGTAGAGGGATAGAGGTGAGAGAAGCAAGGCCACAAGCAGTAGCGCGATGGCTGATAAACACCGTGAAACACTGAGGTGAAAATGTTCATGAAGTGCAGGTAATATTTTCATGTTATTCTCTCTTGCCATTCGTCATGGCTATATTATTTAATGCAAGATACACGCCAAAAGCACGGTTAGTTGGCTTCCCATTTGCGGTTCATCCTCTCTAAGGAGTACACAGGAACGCCTGAATGTCAATTGTTTTCATTTTTTGTCATGCCATTGCGGCAGTGAGGTGCTCCTTCGTCATTGACGGGTTTGGCTTCATGTGTTAGAGGGCGAATGAGCAGTGCCTATCCAGGAATGGCTATTTTGCCCGATATCTGCGTTATGCTCAAATCTCGAACAAACTATCTCATTTATGGATAGGCACGAACCAAAAGAACATTTCTACACAGGTTATAAAAAGTGAAAGTCTCAATGAACAATCCATCTGCCGACGGGGTCCCTTCCGAGTGGTACTGGGTCCCGGCCGCTGTTTTCCTCTTTGCCGCCCTCATCATAGAAACGGGCGGATACAACCAGAGCCTGTTCCTTGTCCTTCATCAAGCAGGGTGGAGGGTCTCTCCCTTGCTGTGGCAGCTCGTGACCTTTTTGGGAGGTACGTTGACGGCCCTTGCCCTCCTGTTGCTAGCCGTGCGGGGTCATGATCAGCTCGTATGGAGCGCCGTCCTGGCAGGGCTTCTTTCATTCGCCTGGTCTCATGCACTGAAAGTGTGGTTGGATGTGCCCCGCCCGCCCGCCGTCCTTGGCCCGGAAATGCTCCACGTGATCGGCCCGAGATTGAAACACGGCTCATTTCCCAGCGGTCACGCGACCACGGCTTTTACCGTGGCCGGGATTGTTGCCCTGAGGCTGGAGAAGTGGCCGTGGCGAGTCTGCCTCCTGGCCCTTGCCACACTGGTTGGTCTCAGTCGTATAACGGTCGGAGTTCATTGGCCCCTTGATGTCCTTGTGGGAGCAGGGGGCGGTTGGCTGACCGCGGGTGCGGGAATATGGCTCAGTACCAGATGGCCGGTAGGTCCCAGTGTGAGAAGGATCCTCCTGATCCTCCTGATATTGTGCGCCTTGGCATTGCCGTTTGTTGACAGCCGCTATCCGGCGGCCCGCTGGCTTGCCATAGGCATAACGTTCATTACGGTTCCAACAGGGTTGTTCACTCTTCGCGCGGCGTGGCAGGAGGAGGGCTGAGGGGTTTCTTTTTCTTTCTCCACGCGTACCCTGCCACCAAACACCCGCAAAAAAGAACCAAACCGATGCTTATCTTGTGGATATTTGACATCAGAAGGTCCTGGTTCTGGCCGAACAGATAGCCGGTAGCAGCTAGGACGACCACCCAAATGCCTGCCCCCAGGGCGGTAAAAACGCAAAAAAGGAAGAAATTCATGCGTGCGAGGCCGGCGGGAAGGGATATGTATTGCCGGATACCGGGCAGCAGTCGGCCCACAAAGGTACTGATATGTCCGTGCCGCTGAAAGAAGACATCGGCCCTGTCCAGGGCCTTCGTGCTCACGAACAAGTATCGGCCGTACTTTTCAAAGAACGGTCTGCCGAACCGGATGGCCAGCCAGTAGTTGAATATGGCACCCAGAAGGCTCCCTCCCAGGCCACAGACAATGACGAGCCAGAGAGACATGTCCCCCCTCGACGCCAGGTATCCGGCCGGAGGGATCACGACCTCACTGGGAAAGGGAAAAAACGAGGATTCGAGAAACATGAGCGCAACAATACCAGGATATCCCCAGTGGGCTACTGTTTGAACGATCCCTGTAATGATTTGGTGGAGCACGATATGCCTTCCCCTGTGACATGGGTTTTCGAGTGGATGAAAATCAATATGTGCACTCAATAGGACAAAAGCACGGTCATGTCAACAAAGGAAGGCAGTTGCAACTCACCTTTGCCAGAAATACGCTGTAGAGAGTGAACGGGGTTGGCCGTCTCTTTGTGCAAAACGGAACCGAGGCCTTCATTTCCCACTCCCCCTCGTTTTCACGATGGATCGCCGTCCAGGATCGGCGTTCATTCGCCATGGCTGTTGTTTCTTCACTTCCCCTCGACCCTCGTTCTCCCTTGGAGGTTTTGATCTGAACCGCGGTTTCCGGAAGGCTTTCTAGCCTTTTGGGTTTCGCTTCTTGTGGCGAAATGTGCATTTTTCGCGGGCCGCAACTTTCGATCTCTTGCCCTCGTTCAGGTTCCGGAAGAATTTCGGTTTTGCCGCTCGCCTCTTTTCATTTTTCACACGGACGGTTCTCTTTTTGATCGCTTGATCCGTTGTATTCCCGGCAGATGAGCGCTTGCGTACCTGATATGAAGAAATGGTGAGCCAAATCGGACCCTTACTCCCGTGACGGGCGGGGCCCAGTACCAGAGATTATTTACCAGGACCCAGTTTCCGTAGTGGTGGGTCACGTAGTCGAATGGTTCGCCGGGAAGCCAGCAGTAGTCACCGTGCCACATCATCCATGTTCCCATGGTGAAAGGTGCCCAACCGATACTGACATGGACGGGCCGCCAGAAGGTCCAGTATGCCCCATCGTAATAGACCCTGGCCCATTTCCCGGAGGAGTCCAGGACGTATGCCTCATCTGAAAGCTGAGGAGGAAGATAGTCCGATGATTCTCCTGTTCTCTGCGCCCGCATGTGCCACACCTTGTCCCTGCGGTTATTCCATGCTTCCCAGTTGCGGTCAAAAATTCCCTTCCCCGCGGTCACCTGGTGACGATCCGCTACCAAAGATGATGAACCGGCGATGACCTCGTACTCTTGCTGGTCAGAGGTGTGGAAGAAGGAGACCCTTCCCTTCAAGGCAACTACCTCGAGAGACGTATCATCCACGTAAAGATCGAAGCTGCTCCTGGAGGATTCAGATACAGAGCCAAAAGGTGTCGAAACCCTTATGACAGCATCTGATCCTTTGTTGTAAAAACGGACAACACCTTCGTCAACTGCAACGCCGGTCAGATCAGCATGGAGTGAGACAATGTGAATTTGGGCGTCGTTGTTCATCCGTATCCAGGTATTATTTCAGAATTCCATTGGGCGTAACGAGAAGAAGCAGGTATGGTGACAAGGAGCAAAACGAAGAGCAGCCGGAGAGCTTTTGTGGTTTTCCTTATTTTAGGCCCTCCTTTTCATTTACGGGTAAAGGTTCGCGGTTTCTTGCCGCGTATGAGAAGTTGCTTCAAAAGACGCCACCGGAAGGGATTTCGTCTACAAGATATTTTTTTCTGGCGATCCGTGCACAGAGCAGTTGTCTGTTGCCCTTCGGAGTCATTTTCCTTACAATCCAAAACAAAGTGATTGAAAACATCGCCCTCGCTTTGACAGACTCAGAGGGAAAATGGTTTATGAATGGGCACGAACTGGTAGGTTGTGAATGGAAAGGAGGTCAGTATGAACGTACTCGTTACGGGAAATGTTCCGGAAGAGGTGTTGTCGTTACTGGGGCAGGAGCACACTGTGGAATTTCATGCAGAGGACCGGCCCATGGAAAGGAGCAGGTTCATGGAAATGGTGAGAGACAAAGAAGGGCTTCTCTGCATGATCACAGATCGGATTAATGAAGATTTATTGCGGCAGGCTCCTCGACTGAAGGCCATCGCGAATATGGCCGTGGGCTATGACAACATAGATGTGAAAGTGGCATCCAGGAAAAAAATTCCCGTTTCAAATACCCCTGGTGTCCTTACGGACGCCACCGCAGACCTTGCCTTTGCCCTGATCCTGGCGGTTGCTCGCCGCTTGGTGGAAGGAGATCACATGACGAGGGAAGGGAAATTCAGGTTCTGGGCTCCAATGTATTTCCTGGGCCATGAGGTTTCAGGGAAGGCGCTGGGGATTGTCGGGCTCGGGAGAATCGGGAAGGCCGTTGCCAGACGGGCAAAAGGATTTAACATGGAGATCCTTTATCACAGCCGCACGAGGATGGGTCCCGAACAGGAAAAGGAGATGGAGATTGCCTATTGTGACATGGACATCCTGCTTTCCCGGGTGGATTTTGTGAGCTTGCATGTTCCACTGACACCTGATACACACCATCTCGTGGGAAAAAAAGAATTGGCGATGATGCGAAAGACTGCCTATTTGATCAATACCTCGCGGGGCCCGGTGGTGGATGAGAAGGCCCTGCTTGCGGCATTGGAAAAGGGAACGATAGCAGGAGCCGGGTTGGACGTTTATGAAAAGGAGCCGGACCTTATCCCGGGGCTCAAAGAGCTCGACAACGTTGTCCTGCTTCCCCATATTGGGAGCGCGACTGTTGAGACCAGGACCAAAATGGCATTAAAGGCGGCCGAGAACCTCCTAACCGGCCTCAGGGGCGATAGGCCACCCGATTGTTTGAATTGGGAAAGTGTTCGCGGAAGCTTGGTCAAGAAGGCTTAACTGCTAACCCGCATTTCTCACGGGCAATCTACTGTGACGGCGGATAGCCCCATGGCTCCTGCGTTGCGCTTGAAAAATGACTTTGACGTACTGCAAGTACGCCTTCATCCATTTTTCTTCGCGCGTCTTGTATCCACGGGCCTCTCCACCGTCTCGCTACGAAGGCTCGTGAGAAAAGCGGGCTAATGATTTTGGCAAAGGAGGGTATTTAAATGGCCACCATTCAACCAAAGGGGGAGAAAGTGAGGCAGGCCGTCAAATGGATTTCTGAGAAGCGAAAGGAAGATGATCAGGCCTCTCTTTCCCGGCTGATCGAAGAAGGAGCGGCGAAATTCAATCTTTCACCGAAAGACGAGACCTTTCTTCGATCCTTTTATGGTCAGAACCCGGGCTAGAGGCTAACGATACCTTCTTCGGCCATCTGGGCGAGGAGCAGCTTCGTAACCTTGATGAGCGCCCAGAGAACGGGAATGAGGCAGGCGGTTCCCGCGAGGATAGGTACCCAGAAACCCGGCTGGGGAGCCGATCTTAGCCCGATAAGGATGGAAAGGGCGGAAACAAGTGAGAGGTACCCTGCCAGGAGAAAACAGGCACCCATAAGGGACCATAGGAATATTTTTTTGAATGACGATTCTTGCTGGGGGCTCATTTCTTCATCTCGTCGAGTTTCTGGTTGAGAAACATGATCTGGTTCCTGACCTGGGCGTCTGTTTTTATTTTGCGATCAATGACCTCAGATGCGTAAAGCGCAGTTGAATGGCTTCTTTTGACAGAGGTCGCGATATTTTCAAGGGTTGCATCAGTATACTGCCGGCAGAGATAGAGGTACACGTTGCGGGGATAGGCATGGGTCTTTTTTCTTGAATTGGATCGCAGCATTTCAGGATCGATTCCATAATATTTGCAGACAAGTTTTCCTATATCTTTCAGTCCGATGGTCCGATCAGGAGAGACGAGGCACCTAAGCACTTCCTTTGCAAGGTCAGGAGTGATTCTGGCCTTCAGGAGTTCACTCTTTGCCTTGAGGCACTTGAGAGCGCTTTCCATCTGGCGTACATCATAATTGAGATTGCGAGCCAAAAGGGAAAGGATCTCGTCTGAAAGGACCAGCCGCAGCTCCAGGGCTTTCCTGGTGAGGATTTTTACGCGTGTTTCATAGTCCGGTTCGCCGATAGAGGTGATGAGTCCTGAAGTAAGTCGAGAAGTCAATTCTCTGGACATACGGGGAATATCCTTCGGCGCCAGCGAACTTGTAAAAATAATCTTTTTGTTTTCATTGGCCAGGACATCAAGGGTGTATCCAAGTTCGAGCTGGGTTTTTTCCTTCCCGCTGAGGAAATGGATCTCTTCGAGGAGAAGCACGTCACAGGAGTGCCGGTATTTATTCTTGAATGCGTCAATGCGGCCTTGTTTCAGTGAGTAGACCATCTCGTTGGTGAAATCTTCTGCGGTGATGTAGTAAATCCGGCTGGACGGTTTCTGGTTCAAAATAGCATTACCTACGGCTTGGGAAAGGTGGCTTTTTCCCAGGCCCGTGTTGGCGAGCATAAGAAGGGAATGGTAATTCCATGCACCTCCCTCAGCCAAAGCTTTAGACGCTGAGTAGGCGAATTCATTGGAGCCACCAACTACAAAGCGATCGAACGTATACTTTGTGTTCAGCTTCCTATGGCCGTTATTCTTTTTCCCCGGCACGTCCAGGAGCATGAGTTGACCTGCGTTCGCTACGAGGGGGGGCGGCAGAACCCTCCGTTTCAATGGCGCAACCTTAAATCCGACCGCACAATCCGTTCCAACCGCGGAACGGAGTTTTGCCTGGATCAGGTCAGTATAATTTTCAGTAATCCACTTTTTTGAAAACTTGTTCGGGCATGCGAGCACAATGGTGCCGTCTTTTTGCTTTGAAAAGGTCAGCGGCTTGATCCAGAGAGAGAAGCTTGATTGGGATAATTCCGACTTTATTTGTTCCTTCACGTCTTCCCAAATAGCTTCCATAGAATTAAGACTCCCTTGAACTTTTGAGCTTTCTGGTGATTGGTGCGTTGTGATGGGTTTACGATACCGACAGAGGGGTTTTACTGAAATCCGGGCGCGCTGTCAAAAGGTACTGTGTTGAGCCGCAATTTAGGTTGACTCCCCTTTTTGACAGATGGTAACATACGTATATCACAAGTTAAATTTTGGGCTTTTGCGTAACTGGTTGTTTGGAAAAGATAAATCAGGCACATAAAATTATACGTGAAATCAATATGTTGCATGGAGAACGTTTTTTGTGCAAAAAGAATTTCACTTTTTGAATCTCCTGTTTTCTTTTAAAAACGACTAATTTTGGCAAAATTCAAAATTATCCTTTCGGTTTTTCTGGTCTATGAGGAGAATTTGTGACCTGCAGGAAATCAGGCAAAGAATTTGCATTACGCCGGAACCCTTCCGAATCAAAAGACAATTCTTTGGAGTGGTACGGGTGGAAAAATTTGCCGGGAGATTTTTTCTGAGGGAAGGAAAAAGAATTTTTTTTATGGGAGCAGGGGGCATGGAAAAAAAGAAGATCGTGGTCTTGGCTGGGGGTTGGTCCGGGGAGAGAGAGGTGTCGCTTGGGAGCGGAAGAACGGTGTACGATGCCCTGGACAAGGAAAGGTATGAAGTAGAACTGTATGATCCCAAAGAGCACCTGGGAACACTGCTGGAGAAAAGGGAAACCATTGACCTTGTCTTTATCCTGCTTCATGGAAAAATGGGAGAAGATGGGCGCATACAGGGCTTTCTCGATCTCCTCGGAATTCCTTATGTGGGTTCAGGGGTGCTCTCCAGTTCCATGGCCCTAAGTAAGAAAATAAGCAAGCATCTCTACCAGGCTGTTGGATTGAAGGTGCCCAGGTATTACGTCCGGAGGCGAGGAGAAGAGATACAGGGGCGTGCATACCTGGAGAGTTTTGGCGGGAAGGTGGTCGTGAAACCAATTGCTGAGGGGTCCAGCCTGGGAATCTCCATTTGTGATTCGGAAGAATCTCTCATCGAAGGGGTGAAGGAAGCATTCCTTTACGACAATGAGATCATGCTGGAAGAATACATAGGGGGCCGGGAGATAACCTGCTGTGTAACCGGGAACCGGGAACTTGAGACACTGCCCCTCATAGAAATTGTTCCCACTGCTGCATATAATTTTTTTGACTATGAGGCAAAATATACCTCGGGTGCGACGAACGAGATATGTCCCGCGGACCTCGGTGAGCCGATTGCTGATGGGCTCAGGGACTGCGCCAAGATAGCGCACCATGCGCTGCAGTGCAAGGCGTGGAGCAGGACCGATATGATTGTCAGCGGCGAAGACATCTTTATGCTTGAAACGAATACGATTCCGGGTATGACCGAAAACAGCCTCTTTCCCCGGGCGGCAAGGGCTGCGGGTCTTCCCATGCCAGCGTTGCTGGACCGGTTGATTGAACTCTCGCTTTCTTCAACAGATCCTGGGTAGTTGTGCACCGGTCAACGTGGAAAGGATCCGCGTTCCGCCAACCTGCGTTTTGAGAAACACTTTCCCTTGTGGACTCTCCAGGACTTCTCCGATCACAGCCGCAGAGGCACCGTATTGATGAGGCTTCATGGCTTTGAGCACTGCCTCTGCCTGATCCCTGGGGAGTATGGCGAGGCACTTCCCCTCATTAGCCACATAGAGGGGATCAAGCCCAAGCATTTCACAGGCAGACCGCACCGGCGCTGATATTGGTATTGTTTCCTCGTAGAGCTGAATAGCAACGTTGGACCGGCTTGCTATCTCATTTAGGGCCGTAGCCACTCCTCCGCGCGTGGGGTCCCGCAGCACGTGCACTTCAGGGCATACAGCGAAAATGGCGGAGACCAGGCCGTTGAGGGGTGCGGAATCGCTCCTGAGGGAGGACTGAAACCGTAGTCCTTCGCGCTGGGTGAGTATGGCGATACCGTGGTCGGCGATGTTTCCGTTGATGAGCACCACGTCGCCCGGCCGGGCGTTCCGGGCGCTCACATTAATGGTGTCCGGGATGAGGCCCACCCCTGCGGTGTTGATAAATACCTTGTCAGCATGGCCCCTTGAAACCACCTTCGTGTCTCCCGCCACGATCTTGATGGAGCTTTCTTTGCTTGCCTGGGCAACCCCTTCCATGATTCTTCGGAGATCCTGAAAGGGCAGGCCCTCCTCGAGGATAAGGCCCAGGGTCAGATAGAGAGGCTGGGCGCCCTGCATAGAAAGGTCATTGACGGTTCCATGAACGGCAAGGCTTCCTATGTTGCCGCCGGGGAAAAAAATGGGATCTACCACATAGCTGTCCGTGGTCATCGCCACCCTGCCCCCGTTCAGCGAGACAACGGCGCTGTCATCCAATTCCCGGAGGTAAGGGTTGTCCAGGATAGGGAGAAAGACCTTTTCAACCAACTCGGCAGAGGCTTCACCTCCACTCCCGTGATCAAGCGCGATCTGTTCTGAATGCATGCGTTGCCTCCAATTGTATTCCCATCGATGAATGGGAGAAAATCTCTTTGACCAATCCAGCCTTTTCAGGCGGTCAAGCTCTATCCTACAGGACGGTTGAGTATGGCACATCAGACGTCCGATGTAAAGACTCTGAAATAGGTTCTAAGCTATTTATGGAAGGAATAATTTACTAATTATATCAATTAGATAAACACTTTTAGGGGAGTAAAAAGGCGTCCATTACAGAAAGAACTTTGAAATGTTTCACGTGAAACATTTCAAAGTTCTTTCTGCTCCTCTGGTGGGGCGTTGAACAAAAGTGGTGAAGGGTCACAGCAATCTTTTTGCGAACACGACGGGAGCTTCACGCTGGCGGTGGAAAGAGTTGCTGAGGAAGGCATCCGGGAGCCGTGTCAGTCACCGATAGGAGCGGGTGACATGGAAAGGTTCCTGCAGTTTCGCCGGCACGCCCCTGCTGCGGCGAATCACAAAGACCGAGCAAAGAAAAGATATCGTGCTCGAAAAAAGATCCCCGTGCCCCTTTTCCGCCGCAAACCCTGGAGTCCCTGCACAAACAGCGCTCTTTTACGCGATGAGCTATAGAATTTGCACAAGGGAGGGCCAGGGGGATCGTTTCTGAAAGGGTAATATTGATAACGACGGAATGCCTTAAAAACTGCTTTCAACATGCTTACGTTCCAGGCAGGCGCATCGGACGGCATCCGTGAAGATTGACAGTCCTTATTGGCATTCCTCAGGCGCCTTTGCAGAATATTGGCGCCGTTCCACAACCTCTTGGGCAGTATATTCCCGCCGGAAAGGAGCGCGCTGGCACTCCCGCTCCCTTAATCTGAGGTGGAGCCTTAAATCGGCGTGGTGAAGGGCGACAGCAATCTTTTTGCGAGCATGATGGGGCTTCACGCCTGCGGCGAGAATAGTTGCTGAGCAAAACGTCCGGGAAAGCCGTGTTAATTGAGTGGAACCTCCGAATCGAGTGGTCAAGACCATGCAATATCGCCGGCGCGCCCAGTCGCCGAAGGGGCGCAGTCTCCCAGCAAAGAAAAGGTTTCGTGCTCGAAAAAAGATCCCCGTGCCCCTTCTCTGCCGTAATTGTGGCGTCGATAAGATATTCTTTCCCCAAAATTTCTTCTGTTCGAAATTCGTTATTCATGTATTGAGCTCGCTGGCCCTCCCTCGAGTTCAAAGGACCAAGCGGCGCTTTCAGGGGGCACGATGATGGGATGGGAATGTTTCACGTGAAACATTTTTGTCTTTTCAATGAAAATGGATTGTGCTAACAAGCTGAGGCAATCACTGTTTCAGCCAATCCAACCGGATTCCCCGAGGAATATGGGTTCTGTCATTGTTGTCGCAAACCAGAAGGGCGGGGTGGGGAAGACAACCACCGCCGTCAATCTCGCCGCTTCCCTTGCCGCGGCGGAAAAAAGGGCGCTCCTCGTTGACTGCGATCCCCAGGGAAATGCTACCACCGGTGTCGGTATAGACCGGAACACCCTGACGAAGGGCCTTTATGAGCTCCTTCTTGAATCGGCGTCTGAACAGGAAGTCCTGCTGGAAACGGTTTTGCCGGGTCTCACCGTGATTGGTGCTTCGGCTAGCCTGGTTGGTGCGGAGGTGGAGATGGGCGAGGTCGATGACAGGGAGTTTCTCCTCCGCCGGCAGATTGATTCTCTGCGGAGTAATTATGATTGTGTTTTGCTCGATTGTCCTCCTTCCCTCGGTTTCCTCACGGTGAATGCCCTGGTAGCGGCGGATGCAATCCTGGTACCCCTGCAATGTGAATACTATGCCCTTGAAGGTCTCTCTCAGCTCCTGAAAACGGTGAAGGCGGTAAAGAAGAGCCTCAATCCTGCACTGAGCCTTGCCGGGATATTGCTCACCATGTACGATCGGAGAAATAATCTTTCCCAACAAGTCGCTGAAGAAGTAAGAACCCATTTTAAAAGGAAGGTCTTCGAGACCATGATCCCGCGGAATGTGCGACTGAGCGAGGCCCCCAGCCACGGAAAACCTATATTGTTGTACGATATTCGATCAACAGGCGCGCAGAGCTATCTGGCTCTAGCAAAAGAATTTATTGAAAGAGGAGTCATATAGTATGGGAAAAAGAAAGGCCTTGGGAAAGGGGCTGTCAGCACTCATCCCTGATGGTACGACCCTTGACGAAGAGGATGGCCGTTTTTTCCAGTGTCCCATTGAAGCCATTGAACCGAATCCATACCAGCCCAGGCAGAGTTTTCGGGCTGATGAGCTCAGGGAGATGGCGGATTCCATGAAAGAAAAAGGAATCTTAACGCCGCTGCTGGTGAACCGTGCGGGGAGCGGGTATCAGCTCATTGCAGGAGAAAGAAGGTGGCGCGCGGCCCAGATCGCGGGTCTGGAGCGGGTCCCCGTAGTGGTCCGGGATGTCACCCCAGTGGAGTCTCTCGAGCTGGCCCTCATCGAGAACATCCACCGGAAGGATCTGAACCCCATTGAGGAGGCCGTCGCGTACAGGAAACTGATCGAAGATATGAGGGTCACCCAGGAGGTACTGGCCAAGAGGCTTGGGAAAGAGCGATCCACGGTGGCAAATCTGCTGCGCCTGCTGAAACTCCCACTGCAGATCCAGCAGGATCTTATTGATGGACACATTACCATGGGCCATGCGCGGGTGCTGGCAGGCATAAAAAACACTGGAGATCAGCAGGCCCTCAGAAGGAGGATTCTCAAAGACGGCTTGTCTGTCCGACAGCTGGAAAATGTCGTCAAACATCGGTATGGAAAGAGAAAGGGTGACGTCAGGAAGCGGGATGTTGATTCCTTTCTTGAGGCCATGGAAAATGATCTGAAGAGATCCCTGGGTACAAAGGTTTCAGTGAAGAGGAAGGGCAGAGAGGGGAAGATCGTCATCTATTTCTATTCTGATGATGAACTTGAACGGCTCATGGAGAGGTTGGGTTGATCGTTCTTTTTTCTCCAGGGGTGCTCCTGTCCGCGTGCGAGGCGGGTGATATTGTCACGGTGCTTCACAAATATGAGGGAGGCAATCACCAGTGCGCCGATGCTGATGGGAAGCGGCTTCCCGAAGAGGGTAACGAGCACCGGTAGCGAAAAAGCGGAAACCATGGAGCCCAGTGAGACATATTTCCATTTGTACACCACCGCGACGAACAACATGAGGGCTATCAGGCAGGGGATAGGGGCGATGGCCAGGTAAACGCCGAGGGCGGTTGCGACCCCCTTTCCCCCCTTGAACCTTTGGAAAAGAGAGAATTGATGGCCCAAGAGAGCGGCGGTGCCGATGGCGGAAAGCCACCAGGAAGACATGCCGCCCGGATGCCACAGATACCGACTGGCCAGAAACACGGGTAAAAAACCCTTGAGTGTGTCAAGAAACAGGGTGATCAGCCCCCATTTGACGCCAAGGTGCCGCGATACGTTTGTTGCTCCAATGTTCCCACTGCCACGGGCGGTGATGTCAATATCGGCAACCTTTCTGGCAATTATTTTTCCGAAAGGAATGGAGGCCATCAGGTATGCTGCAACTAGAAATGCGGACCAAAGGTAACTCATAGGTATTCTCCTGTTCGCGCCCTTGAAATAAATTGCCAATCGTGTGATTCTGTCGGATAATAACTATAGCGGTTTTTGGTCTCGGATTCAACGATATAGTAAAGGAGCCTGCTCGTGAGAATAATGGTTATGGATGGACAGGGAGGCGGGATTGGCGCCACATTGATCAAAGGATTGCGGGAAACAGTGGGAAATGATCTGGAGATTCTCGCCCTGGGAACTAATTCCATTGCCACCTCCCGCATGATGAAGGCAGGAGCAAACAAGGGGGCCACCGGAGAAAATGCCATTGTTCGGACCAGCCGGATGGTCGATATCATTATTGGGCCAATTGCGGTTCTCATGGCAAATACCATGATGGGAGAGGTGACGCCCGGCATGGCTGAAGCGGTGTGCTCGAGCCCTGCCAGGAAGTTTATTATCCCGCTGACCCAGGAAAAAGTTCGTATCGTAGGGATCACGGATGAACCGCTCCCTCACCTGGTAAATCAGGTGGTAAAACTCATACAGGAGGAGTACGAATATGTGTGAATCAACAGCTTATATCGTCATAGACGGCAAAGAGGAAGAGATTATGGAAAATGTTGATTTCCTGGAAAACCAGGAAGGCAACGTGAGAATGGTAAATCTCTTTGGTGAAGAGAAAATTGTGGAAGGGCAGGTAAAAAGCCTTTCCCTGGTGGATCACAAGATCATCCTTGAAGCTGTTTGAAAAAAGGGAGGTGTATCATGGCAGGAAACTTGGTTGAGAAGATACATTGGCTGGGACATGATTCTTTTCGCATCGACGGCGCCAAGGCGCTCTATTTCGATCCATTCCAGATAGAAGGTGGCCCGGGAGCCGATCTAATCTTCATTTCCCATGATCACTTTGATCATTGCTCTCCCGAGGATGTGGAAAAGATCAGAAAGGAAAACACAGTTATTATTACCGAGAAGGATTCCGCCAAAAAGTTGAAGGGGGATGTTCGAGTCCTGAAACCGGGAGAAAAAATGGAAATAGAGGGAGTGAAGATTGAGGCGGTCCCGGCCTATAATACGGACAAGGATTTCCATCCGAAAAGGAATGGGTGGCTCGGGTTCATCGTGGAGATGGATGGGGTCAGGGTATACCATGCAGGAGACACTGATTTCGTGCCGGAGATGAGCGGAATGGACGTTGATATCGCGTTCCTGCCTGTTTCCGGAACCTATGTCATGACCGCGGAACAGGCTGTAGCGGCGGCCAAGGCCATCCAGCCCAAGGTCGCTATTCCCATGCATTACGGGGCCATTGTGGGGGACGAAAAAGACGCCTCTTCATTTCAAAAGGGATTGGCCGGTATCGTTGAAGTTACAGTCCTTCAGAAGGAATAACGGTTTTTTGGGGAACGTGGCCTTTTCAGACTTGGGAAGGCCACGTTTCAACGGGGCCTTGTCTCACCTTTTCGGGTAAGTCCAAGTAGAATTGCCCCTCTTTTTTTCTTCCACGTTTGAAGCACCCCTTGGCATATATGTGACATTTCCTTTTCAGTTCCTCCAGGGTTTCTTGTTCTTGCGCGAAAGTCAGGGTATTTCGATGGAGCAGATTCGCGAGGGAACGGATCCTGAAACGATCCATGCCGGAAAACCGGCGCGAAAGCTGGTCGGAATGACCGCCGGTCTTTATAACAAGGGGTCTTTCAATAAGAGGAATTGGATATCGTGCAGCGATTCGAAGCCATAGATCATAATCCTCACAGGCGGGAAGAGTTTCATCAAAGAGGCCTGTTTCGTCAAGAAGAGATCGGCTTATCATGACCGCGGAAGGACTCACCAGGCAGAGCCTCAACGACGGCGAGAAGATATCCCCGGACGGCTTTTGGTGAATTTTCCCCGGGTTGACCCTTCGGCCCCGTCGAATCCAGTGCTCTTCAATCTGGCAGATGAGGACCTCAGGATCATCCTGGAAAAAGCGTATCTGTGCCGAAAGTTTCTCCGGTAACCAGTAATCGTCCGAATCAAGGAAGGCTATGTAGGGGGCACTGCTCTCCCTGATACCGGCATTGCGCGCAGCGGAAACCCCGCGGTTGGTTCCAAGCGGAATGTATCTTATCCTTGAGCCGAATTGTGCAACCACTTTTCCCGTGGAATCGGTGGAACCATCGTCCACCACCAGGATTTCATAATTCTCAAAGGTCTGAAAGAGCGCGGAAGAAATGGCCCTTCCCACGAGATGGGCGCGGTTAAACGTAGGGATGATCACACTGACCTTGGTCATTGAAAGACCTGCCATATGACGGCAACGGCGCCGGCCAGCAGGAAATTACCTTCCACGAGGGCTTCCAGATTCAATCCAGGATATATCCATTGTTGTTCATAGGCGGTAAGACAAAGATAAATGCCCAGGACGCACAACAGGAGGAGATAGGAAACGGGCGTCATCCAATGGAAAAGGGAGCCCAAAACGAGAATGAATCCAGCGAGCACAAGGAAGCACTTGATGATGAAAGAAGTCTTATGGATGCCGATGGTAAGGGGGAGGGTTTCTTTCCCCACAATGAGGTCTCCCTGAAATTGCAATATGTCAAAAAGCGCAGATCGGGCATAGCTGAGGAAAAAGATAACAAGGGAGCTGGTTATGAGGATGGGCCAGTGCCACGGCACAAAATTGAGCCTTGGCAGCACTGAAATAACAGCGACCCACGCAAGAGATTCAGAAAGGGTTTTTGATCCCGGAACATCCTTGATTTTGGCATACGGATATTTTTGCCGAATCCGGGAAGGCATTAAGGGTACACTGTAAAGCACACCCAGGAAACTGAATCCGGACAGGGCAAGAAGGGTTGTTTTCCCCATGGTATAGGCAAGAAGAAGGGCGAAGGAGATTGCACCGAGAGCCGTCAGGCAGAGAAAAAGGGTATGTCTGTCGTAGAATGCAGCCCTTTCAGGGTCATTGTACGCACTGGCCCCCTTGTCGAGAAAGCGATTGAGGACGTGCATGGCATAGATGTAAAGAAAAGCCAGCAATGGATAGGCGAGTTTGGGCGTGGTCCCCGACAGGACGAATGTGGCGTATGACAACGAAGCAGCTCCCGCACCAACAATGACGTTGCTGAGCAAGAGGAACTTAAAAATTTTCTTGCTCCATGCCAGGAGAGAATTTCGGTTTGAATCCTGGATGGTTTCGATTTTCTCGACCACGTTTTTTATCATCCAGTTAGGAGTTGAGGCCCCCGCTGTAACGCCGACTACTTCCATGCCCGAAAAATTATTCTGATCAAGATCCTTTTCCGTCTCCACATGGAATGTGGGGAGGCCCTCATCTTTTGCTATCTGCACCAATCTTCTGGTGTTTCCACTGTGGAATCCTCCTACAACCACCATGGCATCTACAAGATGGGCCAGGGCCCGTACTTCTTCCTGGCGCTGGTGGGTGGCATCGCAAATAGTATTGAATACCTTGGTGTCGGGAAAACGTTTAAGCATTTCCCGGGATATTTCACCGTAGGTTTTTTCATCCTGGGTTGTCTGTGCCACCATGAAATAAGAAACATTGTCGCTGAGGCCGGCTACTTCCTCCACGGAGTTGATGACATAAACGAGACCTTCTCCGTGCCCCGTAAGACCTATCACTTCCGCATGTTCTCTGTCTCCGACGATGACGCCAGCGAGACCTTTTCTGGTGTGATACCGGATAATTGCCTGAACGCGTGCCACTCTTGGACACGTTCCGTCAATAATCCTGAGCCCTGATCTCTTGAGAAGGTGGCGCTGGTGCGGTGGGATTCCATGCGCCCTGATGACGATTTCGCCTTCCGAAAGTTCTTCAGGGTCATTTACCGATTGAATTCCTTTGTGTTCAAGGAGTTCTATGACCTGTCGGTTGTGGATAAGGGGGCCGAAGGTGTACAAAGGGATTTCAGATCGGTTGGCTTCCTCGAGCACGAGTTCCATGGCGCGTCGGACGCCCATGCAAAAACCTGCGTTACTGGCAAGCTTCACCTTCAAGATTGGATTTCCTCCAGGGATGAGAAATAAGCATGCATGGTCGAAACCAGGGATTCCATGTCTTTGATAGAGGTTATTTGCCCCCGAAAATTGCTGCTGAAGGGGAGGCCTTTTGTGTACCACAGGAGAAGGCCTCGCATGATTCTTGCGGCTTTGCTTTTTCCCACCGTAGCTGACAGCGCCTCAAAATGATCCATGATCAGGCCCTTACGCTCTTCAACGGTCGGGGGCGAAGGATCCGCTCCCTTTTCCATGAGGAGGATATGCTTGAATATCCAAGGGTTGCCAATAGCGCCGCGGCCGATCATAACAGCGTCACAACGGGTCTGTTTCCTGATCCTGAAGCCATCAGACGGCTGGAGGACATCTCCATTGCCGATAACAGGTATCCCAAGAGCATCCTTTACTTTTCCTATGAGCGACCAGTCCGCAATGCCGGAATACCCCTGGGAAGCAAATCTGGGATGAATGGTTACGGCATCGACGCCACAATCTTCAATAAGCCGGGCAACAGAAACGCTATCCGGAGATTCGGGACGCCACCCAGCGCGTATCTTTACCGTGAGGGGAACCGTACATACAGAGCGAACAGCGGTTAGAATTTTCTCTATGTTCCGGGGTTCACGGAGGAGTGCGGCACCTGCACCGGTCTTGACCACTTTCTTTACCGGACAACCCGCGTTTATGTCAATCATCTCTGCCCCTTCCTCGATGGCGATTTGTGCAGCATCGCGAAGAACTGCAGGGTCAGAACCAAACAACTGCACCGAGAGGGGTTTTTCCTCTTCACAGGTTTTCAAATAGTTGAGCGTTCGCTCCTGCCGAAGGACAAGCCCCTTGGCACTGATCATCTCCGTGGTCACCAGTGCAGCACCCATTTTCTTGACCATCATCCGAAAAGGGAGATTAGTGATGCCGGCCATGGGTGCCATGATAAGCCAGTTGGCCAGTTGGAGGTCCCCGATTTTCAACATCCGGTGTTTGTGACTCCCCGTTCGTGATATTCAGGAAAAGAATCCGGAATAAGATTTTCGCCTGTTGGAGCGAAGCAATATCAGGATCTCTCTCGCAGAGGATTGCCTGCTGCTATTTTTCAGCATGCCAGAGCGCAAACCAGGTGTCAAGGCAGCGCAGGGCCGCTCGAAGGCCCGAATGATTCGAAAAGCCTTGGAGGAAGTTGAGTTTCTCCAGAAACCATGCTACCTTCAGGGATAAAGAGGACAGGAAAACATATGAGCTTTGTTTATGCTATCATTGATAAAGCACGAAAAACGATGCTTAAATATGGTCTTGTAATCCCGGGCGACCGGGTTGTGGTTGGTGTTTCGGGAGGGCCGGATTCGGTGTGCCTGCTGGATATTCTTTATTTGCTCCGGCAGGAACTGGATATAGAACTGGTGGTTGCCCATATTGACCATGGTCTCCGCCCCGCTGAAGATCTGGAGGAAACCCGTTTCGTGGCGTCTCTCGCGGAAGCACGGAACCTCCCTTTTGAAACAGAAGGCGTTCACCTTGATCCAGCAGGAGGTTCTCTGGAGAATCGCGCCCGAAGAGCGCGGTACCGGTTTTTTGAGGAGGTGCGGGTACGTTTTTCGGCACAAAAGATCGCCCTCGGGCATCAACGCAACGACCAGGCTGAAACAGTTCTCATGCGACTTTTGCGGGGGAGCGGCATGGGAGGATTATCGGGAATCGCTCCGGTCCGAGATGGAAAAATTATTCGACCAATCCTGGAGTTGGGTCGACCTGAGATTAAGATTTATCTCAGGGAGCGAGGGCTGCATTTCAAGACAGACCCGACGAACCGGGAGGAGAAGTTTTTGAGAAATCGTATCCGATCGGTCCTGATCCCTGCCCTGGAAGAATATCAACCACGGGTGATAGATATACTCGCTCAGACAGCGGACATCCTTCGTGAAGACAACCACTATCTGGAAGTGGTGTCAGGGGAGTGGTTGGCTAAACGCGCAAAAGTAAGGCGAAATGATCTGGTGGAAATCAGTGTCAAAGAGCTTCTGGAACTGCCTTTGGCGCTGAGAAAAAGGATCATTCGCCACTGTGTGAATATCATTGCAGAGGGACTTTCCGGGGTGAGCCTCCGACACATCACCGCCGTGCATCAACTGGCAGCCGGGAGAAAATCGCAAGGGACAGTCCGTTTGCCAAAGGGGCTCGTGGTAGCGCGGATCTATGACCGCATTTCATTTAAAAAAGCCACCACCGAAAAGGCTTCTGACTACCTCTACATCCTGAAAAAATCGGGCCGTTTTGTCTTGGAAGAGGTGTCATGCACTCTTTCAATGGAAGAAATGCCGAGGGGAAAGGTATCCATCCGGGAAGACGATCCCTGGACTGCCTGTCTTGATGCCCAAAAGATAAAGTATCCACTGGTGCTGAGGAACTTCAGGCCGGGTGACAGGTTTGTTCCCCTGGGCATGCGGGGGCGCAAGAAGGTAAAAGATTTTTTTATCGATAGGAAAGTTCCAAATTCGGTGCGGTCGAGACTGCCGATTCTCTTGAGTGGTGGCGAAATTTTATGGATTTGCGGGATGATGATCGATGAGAGGGTCAAGGTGTCGACCGCCACTGAAAAAGTCCTGAAAATTACTTTTCTTGGCGTTCCGGACTTTCAAGGCGGCGAGAAGGGGAAGAAGGGAGAGACTTTTCTCTCGGGAAGAGAGCATGGTCTCTCCGGCGTGGAGATGGCGGCAGGAAAAAGGAGGTCAAGGAAAAAAAGAGGCCTGTGAGGCCATACTATGCTTGATGTTCTCTTTGAAGGGAGGCAGGATGATTCCCGTCTCGGTTATTATGGCGGTCACATATTTCGCAGGAGTGATATCAAAAGCCGGGTTAAGCACATTGACGCCGGGCGGCGCCAGCGCTTTTCTCCCGATGCAGGTGATTTCTGCGGGGGGCCTTTGTTCTACGGGAATGGCATCTCCGTCCGGCGTGGTAAGGTCTATGGTGGAAAGGGGAGCTGCCACATAAAAGGGAAGCCTGTGCATGCGGGCCATAAGGGCAACCTGATAGGTACCTATCTTATTTGCCACGTCTCCGTTGGCAGCGATGCGGTCCGCGCCGGTGATGACAAGATCGATCTGGCCATGCCGCATCAGGCTGCCGGCGGCATTGTCCGCGATTACGGTGGTGGGGATACCGTCTTCCATGAGTTCAAAGGTGGTGAGCCGCAGTCCCTGCAGCCAGGGCCTTGTTTCATCTGCAACAACCCGGATGCCTTTTCCTGCCTCGTGGGCGGCCCGGACGACCCCAAGGGCTGTTCCGTACCCGGCAGTGGCGAGCGAACCGGCATTGCAATGGGTCAGGATTGTCGAATTTTCAGGAACAACCGCAAGGCCGTGGCGCCCGATATCTCTATTTATTTCAATATCTTCTGCTAATATTTCCTCAGATTCTTTCCGTAATGACTGTTTTATCTCATCTACTGATCGGTCTGCCGATCGATCCACAAGCCGAAGCATTCTTTCAACGGCCCATTTGAGATTGACGGCAGTGGGCCGCGCAATCCGCATCTTTTCGGCCAAAACATGGAAACGTGCCCTGAAAGCAGGGAATGATCGGGTTCGAATGGAAGATGCCCCGAGGGCCAGGCCCATTGACGCAGCTACGCCAATAGCGGGGGCACCCCTTATAGCCATTTTCTCAATGGCGCTGATGACATCCCTGTAACTGCGGCAAGTGTACCACTCTTTCCTGGAAGGGAGCTTCCTCTGGTCCAGGATTTTGACGAGCTGTCCCTCCCATTTGATCGTAGGGAGCATACAGGGCCCTCGCTACTCACCTATCCGTTCAACCCACCCATACGGGTCGGGCTTGCCGGCATACTGGAGAGCGGTGATCTCGTCATAGAGCCTCAGCGAGAGGTCCCCCATTTTTCCGCCGGCTACCACATAGTCTTTCCCCTTGAAGGTAATCTGTCCCACTGGAGAGATGACCGCGGCGGTGCCGCTGCCGAACGCCTCTTTCAGGTTCTCGGACTCGGCAGCGGAAATCACTTCATCGATGCTCAGTGATCGCTCCGAAACCGTGAGCCCCCAGTCTTTCAGGATATGGATAACCGAGTCACGGGTGATACCCGGGAGGATGCTTCCATTCAGGGGAGCGGTGATGATTTCATCGCCGATCACGAAAAACATATTCATGGTTCCCACTTCTTCCACATACTTTTTTTCCACAGCATCGAGCCACAAGACCTGGGTGAACCCTTTTTCCATTGCCAGTTCCGTGGCGAGAAGGCTTGCGGCGTAGTTCCCGGCGGTCTTGGCTTCGCCGGTTCCTCCGAGAGCGGCCCGGATGTACTGATCTTCCACGTAAATCTTTACAGGGTTCAATCCTTCCTTGTAATAGGCCCCCACCGGGCCGATGATGACATAGAAGATGTATGTGCGGGAAGGCCTTACCCCAAGATGCGGCTCTGTGGCGAGCATGATGGGTCTGATGTAGAGGGACGTTCCTTCAGTCCGTGGGACCCATTCCTTGTCCAGAAGGATGAGTTTTGTCATCCCTTCCATGAACAGGTCAAGATCCACTTCGGGCATGCACAGTCTTGTGGCAGAACGGTTGAGCCTGGCGCAGTTATCCCTGGCACGAAAGAGATATATTCCATTATCTTTTCCCCGGTAGGCCTTCAATCCTTCAAAGATCTCCTGGCCATAGTGGAGTCCCATGGCCGCGGGATCCAGGTGGATGTCACCATACGGCTCAATACGGGGATCGAACCAGCCTTTTCCGGATTCATAGTTCGCGATGAACATGTGATCGGTAAAGATGTCCCCAAAACCAAGCTGGGATTCGTCAGCGGGCCTTTTCTTGAGTTGATCCGGTGGTGCGGATGTTATCGTGATTTCCATTGCATACTCCTTCTCTTGATTATGATTCAGATACTGCCTTTTTTAGCATCTTTATACAGAAAAATAAAGCGTTAGCCGCAGGCCGGGATTTCTTACTTTTTCTTTTCGAGGCTGATGAGCTCGTATTTTCGAGTGCCGAGGCCTATTTTTTCCGCATGGTCCAATTGAATACTCCAGTCAATCTTGGGATAGAGGGCCCTGAACTTGTCTTCCCCGGTCTTCACGCGCCCTGAAATACAGGAACCCTGCGCCGGGTCATGTCGGTTGACGAGGTCGACTGATGCCTGGTCAATGGCAACAGGGTCCGTGGAAGCCACAATCCCGATGTCCGGAACAATAGGAGCGTCATTGTGGCCGTAGCAATCGCATGCTGGGGAAACCTGCGTTATGAAGTTTATGAACAGCGATTTTTCCCGCTTGTTTTTCAGGACTGCAAAAGTGTATTCAGCCATTTTTTCTTGAAAAATGGCAATATCCTTACTCCATTGGATATCAATGGCGCCATTGGGACAGATCAGGATACATTCCCCGCACCCAACACATTTTTCAGGATTGATGATGGCCTTCTTTTCGTCCGAGAGGGAGATGGCCTCATGGGAACAGTGGGCAACGCATTCCCCGCACCCAACGCATTTTTTTGCCTTGACCTTGGGGCTGAGATCGGAATGCTGCTGCAATTTTCCTTTCCTGGCCGCACACCCCATGCCGACATTCTTTATGGTGCCGCCGAAACCGGAGAGTTCGTGACCCTTGAAGTGAGCAAGGCTGATGAGCGCATCCGCTTCGACAATTTCTCTCCCGATGTAAGCGATCTCGACATGTTCTTGGTTTATGGGAACTGAGGCATATGCTGCACCGCGGAGGCCGTCAGCAATAATAACCGGCGCGTTGACGACCGAGAAGGCGAACCCGTTTTCAATGGCGGTTTTCAAGTGGGAAACACTGTTGCCTCTTGTCCCGGCGTACAGGGTATTGGCGTCCGTGAGAAAAGGAAAGGCGCCGAGGGAGTGAAGTTGGTCCACGATGTGCCTGATGAATACCGGGCGGATGAAGGCGGTATTTCCTTTCTCACCGAAATGGAGTTTTAAGGCGACCAGATCCCTGGAAGAAACAATATTTTCAAGCCCCGCACTATCCAAGAGCTCTCCCAGTTTCGTTAGCAGATTTCTCTTCATTGAGGATCTGAGGTCAGAAAAATAAACCTCGCTCGTTGTCATGGTATTCCTCCTGCGTTTAATTCCCCTCTCTTCCAGGAGCAGGATTTCATTGCCGGAAGAAAGCGACAAGCTCGTACGACTGCCCAGGGTACCCGCTTGGATGATTTCCAAAGGCATCCTCCCCTGAGAGACCACAAAAGGGTAGGTTTTCTTGTAATTTCTGTCAAGAAGGATTTCGCGGCGGAAAGATGCACAACGCCGTGAGATTTCAGATTGAAGGATGTTTTTCGTTGACAAGCCCTCTCCCCTGCATTAAAAAAATCAGAAGAACTTCGACACGATCGCGGATACGATGACTTTTGAAAAAATGATCAGAAAATCCATGGATGTTCACGAGCATTATCTCCATGGAAGAGCGTTTATGATTGCATCAGCACCAGGCTAGAGAAATGCAGACAATGGGGAAAGAAAAAACCCTCGTGAACTGGACATCTGATTGGAAGAGGGGACTGCCGCTTTTGGCGGCGTTTCTCTTTTTTCTTGTTTCTGTTTGTGCACCGCCTGCCCAGGCACAGGTGCAGGGCATAAAAAAGATACTGAGTATCGAGGCTCAGGACATGCTCAATACTGTGCCTGATACCTACCTTTTGGACGTACGCACACGAGCCGAATATCAGTTTGTCGGCCATCCGGTTGGGGCATATCTTTTCCCTTATCTCTTTTATTCCAACACACTTGTCAGAAAAGGCAGCGCATGTAGCTACAATTTTCGTGAAAAGAACAAGCATTTTTTGGAAGAAATTGTGAAACTATTCAAGAAGACGGACAACCTTCTTGTCATTTCCCGGGACGGCACGCGGAGCGCCCTTGCTGCAAAGGACCTGGTGGAAGCAGGCTTCAAGAATGTCTATGATGTGGAAGATGGTTTTGAAGGGCCACCGTTTCCCACGTTTCAGGATAGTAATCGTGACAAGTTTTATAGACAGCTTGCGAGAAGAAACAAGGTGATCGGTTTTGGTCTCAGGCGTCATTACGGGTGGCAATGGTGGGGGCTTCCATGGAGCTACCAAATGGATCCCAAATATATCTATCCGCCTGACCTGGCACCGAAGCAGAAATAAAGGGAGAGGAAAAGAATGGAATCAGCAGACCTTATCCAATTGATGGATCAGATTGAAGAAAAAAAGATTGGCTGGGATGTGGTGGAAGAGAAGGTCAAAGTTTCGAACGACATCCTGAAGCTTTATGCCCAGTCCGGGCCTGTCCCGGTAACCCTTATCAATAATTTGAAGAAACTGATAGAGGAGGGGGCTGGGTAGGCCCTCCCTGTTGAAGGAAAAGGAGTAGTAGCATGGCTGATGTCTTGGAAGTAACGGACGACACTTTTGATGAAGAAATCATGCAGTCAGATATTCCCGCCATGGTTGATTTTTGGGCTGAATGGTGCGGTCCCTGTAAAATGGTCGGGCCGACTGTAGCCGAGTTAGCCGGTGAGTATAAGGGAAAGATCAAAATAGCGAAGATGGACGTTGATCAGAACAGAGGCACACCGGCACGTTTTGGCATCAGAAACATCCCGACATTGATTCTTTTTAAGAATGGAGAGGTGGCCCAGACCATCATTGGAGCCTACCCCAAGAGTCATATAGAAGCGGAAATGAAAAAGCTCCTCTAGATTTATCCGGGGGTGCAGTTTTATTGCGCGGGAGGCGACATCTGAGGTAAATATGGCCCCGTTGTTGTAAGAGGGTGGGGCTTTTCTGTTCCCTTAGGAGCTTGTCCGATAATAGCAATTTTTTCCAACATCAAGGCTTGCCAAAAAAATTGCCGCAGGCATATGATTGATATTCTGAGGATAATTTATTTGGCGTAACGCAGAGATTGGGAAAGAGGGCATTCTCGGACAGTCTCCTAGGCGGTCGGCAGGAAGTATATGGGCATATTCAAGCACAAAAAATTTGTTCGTTCCTATTTCTTGGGGCTCCTATGCCTTTTGGGCGGAGCACTCCTTCTGAACAGCTGTGCTCCGCTGGAATGGCTGCTTGGAAAAGAAGAGGAAAAACCCCCTTCTGAGCTGATGGAGCAGGCAATGGAAGATCTTGGCAGGGGATACTATAAAGCGGCGACTGAGGCGTTTCAAAAGATAAAGGACAGGTATCCATACAGCAAATTCGCGATCGTGGCAGAGATGAAAATGGCCGACACCCTCTTCATGCAGTCTTCCTACGATGAAGCCTATGACGCATATAAGGACTTTGAGAAACTGCACCCGAAGAACCCAAGCATCCCCTATGTGATCTACCGTGAGGGCATGTGCCATTTCAAACAAATGAAGAGTATCGATCGAGATCAGATGCACTCCATGAGGGCAAAGGAAGATTTCGGCCGCCTGGTAAAGCGGTTCCCGAAGAGTGTCTATGCGGCGCGGGCGCGCATGAAGATTCGCAGGTGTTACATGGACTTGGCTCAGCATGAGCTCTATGTGGGGCAGTTCTATTTCAAAATGAAAAAATATCGTGCAGCTGCCGGTCGTTTTCGTTATGCCATTGAACATTATCCCGATGTGGGCCAGTACTATGAGGCCCTGGAGTATCTCGGGAGATGTGAAAAAAAACTCGCCAAGAAATAATCCCCCAAATAGATTATCTTCCCCATTCAATTTTTCCAAGACGGTTCTCTAAAGATGCGTGGTGAAGGGCCCCAGCAGTCTTTTTTCGAGCACGATGGGTCATCACGACTTGCCCCTTTTCTGCCGCAAACCTTGTTCTTTGTGAGTAAGCAGCGTTCTTTTATGTCGCCGAGCTATGGGATGTGCACAAGGGAGGGACAGGGGGTTCGTTTCTGAAAGGGCAATATCAGGAACGCCGGTGCGAATTATGTGCGGCTCTCAAGATACCTACGCCCCAGCCGGGCGCACCGGACGGCGTTCCCGAACACTGGCTAGTTCTATTGATATTCTTCAGGCCTCCTTGCAGAATATGCGCGCCGTTCCATAACCTGGGGCGCAGTATATTTCCGCCAGAAAGGAACGCCCTGGCCCTCCCTCATCCTTATTGCGCCTGCGAGTGGTGCAATTAGAGCAAGGTGGTAAAGGGCAACGGCTAACGTGTTTTCCAAGGAGTTATGAAGATGCAAGAGAAACGATATCATAGAATCTGGAAAAGGCCTTTTCCAGGTTCTCGGGATTATTTCCCCCGCCCTGAGCCATATCGGGTCGACCGCCCCCTTTTCCCCCGACAACGGCCGACAATTCGCGGATGATATCACCTGCCTTGAAGCGGCCCACGAGATCTTTTGTCACCATGCAGGCGAGCATGGCCTTGCCTTCCCGGTTGGCCCCGAGCAGGACAATCCCCGACCCGAGCTTATCCTTGATTCTGTCTGCGGCATCCCGGAGCTCCGCAGGGGAATCTGCCTCAAATTTCTGTGCCAGGACCTTTACCCCTGCAACGTCTTTGACTCCAACCATAAAATCCTCAGATTTCTGGGTGAGGAGCCTGGCCTTGAGTTGCTCAATTTCCCGCTCCTTGTCCTTCAGGTCCTGGAGCAGGTGCTCCAGTCTCTCAGGGAGTTGCTGTGAGGCAGCCTTCAACAGCGAGGCGGATGATTTCAACAGTATCTCCTGCTCCAAGTCATGGCGAAGGGCTGCCTCTCCGGTCATGGCCTCAATCCGGCGGACATTTGCAGCAACGCCAGCCTCACTCACAACACGAAAAAGCCCAATATCTCCTGTCCGCTGGATATGGGTCCCACCACAGAGTTCCCGGCTGATTCCATCCCCCATGGATACCACCCTGACATTGTCTCCGTATCTTTCTTCAAAAATAGCCATGGCCCCTGTTTGCATGGCTTCTTCCCTGGCCATGACCTGTGTCTGCACGACCACGTTTTCCCGTATGTGGCGATTGACTATGAGCTCAACCTCCTTGAGATCTTCCTGGCGTACCGGCTTGAAATGACTGAAATCAAATCGAAACCGTTCATGGGAGACGCGAGATCCAGCTTGTTTCACATGATCTCCCAGGATCTCCCTGAGCGCGGCATGGAGGAGGTGTGTTGCCGAATGATTCCGGGCCTTCGCCAACCGCTTCTCTTCATCCACCTGGGCTTCCACCTCCAGATGTGGGGCCAAAACACCTGATTCCAATGTTCCCACATGCACGGCCAGGTTGTGACCGAATTTCAAGGTATTTTTCACCCGGAACCGGGTGGCGCCGTCAAGGATCCAGCCGGTATCGCCAACCTGTCCGCCTGCTTCTCCATAAAAAGGGGTCTGGTCCAGCACTATTTCGGCTTCAGCTCCGGGTTCCACCTTCCCCCCATCCTTACCTTCGAGAAAGATCGCGATAATGTGGGCCTTTGAGCGCAGACACTCGTACCCCAGGAACCGGGAGGTCACTCCGTCCGCCAGGAGCTTCTTGTATGCTTCCGGGATTATTTCCTCACCGCTCCCCTTCCACGATTCCTGGGAAAGGGCGCGCCGCTGCGCCATGGCCCCATTAAATGCCTTCGCATCAACGGTCAACCCCTCTTCCCTGGCCACGTCCTGTACAATGTCAAAGGAAAGACCATACGTGTCGTAGAGCTTGAAGGCCACCTCTCCTGAAATATTCGTTTGTCCCTTTGCCCGCAGGCTTTCAATCTCGTCGTTCAGGACCTTGAGTCCATAATGAAGGGTGTCGGCAAACCGCTTTTCCTCATTGTGGACCAGCCCCTCGATCAGGCTTTTTGACTGGATGAGTTCACCATAATCAGGCCCCATGATTTTAATCACTTTTTCACAAATCCGGTGGAGAAAGGGGTGTTCCATCCCGAGAAGTTGTCCGAAGCGGATGGCACGGCGGATAATCCTCCTCAAAACATATCCGCGTCCGTCATTAGACGGCATAACCCCGTCGCCGATCAGGAAGGCCGCCGCACGGGCATGATCGGAGATAACGCGAAAAGAAACATCCTGGCGCGTGTTTTCTCCGTACCCTTTCCCGCAAATCTCTTCGATCTTGGAGATGATCATTTTGAAGAGATCGGTCTCATAGTTGGAGGTAACGCCCTGAACCACGGCCGCTATCCTCTCAAGACCCATCCCTGTATCGATATTGGGCCTGGGAAGGGGTGAAAGCACGCCATCACCACTCCGGTCAAACTGGGTAAACACCAGATTCCAGATTTCAAGGTATCGGTCGCAATCGCAACCTGGAGCGCACTCGGGCCGTCCACAGCCGATGGAGGGACCCTGGTCTATGAGTATTTCCGAGCACGGGCCGCAAGGGCCGGTGTCACCCATTGTCCAGAAGTTGTCTTTTTCCCCCAGGCGGACAATGCGCTCGGCAGGGACACCGATTTTCTCATTCCAGATTTTGTATGCGTCATCGTCGTCCTTATACACTGACACATAAAGCTTTTCCGCCGGGAGGCGGAATTTTTGCGTCAGGAAGTCCCAAGCCCATTCAATGGTTTCTTCTTTGAAGTAATCCCCGAAAGAAAAATTCCCCAGCATCTCAAAAAACGTGTGGTGCCTGGCCGTATACCCGACATTTTCAAGATCATTGTGCTTTCCTCCTGCGCGGACACATTTCTGGGAAGTGACGGCCCGGGTATAATCGCGTTTCTCTTCTCCAAGGTACAACCCTTTGAATTGCACCATGCCGGCATTGGTAAAAAGCAGGCTTGGATCGTCCCGGGGAACCAGGGAGGAACTGGGAACGAGCTTGTGACCGCGGGATAAGAAATAGTCAAAAAATTCCTGCCGTATTTGTCTGAAATCCATTATGCTGTTTTCCTGTGATTTTTCTTTTCCAGTTCGTTTCCGTGATATCGAAACCCTTGGTTCCAGGTCCCTATTCAGGCGCGGGCTCTGTTTTTGTGGTTCTCTTGAGCCCGGTCTTTTCCAAGATAAGGTTTGCGATTTGATCTCTCACATCGATGTTTTCAGCGAGGAAGCGTTTTGCATTTTCTCTTCCCTGGCCAATCCGGTCTTCGCCGAACGAATACCACGCGCCACTCTTTTCAACAAGGCCGAGGGAGACACCCAAGTCAAGGATGTCTCCTTCCTTGGATATCCCATGACCATAAACAATGTCAAACTCCGCCTGTTTGAAAGGGGGGGCCACCTTGTTTTTCACCACCTTGACCCGAGTCCGGTTTCCGATGACCTGGTCTCCTTCTTTAATGGCACCGATTCTCCTGATATCCAGGCGCTGGCTCGCGTAAAACTTGAGCGCGTTTCCACCCGAGGTGGTCTCCGGGTTCCCAAACATAACCCCTATTTTTATCCGGATCTGGTTGATAAAAATGACGCAGGTCATGGACTTGCTGATGGCGGCGGTCAGTTTTCGGAGGGCCTGGGACATGAGGCGGGCCTGCAGGCCAACGTGCTGGTCACCCATTTCTCCTTCGATCTCAGCTCGAGGCACGAGCGCCGCGACTGAGTCGATGACCAGCACATCAATGCCGCCGCTTCTGACGAGAATTTCCGCAATATCGAGAGCCTGCTCACCGGTATCCGGCTGAGATACCAGCAGGCTGTCCACATCCACGCCCAGTTTGCGGGCGTATCCTGGGTCAAGGGCATGCTCGGCATCAATGAACGCCACCATTCCTCCCGTGGCCTGCGCCTCCGCGGCGACGTGAAGGGCCAGGGTGGTCTTTCCGGAGGACTCGGGTCCATAGATTTCCACTACCCTGCCCCGGGGGACCCCTCCAATGCCCATTGCGAGGTCCAAGGAGAGGGATCCGGTGGAGATGGCAGGGATATCCAGCACCCTGCCGTCCCCCATTTTCATGATAGAGCCTCGTCCGAATTGACGCTCGATTTGTGATATGGCCTGATCAACAGCATTTTCTTTATCCATAAGATGATCCCTCCGTGAAAACGATAATGTCTCGCGTAGACCTTTTGATACCAATGAACGCTACCGGGTTCCTGAAAGAGGCCATTGTGCCAGCTCAGTATAGATCGAACCCCCTGGAGTCAAATCGCTCTTGAACAAAAAGAGCCTTTGTAGCCGGTAAAAAGGACCCGATAAATCCTTGTACGTGTCGAGAATTTCCGCGAGCGGAGCCCCGCCCCTGGCACCTTTCCTGAACCTGCACAAGGTCAAATGGGGACGAAATGGGCGTTTCTCTTCCCGTACGCCGAAGGCCCCTAATTTCCTTTGCAGGGCGTTCCTGAAGTGTGACATCCGCTCCAAATCCGCTTGAAGTCCAACCCAGAGGACCCGTGGATTGCGTACCCCGGAAAACACACCAACACCCTTGAGTGCAATGTCAAAAGCACCATACCGGTCACAGGTGCTTTTTGCAAGCCCCGTAATGTCTTCAATGGAAGATTCGGGGATCTGGCCCAGGAAAACGATGGTCAGATGAATGTTTCCAGCACGGACCCATCTGGCACCAGGGAGAAGGGGCATCAATTCCGATGAGATGCGGGAGACGGTATCCCTTATCCCTTCCGGGAGATCAAATGCCAGGAAGGAGCGGATTTCCATTCGCATACCTCCGTATCCAGTCCAGGGCCATGGTCGCGCTGTTGAGCTTGACAGCCTGGCGATTTCCCCAGAAGCGGTATCCCTTCGAGACTGTCTTTTCAGCCGATGCCAGGGCCACATGGACCGTGCCCACGGGCTTTTCCCTGGTTCCGCCTTCGGGTCCTGCGATGCCGGAGACGGCTATTCCCAGGTCCGAGTTAAGTCTGTTTCGAATGCCTTCCGCCATTTCCTGAACCGTTTCATTGCTGACTGCGCCGTATTCTTCCAAGGTCTTGGCCTGTACGCCCAGCAGTTCCATTTTTGCGTCGTTACTATAGGAAACAATTCCGCCGAGGAAATACCGGGAACTGCCGGGAATGGCTGTCAGGAGATGACCAATCAGTCCCCCGGTGCACGATTCAGCAACCGAAACAGTAAACTTTTTTGCCGAGAGAATCTTCCCTACAATCTCAGCCATGGAATCTTCTCCGGTGGCGAAAACAGCGGCTCCGAGCTTGTTCCTGATCTGCTTTTCTATCCTGTCAAGCTCATGGACACCGCTCCGGGCATCTTTCGCAGTCAGGCTAACCGTGATATGGTTTTCCGGAAAATGGGGGTAAAAACCTAAGACAACTTTGTCGGTTTCTTTATCCAGATCCCTGAAAATCTCCGCGATATGGGGTTCGTTCAAGCCATAGACCTTCAGGGTACGGCATATGGTCACCGGAAGTCTCTTGTAAAGGGTGCGCAGTTCGGGGATGACAACATGGTCAATGAGGTAGCGCATCTGGTCCGGGACACCGGGAAGAAAATAGAGCCGTACGTCATTTTCCACCAGCGAGAAACCGCAGGCCTTTCCTTCCGGGCTCAGCATTCTTGATCCGTCCGGAACCCAGGCCATTTTTTCAAGGGAACGGCACATTTCCGCACCTTGCGTGCTCGTGTGGCGTTTGATTATCTCAAACATCTCTTTGTCCAGGCAGAGAGGCCTGTGCAAGGCCTTGGAAATAATTTCATTGGTGAGATCATCCTCTGTGGAGCCAAGACCCCCGGTCACGATGACAAAACGGGATCCTTCCATGGCATTCTTGAGGGCCCGGGATACGGACGGGTAATCGTCACCCACGGAGGTGATCCGGGTAATCCGCAGGCCGGAGGCTGTGAGCCTGCCTGCCGCATACCAGCCATTCACATCCAATGTCATTCCGGAAGTGAGTTCATTTCCTATGGTAATAATTTCGCCTTGCACCAGCATTTTCTCCAGGCTCCCATGGAGCGAGGGTCTCTGCCTTGGGAAAGGATTAACGTATGAACCTAATGTGGTTGGGGTTAAGCAACATTTCGCGCCGCAACGTGCACGTTGTTCCATGAGCACGTTTCATGATTGCTGTCTGGAGGAGTGAGCCCCCGGTCGCGATCAATGCACTGCCTGAATTTCCCTCCTTTATTGATCTATTCCTCATTGACCAAGAAAAACATGTGTGAGGAGAAGAACAAGCAGTGTTTGGAATCCTGCTGCTATATCATCCAGCACAATTCCCCATCCCCCATGCAGCCTGCGATCCAAGAGCCCCGCAGGAAAGGGCTTCAAGATGTCGAAGAATCGGAACACGAAAAATGCAATTCCTACATCCTGCCAGGAGATCTGAAGGAAGATGGTGGCTGCCAGAAAACCGGCCACCTCATCGATAACCACCTGAGGTGGATCACTTGTCTTCAGGAGGGATTCAGCGCGCCCGGATGTCCAGACTGCCACGACCAGAAAAAAAAGAAAAAAAGAGATTCTGCAAGCGAGTGGGCAATGCTGCAGCGCCAGGGCAAGTGGCACTGCTCCCATGGTACCAAAGGTGCCGGAGGCAACGGGAATGAGGCCAATACCGAACCAGGTGGCGAGAACAAATGCAGCCTTGCCTGTGATATCGCTCTCTCTGAACCGCTCCCTCTTCGTCAAAATAGCAGAATTCTCTTTTTGCTTCAAGTTCAGTGAGTCCCTGGGCTGTGATGTTGTCCTTGCTTCTCCAGAGGAGAAGGATGACCAGTTTTGCCTATTTGAGTGTTGAGCCCCATAATCCAGGAATATATTTCCCTGAGTGCAAGGCCTTTTGCTCGAGCTATCTTCCGGCAGGATTCGTATTCCGGGACCAGGTACGCAGTATTGTCAGCCTGGATGATTTTCTTTACCTTTATGTTTCCCCAGGGACTTTCTATTTCTACCTCTTCCCGTTCAAAAATATGACGCTGGGTGTAAGAAAACCGAACACCAAGTGTCCCGGATTCCTGAAACAGGAGACCGGTCAATCGTTCCTTTGCATGGGGATAGGCTATGACCTGCACCTGGACACCGGGACGGTTCTTTTTCATCTGAATGGGGCAAAAACTCACATCGAGAGCACCCGCCTCGAACAAACACTCCATGAGATACCCTGCCCATTCAGGGCTCATGTCGTCTATATTCGTTTCCAGGACTACGATTGTCTCGCTTTTTCCTTTGCGTGCCTGTTTTCCCACCAGAAGGCGAAGAAGGTTCGGCCGATCGGACAGTTTTCTGCTTCCAACGCCATATCCTACATTTTCCACGATCATTGGCGGCATCGGACCGAATGACTGTACGAATGTCTTCACCAGGGCGGCCCCTGTCGGGGTCACCATTTCATAAGGAATTGCTGTTTGGGACACGGGTACGTCTTTCAGGAGCGCCATTGTTGCCGGTACAGGGATGGGCATGGCCCCGTGGGCGGTTTGCACAAAACCGGTTCCGAGCGGCAAACCGGAGGCATACACGGAACCTATGCCAAGACTGAGAAGCCCGTACACAGTGCCCACAATGTCCATAATGGAATCCACTGCCCCGACTTCGTGAAAATGGACTGCTTCAGGAGTACGGTTGTGAATCTTTCCTTCCACCGTTGCCAGGGAGAAAAAGACCTCAATGCTCTTGTCCTTTACGTTTTCGGGGAGGGTGGAATGGGAGATAATCTCGCGGATTTCACGAAAGTCCCTGACCCGCTGAAGGGATTGATTAATCTCAACCAGGATACGCGTGCCGTAAATTCCGTTTCTTGCCTCCCTATGGGCTTCGAGGTGGCAACCCTCAATCTGGAGTGAATCGATGAGTTGTTGCAGTTCAAGCAGGGGAACTCCGGCATCCACCAATGCTCCGAGGAACATGTCCCCGCTGATTCCAGAGAAACAATCCAGGTAGGCTACGTTCATAGGGCATCCAAAAAATGGAAAGAGCGCCCCCCGTGCGGGCGGAGCGCTCTTGAACAGAGTGTTATACGAGGTCCGCGACCAGCTCGGATATGTCCTTTATTTCGATGGCATCTTCCTTGTTGGTTGTCTTTCTGCTGTCTTCCAGCATGTTGATGCAATAAGGACATGCAGTGGCCAGGATGCTTGCTCCCGTGTCACAGGCCTCATGGATTCGCAGGTCCGAAAAGCGCCATTCGGGTTTTGTTTCCATCCACAGTCTTCCGCCGCCGCCGCCGCAACAGAGGCTGTCATCCCTGATACGGCTCATTTCCACGAGCTTTCCCCCGGTGATGGTCGAAAGAACATCCCTGGGTTCATCATACACTTTGCTGTGCCTGCCCAAATAACAGGGATCATGGTAGGTGATTTTCTGGTCGATCGTTCCCGTAAGCTTAAGGTCACCTGCATCGAGGAGTTGTTTCAGGAGCTGGGTGTAGTGGATGACCTCGAACTCCCCACCCATTTCGGGGTATTCATTGGTGAACGTATAAAAACAGTGCGGGGAGGTGGTGATAATTTTTTTAACACCTTTCCCCTTGTAAAGAGAAATGTTTTTTTGTGCCGTGTTCATGAACAGCTCTTCATCCCCGATCTTTCGTATTGATTCAGCGCAGCAGTTTTCTTCTTCCCCGATCACCCCGAATGAAACACCGGCCGCCTTGAGGACCTTGACCATGGACCTTGCGATGTTCCGGCTCCTGACATCATAAGCGGAAGTACAACAAACAAACAGGAAGTACTCCGTATTTTCATCAAAGACGGGGACATCCAGCCCTTCCATCCACTCGGTTCGCTTTTCCGGCGGTTCAGACCATGGATTGCCCTTGCTGTGGACACTCCCGGTAATGGTCCGCAGGACGTCCGGAATTGCACCTGTTTCAGCTATCATTGCGCGCATTGCCTTTACGATGTCGATAATGGTGACTCCCCTTGGGCACCGCAATACACATTTGTTGCACGTGGTACATCCATACAGGATATCGGCCGACTCATACCCTTCCACCCCGAGCTGGGCCATTCTGATGAGGCGGCGAATATTGAATGGCCCGTCCACGATACGCCAGGGACATGATCCCGCGCACATGCCGCATTGCATGCAGAGATTCAGCTTCTCTGCGCCCATGGCGACCAGGGCTTCGTTTACTTCATAAAATGGGGTCATTGCTTCCATGTGGGTCAATCCCTCCTTTTGCTGAGAATGTGATTTTTTTAACAAACTCTTTTCCTTATGTCAACAGGGGATTGCATCTTCTTGAGGCTGGGTTTTTCAAATGGTTGTGCTTTTCGGAAGTCGGGCAGAAAAGGGGATGGCCGGGACAACGGGGCCTCATTTTGGGGGTCGGGGAACTGCACAAAAAGGGTGCGAAACCCTAAATCCCGGGCATGGGCGTATACAAAATCGAATTCCTCTGTCTTGAGAACCCGGTTGAGAGGGCCTGGGAGGGATTGGCCTACCGGGGAATACTGTCTCATGAGGCTGAGGGGGAGATCAGGGCCGAACTCAACAAAAAGGGTCGTCAGGACATTGATACTGTTTTCCAGGTGACCGGGCAGGATCAGATGCCTGACCAGGACACCCTTTGTAGCGATGGAGTTGTTGCTGGCACAGCAGTCGAGGAAACCCTTTTGCCGTACCATTTCGCAGAGGGCCCTCAGGGCCACTTGGGAGTAGTCTTTTGCCCTCGATAGGGACGCGGCCAGTGCCTTGTCGGCATACTTGAAGTCAGGCAGGTAGATGTCAGCGTAGTGTTCCGCCATTTTGAGGGAATCCATGGACTGATACCCGGACACATTGAAGACCATGGGCAGGCAATGCCGGGTCTTCCGGAGAGAAGAAACCAGGTCAAAGACGTGTGGAAAAAAGTGGTCCGGTGTCACAAAATTGATATTGTGCACTCCCTCCGACCGGATCATTTCTTCCACCCGCGATTTCAGGGAAGGCTGATCCAGCAAATCTCCTAAGGATTCGTGGGAAATCTGCCGGTTCTGACAGAAGGCGCAGCGAAGGGAACAACCGGAAAAAAAGACCGTCCCGGATCCATTGGTCCCCGTAATGGGTGGTTCCTCCCCGAAATGGGGCCCGATGAAGGCCACTCGTACCCTATCATCTTCCCCGCAGAACCCCCTTTTGCCCCTCCTTGCATGCCGGTTTAGCCCGCACTGTCTCGGACACAAACAACAGTCATCGTAAAGAGCCATGAAGTCCATTTTTTCTTCCTTCCCCATGGGGAACATGTCTACCACAAGCTCCCATTTTGAACAAGAGTATCCCTGTACGCAAGGGGATGCACCTGGCTTTATGTGCAAAAAAAAAGACAGGGAATATGCTCTGCTTGCTGCTTTGTGCACTTTTCTTGCTATTCCGGAAAAACCCGTTGGTCTTGGAAGTTTTCTATTGTCCGAACAAGTTCCTTGAGCACAAGAATATGTCCTTTTATTTCAATATTTTGAATGCACATACAATACTCAACCCGAAGGTGGTGCCCTTTCCTTGTCGGTGGCGCGGCTCTTGGCACAGAGGTTGCTTTAAGGGTGATAACAGCGTACATCACGGAGGGAAAAAATGAAAAAACGAAACATATTTGTGGTCATCTTGGTGGTTGTCATGAGCCTGGTTGGGTCGCGGGCCTTTGCCGGTTCTGCCACAATACGTTGGCAGGCCAACACGGAACCGGATTTCCAGGAATACCGGGTATACACCGGTACAGCTTCCCGTACCTACGGAACCCCGACTCCGGTGGGGAAAGCAACAAGTTATACTGCGGGTAATTTGGAAGAAGGCCTCACCTATTATTTCGCGGTGACCGCGGTGGACACGTCCGAAAACGAGAGCGGTTTTTCCCAGGAAGTGTACAAGACCATCCCCGATACACATGCACCCACCGTAGCCATCACTTCCCCAACCACCGGGGCAACCTATGCAACGGTGCAGGGCACCCTGAACCTGAATGGGACGGCATCTGACAATGTTGGCGTCGTAGAAGTTGGCTGGACCAATTCAAGGGGAGGCAGCGGCACAGCGAGCGGCACGACAATTTGGTCCATTTCAGGGATCAGTTTGACTCAAGGTGAGAACATTATTGTGGTTACCGCCAGGGACCATGATGGAAACAAGGGAACGTATACCCTCACCGTAATCTACACTCCTCCGGATACCACTGCGCCGGCACCTCCTGGCGGCGTCACCGTAGAGTAACTTTCTCCTTCATCCGGAGTCACCTTGGGAAGAGGGAGCGGAAGGTCTGGGAAGGCTTCCCGCTCCCTCACTTGCCGGGAAATAGTGTTTGACAAGAATGCAAAGAAGCACTAGCCTTACCAAAGGTCGGCAGATACTCAGCAGCCCAGCCTCTGGTACATTGCGCCTGTAGCACTCAATTCACAAAATCTCTTCTGTACCGGGACCCCAGGTTCTTTTCTCTCTCATGCCGGCAAATTTTCTTGAATCGTCAGAAGATCTCTTTGCTTTTTCCGGTTGTCATTGCATGTGGACTTTCACTGAAGGAAGAAAGGAGGTGAGATGAACAGGCACGCATGTTGATCCCGTGGCGTCCCTGCGGGTATGCCCGTGGTGTCGTTCCGAACCAAAGAGCATTGATACACGACGAAAAGCGGTTGCTTTCTGGTGCGGGGAGCGGGAAAAGGCAGGCCTCCAAGAGAGGTACCTGGAGGTCAAAATGCGAACTCTAGCTGTTGAAAAGGAGGCATTATGGAGAGCAAGAAATTTGTGCTGCCGGAATCTGAATTACCCCGTCATTGGTACAATATTATGCCGGATATGCCTACTCCCATGGAACCGCCACTCCATCCGGGGACCGGGCAACCTGTTGGACCTGAGGACCTTGCACCCATCTTTCCCATGCCGCTGATCGAACAGGAAGTCAGTCAGCAAAGGGAGATAGACATCCCCGAAGAGGTGCTGGAAAAATACCTGATCTGGCGCCCGACGCCCCTTTACCGGGCACAGAACCTGGAAAAATACCTCCAGACACCCGCGAAGATCTATTTCAAGAATGAGGGCGTGAGTCCTCCCGGAAGCCACAAACCCAACACGGCCATTGCCCAGGCGTACTATAACAAGATCTCTGGAACCAAGCGCATTACCACCGAAACCGGTGCGGGGCAGTGGGGAAGCGCCCTTGCCTTCTGCTGTGCATTGTTCGGCCTGGAATGTAAGGTCTTCATGGTCAAGATCAGTTACAACCAGAAGCCCTATCGGCGGCTCATGATGCAGACCTGGGGAGCAAACTGTATTGCCAGTCCAAGCACGGAGACCAAAGCGGGGCAGAGCATCCTTGCAGAAGACCCTGATTGTCCAGGGAGCCTTGGCATGGCCATCAGTGAGGCGGTTGAGGCGGCGGTGATGGATGATGATACAAAATACTCGCTCGGAAGTGTCCTCAATCATGTCATGCTGCACCAGACCATCAACGGGCTCGAGACCCAGAAGCAGATGGCCTTGGCAGGCGACTATCCGGACGTGATTATCGGGTGTGCCGGGGGGGGAAGCAACTTCGCGGGGAACTGTCTCCCCTTTGTTCGCGACAAGATCAACGGCAAAGACATTGACATTATCGCGGTGGAGCCGGCGTCCTGTCCAACCCTGACCAGGGGCCCCTTTGCCTATGATTTCGGGGACACGGTTCAGATGACACCCCTCCTTGCCATGCACACCCTGGGGCATACATTCGTTCCCGCGCCCATCCATGCCGGTGGACTGCGGTATCACGGGATGGCCCCCATTGTCAGTCAGATGTTGATGAGTAACCTGATCCGCGCAGAGGCCATCAACCAGCTCGAGACCTTCCAGGCAGGCATCACCTTTGCCAGGACGGAAGGATTTATCAGTGCTCCTGAAACGGATCATGCCATCGCAATGACCATCAGGGAGGCCCTGAAGGCCAAGGAAGAGGGAAAGGAAAAGGTCATTCTTTTCAACTGGAGTGGCCATGGCCTGGTGGATATGGCCGCCTATGAGGCCTACCTGTCAGGGAAACTGGCGGATCACGCCATGCCGGAAGAAGAGATCGAGCGGGCCTTGGCCGATATCGCTTCTCTGCCGAAACCAAAGCAGTTCAAAGGCTAAGAATACGGTGTAACTCTTTCTGGTCCTGTTCCATCGGCTCCGGGAGAGGGCTTGTCTCCCGGGGCTTTATCTGGTATTTTTCCATTAGTGAAGGAATCGTTTCCAAGGAGCCGTCACACATTTCGCCCTATGCTTGGGAAAATGAAGAGGAGTATTGGAGCAATGGAGTGATGGAATAAGGAGAAATCAGGATATGAAAGATACACCTCCGGACAAGAGTGTCCAAATCCGATGTCCGCGCCTGGGACATCAAATCTATTTCTCTTACTGCCGCACGGAAAACAACGGGCTACCCTGTTTCAAGGTGGTTGACTGCTGGAGCAGACAGTTCAAGGTAGAGGAATATCTGTGCGGTGAATTGACCCGTGAAGAATGGGACGGAGTCTTTGAAAAAAAACCAAAACCGAAAATGCTTTCCCTGGTCGAGTTGATCGAACAGGCGCAGAAGCGGAAGAAAGAAGCCGAATGATGAAAGAACAAATCTTCTTGGGGAATGAGGCAGTAGCCCTGGGCCTCCTCGAGGGAGGGTGCCAGGTGGTGACCTCATATCCGGGGACACCCAGCTCTGAAATCTTGCCCGGGGTGATTCGCCTGGTCAAATCAGAAGGGCTGAATACCTATACAGAATGGTCTACCAATGAAAAAGTGGCCCTGGACAACGCCTTTGCTGCGGCCATTTCCGGAAAACGGGCCGCCTGCTGCATGAAACAGGTGGGGCTGAACGTTGCAGCTGATTCTCTCATGAGTGCGGCCTATCTGGGTACCGTTGGAGGGCTGGTGATCATATCCTGTGATGACCCGGGCCCTCACTCATCGCAGACCGAGCAGGACACTAGGTTGATGGCCCGCCTTGCCAAGGTGCCGGTGCTGGACCCGTCCGGTCCGGAAGAAGCCAGGGCAATGGCCAGGATTGCCCTGGATATCTCCGAGGAGTTCAAAGTGCCCGTGATATTGAGACCGGCTATCCGTGTCTGTCACGCACGGCAGAATCTTTCCTATGAATCTCTCAAGAGCAATGAAACAAAGGCTGCATTTGAAAAGGATCCTACCCATTGGGCGGCAACACCCCGTTTTCGTTTTCTCCTGCACAAGGAGCTGAATAAGAAACTGGAGGGGATTTCTCGAAGATTCGAGGACCTGGAAGGGATCAATAGACACAATCTGGAGCCGGGAAAAGCGTATCCTTTCGGCATCGTGGCCGGTGGTATCCCTTACGCGGTGGTGAAGGACATCCTGAAGGAGGAAGAAAGGACGGATATTCCGGTTTTCAAGATCGGCTGTCCGTACCCTTTCCCCGAGAGGCTGGCGGAACAGTTCCTCTCCGCCTGCGAAAAGGTCCTTGTCATTGAGGAGACTGACGCGGTCATTGAATATTTTCTAAGGGATCGTGCGAAGGTCATGGGGAGGCTTTCGGGTCATATCCCTGCAGAAGGGGAGCTCATGCCCCAGGTTATCCATGGGGCGATCGACGGGGCACTGAATATCCTTGGGCTTCCTCCCCTGGCTGAAGGGAATATGGGCGAGGCGGCCGCGCTTATGAAGCAATTGGAGTTACCTGTCCGGCGTCCTACTCTGTGCCCCGGCTGTCCGCACCGGGCCAGTTTTTATGCCATCAGGAAAGCCCGGCCCAAGGCTATTTTTACCTCTGATATCGGTTGTTATACCCTTGGGTTAAACCTTGGGGGTGTTGATACTGTTTTGGACATGGGAGCAGGTATCACGATGGCTTCGGGCTTTTACCACGCCTACCAGCAGGACGGCATTGAACAGCCCATTGTGGCGACCATAGGGGACTCTACCTTTTATCATTCCGGAACTGCCGGCCTCCTCAACGCAGTGTACAATGATGCGCGCTTTGTGCTGGTGATCCTGGACAACCAGATAACGGCCATGACCGGGATGCAGCCGACCCCGTCCCTCGGGATCAGGGCAGACGGAAGCAAAGGAAACACGATCCCCCTTGAGAAGGTGGTTGCCGGATGCGGGGTGAATTTTATAGAGGAGGTTGACCCGTATGATCTGGCGGCTATGGGCTCCCTGGTCAAAAAGGCGGCACAGTACACAATGGAGCCTTCCGGTGGGATCGCGGTGATTATTGCTCGCCACCCATGTGTTATCGCCTACCGGGAGCAAGTCCTGCAGGACCGGAAAAACGTTATGGTTACCGACGATTGTGTTGAATGTAACCTCTGTATCGAGCGATTTGAATGTCCCGCGCTCTATCATGACGATGGGCTGGAGCGTACCGCCATTGACCAGGCCCTTTGCATTGGATGCGGCGTTTGTCTGAATGTCTGCCCCAAAGGCGCTATCGTTGAAGTATAAACCATCAAAATTTTGCAAATCGGCCTCGAAAAAGGGAAACTGATATATGAAGGATGTCATAATGGAGAATCTAAATATCGTCTTGTGCGGCCTTGGCGGCCAGGGAATTCTGTTCATGACAAAGATGCTTGCCCAGACAGCCCTCGGAAAAGGGATTTCGGTCATGGGCGCGGAGACCCACGGGATGGCACAGCGGGGTGGCTCGGTGGTTTCGCACCTTCGATTGGGAGAAGTGGAAGGGAGCCTGGTGCGGGCGGGAACAGCGGATATCCTCCTGGCCTTGGAAGGAAACGAAGCGTACCGGAGTCTTCCTTATCTGGGAAGAGGCGGCAGAATGTACGTCAATGCTTCACCCGATGTTTTTCCCGGTCCGGAAGTGGCATCCTATCTTGAAAAGCATGACATGATCTGCCGGTGCGCCGACGCCGGTAAAGTCGCCATGGAACACGGAAGTCCCATGTCTTCCAATCTAGCACTCATCGGTTTTTTCTCCGCATTTGACGAGGGCCCTTTTTCATTCACTGATCTCAGGGAGACCATAGAGCGCTTCAGCCCTGAAAAATTCAGGGAAACCAACCTCAAGATTTTTGATGCCTGTCACCAGTTAACCCGGATTTCTCACCAATAATCTACTGTGACGGCGGATAGCCCCATGCCTACTTTGTTGCGTTTGAAAGATGACCTCGACGTACTACAAGTGCGACTGTGGCCATTTTTCTGCACGCGCCTTGTATTCATGGGACTCTCCACCGTCTCGTGACGAAGATCGGTGAGAAACCCGGGTTGGTGGGCCAGTAACACACCTTCCGAATGCAATCCTCAACGCTGAGAATAAGTCCTTGCCAGTGGCGGAATCTATAGTCCACACCTGAAGCATGGGGGGATTAATAGTTCCTTTGAACTATTTACGTATATCATCTGATAAGAAACGTATAAGCAAAATCCTTCCACCCTGACGTCTTGCTAAGGAAAAATTATGACAGAAAAGAAATGCATCCTTACAATGCTGGTTGGAAATGAACCCGGAGTCACTGCACGGGTATCGGGGCTTTTTGCCAGTCGCGGCTACAATATTGAAACCTTCAGCGGCCGGATTGTTGATACCGGGACCACCCATTTCATTATCGAAGTTACCGGCAGACAGGAAAAAATCAACGCCGTCATCCGGTTGCTTGAACCCATGGGCATTGCAAAGCCGGCACGATCCGGGATCCTGGCACTTTATCGCGAACCGGAATAGGGAAGGGGACCAAATAATTCTCAGTTGGCAACCCGTTCCAACACATCTGCTTTTGCAGCATCATGACCTATACCGGTTCCACTTTCAAGCTGAGAAATTGAAGCTTGTATGTATTGGAGCAGTTCAATTTTGATATACTGTCCCCGGAATTCAAGAACAGTAATCAAGCAAGAAGCATCCATGAATCATGTCTTATCCTCTTGACATTATGCCCGAATTCATTAACCCTATCGTTAACAAAACATACTCCGTCTCCCTATAAAAAACAGGGAGATTAGGAGAAGGAGAGCATCATGGCCCTTAAAACCGCAGAAGAATATGTTGAGAGACTACGGAAAATGAAACCTAATGTTTACGCCCACGGTAAAAAGATGGGAAGGGACGATCCCATACTCAAACTCCCTATCAATACCCTCAAATTCACATTTGATGCCGTAAATGACCCTGAATTAAGAGACCTGGTGGTGACAGAGTCCCACCTGACAGGTGAAAAGATCAATCGTTTTACCTCTCTTAACCTGAGTATAGAGGATCTGTACACACAACAAGAGATGAAACGTAAATGTTGTCACCGTGTGGGCGGATGCACCCAGCGTTGTATGGCCACCGACACATTGAATGCCATGGGTGTCGTTTCTAAGGAAATTGATGACGAAAAGGGTACCCATTACCATGATAATTTTCTTCAGTTCCTGAAATATTATCAGGCCAATGACCTCGTGGGAAGCACTTCTCAGACCGATCCAAAAGGGGACAGAAAAGCAAGGCCCTTCCAGCAGGAAGACCCGGACCTTTATCTTCATGTTGTGGAAAAAAACAGCAAGGGCATTGTTGTAAGGGGTGCCAAGAACCACATTACTATGGGCCCTTACGTGGACGAACACCTGGTCCTCCCCACCCGCAACATGACAAAGGAGGAAAGTGACTGGAGTGTCTCCTTTGCCATTCCGGCGGACACAGACGGTATCAGGATCATTTCCCGGATTGTCACGCCGAGGGCGAGGATCAATCTCAAGGCGCCCTATAATAATTACGGGGTGTCAGACTCGGTGGTGATCTTTGATAATGTTTTTATTCCCTGGGAGCGTGTCTTCATGTGTGGGGAATGGGAGTTTGCAGGCCGACTGGCTCTCACCTTTGCCGGGTTTCACAGGCATTCCTACTGTGGATGCAAACCTGCGGTAACCGATATTATCTTGGGTGCAACGTCCCTGGTGGCCGAGTATAACGGCGTTGGAAACTCCCCCCATATCGTGGATGAGCTGACCGAGCTGATGATCATCGCTGAACTGGTCTACGCATCGGGTATAGCGGCCGCGGCAAAGGCCACAAAAACGTCATCCGGGATCTATACCCCCAAATTTGTATATTCAAATACAGGCAGGTACATGGCAGGTACCAATATTTACCATGAATACGATATACTTGCGTCCATAGCAGGAGGCCTGCCTTCCACACTTCCCCCTGAAGAGGATTGGCTGAACCCTGAAACCGGTCCGGACCTGAAAAAATACATAAGCCGGAAACCCGGCGTTTCAGCGGAAAGACTTCATCGGCTCTATCGTTTTATATCGGATTTCTCCTGTTCGGCCATGTGTGGCTGGGCACAGTACGCGGGCGTCCACGGCGGGGGCTCCCCTGTAATGGAAAAGATAGGAATCCGCTCAGAATATGACCTTGAATCTAAAAAGGATATTGTCAAATATCTTGCAGGTATCACGGAGGAAGAGGAAGAATCCGTAAATTAAATTTCAAACGGCGAAGCTTCCCGCCCACATATCCTGAAAAAGTTGTCTGAGATTCTCCTCTTTGCATTTGCATGGCGTGGTATATGAATTAATTCCACAGACCCACAAGAGTCTTGCGGATGTTGGCCCAGTACCTAGCCTGCTCCAGAACCAACATAACGCCGCTTCGGGAACATCTCGTTCCCCTGCTTTTCCTGAACACCCGATTTTGAAAAGAGTTGATCGCGAATCATGTTTTGGATGCAAGATCGTTTGCTTGTTGTGGGTCGATGCTTGATCTGCCATGCTGAAAACTTTTTCCGACGACTGCGCCGATTACCGAACCGATGATGGCGCCAGCCACAAATTCAGAGAACCAGTGGATTCTGATCGAGACGCCAATCCCCACATAGAACGCGTACAAAATAGCCGCATACCGGACAATTTTGTTTTCAGGATATAATTCCCAAAGCACGACGGCCATGGCGAAGGCGACGGTGGTATGTGAAGAGGGCCAGCCCCAGAACATTCCGCCGCGCAATAAACCGAACCGAAATCCGTGGCTGGTATCGACGAGTGCGTCGCGGCCAAAGAAGTGCGGAGGCGGAATCCTGCCGGTAAAAGCTTTGTAAAAGGAAGAGATGACCACACCCAAAATGGCGGCCTGTCCCAAGGCAAAGGCGGCGTTTTTAATCTTGAGATCCTTTCTTAGTGCGGCGATTGCCAACAGGATCAAAGGAACGACAACCGGCAGAATCATACCGAGTCTAACCGCCGGAAAAAGCAAAGTGCGCAGGATGTATTTTTGCGTGGAGATAAAATAAAACCAATCAAAACCGGAAGTTACGATGATGTACGTGAGGATTATGGCCAAAAAATGCCACAGCAATTTATATCCTTTAAAACACCGAATGGTATTTTTGGGCAATTGGTCCAGAAATCCCGGCATAGAATCAGAAAATATTCACTGGTTTCAAAACGTTGTCGTCCACAAACTTCCCGTTTTCGGCACTGTCTTCTTTTCAGAAATACAGGGCCGGTTTTTGCGATGGAGAGGTGTTTTTTCTTGACAGGGCCTTTTAATGGGTGACCCCTTTTTCCCTAGAATACGAGATAGGCCGCCCACCCAGCAAGAAACGGGAAGGCAAGAAAGAGTAAAATACGTACAAGGGTGAACCGCGTGCCCATGAATGCCAGTTCAAAGGGTATCTTCCCCACGCCCATCATGGCCCACCCGGTCACGAAGGCGATCACCGTGCTGATGCCGGCGCCCGTCTTGTATACCGCTGAAATAATGGGAAAGGCGACATATGGCCCTCCGGGAATAAGAGCGCCACACGCCCCGCCGATAAGCACTCCCCTCAGTCCCGCACGTTGTCCCAGCCATTCCCTTATGAGTCCCGGGGGGACAGCGGACTGCAGCATGCCGGCGAGCACGAAGGCCAAGAGCAGCAGGGGAATGACCTTTACCATCATGCCGGTTCCAAAGCGTATCGCCTTTTGCGCCGATCCGTCACCCCGCCTGACAGCCACTATGAGAAACGCCAGCGCGAAACCTGCCAGGATGACAAATGCCGGGATCATGGCCGGCTTCCGCCCGCCAGCGCTCGTACCTGTTCGCGCACACGTTCGACACTACCCGAGAGAATGAAGTTGGCAAGCAATCCCACGATCACCGGAATCAGGAAGGTGACGACATATCGCAAAACGGTGACCCTGAAGCCCACAAGCGCCATTTCCATGGGGAGCCTGGTCAAGGTCCATACGTTCTTGGCTGCGATAAAGGCCATGACGGTGCCGATTTCCGCCCCGCCGATGAAAAAAGATGCAGCAATGGGGTAGGATATATAAGGCCCGCCGGGAACAAGTGCTCCTGCAATAGCACCCAGCAATACCGCTTTGACGCCGGCGCCCCGTCCCAGCCATCTTTCGATGAATTCACGCGAAACCATGACCTGTATGAGGCCGGCCAGTAGAAATGCTGCTGCCAGCAACGGGGTGATCTCCGCCAGCATAAGCCCGCCTGCCTTCAGGCCGGTCAGCACCAGTGGCATGCCTCCCCGGCCGTAGGCCAGCACCGATAGGGCCACAGCGGCAATCGCCATGCCTATGGTAATGTTTCTCATATCGTCTTCCTTGTTCCCGGATGGTTCATCGTACATCACGCGCCGGCCTCCGTGGCAACCCACCGGGGGTCCGGAGGTATCCTGTCAGGCGAAATCTCTCACATCCAGCACTTCTCCATTCCGATGTCCTTCGACGCTTTCCTTGTACGCCAGGGCGACCTTTTCCGCCGGCATCCCGCTGGAGCTATCCATTCCCATCGCCTCCATAGTCTCTTTGACCCAGATGGGGCTGACCGCATTCACCCGCATGCCGCGCCGCATTTCCAGGGCCGCCGCCCGCACAAAACCCTCGACACCCGCGTTGACCATACTGATGGATGAACTGCCCGGCATGGGTTCCCGGCTGAGCAGACCGCTCGTCAAGGTGAACGATCCGTTGTCGTTGATGTCCCGACGGCCCACGCGGAACAGATTTACCTGCCCCATCAATTTGCTGGACAGCCCGAGGGCGTAATCGTCGTCGCCAAGTTCGTCCAGACCACCGAATCGGGCCAGGCCGGCGGCACAGACTACGGCGTCAAAAGCGCCCACATCCTGAAACAGCTTCTCGATGGAAGTCTTTGAAGCCATATCGACCCGGAAATCGCCGCTTCTAAAAGCGACTTTGACGATTTCATGGTCAACCCCCAGCAATTTGGCCACCTGTCGGCCTATGGTGCCGGTTGCACCGATCACGATGATTTTCATAAGGCATCTCTCCGATTTTTTTCTCTCAGCGTCCCAGGTTCAATGCCTCCGCTCTGGGGGGCGAGCATCACCGTGGACGATTCCCTATCAAGGCATACAACTAGAACAAAGGCCGTCCCTTCCTGCTCGTGCAACCTTCGTGCATCGTAGCAGGCATATCCGCCGGCCCTCCCGATTCTTCCTGCTTTTTCCTTGATTCCACTCAATTTTGAATGTACCACCCGGGTCGCTGAAGAGCAAGTTATTTGTTGGTGGTGAATTGCGTTGAATTGGGGCCGGGCAAAGATAACTTATTGAATATTATATATTAACGTCCAAATAGTAATTGTTTTCATACCCTATATCGCTTTTTTCGACCCCAAAATGTGCCCGATAGGAAACAGGGGGTTTCCGAATCTGGTACGATTCCCCAGCTTCAATACTTTTTCGCCCGATAGCCAAAACCCCCTTTAATGATTTTACTCTTTCAAACAAAACTCCTGTTTCCAACGGCAATGCTCATTATCCATTTGTCAGCCCTCGGCTACCTGATATGCACAGTGATCGCGTGCTCCTCGACACCATTGTTTCCATACCCAAGCACATTCCAATCCGCGTTCATAGGTTGTGGGTTCCCCTGCGAATCGATTGCTCGGGACATCAGTGTGAAATCCCCTTTTTCTCCGACTTCCCAGATGTACTGCCATTGGCGCCAGGCAAATGCTTCATGAGGACCGATGAATTGGGCATCCGCCCAACTCTTTCCGTTGTCCACCGACACCTCAACCCGTTCCACATCGGATTCGCCTGCATAGGCTGCACCGAGTATGACTATGGTGCCGACGCCCAGCTCTTCGCCCTTTAGCGGTTGAGTGATGAAGGACTTTGTTTTCAGCTTTGTGACGACCTCACCGGACTTGGGACCCTGTTCCTTTTGGAAGATACGGTAAACACTGTCCATAAAAAATCCCTCATAGGGACGATCCAGTACATTGATTTTCCAGAGCCACTTTACGCAATTGGCTCCCGTCCAGCCCAAAGTCAACGCACGCAGGGGATACCCATGTTTCAACGGCAAAGGTTCCCCGTTCATCTCATAGGCGAGAAGAGCGGTGGACATGGCCTTCTCAATGGGAATACTTCGGATGAATTTGATACCTGCTGAGCCAAGAGGTTGATCCTGCCCTTCGAAATTCACATGTTTTGCACTACTCTTCAATACGGCTTTCCCCAAAATATCCCGTAGCCAGACACCTCCATAAACAGCATTCCCAACCCCTCCGATGGTCCACGGATTGCCTCTTGCCTTCTCTTTGAGTAGAGAGCGACCATTGCCGGAACATTCAAAGGTATTTGCAACAATAACCTTGGGCATTCGAAAGATCTGGTCCATGGTTATCTGCAGTGGATTCTCAACCTCACCACCAATCGACAGCTCCCACTTTTCCAAGGAGACGGACTCATCGGGAATTGCACCCTGGTTTCGCTTAAAGAATACGGAATTTGCAGTGATCCACGAACGCAAGGATTCGGCCGGGGTTTCAGCGTTCAGCGGTTTTTCGCTCATGACACGCATTTTTTCTTTCATCTCATGCCCCCCTTTAAAAAGTTCTATACTGAAATGTCCCATTGCCAAATTTAGACGATTCCTGCTCACAAAAAAATAAAATGAATTATATGAACCATCATGTACTTCTACCGCTTGTCCGTAGGATGTTCATGTTGGGTATTATCACTTAAACTTGCATATTTATGAACGTTCCATGATTTCCTTGTGGCGGAAGCAGTTCATTGTGTGGTCATTTACCATGCCGACGGCTTGCATGAATGCATAGCAGATTGTTGACCCCACAAAGTTGAACCCTCGTTTCTTCAAGTCCTTGCTCATCATGTCGGACAGTTCTGTTTTTGCTGGAAGGTCAGCTATGGATTTCCAGGCATTCTGCTTGGGAGTGCCATCAACATAGCGCCAGAGATACGAGTCCAACGACCCGTGTTTCTCTTGGATATCCAGGACGCCTCGTGCGTTCCTGATGGCCGATTCAATCTTCAGGCGGTTGCGTATGATGCCAGAGTCACCGAGTAGACGTATGACGTCTGCTTCCATGTAGTTGGCGATGTGCTCAATGTCGAAGGTGTCAAATGCCTTCCTGTAGTTCTCCCGTTTCTTCAAGATAGTCAGCCAACTGAGGCCAGCCTGCGCACCTTCCAGAATGAGGAATTCAAACAGAAGCCGGTCATCGTGAACGGGTATGCCCCATTCGTTATCGTGGTAAGCAATGTACAAAGGATCGCTCCCGCACCATGCGCATCTGGTCATCACTTCCTCTTCTGCCCAATCGCCGCGGATTGCAATACGCGACGATTGTCGAGGACGTGGAAGCGTCCTCGACAAAGTGTGCTTCAGGCGCGGCTCTCAGCCGTCGCCTGAAAGCAATGGTTGGCGGCTTCCATCATCCATTGCATCTAGTGGACTTCATAATCACCTTTTGGTGCTGTGCCTTTACGATAAAACATGAAACGACATGGCTCTCCGTCCTTTGCGAGCGTGACAGGACGTCTAAATTCCATCTCAGCTTTATCTTCAATGG
>CAZJRD010000008.1:0-80815 GCA_964548365.1 uncultured Desulfobacteraceae bacterium | reverse complement strand
ACGGTTTTCCCGAAGATTTCGATGATACCAATAATAACGGCATCCGGGACAGCGGCGAAAGCTTCACCGACACCGGCGGCGGGACGAGCGGGAGTTATGACAAATATAACCCCGGGAAGGACACCATGGGCAGAGGGATCTTTGTGGTGGACCTGAGCGACGGGTCCCTCCTGTTCAAGGCCGTTTACGGCGATGCCGACAATGATGAAGACGAGACCGAAGACGTAACCACCGGGATCACTCAGCAGTACTGCAAGATGAAGTACTCCTTCCCCGCGGATATATCAGTTATCCCCTTCTCGGAGAGCAAGATCGTCATGTACGCGGCGGATATTTATGGACAGATCTGGAAAATTACGTACGATTATTACAGTGACCTGTCCCACACCTATACGGATACCGATTCCACCAAGTGGCAGGTGAAACGGATCTTCGCCGCGAACCCTGGATCAGATCTCACCTCCGGGAATACTGACATAGCAGGCGCTGCTTTAAATACCTCCGATACGGGCAGAAAGATATTCTATTCACCTGATGTGTCATACTATGGCAATTGCTGGACTTCCAAACCGGTCCTCTATTTCGGGACCGGTGATCGTGCGCATCCCCGGCACGCCATGATCTCGAACCGTTTCTACGTGGTTGCTGATCACAATTCTCTCACTGACGAGACTGATCTCCTCAATCTCACCTGTGATGAACTGGATAACAATGCAGACGCTGATCATAACGGTACCGTTGATGCGGCTGATGACAACAGGAAGACCGCGTTGGAGCAAGTATTGGAAAACGAAAACATCTGCAGAGGCTTTTACCGGGTAATGGATGCCCAGGGAGCATGCTCAGACGAGTCCGTCAGCCACACCGGAGAAAAAATCCTGAGCCAGCCCACGGTATTTTTCAAGAATGTCTATTTCACCTCTTACCAGCCGGTCTTCGATGATCCCTGCAACCCCAACGGGAATGCGTTTATCTACGCCCTGGATTATTGTTGGGGAAAATCGGTCTTCAATTACGATGATGAGGGCACAGGAAATCCGACGGTGCGGAACATCAAGGATACCTACCTGCTGCTTTCGAACAGCTCCATTCCCTCGGGGGTTCGTGTAGTGACCAGGGGCGGTCACTCGGCGGGGCTCATCAGCGCCGGTGGGGCTGTCAGCGGTGTGGGCGAGGACCAGAGCACCAACATCCCGGGTCCTCCCGGTGGAGTGTCCCAGATCTTGTGGGAAACGAAGTAAATATGATGAACGGTTCCTCCAGAGAGAAAGGTCCAAAGGGCCAAGGAGGACCGTTATGAAAAACTGGAAGAGTCAAACAAAGGGAAAAGATCAAACTGAATTCGATTCTGAGTAAGGTCCCTTTTTGGAGGCTTTCCTCATATCACCGGTTCTGATGGTGGTGCTGATTGCAAACAAGCAAAGGAGAGGTCAATTATGAATAATAAGGGAATAAAAAAACTGTTCTTAATTAGCTTTATTCTGGTTTCTATATCCATATTACTTTCAACTGCTGCTTCTGCCCAGTCAACAGGTGAAGAAATAGCGACCATTACCGGAGGGATCACAAATATCAAAGGGATGGTCATAACCCTGGACAAAACCAACGTCTTTTACCCGGCAATTGAGGTAGATGTTCCTGACTGGGCGATAGTGAGTTCAATAGCAAGCCTGTCCTACTATGTAAAAAACTATAAGAACTATTATTATGAGATAGTCAAACCAGGGGAAAAGTTTAAGGTTAAAGAAACTCTTGAAAGAGAAAAAAAGGAATTAAACTAATTCCATCTCAAGAAAGTGAACCATGAAAAAGAGACAGCGTACATTTTGGGTCGCCTTAACCCTTTTCCTGTTCCTCCCGATGTTGTGGGTACCAGGAAGTCTCGCGGATGAGGCCGATGATCTCTTCCAGAAAGGTACCGAGTTCCTGAGAGAGGGAAAGCTGGGCGAAGCCATTCAAGCGTTCAGCGATGTTCTCGCGATCAACAACAAACACGCGGACGCCTATAATAATAGAGGCCTTGCCTATTACGAACAGGGGCAGTATACCCCGGCGGAAGCTGATTTCACGAATGCCATTCTCTATAACCCGACAGATGAAAAGGCCAATAATAACCTCGCACTTGTTTACTATATCCAGGGACAGTATGACCAGGCGGAGACCTACTACAACAGGGCCCTTTCATTCAGTTCGGAAGAAAAGCCCTACTATGCAGATGTCTATAACAACCTCGGTGTCATTTATGTCAAGAAGGACAAGATTCAGAACGCCCTGACCGCTTACAATAATGCCATCCGGGTTACGGAGACAAAAAACCTGGAATACACGGATGCCTATTACAACAGGGGCAACCTCTACTACAACCAGGGAAAGTTTGACGCCTCCATCGCTGATTATACGAAAACCATCGACTTTTATGAGGGCTCCGAAAATAAAATGTCTGCTGCGGCTGACGCCCATTACAACCGCGGCTTGTGCTATTACAACAAGAAACTTTATGACCAGGCCCTTGCGGATTATGACAGGGCCATTGCCATCAGGCCAGAATTCAAGTGGGCATATTACAGCAAAGGGTACACCCTGTTCATGCAAGGGCAGTATGACCAGGCCCTCACAGCATTTCAGCAGGCCATTGCCATTGATCCCAATTTCGATTATGCCCATTTCGGCCTGGGGCTTGTCTACCAGAGGAAGGGTGACCAAAAAAACTGCATTTCGAGCCTTCAAACCAGTTGTGGTCTCGGGAACACGAGTGCCTGCAACGCCCTCAAGGAGCTGGGGGTGCGATAGCAGGAGCCGGTTGGACGGAACTTCTGGTCAGAGCCATTTCCCCATGCTATACTTTTTTCCATGAAAACCCCAAGTAAAGGCGACACCCTGGAGCTTGACATCCATAAGATGGCCTATGGTGGCCAGGGCCTCGCGCGCACAGACAACTTTGTGATCTTCGTCCGGGGGGCTCTTCCCGGTGACCGGGTTCGCGCCGTCATCTCCAGGAAGAGAAGGGGGTTTGCGGAAGCAAGGATCGCGCAATTGCTTTCCCCTTCACCCGACCGGGTGGAGGCCCCGTGCCCATACAGCCCCTATTGCGGAGGATGCCAGTGGCAGCATGCCGGCTACGAAGCACAGCTCTCCTACAAACAGGCATTTGTCAAGGAGTCGCTGGAGCACATCGGCGGACTCAAAAATGTGGTTGTCCATCCGGCCCTGCCTTCTCAAAGGGTATTCCACTACCGGAACAAGATGGAGTTCTCATTTTCCGACCACCGTTGGCTCCTTCCGGAAGAGTTGGAGCGGGACCATGTTGATGGTTCTTTCGCCCTCGGACTCCACGTCCCCGGATCCTACCACAAGGTCCTCGCCATTGATGCCTGCCTCCTCCAGGAACAGCTGGGAAACGATATTCTCCAGTGTGTGACTACATTTGCCGGAAAGAGCGGGGCTCCGGTCTATGGTATCAAGACCCACCAGGGATTCTGGCGGTTCCTGACCCTCAGACATTCCGTATCTCTTGATGAGTGGATGGTGAATATCGTCACGGCAGAGGAGCGGCCTGATATCATACGCTCCCTGACAAACGAGCTTACTGCACGATTTCCCCCCATTAAAACCGTGGTGAACAATATCAACCAGCGAAAGGCCTCTATCGCGGTGGGTGAATGCGAAGAGGCCTTTTATGGAGACGGCTACATCCAGGACACGATCGGCCCGTTTACCTTTCGCATCTCGGCCAACTCCTTTTTCCAAACCAACTCCCGCGCAGCGAAGGCGCTCTATGAGCAGGTCCTCAGGTATGCTGCACCGGAGCCCACGGACAAAGTGCTGGATCTTTACAGCGGGACCGGGACCATCCCCCTCTTCCTCGCAGGCCACGTGGAAGAGGTAATCGGCATGGAGATCAACGAGAGCGCCGTACGGGATGCAGAGCGAAACGCCAGGGAGAACGGAATCGCAAACTGCCGCTTTGTTTGCGGGGATATTCGGGAGACCGGAAACTCTCTTGTCTACCGACCACAGATTGTTATTATTGATCCCCCCCGGGCCGGCATGCACAAGGACGTGCTGGCGCAGGTCATGGACCTTGCACCAGAGCGAATTGTCTATGTATCCTGCAATCCGGCCACCCTGGCAAGGGACCTTGGACTTATGAGCCTGAATTATGATATTAGGGAGGTACAGCCGGTTGACCTCTTTCCGCATACGTATCACATCGAGGCGGTGGCCCGGCTTACCCGGAAGGAATGACGGAGAAAAATAATCGGGTTCATCCTGTTGATCCTGTCAAACACATTGAAAAAAAGGTTGACATATCCATCTGAAAAAATAAAATAGTATCTTTAAATTTGCGGACGGGAAAGGACCACAGTGATAGTGTGGTCCCTCGCAGGTGAAGGGGGTGATGACGGATGATGAGAATAGTGATCTTCAAGAAGAGACCTTTCTGTTCTCTTTCCCCGGCAAACAACCCGTTTTCCCTGGACCCTGTGAGTGCTTTCAGCCAGTTCGGAGATGTGGATACGCAAGTTGCAATCCTGTTCCATGAGGAGCGTGGCATGTAACCTGCGGCGCAATACCCACATATCCTGAAGGTTTATGAAAGCATCTCATGGCACCATGAGGTGCTTTTTTTATTTTGTAAGAGAAAGGTTGGTGTGAAATGAAAGTAATCGTACATGATAACCAGATTGAAAAGGCAATCAAGGACCTCAAGCGAAAACTGACCAAAGAGGGGTTTTTCTCTGAAATCAAGGAACGGCGTTTCTATGATAAACCCAGTGTCCAGAAAAAGAAAAAACAGGCAAAGGCCGCAAAGAGGCGGCGCAAAAGAATGCGAAAATTCTAAGAGTACCGGCCATTTTGAATCGATTCCAGGGCCCCCTCTCTGTTCTCTGGGGGCCTGCTGATTGAGGCGATGGTTCCCTCCATTCTATTTCTCCCAAAAATAGAAAAGAAATGCTAGACAGGATTTGCAAGATCATTTGCCATCTAGATCGCAGAGGACAATACAGCGCTAGCCCGCTTTTCTCACGGGCCTTCCGTAGCGAGGTGGTGGAAAGACCCGTGGATAGCAAGTTGAGCTTGCGAAATCCCGCTATCGGGAGTGCGCGAAGAAAAATGGATGAAGGCGTACTATTAGTACGTCAAAGTCATTTTTCTAGCGCAACGCAGGAGACATGGGGCTATCCGCCGCCACAGTCCCGCGTATCGCGGGATGAGAAAAGCGGGTTAGTCAAGCACAACATCCAATGGCACCGGAAATTTCCTCTGGAGCAAAAAGATACTTCTCGCCTAAGGCGATTGCTGTTTACCTGGTTGCCTCCGGCAAGCAGGCAAGAAATCCGGTCAATCCTGTGAATCCTGTCTAAAACCAAGGAGTGTGTCCAAAAGCGCTTTTATTTGATTGATTTTCCAGCATTTAATGCCGTTTTTTCTTGACAAAAGGAAGGCGAGTAGGTACATACGCAACATTGTCGGTTCCTTGGTCCGGAAACTCACAACACTACATGGAAGAGGCTTAAACCTATGGAAAACCGAGCAAAATCATCCGAAAAATCTGGGAAAGGCGGCTGGGTCTTTCTTCTTCTCGGCTTCATCGGAGCCCTCATCGTCGGATGGGTTATCTTCCCGATGGTCCTCTATTCAAAACAACCCCAGCCCATTAACTTCAGCCACGCTGTCCATCTCAATCCTGACAAGGTAGATGGCATCGAGGGCGACACCGAAGCCGAACGGTGCGAATTCTGCCATGCATTTCGCGACGACGGGACATTTGTCGGGATTCCGAAACTCAGTAAGTGCACCGAATGCCATGATGATCCTGAATCCCCCATGGGTGATTCTCCTGTAGAGGCGAAATTTCTGAAGAAATACGTAGCCACAGAAACCCAGGTGCCCTGGCTCTCCTACTACAAGCAACCTGTCTGTGTGTATTTCTCCCATATCGCCCACGTAAAAATGGGAAATGAAGAGTGCAAGACCTGCCATGGCGACCTCGGCCACCTTGACCAACTTCCTCCGTACCAGGCCAACCGTTTGACCGGGTACAGTATCTATATCTGGGGGAAAAACATTTCCGGATATGAAAAAAATACCTGGGATAGCATGAAAATGGACGATTGCGCTGATTGCCATACGAAAACAGGGCATGAAGAAAACAACGCCTGTTTTGTCTGCCATAAATAAGGGGAAGGGTATGGAATTAAATAGACGAAATTTTATCAAGCTCCTTGTTGGCGGTGCGGTGGGAATTCAAGTGACCCCCCTGCCGTGGAAATTGACCGATGACATTGCCATCTGGACGCAAAACTGGCCCTGGGTACCGGTCCCGCCGCCAGGGGCGTTTGACAGCGTCAAGTCCGTGTGCAGCCTTTGCCCCGGCGGTTGCGGGATAGCGGTGCGCAAAGTCGACGACCGTGCGGTTAAGATAGAAGGGAGAACCGACTATCCTGTCAATCCCGGCGGAATATGCCCTGTGGGCATGGGGGGACTGCAACTCCTGTATGATAAGGACATACGTTTTACCCGGCCAATGAAACGGGTGGGCCCAAGAGGGGCAGGAGTGTTTCAGGACATCTCCTGGGAAGAAGCCATTGGGACCCTCTGCTCCCGCGTTTCCAGCCTGCGTTCCCAGGAAAGACCGGAGGCCCTCGCCGCAGTGGATGGCTGCTATATGCGCGGATCCACCATGTCACTTCTGATTGAACGATTCTTAAAGGCTGTCGGCAGCCCCAATTATCTCCGGATTCCGAGTGCTGAGGATACCTACTTGATGACCAACATGCTCATGACAGGCCGGGAAGGACCCCTCGCCTGCGATCTTGAAAATTCAGATTTCGTGCTCAGTTTTGGTTGCGGGTTCCTCGAGGGCTGGCTGGGGGCAGGCCGGATGATCAATGCCTGGAGTATCCTCCGGGAAAAGGCCTTGCACAAGAAGGCCATGGTGGTACAGGTTGAATCGAGGGCCTCGAATACTGCCTCCAAGGCAGACCAGTGGATAGCCGTCAGACCGGGAACAGAAGCAGCACTCGCACTGGGCATAGGCCATGTCCTTATCAAGAATGGCCTTTACAACAAGCCGTTCGTCAGCGAACACTCTTTCGGTTTTGACGATTGGACTTCTCCGGACGGAAAGGAACATATTGGATTCAAGACCCTCGTGTTGAAAAAGTACAGCCCGTCGCAGGTGGCGGGTATAACCGGGTTGAAGCCTTCCCGAATTGAGTCCCTTGCCCTTGCTTTTGCGAAGGCTAAGGCGCCTGTCGCGCTTTTCGGCAAGGGAAAAGGCGCTCTGAATGGGAGTCTCTATGAGTTCATGTCGGTCATGGCCCTCAATGCCCTCTCAGGAAATCTGAATCGGCCGGGCGGGTTGCTGGTCTGCGATCCTCTTCCCCTGAACGGGTTGCCCGATTTTGAGCAGGATGCTCTTGCAGCAAAGGGAAACAGGGCCCCCCGATTGGATGGCGCCGGAAGCCCGACGTACCCCTTCTCTTCGAGCCTTATCAACAATTTTGCTGATACCGTGGCCGGGAGTGCCGAGTCTCCGGTGGATACCCTGCTGGTATTTTCCGCCAACCCTGCTTTCACGCTGCCGGACGGGGGAACGTTCCGGAAAGCCCTGAAGAAGATACCCTTTATTGTCAGCTTTTCTCCCTTCCGGGACGAAACCGCCATCATGGCGGACCTGATTCTCCCGGACCACACGAATCTTGAAAAACGGGATGATGTGGTTTGGCCGGCCGGGTTGCAGTTTCCCCTGTATGGTCTGACCCGGCCCGTTGTGGAGCCCCTTTATAACACCAGCCATTCGGGCGAAGTCATCCTGCAAACAGCCAAGAAACTGGGGAATAGTATTGGCAACGCATTCCCCTGGGAAACATATGAAGATGTCCTGAAAATCCGGGTCGAGGGCCTTTTCAAATCTGGCCCCGGGCTCGTTCATTATGACGGCAAGGCCCCGGCATGGGAGGGTCTCCAGACAGGAAACAGGCTGAAACCGGACTACAAGGACTTTGAAGAGCTGTGGAAATCCCTGAAGTCCAACGGACTCTGGTACCGTCCCCAACTTGCGGGTGGTGCAGGGGAAAAAATCTTCAAGACTCCCACCAGCAAGTTCGAGTTCTACAATACCCGGATGGAAGCGGCTGTTTCTGAAAACGCGGGCGGATCACGAGAGAAAATCTTTGAGGCCATGGGAGTTCACGCGCGGGGAGATGAGGTCTTCATGCCCCATTATGAAAATGCCATCGCCTCGGCAGGAACTGACGACTATCCGCTGCAACTTGTTCCTTATGAGATGGTAAATCTTGCAAGTTCCTGGGTGCCCAATCCTCCCTTCCTCAAGAAAACCCTCTTCGATAATGAACTCCTGAAAGATGAGTCCTTCGCTGAAATGAACGCGAAGACCGCGGACAAATATCATCTGAAAGAGGGTCAGCGGGTGTGGATCGAATCACCTTCGGGAAAAGTGAGGGTGCGAGTAACGCTTTTTGAGGGAGCAATGCCGGGGGTGGTTTATCTGCCGCTCGGCCTCGGCCACAGCGGATATGATGAATTTCTCAAGGGAAAAGGATCCAACCCGAACGATATTATTCATCCTTCGAAGGATCCCGTAAGCGGTCTTCCGGTTTGGTGGAATACCCCGGTTCGGATAACAAAAGCTTAACGATGGCGAGGTAAATGATGGAAGAAAAACATGGCCATGGCCACAGATTCGGTATGGTGATCGATCTGGACAAATGCACCGGGTGTGGGACCTGTATGGTGGCATGCGCTGCTGAAAACAATGTCTCTGTCCGTCCTGATGAATCCGATAAACAGCGCAGCATCACCTGGATGCAGCTTTTCAAGATCACGAATGGCAAAGAATTCCCAGATACGAAAGTCAGCTATTTCCCCAGACCATGTATGCAGTGCGAAGAAGACGGCCACGGTGGTCATCATCCAACCTGTGTAACGGTCTGTGTGGCCACAGCCACACGGGTTGACCCGAACACTGGTATTGTGAGCCAGATCTATACCCGCTGCATCGGCTGCAGGTACTGCCAGGCGGCCTGCCCGTATCACGCCAGATATTTCAACTGGTGGGACGGCTATTTTCCAAAGGGCAAGGGCCTTGAGAAATATCTTTCCCCTGAAGTCTCTCCTCGCATGCGCGGTGTCGTGGAAAAATGTACCTTCTGTCACCACCGGTACATGCGGGCCAAGACACAGGCCTATGCTGAAGACCGGAGAGAACTTGAAGAGGGTGAATATATAACCGCCTGCACGGAGGCGTGCCCGGCCCAGGCAATTACATTCGGAGATTTGAACAATCCTGATCACAAGGTTTCTCAGCTCATCAAGAGCCCGTACGCTTTTCGGCTTCTCGAACGAATCAATACTAAGCCCAAGGTCTACTATCTTTCGACCAAGGACTGGGTAAGAAAAATGGCCGATAACTATTTGCCCGGTGAATTTAAGCCCGTGAAAAAAGTGATGGGAGGATAGATTGATGGATTCGCCATTGATACCTGAAGGAGTGAAACGGTGTTCCCTCAAGGTCTTCTTCTTCTGGACCTTGCCATGGATAGGACTGCTGCTCTGGGGAGGTGTCGCTGTCATTTTGTGCTTATGGAAGGGCCTCAACCAGACCAACATGAGCAACATCTTCGCCTTTGCTCTCTGGATCGTTTTTGATCTGGGCCTGATCGCTCTGGGAGCCGGTGCCTTTTTTACAGGCTTTCTTACCTATATCATCGGCAAGAAGGAGCTGAAGAATATCCTCAATGCTGCGGTTATTATCGGATTCATCTGCTATTCAGGCGCGGTGGCCATGCTGGGAATTGACATCGGGCAGCCGATTCGAGGGTGGTTCATTTTCTGGCATGCCAATATACACTCCATGCTGGTGGAGGTGTCCTTCTGCATTACGGCTTACCTGGGTGTCCTGGCTGTGGAATTCATACCGATCATCCTGGAAAACAGGAAAATCCAGGAGATCAAGGAACTTCGTCTGTTTGGGCACAATCTCCATGAAATCATGGCGGTATTTGCCGCCACCGGGACGTTCCTCTCTTTCTTTCACCAGGGCTCTCTTGGGGGAATGTTCGGGGTCATGTATGCCCGTCCATTTGCGGCCAGGGGGGGGTTTTATATATGGCCATGGACCTTCTTCCTCTTTATCCTGTCCGCCATCGCTGTTGGTCCTTGTTTTACTATCCTGTGCACCAAGCTGACAGAGGTCATCAGCCGCAAAAAGCTTGTCCCGGACAATGCGATCCAGTTACTTGCAAAGATCTCCGCCTGGTTGTTATCTGCATACATGATCTTGAAAATCGCCGACACCCTTGTCTGGATGTATGGCAGTGTGCCCCGGGAAGGGCTCACCTTCATGGATTTCTTCAGGCAGGGTCCTTACGGCGTCTGGATGCTTGTGGTAGAAATCATTATCTGCGGGATTATCCCGGCGATTATTCTAATGATTCCCAATGCGCGGAAACAGGGAGGATGGCTCATCACGGCCTCCCTGCTCGCCTGCACGGGGATCGTATTGAACCGCTTCATGTTTATCATCGTCACCCTGGCGATACCGGTCATGCCGTTTGGCAGGTTCTGGAGTTACCTCCCCACCTGGCAGGAGTGGGGGCTCTCCATGGCCATTATCGGTTATGGGATCTTGCTTTTTTCACTGGCGTACAGGTATCTGCCTGTATTTCCTAAAGAAGCGGACCTGAATCCTGGCCTGGAGTCCAGGACAGCATAGGAGAGCACGCATGACACCACTCAGTTTTGAATGGCTGTGGAATGCAGGTTATTTTATTTTTTTTGGATTTCTCTATCTTGCCCTGACGGTCGTTGGGTGCGGTCTTGTGTTTGCCGGAATCAAGACCGCCCTCCAACTCATGGGATATATGAGAGAGCGTCATTTCTAGACTGCGTTTTTCCATCCCTGCACTCTTCGTGCTTCCCGTTGGTAAAGGTCCCGACGCATGAGGCCCGTTACAGCGGTCATCTTTGACTGTGACGGGGTCCTCTTTGACTCCCGCCAGGCCAACACCTTATTTTACAACCATATTCTTGCCCGTTTCGGCCTTCCGCCCATGAACGACGAGGGAAAAAGCTTCGTCCATATGCACACAGCGGATGAATCAATTCGCTACATCTTTCGCGGAACAGAATATGAGCAACAGGCCCAAATCTACCGGATGGAGATGGATTATTTTCCTTTTATTCAAGAGATGATACCTGAGCCGGAACTCTTCGAGTTTTTGCGGGCTCTCAAGTTCGAATTCGGCCTGGCCATAGCCACAAACCGAAGCAATACCATTTCGGATGTGCTTCAAAGACACGGGCTCGAGGGGCTGTTTGATATCGTTGTTTCATCCCTTGATGTCCAAAACCCCAAGCCCCATCCTGAATGTATCATCAAGATCCTCCGGTTTTTTCAGATTACTCGGGAACAGGCTATCTATGTCGGGGACTCCCTTGTTGACTCCCAAACGGCCAGGGCAGCCGGTGTCAGCTTCGTGGCCTACAAGAATCCGGAATTAGATGCCGACCATCATGTGTCGAAGCTTATGGATATTGCCGACTTGCTCGGGATCGCCCGGGAAGGTTAATGAATTCTGTCGAGAAGGGCTTTTGCTTCCTCTGCAAAGGGACCTTCAGGTGCCAGCCGTATTGTTTCTTCCAGCTCCTTTTGCGCCTTCTTCACTGCTTTTAATTTCAGATGGAGTTTTGCCAGGTGGAAGTGGGGGGCGGGGAATCCAGGAGCATACTTGATGGCCTTTTCAAATGCCTTTTCGGCTTCTCGCCATTTTCCGGTTGCTTCATAGGCCACGCCGAGGTTATCCCAACAGAGGCTGTAATCCGGCGCTATGCTGAGGGCCTCCCGGTAACTCTCGATGGCCTTCTGGTATTCCCCGATATTATAGTATGCCCAGCCAAGGCCATTGTAGGCAAAATGAGGGGTCTTGTAGGTAAGTGTTTCTGCTGCACGCTTGAAGCAGGGGATGGCCTTGTGCCACTCTTTCAGAATCAAATACAGGGTCCCTAGGTTGTTCCAGGCTTCGGGGAAATCCGGTTCAAGGGCCAGGGCCTTTTGAAAGTATTGCAGTGAAAGGGAGTATTGCTTGAGATCCCGGTAAACAAGGGCTACCTGTGCCTGTATCCTGGCGTTATCAGGGGCGAGTTTCGCCGCCTCAAGCAGGTGCTTGAGACCGAGTCTCGGCTGGTTCTCCTGGATGAGCGATATACCAAGTGCCGCCTGTGCCCGAGCTTTCTTGGTGGTAAGTTCCCTGTTCCCGGCGCAGCCGAAAAGCACAAAGGAAAGGAACAATACTGCCACGGTTCCCCGCTGAATGATGGCAAGTGAACCGCGGTGTCTATCTGGCTCGTACAACCTGTTCTGGTCCATTGCCTCCTTTCAGATCATCCTGTCACTTCTGGCCGGGAACCGAGACCACGGTAGGGGTCAGGAAAATAAGCAATTCACTTCTGGAATCGGTGGTGTTTCTCGCCTTGAAAAGCCAGCCCAGGATGGGCACATTCCTGAGCCACGGTGTGCCTTCTTCCGTACTGGCTTTGTTTTCTTTATAGATCCCACCGATCACCACGGTATCGCCGGAAGCGATCATCATCTCCGTCTGTGCATTTTTCGTGTTGATGGGTACGTTGTCGCCCCTGGCGTTCGCATAATCAGGAAAATCATCGCTCACATCTATGCGCATGACGACCATATCATTGGGGGTGATGCTGGGCGTCACCTCAAGTTTCAGAGTTGCATCTACCTGTTCGTAAGTCTTATTTCCATTGGAATCCGTCCCTGAGGGAAGGACAATCTTTGTTCCCTGCTTGATGGTTGCCTTCACCGTGTCGCGCGTGACGATCTTGGGAGCCGACAGGGTCTTCACTTCTCCTTCGGTCTCCGCAAGGGCGAGCTGGGCATTGAGGAGCTTTGTGGCCGCCGTATTGACAAAATTCATGCCAACCGTGGTGGCCGCAGGGATGACAAAATTAGTGGAAAAAGTATAGTCATACGTGCCGTCCCCTGTTGATCCCCAGGGATTGTGCTGGGTCTGGTAGCTGCCGCCCCAGTTCACCCCCAGTTCCCGGCTGAAACTGGTCCTGGCCTCCACGATCCTCGCCTCGATCATCACCTGCTTAATGGGCTTATCCTGACGGGCCTTCAGCTCTTTTGCCGCCTGAATATTAGAGGCCGTATCAGTCATGATAATGGTCTTATTGGCGGTATCAACAGAAAGTTTCCCTCTCGGTCCTTTTACATTTTCCTTGATGAGATCCCTAATGGACTTGACATCAACGTAGTTGACTGTCAGATATTCTGTCACCAGTGGTTCAGCTTTCTTCGCTTCTTTTTCCGCCTCCAGCCTCTTCTTCCTTGCGGCCTCTTCCTGCTCCCGTTTCTTTTTCTCTTCTGCCTGTATCTTGGCAATTTTTTTCTGGGTTGCGATCCAGATAACATTTCCTTCACGGCGTTTCCCCAGATTATTATTTTGGAGGACTAAATCAAGGGCCTGGTCCCAAGGCACGTTGCGCAGCCGCATGGAGACCTTCCCTTTTACCTCGGGGCCCCATATAATATTCAGGTTGCTGACTTCCCCGATGAGCCGCAGGATATTCGTCACGTCCGCATTGACAAAATCCATGGTCATGGGAGCACCAGTGTATTTTCGCCTGACTACATGTGTTCTCTTCATGCGCCCGGATGGCTTCATCATCCCTGCGGGGTTCCCGGCAGGAAGCATACCCGCTTGTTTTTCTGATTCTGACAAAGCGATCGGGACCAGGTTTTTTTGTCGTGGTCCTATTTTCGTCTTTCCAAAATCAACAAAGATTGCCGAATCAGTCTGGTCGACATGAAAAGGGACCATCTCCCGCAATGTCAAATCGAGAGAAACCCGTTTCCTCTCCGGGAGAAGATTTGCCTTCACCCGATCAACCGCTCCCTTGAAATAGGTGGCATCCAGCCTCCGCATCAGGAGGGGCGGAATGGTCGCGTTTTCCAAGTTCAGACGGATAGCGTTTGGCCCGATCCGCTCAAGTTCATATGAACCCTTCTTGCTCGTTGTCACGATCAAACGGGACTTTCCGCCATTCAGCATGACGAAATCCACCCCCAATACCTGCACCTGGGGTTCCTGTCCCGGTTTGAAGAATATCCTTGGGTTTGCGGCCGACGGCTTCTTCTCTGCCGGAGCGCTCGTTTCTGACTGAGCCTGCGCGGCCGTCTCTGCAGGGGTCTCTTGTTTTTCATTCTCTGAGACTGTGAGCGAGCGAAGGGCCAGAATAAGGGAATCATCCTTCTTGCTGATAACATACTCCATAGGGCGAGCGAGGATGACCACCAACCTGGTAGCATTTTTGTCTGTGTTTTCCTGCACAACGGAGATTTCTTTCACATTCCCATCGTTTACAGGTTTCGTTTGGAGCACTTGGGGTTCAGGGAGGCCCTGGATATCCACGATAACCCTGAGCGGATTGATCAGCTTGAATGCAGTATAGGGCAGGGGTTGAGAACCTACGATCTCCACACGCGTCTCGTCAGCGCTTACTGACTGGACCGCAATGGCTTCCACCTTCGGGGAAACAACGCCCGGAGTCTGTGCGGCCTTCTTCGGGGCCGAAGCACAACCATACAACCCCAGGAAAATCAAGGCTACACCCATATAGATAAATTGCAGGAGTTTGCGTTTTCTATTCAACTCATTGCACATGTGTGATCTCCCTTATGAAATACCCGATCTCCAAAAACCACTTGTTCTTTCGGGCGCAAAGCCCAAAGTACCCACCCTAGTGGCGGGTTAACATCTTCTTGACCACATCTTTTGCTGTTACTTTGCCCATGAAGTCGGCATGCTTTTCCCGAATCAACACCGCACCCTCTCTGATTTCACGCACCACACCTTCGTTCTTCCCGATACGGGTCCCTTTCCGGATAACATGACCAACGCCTTTCGCATCCCTGACCATGGCCCAGTTTCCTCTCCGATCGAGTATTGTGGCAATCAGATCAAGCTGAGAAATATCCAGGGTCTCCAGGTATGTCCGAGGCCTTTTCTTCTTTTTCTTTTGATTGGCCTCTTCCTGGAGGGACAAAAAGGACTTGAAAGGGTCTGTTTTCTCATCCGCTTTGTTCACCTCAAGGCCCTTCGAAGGCTTTCCAGGCATCCCGGGGGCGAGCGACTGATCTTTCAAGCCCCGGGGCGCCTTATACACCATTTGCGTGGCGGCCCAGACCTCCGTGCCCATGAAAAAGAGACACGTAAGAAATGCTGTGATCAGCAAGCTATTTCTTTTTCTTTTTTGCCCCAGTTGTAGCATTCTTCGTCCCTTTAAATCGATAGGTCACCGCGTTACAGGTGGTAATCAGCGTGGTTGAAAGGGGTTTTGCCGGCTTCATGGAAACATCGAGGATGTTCACAATTCGTTCCATCTGTCCCACTTTATCAAAAAACAAGGTCACGTCATGGTACGTCCCTCTCACCTTGATGGCCACGGGAATCTCGATATAAAAATCTTTTGCCTTTTCTTTCTTCGGGCTGAACAGCAGAAAGTCCAGATGGGAATCAGTACCAAGCTGGGTGATCGAACGCAGAAGCGATGGAATTTCCCTCTCGTTTGGGAGCAATTTCAAGGCCTCCCGGAATTGGGCGTTGACCGCTGCCTGTTCGGCCTCAAATTTTTTCAGATTCCTCACGCGAATTCTTGCCTGGTTCAGCCGTTGGTTCAGGGTAACGATCTCCTTCTTGGTCTTAGCGATCTCGCCCGTCTTGGGAAGGACAACCAGCCAGACAAAAAGGCCCCCCAGCAGGATAATAGTCCCCACCAGGATAAGCACCCTGTAAGCCATCGGCATCTTTTCAATTTTTTCTAGGAACGGGCTTTCTTCCATACCATGAAAATCCTGTGTCAATCGGCCTTATTTCTTTTTCTCGCGGCCACGTTTGGCTTTTGGTTTCTTTTTCTTGAAAGAATAGGTCTTACAATCTAAATTAAAATCAACAACATTGAGCTTATATTTTTTTAAATATTTTAACTTTGCATCATTGAGATCCACCGTAGTGATATGTTCGGCCTTCTCCAGGTTCGTCATGAAAAGGGCGATTGTCTCATTGTCCATGGCGGTCCCCTGCAGTGTTAAGAACCCTTTCTTCTCGGAGAGAGAACGCAGCCACAATCTATTTTTCGGCACTGCCGTTGCGATCTCATCCAGGAGGAAAACAGGACCGGTCTTCTTTTTTTCCAGATCCCTGATAACTCTCAGTTTGGCGCTGATCTCTTTGATCTGTTTCTTGATGCGCTTGATCTTTTGGGTGGTCGCGGCATAGGTGGCCAGCTGTTTATTTATCGCTGTCTTCTCTGCCCTGAGCGCCCGCACTTTGCCGTTGAGCTGCAGAAAGAAGAATATCATGAGAACAACAAGGAACAGGAGCGTCAAAATATAGACGCTGATCTGGCGCTTAATATTCTCTTTCTTTCTTGCCGCCCGAAAAGGAAGAAGATTGATTCTAATCATTTGTCACCGATGCTTCTGAGTGCCAGGCCTACCGCAACTCCTGCCTGGGATGCCATATAGCTCAAATATTTCGAATCAAAGGCTTTCTCATTTATAAGCAAATTCGCAAAAGGATTCAGTTCCTCGACAGGGAGGTTCGTCTCTAGTTCCAGGTACTTTCTGAATCCGGGTATCCTTGATGATCCGCCGCTTAACATGATTTTCTGGATGTTTTCGTCCGGATAGCTCGTTGCAAGAAAATCAAGGGCCCTCTTTATCTCCTGGATCCACTCTGATATGACAGAGGTAAAAACTTCTTCAAGAGCGCCCTTCTCTTTTTCCAGCTTCTCCCCTCCCAGCTTGATTTTCTCGGCCTCAGCGAAATCAACATCAAACTGGGACATGATGGCTTCCGTAATCTGGTTGCCGCCGTACGAGGAATCACGGCTGAACATGGAAACACCGTCTTTGATCGCATTGATACCCAGCTCTTCCGCCCCCACGTTTACCAGGGCATAACAGCCTTCCGGTTCTTGTGTGCTTGCTTCAAAGGCGTTTTGGAGAGCGAAAGCGTCCACATCAAGAATGGCTGGATTGAGCCCGGAAAGCTGGAGTAGGGATACATAGTCTTCCACCACATCTTTCTTTGCAGCAACCAGCATGACTTCCATTTTACCGCCAGTGGATTTTTCCCCTTTCCCCTTCTCATTCTCGCTCGCTTCCGCTCCGGTTCGCAAGACATCATAGTCCAGATTCACATCATTTATATCAAAGGGAATATATTGCTCCGCCTCACTTTGAATGGAGTCTTCAAGTTCAGACTCGTCCCGATTGCTCATCTCGATTTTCTTCACGATAACTGAATAGCCGGAAATGGACGTTGCTACGCCTTTGTTCTTTACCTTCAAGTTCCGGTAGAGAGTCTTGATGGCGGAAGCAACTATCTCCATTTCTTTAATGGACCCCTCTACGATAGCATCGGGAGGCAATCCAATAATCCCAAAATTCTTCAGAATTCTTCCCTTTTTGCCGTGATCGATCTCCACCAGCTTTATTGACTGTGATCCTATGTCCAGACCAATCACCTGATTTTTATTCGCTACTACCATGGCGACCTGTTCTCTAGTTTTCAGGAAAAATCTTTTCTTTGTTTGAGAGCTTGTATCCCAAGGCAAGGATGATCTTCCGCTTCGTTTCCATCCTGCAGGATTTCCCCTTCTCTATCCGGTCAATGGTGAGGGGAGAGACTCCTGCCTTTCTCGCCAGTTCCGCCTTGCTCATGAGACGCTGCTCTCTAGTCTCTCTTACCAAATTTTGACCCAATGTACCCTCCACTTTAGCGCTTCATAAAATTCTTCCAAGGGGGCTGAGTCAAGATAATGCATAAATTGCAATATTTGTCAACTATATTCTTATAAATTAATAACATTTTATATAATTTATAAGCACCTATTGTACAAGCGGTCGAAATAACAGGACATGCGTTGCTTTTTTTCTTGTTTTTATCGACCTCTTTCCTTAAAACTTTGGTAGCAATCCAGTGACTCTGGATAGCGGTTCATGGAACACCTTTTTTCATCGTGATTCGCGAGTTTCATGCTGACCCATGAGCCGCGGCATCTTGCAACCGTATCATCATGTTTTCCTGCAGCCCGTTATGACTATCGGCAGATGCCATATTTTTCTTTACAAACTTCTGCATTAGGATGTAAACCCATTCAAAAATCAGGCCAACCGTGGCCTTTGTTAAAAAAAATCTGAAACGGACGTCCCTGTCACGTCCAAGGAGGGATCTTATTGGAAAAATCAGCTGTCCAGGAAAAAATGAAGAAAAAGAGCGTTTTCAGAGAATACGCGGAGGCTGCGATCATTGCCGTCCTCCTTGCCCTGTTTATAAGAACGTTTGTCGTGCAGGCTTTCAAAATACCCTCAGGCTCCATGGAACCAACTCTGCTGGTGGGTGATCACATTCTGGTCAACAAATTCATCTACGGGGTCAAGCTCCCTTTCATCCGAAAAACGATCATCCCCATTGAACAACCACACAGAAACGATGTCATTGTTTTTATTTATCCCATGGATCCGAGCAAAGACTTTATTAAGCGCGTCATTGGGCTCCCGGGCGATCGAATCGAAATGCTCGGGCGCTCTATCTATATCAATGGGAAGCTCTTCAAGGACAAACACGGCGTATATACCGGTCAGTACCAGCCCAACGCACATTTCGGTCCCGTCATTGTACCCAAGGGCCACCTTTTCATGATGGGAGACAACAGGGATCACAGTTACGACAGCCGATTCTGGGGATTTGTGCCCCTCGAATCGGTAAAAGGAAAGGCCTTCATTGTGTACTGGTCCTGGCCCCACTGGAAACGGTTATTCCATATCATAAAATAATGGTGACTATGCAGATGTCTTGCAAATTGTGTAAATTGCATTAGTTAAATAGTTTGGGGGAAGCGCTATCTAGGGCGTAAGGCATAGGGCATAAGGCGTAGGGCATTGAGCAAAGGGAATCATCTTCATTTTCGGTTCATCCGGGCTATGCTGAAGGCCTTTGAAACAGCTGCCTTGAGCTGTTCATCCTTTGTGAAGTTCTCCAACGCTTCCTCGGCTACCCACCTTGCTGCGGCCGCATCTGAACCGGCCCGGGGGGTACCGGAAGCAATTTGTGCACAATAGTCTACGATTACGTAATGGAACTGGATGTTATTGTTTACATCTTTCACAATCCTGTTATAAACGCCTACGAGTCCCAGGATTTCAACCTCTAGGGAAAGCTCCTCCCCTATTTCCCGGTGCAAGGCCTCTTGGACCGTCTCTCCAAGTTCTATCAAACCGCCCGGCAGACTCCACTCGCCCTTACCCGGCATCTTTCCCCGTTGCACCAGGAGCACCCTCCGATCCCTGAGTATGACGGCCGCCACCCCGACAAGGGGCATCACCGGATATGCTCTCCGCACGGTATGTTTCTTGACACCACCTGGTAAAAGGAATAACATGGCCGATCATATTAATATAATTTCAGTATTATTTCAATAAGAGCACTGTGAGGAGAAAAAACATGCCTAAATCCCAAAAAACACTCGAAGGAAACGAAGCGGCAGCGCACGTGGCTTATGCCATGAGCGATGTAGCCGCCATCTATCCCATTACCCCGTCCAGCAGCATGGGAGAATACTGTGACGAATGGGCCGCCCACGGTCGCAAGAATATCTTCGGCCAGATATTACGGGTTTCCGAGATGCAGTCAGAGGCCGGCGCGGCCGGCGCCGTACATGGTTCTCTGGCGGCCGGTGCCCTCTCCACCACATTCACCGCATCCCAGGGGCTCCTCCTCATGATCCCCAATATGTACAAAATGGCTGGAGAAATCATGCCTGCGGTATTTCACGTTGCCGCACGGGCCGTGGCCAGCCACGCCCTGTCCATCTTCGGCGACCATTCGGATATCAACGCCGTCAGGCAGACCGGGTTTTCTCTCCTTGCTTCCTCTTCCGTCCAGGAAATCATGGATCTTGCCCTTGTGGCGCACTTGGCAAGCATCCGTGCAAGCCTCCCGTTTGTCCATTTTTTTGACGGGTTCAGGTCATCCAACGAAATTCAAAAAATAGAAATGATCGATTATGACGACATGGCCGGAATGGTGGACTGGGAAGCCATCGAAGATTTCAGAGGCCGGGGGCTGAATCCTGAATACCCCCAGCTTCGTGGGACCGCCCAAAACCCTGACATCTTTTTTCAGAACCGTGAGGCCTGTAATCCCTTTTACGCGCGTATTCCTCGGATTGTTCAGGAAGAAATGGAGAAGGTCTCTGACCTGGTGGGACGCCCGTATCACCTTTTTGACTACGTGGGGGACCCTGACGCAGACAGGGTTATCGTTTCCATGGCCTCGAGCTGCGATGCGATTGAGGAGACAGTAAACTATCTGACCGGGCTCGGGGAACGGATCGGTCTCGTAAAGGTTCGTCTCTATCTGCCCTTTTCTTCCGAACACTTCTTCCAGGCGCTACCCGCAACCGCCCAGAGAATCGCTGTGCTCGACCGTACCAAGGCCCCGGGATCTCTCGGAGAGCCCTTGTACCAAGACGTATGCACCGCCTTTCAGGAACGGAAGGAAGCGCCCATTATCGTCGGAGGCCGCTATGGTCTGGGGAGCAAGGATTTCACGCCAACTATGGTCAAAGCGGTTTTTGACAACCTCCGCGGTCGGGAACCGAAAAATCACTTCACGGTCGGCATTAAGGATGATGTTACTTTCACGTCTCTTCCCCTGGGAGAAGAAATCGAACCGTCACCTGCAGGGACGGTCAAGTGTAAATTTTGGGGGCTCGGTGCAGACGGTACCGTGGGGGCGAACAAAAACGCCATCAAGATTATCGGGGAAAATACCGACATGTTTGCGCAGGCCTATTTTGCGTATGACGCGAAAAAATCCGGCGGCATTACCATGTCTCATCTCCGGTTTTCTCCCCACCGGATCCAATCGCCGTACCTCTTGACCGAATCCGACTTCATTGCCTGCCATAATCCCCATTTCGTGGACCAGTACCAGATCCTCGAAGGCATCAGGGAAGGAGGTGCTTTTCTCTTGAATTCTCCTTGGTCCCTGGAAGACCTGGAAAAAGAACTCCCCGCGCACATGAAACGCACCATCGCCCAGAAAAAGCTTGATTTTTACAATATCGATGCGGTGAAGATCGCTTCGGAGCTCGGACTGGGCGGTCGCATCAACATGATCATGCAGGCTGCATTTTTCAAGATCGCCGATGTGATTCCACCTGAACAGGCATTCGAGCACATGAAGGAGGCCATTCGGAAGACCTATGGAAAAAAGGGAGACAAAGTCGTCCAGATGAACATTGACGCCGTGGACAAGGCAGTGGGTGCCCTCCAGAAGATTGAGATCCCTGAGCCATGGGCCACCGCCGGCCACGAGGCATATATGCAGGAAGAGGAGCCGGAATTTGTAAAAGATGTCATGCGGCCCATGCTTGCGCAGCAGGGAGACAAATTACCCGTCAGCGCCTTCAGCCCGGACGGTATTTTCCCGACTGCCACCACCCGGTACGAAAAGCGCGGAATCGCCATCAATGTGCCCGAATGGATCCCCGAAAACTGTATCCAATGCAATCAGTGCGCGTTTGTGTGCCCCCACGCGGTAATTCGCCCCGTGCTCGCCACCGAGGAAGAGCTTGAAGGGGCGCCGAAAACCTTTGAAACCGTTGAAGCGAAAGGCAAAGAACTGAAGGGGATGCGTTTCAGGGTCCAGGTGAGCACGCTTGACTGTACAGGCTGTGGAAATTGCGCCGACGTGTGCCCGGCCAAGGAGAAAGCTCTGGTTATGAAACCCTTGGCCACCCAGGTGGAAGGCCAGGTCAACAATCACCAGTTCTCAACGACCCTTCCCGTTCATGACGACCTGATGCCCATCACTTCCGTCAAGGGCAGCCAGTTCAGGCAGCCTCTTTTCGAGTTCTCCGGCTCCTGCCCGGGCTGTGGTGAAACCCCTTACATCAAGGTGGTCACCCAGCTTTTTGGAGACCGGATGATCATTGCAAATGCCACCGGTTGTTCCTCCATTTACGGAGGATCGACTCCAAGCTGTCCCTATGCCGTAAACGAAGAAGGTCACGGGCCTGCATGGGCAAATTCCCTTTTTGAAGACAACGCTGAATATGGTTATGGGATCCACCTCGGGGTTGCGCAACGGCGCCAGAAGCTTGCCGGGCTTGTTGAGGAAGCCCTGAAGGGTTCCCTGTCTGATGACCTCAGGAATGCCATGCAGGGTTGGCTTGAAAACATGGAGGATGGTGATAAATCCAAGGAACTTGGAAGGCAGATTGAAGAACTGCTGCAAGTCGAATTTGCCAGTGGTGAGGACGAGATAAACACCGTTTTCTTCGATATCCTGGAACGGAGCGATTACTTCACCAAGAAATCCATTTGGATCTTTGGCGGCGACGGCTGGGCCTATGACATCGGATACGGCGGGCTTGACCATGTGCTGGCAATGGGTCAGGATGTAAACGTGCTGGTGCTGGATACAGAGGTGTATTCCAATACCGGGGGCCAGTCTTCAAAGGCCACGCCGACCGGTGCTGTGGCCAAGTTCGCGGCCAGCGGAAAACCCACCCGCAAGAAAGACCTTGGCCTCATGGCCGCCACTTACACGTATATTTATGTGGCCTCCGTGGCTATGGGGGCCAATAAGAACCAGTTCATGAAGGCCCTTGTGGAAGCAGAGAGTTATCACGGCCCGTCTCTCATTCTTGCCTATGCCCCCTGTATCAATCACGGAATCAACATGGGGCTAAGCCAGACGGAAGAGAAAAAGGCGGTGGAAAGCGGGTACTGGCCGCTGTACCGCTACGATCCCCGCCTCAAGGGCGAGGGCAAGAACCCTTTCATCCTTGACTCGAAAGACCCGAAAGGCGGCTTCAGGGAATTCCTCATGGGTGAAGTCCGCTATTCCAGTCTTACCAGGAGCTTCCCGGATCACGCAGAGGTTCTTTTCGAGAAGGCAGAGACCGATATGAAAGAACGCTATGAACACTATAAGCGTTTAGCCGGTCAAGCAGGCTAGGGCAGATTAGGGAAAACGCTAGAAACCTGCGGGGAGGACGACTTTTTTCAACCGTTTCAATTCCTCCTCGCAGGTGAGATCGTAGTGAATGGGAGTGATGGAAATCCATTTTTCCCGGAGGGCAAGGGCGTCCGTGTCCGGAGTGCCATTATCCATCAGTATTTCTCCGGAAAGCCAGTAATAGACATTACCCCTGGGGTCCACGCGGCGCTCATATTTCTCTTCGTATCGTGACATACCCTGCCTGGTGAGACGAACCCCTTTAATCTCGGCAGGAGGAGAAGAGGGGATATTTACATTCAGGGCGGTCCCATCTTGGAGGCCGTTATGCGTGAGGAACGCCACGATCTCGTTGCTGAAGTGGGCCGCAAAATCAAAGTCCGGATTCTCAAGGGTGTCAAGCGAGATCGCTGCCGACCGAATCCCCATGAAGGCCCCCTCCGCGGCTGCTGAAACCGTTCCTGAATAGAGGATGTCAACGCCCACATTTGCTCCCAGGTTGATGCCCGACAGGATAATATCGGGCGGTTGCTCCAGGAGCTCCTGGAGCGCTATTTTCACGCAGTCCGCCGGAGTGCCGGATACAGCATATCCGTAAAATCGTCCATTTTTTCTCACTTTTTTCACCCGGAGCGGTCTTGAAAGACTGATGGCATGGCCCACCGCGCTCATTTCCACCTCGGGGGCGACAATATCCAGGTGGAAACCATGGGAAAGGGCACGGTAGAGCGCCCGCAACCCCGGGGCATGGATTCCGTCATCGTTGGTCAGAAGAATTCTCATTGCGTCAATTTTGACTCTCCTGTATATTCACCTTGACAGATGCATCATCTAATTATTAATACCAAGCAAGAAAATGTCAAACCGTAACTGCGGTTGGGGGAACAGGACCTGCGTTCTGGTCGGGGAAACTCATTGCGTTGCTTTGTGCTAACCCGCTTTTCTCATCCCGCGATACGCGGGACTGTGGCGGCGGATAGCCCCATGTCTACTCCGTTGCGCTAGGAAAATGATTTTGACGTACTGCAAGTACGCCTTCATCCATTTTTCTTCGCCCGCTCCCGATAGCGGGGTTTCGCAAGCTCAACTTGCTATCCACGGGCCTTTCCACCGCCTCGCTACGATGGCCCGTGAGAAAAGCGGGCTGAAACGGTTGTAAAAAGGCTTGGCTAAATCGTTATTCGCGGGAGAAATGAGATGAAAAAAAGTGCATCAAGCGGCTCAAAACGCGTCTGGTGGTGGTTGTTGCTTTTTCTGGTTCTTGGCGCCTTGATAGGATACCTGCTGCGGGGCGACCTGGGAAAGGAATCTGAAAAGGCTACACTCCCGGAAAACGCGCTGCAGGCTTCCGGGGAGTCAGTCCCTCCTGAAAAAAAGCCGGAGACTACTGCTGAAGCGGTACAGGCCACCGGAGAATCTTTGCAAAAACCCGCCATCCCGGTGAATCCCGTTGTAAAAAAGGCCTTTCCCATGGCGGAGCTGAGCTTAGGGGAATTCTTCCGCTACCTGGATCAGCAGCCTTCTATCCGCCATCTCGACCTGGGAACCGGCGGCACCAGGGAGCGATTCAAAATCATTTTGAAGAAACTCTCATCCCGTCTCCCGGTGCCTGCGGGTGAAGGCATAGACCCGAGGATCCTCACCGCCAATGTCTACTATTTTTTCAGGGCCCTCGACCGGAAAGATATTCGGCTCATCAAGGAGGTTATCCGTCATGAACGCGATAATATGGAGATGGACCTGCACATGTTTTTCCAGTGGTTCATGGAGGGGGAAGGTGATCCTGATCTCGATGTCCTTCGCCCCAGCCTTTCCACGGCCTATGCGTATGCCGGGTATCTTATAAACACCATTGGGGGCAGGACCTATCTGTTGCGGCGGCCATCAACGGTCCGGGTCCTCCTCACCTACTACAGCCTCCTGATCGTGTACCAGGCTGATAAAGAGGGGAAAAATTCGTACGGGATTGATCTTTACCCTTATGTCCGGGCCCTGGCAGAAGAAATGACGCACTATCCCGATCTCCAGTATCAGCAGGAGTATATGGAAAAGCTGGACCAAATCAGACAGTATTACGTCAGCAAAAGATAAATCTTTGGGCTTTACCGTGCCGCCTTGATGCTGAAGGACCTAAGAGCTGCAAAAGGATATGCTCCTTTCTTCTTCGATTCCGAGTCTCCCGGGCTGGTATTTTTTGTGACTTATCCACGGGACAGAGCCTTGCCCCCTCCGCATTTCAGTCCTCAGGAAAAAACGCCCTGAGGACCTGGCTGCGGTTTCCCCTATAGATACGTCACAAAAATACGAATCCCTCCCGCCGGTCACAAAGAAGAAAGAGCATATCCTGTATCCGTGAAACTTATATTTTCCCAGAAGTATGCTTCATCAGCTCGATGCTGGATGGAAGGGTGTTGGGAAAGGGAAGGACTACAGGAGGGGAAAACCCCCTCCCGCAGAAGAACGAGAAATATTAGAAACGCCAAGTCAGCCCGAAGCTGTAGGAATTTTCGCTCAGGCTGGATTCCAGGCTGGCCATGTTACCGGCTGATACCTCTCTGATGGTCTTCTCGAATGCGTGCATATAGGTCACATTGAGGACCATTTGATTTGTCAGGTCATACCCGATCCCGAAGGTCAGGTGCTTTTCGACGATTGCGGGAAAGCCCACGATGCGAAGCATTTCATAATTGACGTTGGGGATATTAATACCCTGAACATTTGTGGTCCCCATGGGGTTAAAGCCATTATTTTCATTCACGGGGCTCTTCCCATAATTGAATCCCGCCCGCAGGGCCAATGGACCGATCGGCCGGTACTGCACGCCCAGGGCAAAGACCCACTGGTTGTTCCAGTCAAAGGCCTTATATCCCTTGGCGTTGGCCCAATTGTACCACCGTGTATCAAACTCAGCGAGGAGCTTGGGGGAAGGCTGGGCTGCCACCCCGAAAATGAAGGTGTTGGGGGATTGAAGGTCCAGGTCATCCATGGTGCCGTCACCATTGAAATCAGCTAACCGGTCATAAGTGATCTTCTGGGGCGTAATGTAGGATGCGCCGAAATTGAACATGCCCATGTGATACAGGGCTCCCAGTTGCAGGCCGAGCGCATAATTGTGGGCGCCTCCTGATCCAAAATCCGCATTGCTATAATCAATACTCAACGAAGCGCCGACGGAAAAATTCGGGGTCACCAGGTAGGCCAGGTTCGGGGCAAATTTCATGAGTCCTATCTCGGTATGGAGATCTCCGTAAGCGGGGCCTCTCTCCTTATAATCCACCCCCATTCCCGAAACACCATAGGCGCCGATGCCGAACCGGAGTTTCTCATTGATGGGAGAGGTGATGCCGATCGCTGGAACGACAAAAGGATTCATGCGGCTCTTGGCAGAGCCCCTTGGGCCGCCGACTCCGGAAAGGTCCACCTTGCTTTTCACCGTGGGATCAAAAAAGGTGCCTCCGAAGACCGCTTCAGAGCCCGGGCAGTAGCTCCCGAAACACATGGCCGCGGGATTCGAGAAAATAGCGCTGATAGCCTCCTGGGGGGCCGCAACCCCAACACCGCCCATGGCCCTTGATATGGGTCCAATTCCGATCAGGTTATCACCATTTGTGGCAAAGGCTGCTGGAGAGACCATCCCGAGCAACCCCAGCACAAAAAACACGAAAAACACTCCTTTTTTCATTACAATTCCCTCCTTTTGCTCCTTCTTTTTTCAGATACGTTTATATGAAAAGCTGGACGCGGCTCCCTGCGGCCTCATCCAGAAATGTGGCCACCCCGCAATAGGTGAGGTCCGGGTAGTCAATCATTTCTTCTTGCTTGAATCCCATCAGGTCCATGGACATCTCGCAGATGAAAATCCTCACCCCAAATTCACCCGCCATTTCAATCATCTCTTCCAGGGAAGCAACATTCTTTTTTTTCATGAGAGATTTCATCATCTTGGTGCCCATGCCGCCCATGTTCATCTTGGATAGTTTCACCCCGTCAATGCCTTTCGGAAGCATGGTTCCGAACATCTTGCCCATCAGGTCCTTCTCACCAACGCTCTTCTTCTTGTCCCGCAGGGTGGGCGTTCCCCAGAAGGTAAAGAACATGACCACATCCATGCCCATTGCCACCGCGCCGGTGGCAATAATAAAGGCTGCCAGCACCTTGTCCAGCTCCCCGCTGAAGACGATCATTGAAAGTTTGTTTTCAGGGCCTTCTTCCTTCATTGCTTCGAAATCGGCCTTAAGGTCTGCAAATTGGGCCTGCAATTCTTCCAGCTTCTGGGAGACATCCACGGGTTCCTGTTCCAGTTTTTCCGCATTGTTTTGTGCCATAATTTCCTCCACTCCATAATTTATTAATACTATAAACCTCTTCCCAAAAAAATATCCCCGTTTCGGGGGATACAAAGCCTCATCACCCAACAGGCGAGAAGTCGTACTTTCCTTCCTTTGTTGAGTTAACAAGCTGATATGTTATGAAAAATAGCTGTTCTTCACCGCCTCCATGGCGGATCGAAGCACTTCAAGGTAGGAAAGGACTCCCTTTCTTTCCTGCGGGCCCATCTGAAGGAGCATCTCCCGGAAAATACCCCGTTCAAACTCCTCTATTTCTTCAGTCATAGCCCTCCCTTTTCCCGACAGACTGATCAGGCGTATTCGCGCGTCTTGAGGATCGTCAATCCTGTTGACCAGCCGTTTTTCATAGAGGCTGTTAATCAATTTCGTTACCCTGCTCTTGGCCACATCCAGTTTCCGGGCAATACCCTTCACCGTGAGATACCGTTCGCCACGAAAGAGCATAAGACACTTCAATTCCGCGTAAGGGAGAGAGAACCTTCCGATTTCATGGAGCTTGCGATCGTCGCAACATTCCATCAGCTCCATGATGAGATCCTGAAACCGCTGAATCTGGTATTCCAGGAGCTCTTCATTGATTTGCAGAGCAGATTCATTCATAGTGTGAACATACTATACATCCGCACGCGTCCTGTCAAGAAAACATCAGGGGGGATTACCATTATTGAAGTGATTTATTAAAATGGGTGCAGGGCAGAAGGAGGCTCTTCATTTTATCCCACGGGACCCCTCCCACAGCAGCTTCCTGGACCCGCACATGAACCGCCCGGGGGACCGTCCACTCCACAACACCGGTCGGCCGGAGTGGCAGGATAGGTCTTGGTGGCACTTACATGGGCATGTGCGGAGATGAGTTTCTTGAGATTCCGGCTGCCGCATTTTCCGCAGGTCACCAGATCAGTCTCGCTGGCGGCAACAAGGATCTCGGTCGTCTCCCCGCAATCAAGGCATTCAAACTCATAGATGGGCATGTTCCGACTCCCCTCCTACCAGTGACCCTCCACATCCGAATCATCAGCCAAGGGCAGTTTTCCGTCCAGGTAGGCCATGACAGCCTCTCGAACGGTCCCGCTTGCGTCATTTGCTACCTTGACGTTTGCCGCCTGAAGGGCCTTGAAGGCATTGGGGCCGCAATGACCTGTGAGGAGAATTTCAGCTCCGTGATCGCTCACCATGGTGGCTGCCTGGATTCCAGCACCCTTGAGGGCATTCATGTTTTCCTTGTTGTCAAGGGCCTCGCCCGTCATGGTCTCACTGTCTACTATCAGGATATAGGGAGCCCGGCCGAATCTCGGGTCCACCGGGGAATCAAGGCCTGTTCCCGTTGCTGTCACTGCCACTTTCATATTCTAGGCCTCCTTGCCTGATCCGTTGCCGTTATACTTTTCCTCGAACTGTTCGACCGCCTTCTGCAGGGACTTCAAGGCGAGGCGCGCACAATGGATCTTTTGCTTGGGGAGCTTCTCCAGTTCCTTGTAAAGGGCATCGAGGTCAAGCCGTTTTGCCTCCTCCAGGCTCTTTCCCTTTGCCAGGCTTACAACCGCACACCCTGATGCCACTGCGCCGGGGCATCCTAAGACCTGGATCTTCGCGTCATCAATCCTGTCATCCAGGATATTCAAAGAAATCTTCATGGAATCCCCGCACGGCCCAGTGACGTCGGTTATTTGATTGGCATTTTCAAGGATCCCAACATTTTCTTTTTTTTGGAAATAGTCTATTGCCTTATCCGAATATCCCGATTCAGACAGCATCTGATAGATTTCATCCCGTGCTTCTTCCGCCATGGTATACATCCCTTCTCTTGACTAATGACCACCGCCGCCACCGCAGACCTGATCCTCTCCGATGGCCGGCAATCGCCCGGCGATAAGATCCTCCACCACCGGTCTGATCTCAGGCCTCGTGGCATCATAGTAGACGTCAATACCCACCTGTTTGAATCCCATTAAGGGCCGCATGCCAATACCACCCACAACAAGGGCGTTGACCTGCTGCTGGGCCAGAAAATTGACCGGGACCATGCAACCACCTTGCACATGCTCCTGATTCGGGACGGTCGTTACGGCCTTTATCTCTCCCCCTTCCACATCCACCAGGGTAAATACGTCACAATGGCCGAAATGTCCCGAGCGCTGTGCATCCAGTCCTCCCGGTGCCATCGAGGGTATCGCTATTCTTCCTATCTCCATTTTTCAAAACCTCCTTGCTTCTCACTTGATGCCTCCATCTCCTTCTCCCGTCGAAGTAATCATGGGGCCTTTCACCAAAAATAAACTTTATTCTCATATGTTAACCATTATCAGGTAATTTTCAAGCCTAAATCGACGCTTATCTCAGCCATTCAGGATCTTTTTCACCACGTGTTCATACGCACGGTTAATCTCAAGGTCAGATTGTTCCATAAGCAGATCAAGCCTTCCCTGGTCTCCCAGTTCGACCATCTTCGCTTCGGCCGGAATCGCGCCAAGAAACGGTATTCCCATTTCCCTGGCTGTCTTTTCACCGCCCCCGCTCCCGAAAAGATCAATGGTATCACCACAGTGGGGACAAACAAAGCCGCTCATGTTCTCCACCAAGCCGAGCATTTTCATATTCACCTGTTTGCAGAAATTGATGGACTTCCGTACATCAGCGAGGCTGATCTCCTGTGGGGTCGTCACGATCAGGGCCTCGGCATCGGGAATGGTTTGCGCAACGGTGAGCGGCTCATCCCCTGTTCCGGGGGGCGAGTCCACGATCAGAAAATCCAGGGCGCCCCACTCAATATCGGAAATAAACTGCCTGATGGCACTGATCTTCAACGGTCCTCTCCAGATGACCGCCGCGTCTCTGTCGCCAAGGAGCATTTCCAGGGAGACCACCCCCAATTCTTCCGAAAAGGCAAAAGGTCTCACCACCTTTTCTTCCTCCCGCATATCCAATCCACCCTTGATATTCAGCAGGTGGGGAATGCTTGGCCCGTGAAGATCTACGTCCATGAGTCCAACCCGAGACCCTCCCCGGCCTAAGAGGAGTGCCAGATAGGCCGCAACCGTGCTCTTGCCAACGCCGCCTTTTCCGCTCATAACAAGGATTTTTCGCTTGATCATGGCTAAATTATCCGTAATCATCCGGTCCTGCTCGGCCCGCTCCAGGTCTCCCGGCGTCGGGCGGGAATCCATCCCACATTGTTCAGCCACAATATACCTCCAAAAAAGAGAGACCTCTCCCCTGCCTGTGGAAAGGTCTCCTGAATGAGGCCTCTCGGCCCCCGATATCATTCCCTAATTAAAGCTCCAGCCAGGAATCCGAAAAGAGTGTCTTCCCTAGAATCACCCTGGCTGTCTTTACATAATCCTGGAGTTCTTTGGACAGCGAGCCCATGTCAATGTCCTCTTCGTCCATGACCTTGTGAATGACTTCCACCACATCGGGCCTTTCACCGCGGGCAATGGCGGTCAGCTGATCATCATAGGCGTCAACAATGCATGAGTACATGCCATTCCGCTCAAGCATGACCATATAGGTCTGGTTGATGATCGGCCGCAATTCATCAGGGACCCCGTTTGATGCATTGGAGAGTCCACACGTGGATTTCACGCCCGGAGCAATGTCCTGGAGCATCCCCTGGAATGCCAACAGGCTCATGAGCTGTGGCTGCTGGATGTTCAGGGGGGTTACGACACCGTCCACAAAAATATCCTCGTTTGGAATACCGGCCTCGTTTGCCGCGTAAAGAAGTTCCACCGCCAATGCGGCCCTTTCATTTTCGTCCCTGGGGAGGCCGTCCGGGCCCCACATCAACGCAATAAAGTTGGCCTTGTATTTCGCCGCCAGGGGAATCATCTTCTCATACCGCTCCGGTCGACACATGATGGAATTCATAATGGCCTTTCCCTGGTGAACCGCCAAGCCCGCCTCCATGGCCTCAGTGTTTGACGTATCAAGAACGAGGGGAGGGGTGTCGCCGATGGCCTCCTGGACTGTCTTCACCACGAATTCCATCAATTCCGGCCCTCCCTTCCTGGCAGGACCCAGGTTGATGTCGATCCAGTCCACTCCCTTTTCCTTCTGCCGCTTGGCCTCCTCGACAATCGGTCCGGGATCTTTTGCCTTGAAGGCCTTCCCGATCACCGTTTTTATGACATTCAGGTTTTCTCCGATCAGTAACATGGGCTCTCTCCCTGCTTCATAAAGTTATTGGTTGCTCTCCCAAGTGACACTAACTGGCCATATCCTTGAGAAACTTGGGGATCAAAGACGCGTCCCTGGGGCCAATCAGTACTTCCCAGTCTGGCAGTTCTTCTTCCATATCTCCGCTAATGGATGCCGAATACCCGGGAATAATGATCTTCCGATGGGCGATCTTGTCGGTTATGCCTGATTTCTTGACAAACATGCCCACCGCATCGCCCACGAACTTGCCCGCGGCCCAGGCGGTCATGACCGAGAGTCCCTCTGTGTCCATGATCAGGAGCCAGCTCGGGATCCTGCTCCCCTCGATCTCGCCGCTCACAATAAAGTAGGTCAACGAGAAATTGGTGGTGATCAAGACCGGGGAATTTTCATCCGGCGCACCGATCTCGTAAATCCCTTCCGTCACCGTCATGGGCCGCTGGGGATCCGTGAAGATGTTCAAACGTTCCACGAGCAGGGGGAAAAGACTTTCTCCCGTGAAATCCGAAAGAACAACGATTCCCGCATACTTGGCGATGAGCATGGACGCCAGCATGGTCTCTACATCCAGGTTGCTTGCCATCTCGCATGGAAAGGTAATGGTGGGGAAACCTAAGGATCGGTTCCCGGCTTTCAGGGGCGCCCTTCTCATTGTGACTTGGTCTTCAAAGACCTGCTTTGGCTCTCTCGACCCGGAATCCAGGACCAGGTCTTTCAGCCCCATACCGGTCAGCTTGTCAGTCAGAGCGGTCAGCCCCTCCACATTGTCCGCTTTCACTACCAGGGGAAGCCCGATTTCCTTGGCGAAGTTTCCCATCTCCTCGACATTTTCCGCTGTGGCGGCATAGAGGAGCGGTTTCTTGAAGACCGAAACGTCTACGGCCGCCTTCAAGGCATCAAGGCTTTCGCTCATGAGCACCAGGCCGAATTCACTCTCCTCTGCAATCTTCTTGGCGGCCGCCGCAAATGCCGATGCATCGCCGTTGACATCTTTCAGGGCCACGAGTTCTGGCCTTAAGTTGACCCCAACTCTCTCAAATTGAAAGGCATTCCATACCTTCAGCTTCTTATCCAGTTCCCCGGAATCGATACCCGAAGGGATCATGGCCCCCAGGCCCGTAGGATTGAAGAAAGTCTTTTCATGGCGGAACATGACTGTTTCGCCGCCGATCTTAAAGGCCCTCGTCCCCGCCCCGATGGCAACCAGTCTGATGGGAGGCGCTGACGCCTCAGCCAGATGTTCCTTGGCCTCATCGGATACATAGGGACAGGCATCCAGTTCCGCTTTGCCGGATGCGAGGTTCATGGCGAAGGCGAGGCACGTCGGGACGCCGCATTCACCACAATTCGTCTTTGGCAACATTTTAAAAATCTGAATTCCAGTTAATCCCATAATGCACTCCTGTCTGTTAGTACGTTATCTCAAATTATTTCATGATATCTTCCTGTTTTCCCGGATTCCGAAAACCCGGAGGCCAGGGAAACAGTGAAAACATATTAGGTTACATAATCGGGTCCATGGTCAGGGCGGGATGTTCCTTCTCCTTCAGGAAAGGAAGGATCTCGTCCTCGGTCAGGCCCACGGTCTCGTCGGCAATCCGGTCTATCAGGTCGGGCACCCCGAGTTCTTCCCCCCGCTTGAGCAGCCGCTCCCTCAGTTCCTCTTTCAGGGACTTGGGCATCCAGACCATACGCAGGAGCCCCCCATCACCCAGGATGAACTTCCGCTGGCAAATATTGTACTTGGAATGTCCCACAAAACCTGGGCTGGATGCACCGCCACCCACCGTGCCGGCCAAGGTGGAAAACTTCATGCCGCACGGGGTCATGCCGGTATAATCCCGGTGTACGGTCATAACTCCATTACACTGAGGCAGGACAGAGGCGATACACTCGCAGCACCCGCAGGTGGTCATGGGATCATAGACCAGGCTGTAGAAATTGTAGTGATCAATGGTCTGCCGTGATGCCTTGAAGACAAAATCATTGACCCCTTTAAACTGCCCGAGCTTCGGATCCAGAACCTCCCCTTTTTCAACGGGCTGATTGGGTCCGGTGGGGTTGATCTGGTTTGAGGCCTTGCAGTCCATCCAGTTGTACGCCCCGCAGAGTCCGGTCCTTTCCGGGCTCACCACGCACACGTGACTGGGGGCGAAGGATTGACACAGGGTACAGGAGTAGAAGGTATCCGTGGTCTCATCGGTCATGTTCTCGACCCGTTCATCTCTCACTTTGTATTCACCCCTGGCCCTCTTGGTGAGGTCTTCCACATCCTTGTTTTTTGTATAGAGGGTCACCTGAATCTTGTCCAGGATACCGCCAAAGTCCTGATGCAGTTTCGCATGGAGAACGACGCCCAGGTGCTCGAGCGTAAAGCCTTTCTCCATGGCGCCGTCACCGACCCTGATCCAGGAGATGTCCCGCTGTCCAATGTGCATGACTCCCTGGATATAGTTGATCAAATGATGGATCTGCCGTTCCAGGATAGGTTCGAAATCCGTCTGCATCTCACGTCCGGCAACCTCTACATAGATGCCCAAGGGAAATTTGTCGCCCTTTTTTGCGTCTTGTACGTTCGGACCAACAACAATGACCTTGCCGTCCTCGATCGCATTCATGTCGGCCGTCTTACAGAGCTCGGTGCACTGGGTCTTACCGCCGCCCATCTCGATGAAGAGATCATCCTTCCTGACACGCTCGCCCTCAAACGCCGGCCCATAGGCCATGGGGATATCTATTTTTGAAACCGTGACCTTGAGTCCGCGCACTTCAATGGACTTGGCCGTCATCTGGTCATGGGTCACATTGGCCACCACATGCTCATAGGTACACACCCCGGTGGGCAGGACCTCCGGGATGTCCGTATCCGCAATGGTGGGGAAGCCCCAGTTGATTGCCCCGGCTGCATTTGCGGCCCACTCTGCATTTACATCACCAAGGGCGTTCACAAAGGCAAAAATACGGTCCTTCTGGTACTTGAGCTGTTTCTGATAATCACCCGGCGCGATGCCGCCGAAGGACATACCCGCGCGGTTTGCGAACCCGAGGGCGAACACGGCCGCGGAAATATCCGGCCCGAAAGAGACCAGCCTCGTGTTCCACCCGATCTGGACGTCAGCCTCAATCAACTGCTCGGTAAAGGTGGTGCCACTCTGGTTGGCAGCCATGAACACGTACAGGTTCTTCTGCTGGTACTCTTCGGCGATCAGTTTCGCGGTTGCTGCATCCGGCGCGGCCCCCACGATGGCGGCAAAGCCCGGCGCGGTACCATCCACAAATTCCACGCCACGTTTCCGCATGATCTTGTCGTCCGCTGCACCCAGCCAGATCTTTCCATTTTCCACGTCCGGATCTTCTATCTCAGGCTGGTAGAAATCGGGATCCTCCACATACCGGATGGCCTCCACGATCTCTTCGGCAAACAGGGCGGCCATCCCTGCATCCAATAAAGGCCCAAGGTAGGGCAAATGGTAGTCTTTCTTGATATGCGGCGGCAGGAGCTTCCGGCAAAAATCCATGACCTGCTTGGCAGAATCAAGATCCTTCACCGCGATGCCTGTCAACGAATAAATGATGGGCAGGTAATAGGCTGTATTGGGAAACTCCAGTTTCTGGCTCCCCCCGTATGTCTCCAGAGCACGCTTGTAGATTCCCTCCGCCTTGGAAACAATGTTGTAGCCACCTTGAATGGCTGCAAATGCGACTAATTTTGACATCTCTTTTTTCCTCCCTTCTTAAGAGGCTTAATATAATGTTACGCGGCTACCATTTCACGGCGTGCCGCCATATCGAAGAGGACCCTATCCCTGGCCTTGTCAATGCCGAGGGCCTTTCGCTTCTTGTCGATATGGGCGATCATCTTGCGGGCATGTTCTACGGGGTCCGCCTCAAAATCCCACATACCTCCGTAGATGTCTTCAAGCTCGTTGAAGAGATAGTCCTGGAAGACCGGAGACCCCGTGACCGGCAATGATACACCGCCAAAGACCGTATAGACGCCGGAGGCCACAAAGTAATGACCGATACTGATGGCCTTTTCACTCATCCACTCGGGTGCCGAACCGGCGGCGGGAAGGTCACTGATGTCATTCCCGAGGCCCCCGGCCTTGACCACCTCGGTGGCGGCCATGAGGATGCGGCTGTTGTCCACACAGGATCCCATGTGGAGCACCGGCGGGATACCCACCGTTTCGCAGACCTCCGCAAGCCCCGGGCCACAGTAGACCCTGGCGGATTCGGGGGTCAACAGACCCACCTTGGCGGCCGCAATGGCACTGCATCCGGTGGTCAGGACGATGACATCGTGCTTGATGAGTTCCTTGATGATGGTGATGTGCTCATCGTCATGTTTGGTTCTTGCATTATTGCATCCCACTACGCCGCCGATACCGCGAATGCGTCCATTGATGATGTTGTCATTGAGCGGTGTGTAGGAACCGCGGAAGGTGCCTCCAAGATGGTAGTTGATGGCCTCGTAACTGAAGCCTGCTATCAACTCGGAGGCGTTGTCCGGGATGATGACTTCCTTTTCCCGGTTGGTGAAATTATCTATGGAGAGTTTCACGATTCTTTTGGCATCCTCGAAGGCCGTGTGTTCGTCGAACTCAATATGAATCGTCTCACCTGAAGCGATCTTTGCTTTGGGATTAGTGGTGATGATCTTGGTATGAAAGCACTTGGCCACGCTGGCGATATTCTCCATGATGCACTGGAGGTCCACCACCATGGCATCCACCGCGCCGGTCACGATAGCCAGTTCCTGCTGCAGGTAGTTCCCGGCCAGGGGCACACCGTGGCGCATGAGGATCTCATTGGCCGTACAACAGATGCCTGAGAGCTGGATGCCGGCAGCGCCTTTTTTCTTGGCAAGGTCTATCATTTCAGGAAGCTGGGCCGCCTCCACGATCATCTCGCTCAGGAGCGGCTCATGTCCGTGGATAACAATATTCACGTGGTCTTCCTTGAGGACACCGAGGTTGGCGGAACTCCTTACCGGGTAGGGGCACCCGAACAGGACGTCCTGAAGATCCGTGGCAATCATGGACCCTCCCCAGCCATCACCGATGGCGGCCCTGGTGAACTGGTGTTCCAGATTTTCATAGTCCTGGTCCACACCCATATGGGTCCTGTGCATGATCTCGACGATCTCCCGGTCAACTCCGCGGGGCACCACGCCCAGCTTCTTCCAAAGCTCATACCTAGGTTTGGGAGCCCTCTTTGCCGTGCAGACCTCTCCGTTCTGCTGGCCCCACTGGGCCAGGGCCTTCTCAGCCACTTCCAGGGCGATCTCATCGATATCCCGGTCGAGCAGTTCACCGTTCTCCCCCTCGACCGTGGTTTCGACGTCAAAGTCAGGGGCGATTTCCAGGAGTTTCTTTGGGTCCTTGATCTTATAGTCTTCCACTTCTTTCCTGGCTGCCGCCAGAAAGGTCTCTGCCACACCCCTGCCGTGATCGGAATGGGCTGCAGCACCGCCTGCAACCATGCGGGCAAAGTTTCTCGCCGCAATGGTCTCTGCTGTCGCGCCACAGAGGCCTTTACGGGTATCTTCCCCTTCTATGCCGCTTTTGGGAAGGGGTAATCTGCAGGGACCTTGCGCGCAGTTCTTGCAGCACGTCCCTTGTACTCCGATGTTGCAGGCCTTCATGGTCTGGGCCCGGTCAAAGATGGTCTCCACCTCCAACTCCCTGGACCGCGCAATCATTTTCTGGGTGGCGGGGTCAATAGACAGGTCCCGCGGATCAGGCGCGGCCTTCTCTTTTTTCTTGGCAGCCACGACCTTTTTGACTTCTTCTGTTGCCATTTTCGAGGTTCCTCCTCTTTTTACGGTCTATTTAGATTATCAGGAATGCTTGTGAATCCGTTCCAGGTTCAGGATCAGTTTATCCACCAGCGACAACTGTTCCGGCGCGGGTGTCCTGGTTGTTGTCACACCCTCTTCTGCCTTTCTTTTTGCCTCCAGCTCGGCCCTTTCCTTGGCCCTTTTCTGCCTGAGCGCCAGCAATTCCTCTTTTTCCTTTTCCTTTGCCTTTGCCTTGGCCTTGGCATCCGCCTCTGCCTTGGCCTTTGCTTCTGCTTCCGCCTTGGCTTTCGCCTCTTCTTCTGCCTTGGCCTTTGCTTCTGCTTCTGCCTTGGCCTTTGCTTCTGCTACCGCCTTGGCCTTCGCTTCTGCCTCACCCTCCGCCTTCGGTTCCACCTCGGCTTTTGGTGGTTCTTCAGCCTTTGGTTTCATCTCCACCACTTTCTCTTCTTTCGGTGGGGCCTTTTCCTCTTTCTTGGCCGGTTCAGCAGGCTTTTCTTTCTTCTCGACCTTGGGTTTCATCTCCACCACCTTCTCCGCTTTTGGTGGAGCCTTTTCCTCTTTCTTGACCGGTTCAGCAGGCTTTTCTTTCTTCTCGGCCTTGGGTTTGGCAGCTTCCTTCTTGGGCTTTTCTTCTGGTGCTCCTTCCCCGCCGAAGGCGAGATCAGGTTCAGGTGAAATCGCCAAAAGGTCTGCCACCTCCGGCGGCAGAATCTTGGAAATCCCTGCTACATCCGCGGCACTTCCGCCATTGACCATGAGATCAATGTACGTTCGAATCATCCGGGCGCTCTCCGGATGCCTGAGGACAAGCACATCGCTCCCTGCCATGAGATAGCAGACAGCGCCTACCACTTCCATAAGCACAGCACGTCGCTCAGGATCTCCCATGGCGGGGACCTCTTCAATGCTCTCCCCGGCTTCTTTACATTTCCAGATCTCATTTCCCAGATTCGTAATCATAGGGATCTGGAGTTTGTCATCTTCCTGGGTCAGGGCGGCCATCTTGATACGCTCCATGACGGAATAGCTGTATTCTATGCCGTACCCGAGTCCGCCGGTTGTGGGGTCAATAATGATCTTATCTTGAGAAACGCCGAGGTTCCCCAGCAGGATGTTCAACTGTTTTGCCAGGTTAACATCAATGGGAGTTGAAGCAACGACCACGTGCTTGTATCCGAGAGCGCTGGCCCCTACTCCTTTGTGATTTGCCTCCTCAACTGGAGAGAGCCCGAGGTTCTTGCCGTCACATACCTCAGATATCCTTTTTAAGACCTCTTCATCCTTCTGGTTATTGGCCGTCCCCCATACCACCAGGGGCGCATCAATGGCGTCAACTACCTTCTTGGTCACCTCTGCAGCTTCTTCCGGGCCCCTGTCCATTCCGTTCGGATCGGTGCTCTTGAGCTGCAACACGATGATATCAGCGCCGTACTCCTCCACACACTTCTTCGCCCATGCATCAGGGGATGCAATGACGTCTTTAAAGGGCTCAACCGCCGCCGCCGGCCACTCCTCCGAAGGGTCATAGTCCCAGATCTCCATGGCTATCTTGGGAGGATGAGGCAGGTCTCCCTCGAAAACATGGAACGGGTAGGATGTTGCACCACCCACAGTAACAGCACCATCGCCGGTACCAAGCGTGGTTTCCCCTATCCTTCCTGAATAGGCTTGTTTGGGAATCTCAAATGCCAATTTCTGTACCTCCTTGATTGGAATTTAGACTGCTCTCTTATCCGTAACCATTTTCCACAAACACAGCTCTCTGCCGGGAATTCGCGGACAGAGAACAGGTATTGTGAAAAATAGAACAAAACAGGGCAAAAAAAAAGCTCTTTTCCTCTAAGCCGAGTAAAATAGAAAAATAAGGCCCCTATGTCAAGAAATTTCTGCAATAATATGAATATGTTTTCATCAAAAATTCAATCCCATATATTGTATAAAAAAATCTGTCAAATACAACATATGGGTATTTATTCATCGCATCAGATTCCTGGAGAAGGGATGGGAATTACACTATTTGATCAAACACTTTGTACGCCGCCTGGATGACCGGATTTTCCTTTCCGAGCTCAATTGTAGGCCTCCCTTTCAGGTCATACTCTCTGAGTTCATCATCCTCCGGTATGACGCCGATAACTTCCAGCCCGAAATCCTGTGCGGCTTCAATAAGCACTTCTCTCTGGGCCTCATTAGCCTGATTGAGCACCAGCACTTTCCGAGCAATATTCAGTTTGAGTTCATCGGTAAGCTCTATAATCCGTGAAGCGGCCTGGATTCCTCTCCGGGTTGCATCGGACACTGCCACCAGGACATCAATGTTGTTGGTGGTAAGCCGGCTGATATGCTCCATCCCCGCCTCATTATCCATGACGATGAAGGGATAGTTGTCAATGAGTCTTCCCAAGTATTCGGTGAGCAGGGAATTGGCCGCACAATAGCAACCGGCCCCTTCCGGTCTTCCCATGACGATCAAATCAAACCCGTTCGCCTCCACAACCGCCTGCTGGAGTTTCATTTCCATGAAAACGTCCTTGGTCATTCCACTGGCAACCCCGTGCTTCATTTCCTCCCGGGCGTCTCCCAGTGTTTCATCCACTTCAAGACCAAGCACCTCGTTCAGATTGGCGTTGGCATCGGCATCCACCGCCAAAACAGGCTTTTTTCCTTTTTCCACAAGATATCGTACCAGGAGACCGGCCATGGTTGTTTTCCCGGTCCCACCTTTTCCTGCAAGCGCAATAGAATATGTCATTATACTCCCTCTCAATCAGTTTTCAGTTGAAATTTCAATACAATTTGTCTAAAGTTTAATAATTTAAAAAAATCTTTCAAGGGTATTTTTTCACTTTATGAGAAAAGAAAAGGAAATCTGGAATCATGTGATCCAACACCTTGAAAAGCGCTTTTCAGATGGGGAAATCGAGACATGGTTTTCTAAAACAACTCTCAGGGAAGTAGATTCTTCTATGGTTACCATTGATGTCCCGAACAAATTTGTCGCAAATTGGCTCAAGGAAAAATATGGTGCAGAATTGCAGACGGGGTTCAGTAATTTTTTTGAATCTCCGCCCGAAATTCAATACGTCTTTCCGGTAAATACCCACCAAAAGAGAGTCGTCGCTACCCGTTCCCCATCAGGAACGATGAATACTTCCCGCCCCTGCTTGGATAGAAAATTGACCTTTGAAAATTTCATCACCGGGGATACCAACCGCTTTGCCTTCCAATCGGCCCTGGAGGCTGCAAAAGGCTCTGTGCGACATTACAATCCCCTTTTCATCTGCGGTAGTCCGGGTGCAGGCAAAACCCACCTTCTTCATGCCATCGAGAACTATGTCCAGGTAAACCGACCGCCGGAAAGGGCACAATATATCACAGCTGATCACTTTACCTCCCTGGTTTCCACCGCGCGGAGAAAGCGAACCGTGGATCAGCTCCGAAAGGATATCAACAGGGTCTCACTCCTCCTCTTTGATGATGTGGACCTCCTCTCCGGACGATTGAAAACGCAAAAGGAATTAAGTTCTTTTTTCAATTTATTTCACGAGACAAACAGGCAGATTGTTCTTACAGCAAAGCTACCGCCGAACCAGATCCCGAATCTTACCAAGGAGATAACATCTCGCCTCCACTGGGGTGTGATATCGGAAATCGATATACCGGATCAGGAAACAAAACTGAAAATTATTGAGAAAAAATGTTTTGAGGAAGGAATCCTTATTCCTGACGATGCGGCCTTTTTCCTGGCAAGCAACATCGGGAATATGAAAGAGTTGATGCGGTTGGTTACCCGTCTGCATACCTACTCTTCAGTGCACGAAAAACCCATTGATATTTCCCTCGTCAAGCTCGTGATAAGTGGTAAGCATATTCTCTCGCCGGTACCCAGTACTCAAAAGATTCAGGAGATCACCGCACGGTTTTTTGATCTGCCTTTATCTGATCTCCTTTCAGGGAGCAAGAAAAGGCGTTACTCGTACCCGAGACAAATTGCCATGTACCTGTGCAGGCGGTATACTGAGCAATCGTTTAAAGAAATTGGAATGGCTTTTCAGAACAAAGATCACTCGACGGTAATCTATGCTGTTCGACATATCAGCAAGGTAATGGAAGAAAATGATCGGATCAAGAACGACATCCTTGAAATAGAGAACTTGATTGCCTAATGGGTGTTTCTTTGCAGGAAACTGATCAAAACAAGTTTACAAACCGCCACGTACAGGAACGAAATAAAGGCTTGAGAACAAAAGAACCACGTTTTGTAGACTTACGGAAAGTATTTTTTTTTCTATCATCAGTATGATAGGAATGCTTTAAACAATTCAACCATTCCTTATGTATTATGATTGTTTTAATAGCTTAATATTCATAATATAGATAGAACCCCGAAGAAAGATTGAAGGAAAAAGACGAAAAGGAAGGAGACTTCACATGGAAATCAAAATCAATAGACCAGTCCTTTTTAAAAGTATCTCAAGAGTTCAGACCATACTCGAAAAAAGAAGTAATATGCCAATATTATCTACTGTCTTGGTGAGTGCAAAAGATGAGCAGATCACTGTTTCAGCCACAGATCTGGAACTCGGATACAGCCAGGACTTGCCTGCAGAAGTCATCGAAGAAGGGAGTATAACCATCCAGGGAAGAAAATTTTTTGAAATACTCAAGGAAAGCCGGAGCGATGTCGTCCACCTAAAAGAAAAAGAGAATAACTGGCTTTTTATAACAGACGGCGTTGCAAGATTCAATCTAGCATGTTTACCTGCAGAAGACTATCCTACCTTTGTGGAACCGGAGGGAATATTGTCTGTTTCAATGGATGCAGACATTCTGGATGAAATGATCAGTAAGAGTATTTACGCAGTAACCCTTGAGGAGGCCGGTTTCAAGCTCTCCGGAGTATTTACGGAGAAGGTCGCTCTCGAAGGGAGCTTTGTACTGAGGATGGTCGCTACCGATGGACACCGGCTTTCCCTTATAAACAAAGCTGTTCCCGGAATTGAGGATTTGGATCTGGGGCACGGGGTTATGATTCCTAAGAAAGGAATGGCTGAACTTGGGAAGCTTTGTGCTGAAGGTGGTACGATACAGCTAGGATTTGAAAAGCACAACTGCGTGGCGAAAAAGGAGGGCGCAGTGTTGGTGATTCGGCTCATTGATACGAAGTTTCCGGATTATCAGGCGGTGATTCCTCGTGAAAAAGGCATTACGGTTGCGTTGGATAGGATCAGCCTCCTGGAAGCTATGAGAAAAATGGTCATCCTGAGTAATGAAAATTACCGTGCAGTCAAGATTTCGCTGGAAAATAACATCATAGAACTCATGTCCACGAATCCTGATCTTGGAAATGCCCAGGAAAACATGGAGGTGGAATATGTTGGGGAACGTCTGGAAATTGGCTTCAACGCCCGTTATTTTATCGAAGCCTTACAGGCCATGGAGAGTGAGCGGGTGGAATTAGGATTTATTGACAGTTCCAAGCCCTGCCTGTTGCGGGGTGAAGCTGATAAGGGTTTTTTGGGACTTATTATGCCCATGAGGATTTGAAATGACAAAAGGATCAAAATCATACGGTGCATCCGACATAAAGGTTCTTGAAGGACTGGAGGCCGTCAGAAAACGGCCGGCCATGTATATAGGAAATACCGGGTTTGAAGGACTGCATCATCTTGTCTATGAGGTAGTGGACAACAGTATTGATGAGTCTCTGGCGGGATACTGTGATCGAATCGAGGTTGATGTTCTGACTGATAACAGTGTTGTGGTGGTGGACAACGGGCGCGGCATCCCCGTGGATATGCATAAAACTGAGCATATACCGGCGCTGGAAGTGGTGATGACGAAACTCCATGCCGGGGGAAAATTTGACCACAAGACCTATACGGTTTCCGGCGGTTTACACGGGGTGGGTGTATCGGTCGTCAACGCGCTGTCGGAATTTTTGGAAGTGGAAGTATACAGGGATGGGAAGGTCTATTACCAGCGCTATGAAAGAGGAATTCCCAAGACAGGAGTAATAATTAAGGGGGATACCAATAAAAAAGGAACAAAAATCCATTTTATGCCCGATAATACCATCTTCGATACTATTGAATTTGATTTTGAGACCCTTTCAAGGAGAATGAGAGAACTTGCTTTTCTGACAAAAGGTGTTCGAATCAAGATTCTGGACGATCGTACGGGCAAGAAAAAAGACTTTATGTACGAGGGAGGCATCCGCTCTTTTGTTGAGTATCTCAATAAGAACAAAGAGGTTCTTCACACAAAACCCATCTACATGTCGGGTGAAAAAAACCGGGTGATCATTGAAGTAGCCCTTCAGTACAATACATCCTTTAAGGAAAATATTTTTACTTTTGCAAATAATATTAATACGAAAGAAGGTGGATTTCATCTTATAGGTTTTAAATCTGCATTAACTCGTAGTATTAATCAATATCTTCAAAACTCACCTCTCTCAAAAAATTTTAAGGATAAACTGAGTGGCGACGATGTCAGGGAAGGGTTGACAGGTATCATAAGCGTCAAACTTCCCGACCCCCAGTTCGAGGGCCAGACAAAGACGAAACTTGGCAACAGTGAAGTCAAGGGTCAGGTGGAAACACTGGTCAATGATGGGCTGAGTAGTTTTTTTGAGGAAAACCCACGTATCATCAAAGCCGTTCTTTCCAAGGTCATCGACGCAGCCAGGGCAAGAGAAGCGGCCCGAAAGGCCAGAGACCTTGCCCGTCGCAAGGGTATACTCTTCGATCATTCTCTCCCCGGAAAACTGGCGGATTGCCAGGAAAGGGATCCCATTCACAGTGAGATCTTTATTGTGGAAGGAGATTCCGCCGGCGGCTCTGCCAAGCAGGGAAGAAACAGGCGCTTTCAGGCCATACTGCCTCTCAGGGGTAAAATCCTGAATGTGGAAAAGGCGCGTTTCGACAAGATGATTTCAAGTGAGGAGATCCGCACGATGATCGCGGCACTCGGCACGGGCATCGGCGACCAGGAGTACAACATCGATTCCCTGCGTTATCACAAGGTTATTATCATGACGGATGCCGATGTGGACGGATCCCATATCAGAACACTGCTTTTGACGTTTTTCTTCAGACAGATGCCTGAATTGATAGAAAAAGGGTATCTCTATGTGGCTCAGCCGCCGCTTTATCGGGTAGTAGACGGGAAAAAAGAGCAGTTCGTAAAAGATGAGGACGGGTTTAACAGTATGATTCTTGAGCGTATTTCACAGAAGGAAACCCTTGTTATGGGCAGTGAGGAGAAGGTTTCAGGGAAGGCCCTGGCGGGTCTACTGAAGAGCCTGATAAAATTTTATGACAACGTGGGTAAGCTCTCCCGGATGGGTTACAGTACCCGGTTTATCGAATTTCTGGTATTCCAGGGCAAGGCCGACAGGCGTCTTTTCAAGGACCAGGGTTTTATTGAGCGCTTTGTCAAACAGCTTGAAGAAGAGAAATTCAGGGTGACGGACGTCCATATGGATGAAGAGCGCGGTAATTATGAATTTGCCGTCACAGAGACCATTAACGGGGGACAGACCTTTGCGGTCAGCTGGGAATTCCTGTCATCTCCTGAATTGAAATTTTTGGTGAACACCTCGGAGAAAATCAGGATGCTGTCCGGAGCGGGATGCGGTCTCTTGGAGGACAACGAAATCCGGGTAATTGAAAAACCTCGGGAGGTCTTGAGAGAACTCCTGGAGAAAGGGAAAAAAGGGCTTTCTATCCAGCGGTACAAGGGTCTTGGAGAGATGAATCCAGGGCAACTGTGGCAGACCACCATGGATCCCGAGAGGCGGACACTGCTGAAAGTGGAAATTGAGGATGTGGTGGAAGCGGATGATATCTTCACCGTCCTGATGGGAGATAAGGTGGAACCCCGGAGGGAATTTATCCAGAACAATGCACTCCAGGTAACGGAGTTGGATATTTAAGAGAAAGGTGTAGGGCTAAAGGAAAAACTATGAAGATGACGCCCCCGTGGAGAGGGCGAACACTGCGTCTCGAGCCTTCCTGCTGATCGGCCCTCTATATAGTGAGGGGCGCTTGGTAACCCAGAACATCTTGGATCTATTTATTTGTGAATGGAAACTTCGGGGTAGCTTTGTGCCGGAGTCAAATTGGAGTTAGGAAATGGCAATTGATGTGATTTCAGAAACAGTCAACATCGAAGATGAGATGAAGAAATCTTATCTCGAGTATTCAATGAGTGTCATTGTAGGGCGGGCCTTGCCGGATATCCGGGACGGTCTGAAACCTGTCCACAGGCGTATCCTTTACGCCATGCATGATCTGAAGAATTATTTCAACCGCCCGTTCAAGAAGTCCGCGCGCGTTGTGGGGGACGTCATCGGCAAATACCATCCCCACGGTGATACGGCCGTCTACGACACCATTGTCAGAATGGCCCAGGATTTCGCCATGCGTTACCTCATCGTGGATGGGCAGGGAAATTTCGGCTCCGTGGACGGGGATTCGGCTGCGGCCATGCGTTATACTGAAGTCAGGATGACGAGGCTTGCCCAGGATTTTCTCTCTGACATAGACAAAGAGACCGTTGATTTCATGGAGAACTATGATGGCTCGCTCACAGAGCCCGTCATCCTTCCCACAACGATTCCGAATCTCCTCATCAACGGGAGTTCCGGAATTGCCGTGGGCATGGCCACGAACATACCGCCACACAATATCACCGAGGTCTGTGACGCTGTCATCAGGCTCCTGGACGAACCGGATACTGATCTTGAAACACTGCTTCGCATCATACCCGGCCCTGACTTTCCCACGGCGGGATTCATCCTGGGGAGAAAGGGTATCCGGGAGGCCTACCGGACCGGCAGGGGAGTGATAAAGATCAGGGCGCGTGCCTTTGTGGAGAAGGCCGGTCAAAATCGGGAGCGAATCGTTATTTCAGAGCTTCCCTATCAGGTCAACAAAGCAAAATTGCTGGAAAAAATCGCCTATCTTGTTAAAGAGAAGAAAATAGATGGCATATCTGACATTCGAGATGAGTCCGACAGGGACGGCATGCGGGTCGTCGTGGATATCAAGCGGGATGCCGTATCACTGGTTATTCTTAACCGCTTGTACAAGTTCACACAGATGGAGGTTTCCTTAGGTATCATACTGCTGGCCATTGTGAATGGACGACCCCAGGTCCTGACCATTAAAGAAATCCTGGATCACTTCGTGGCCCATCGCCGCGAGATGATTATCCGCAGGACCATTTATGATCTCCGCAAGGCTGAGGAGAGAGCCCACATCCTGGAAGGACTCAAAAAGGCCCTTGATTTTCTGGATGAGATTATTGAATTGATCCGATCATCTTCCGACCCAAAGGAGGCGAAGGCGCGTCTCAAGTCTGACTTCGATTTTTCAGATGTCCAGGCACAGGCCATCCTGGATATGCGCCTGCAGAGGCTCACGGGACTGGAAAGGGAAAAGATCAATGCCGAATACGCGGATCTGATCAAGAGTATTGCCAGGTTCAAGGTGATTCTGTCAAGTGACCGGATGGTATTGCAGATTATTAAGGAGGAAACCCGGGAGATAAAGGACAGGTATGGCGATGAACGGAGAACGGAAATCCTGGAAGACGCCGGCGAAATTGACATTGAGGATCTGATTGCAGACGAAGACATGGTGGTGACCATCAGCCATGAAGCCTATATCAAGAGAAACCCCATAAGTCTGTACCGGGCCCAGCGACGCGGGGGAAAAGGAATGACCGGTGTCAAACCAAAGGCAGAAGACTTTGTGGAAAATCTTTTCGTGGCCTCTTCCCACGATTACTTCCTGTTTTTTACCAACCTGGGCCGCGTATACTGGAAAAAAGTTCACGAGATACCGGAGGGGGGACGCATGGCCAGGGGAAAGGCCATAGTCAATCTTCTCGAGCTCAACAGGGGTGAAAAGGTGGCCACCATCCTCGCGATCAAGGATTTTCATGAAGGTAAGTACGCGGTCATGGCCACCAAAAACGGCCTGGTCAAGAAGACGGAGCTGCTTGCCTACAGTCATCTCAGGGCAGGCGGTATCATGGCCATCAAGATCAGGGAAAATGATGAACTCATAAGCGTCAGGGTCACCACAGGGGATCAGGACATCTTTCTGGCCTCCCGGCAAGGCAAATCCATCCGCTTCAATGAATCAGGCCTGAGGAGTATGGGCAGGGTTGCAAGCGGAAATATCGGGATCCGTATGGACGCGGGTGACAAAGTGGTGGCCATGGAGGATCTTCAGGAGGGCGCCACCATCCTCACCGTCACGGAAAACGGCTATGGGAAACGGACCCGCACCGAGGAATACCGGCGACAGGCGCGCGGGGGGAAGGGGGTACTGACTATCAAGGCATCTGTCCGGAATGGTCCGGTTGTCTCCTCGTTCCAGGTTGCCCAGACTGATCAGCTTATGATCATCACGGGACATGGAAAGATTATCCGTCTCAGGGTGGGGGACATATCGATTATTGGCCGGAATACACAGGGAGTGAAACTGATCAATCTGGGAGATGGAGAGAAAGTGGTTGGTGTGGCGAAAGTCATGGAGGAGTAAGAAAAAGCGGTTGCGGGAATAAGGAATCAGGCCGTGGAAAATGACATCAGCAAAATAGGGGTCATTGGAGCGGGAAGCTGGGGAACGGCCCTGGCGAATCTCCTTGCCCAAAAGGGCATGGATGTTGCCTTGTGGGTCCGGGAGGAAGAGGTCTATGATCAAATAGTTCGCGAACGCGTGAACGACCTGTTTCTGCCCGGTGTTTCCCTGTCGACGCACTTGACCCCGGTACAGACTTTTGAGGAAGCATTATCCGGGAAGGAATTAGCACTGATCGTCGTACCGTCTCATGTCTTTCGGAAAGTGCTGGAGGGCCTTCGACCGCACCTTCGAGAAGGGATGCACGTGATGGCTGCCACAAAGGGGATCGAAAATGAGACCGGCATGGTCATGTCTCAGGTGGCTGAAAGCATATTGTCCAAGTCGTTCATGAAAACCTATGGGTGTCTTTCGGGACCGAGTTTCGCCCAGGAAGTAGCTGCGGGATATCCCACCGCAGTCACCATCGCCTGCAACCACATGGAACATGCGGAGAATCTGCAGCGTCTCTTTGCAACATCTGCCTTCAGGGTGTATGTCTCCCAGGATCTCACTGGACTCCAGTTGGGAGGAGCCCTGAAAAATGTCATTGCCATTGCGGCAGGCGCATCTGACGGTCTGGGCTTTGGGCACAACGCCCGCGCCGCCCTCATCACGAGGGGCCTTGCTGAAATGACCCGCTTGGGCGTGGCCATGAGCGCGAATCCCCATACCTTTGCCGGCCTTGGAGGCATGGGAGATCTTGTTCTCACCTGCACGGGAGATCTGAGCCGGAACAGGACCGTGGGTTTCAAGATCGGCAAAGGGATGAAACTGGAGGAAATCACCAGGGGGATGAAGATGGTAGCCGAGGGGATCAAGACCACCAAATCGGCTTATGAGCTCTCAAGAAAGGTGAACGTGGAAATGCCCATCACCAAGGAGATTTACGAGGTTCTTTACAATAGAAAGGATCCCAGGGATGCGGTGAGGGATTTGATGACCAGGGAACCAAAGGTCGAGCTTGAGCATTGAAAGGCGATGCCTGTATTCTCAAAATACCTGTATAAGGAATTTTTCAAACTCCTCCTCTTGAGCCTGTCCGCATTTATCGCCATCTATATGATGGTCCATTTTTTCGGTAAGGTGGATAACTTCATTGAGGCCCAGGTGCCAAGAAATGTGATTATCCTCTATCTCCTTTACCTCCTTCCTTTTATCGTCGTGCAAATGCTGCCGCCCGCTATCCTGATAGCAGTTATTATCATGTTCAGCTTGATGAGAAAGAATAATGAGATCATGGCCCTCAAGGCCTGTGGCATCAAGTTGTTTGATTTTTTGAGGCCCGTGTTCCTCCTGGGGTTTATTCTTTCGCTTGCGCTCTTTGTCTTTTCCGAATCCGTCGTTCCCTATGCAAGCTCCCGGGCAAATGCGCTCTGGCGGCTGTACGTGGAGAAAAGAAGTGGGGAAGGGACGTATGGTCGGGATCACATCTGGTACAAGTCAAAAAATGCCATTTATTGGATAGCAAGGTTTGATCCCGGGAAGAAGGCCATGTATGGACCAAGTTTTTACTTCTTTGACCCGTCCTTCCACCTATTGAAAAGAATAGATGGCAAGATGGCGGTATGGAAGGATCACGCATGGGAAGTACAGAACGGAATAACGCTCACGGGAGACAAGGACGGTGGATATGCGCTCACCCGGTTCAAGAAAATCTCCCTGAAGATACCAGAGAAACCGGAGACTTTTGCTCAGGAAGAACGCGAGCCGGAAGAGATGGGGTACTGGCAACTGAAGCGGTTTGCCGAGAAAGTCCAGGATGAAGGATATGACGCATCGCGTTATTTCGTGGACCTGAACATCAAGCTCTCTTTCCCGTTTATTGTCTTTATTATGGTGCTTCTCGGAGCCCCCATCGCCCTGCTGAAGAACAAGGGGGGGACACCAGTGGCCATAGCCGTGGGCGTGGTCGCCTGTTTTTTTTACCTCGTCGTTCTGGGGCTCTCACGGTCGCTGGGCTTTGCGGGAATTCTCCCGCCCATTCTTTCGGCCTGGTTTGCCAATGGCATTTTTTTCTTTCTGGGGTCCTTCCTGATCCTGAAGCTTGATCAGTAAAAACCCACATCCAGAGGGCGGGTGTTGAGGCTTAAGGCCCAAGGCGCAAGGGAACATCAATTGTCTTTCATCTTAAAGGCCTTACGCCTTAAGTCTTATGCCTCTCATGTTCCGGGTCACGCTTCTCTCTCTGAACACTCACCAGGGCTTCGTGGTCTCCGACGTGTCAGCGGAGACCACTCGGCTGGCCTGCCTACTATTCTGCTTGCTTTAACACGACGAAAAGCGTGCCATCCCCCCGTTTGACGAGAAGCAGGACGCCACCGCTTTTTGTCGCTTTCTGAATGGCCCTGTTGTAATCATCGACATCCTTGATTTTCTTGCGATCAACTTCCTTGACAATATCACCTGGCCTGAGCCCCGCGTCCGCTGCCGAACTGCCAGGTTTCACCCCCGAAATCACGACTCCCTCTTCATCCGGGTTCAGCCCAAGACGACGCGCAAGGTCAGGGGTGATCTCCTGGACGGTCAGTCCCCATGCGCTCTCATTTTCCGGGGCGACGGACTCTTGACCTTGCGGCATGGTGCCGATCTGCACCTGGAGACTCTTTTTCTTTCCGTCCCTGAAGATGTCAATGGTCACATTGCTCTTCGGTTGCGTTGCCGCCACCATGCGGGACAGCATGTGGGAGTCCTTGATCTCTTTGGCATCAAACCGGGTGATGACGTCCCCTCGTTTCAGGCCGGCCTTTTCCGCAGGACTGTCCTTTGTGACATCCGAGACCAGAACACCCTCTGTCGTGCTCAGGCCAAAGGACTTTGCCAGCTCAGGGGTGATGTCCTGGATCATGACGCCGAGCCATCCTCGAATGATCTTCCCAGACTTAAGCTGGGGAAGGAGTTCTTTGGCCATGTTGATAGGAATAGCAAAACCGATGTTTTGGCCTCGGGCGATTATGGCGGTATTGATGCCCACGACCTCTCCCTTCATATTGAAAAGCGGGCCTCCGCTGTTTCCGGGGTTGATGGCGGCATCGGTCTGGAGGAAATCATCATAGGGACCGGCCCCGATGATCCTGCCCTTTGCGCTGATGATCCCCGTGGTTACCGTTTGGCCGAGACCAAAAGGATTTCCTACTGCCATGACCCAGTCACCTACCCTGATGGTATCGGAATTTCCTAATCTAACAGGTTCCGGGAAATTCTTATCAGGCGTGACTTTGATCAGCGCGAGGTCCGTCTTGGGGTCCCGCCCGACAATCTTGGCGTCGTATTCCTTGCCGCTATCCATTTTCACCTTGATCTCGGTGGCCTTTTTCACCACATGGTTATTGGTGAGGATAAAGCCGTCGGTGCTAATCACGAATCCCGATCCAAGGGCGTGGGTTTTCATTTCTCCCTGGGGGATATTGCCGAAAAAATGTTTATAGAAATCATCCCCGAAAAAACGGCCGAACGGGGAATTGTGCCCCCCAAAGCGTTGCATGGGCGAGCCTTTAATAATCTGGGTGGTTGATATGTTCACCACGGAGTGTTTTACACTGTCGGCCAGATCTGCGAATGATGCCGGTGTCTTGTTTCCCAACCCGGGAAACGCCCCATGTGCAAGAACTGGTGCGGAGAAAAGCATGATGACCCCGAAGAGGGCGACATACCTTAGAATTTTCGACGATGCCTGTTTGTTTTTTTTCATTTTATCCTCATCCTCCTCTATCACTGTTGTATTTTAAATGTTTCCCTTCTGGACGGATCTCTCAGTTTGGGCTTGAACGGTTTTGTGGTTTGAGATCTGCAGCTCCAGTGTGTTCCGTTTCCCAAGCGGGCAAGTCTTGCAGGTCTCCAGGCCGATTTTCCTGATGATATCGAACTCTCGAACGGGAATCTCGGCACGTATCTTTTGAGCCTCCAGATACCGGAGGGCGCAGGCATTTTTTGAGATGCGGAGATTTCCCGGTTGTCTGGGGCATTTTATCAATTGAAATTCCATGATATCCTCGTTGCATGGTTCGGCCGTCATGTGTCATTTTCTCCTTTCGCTTTCGAAATAAAGGTTCCTGCGTTCTTCATTTCAAAAAATTATATTCAGTGAATATTTCTGGCGCATTTCCTGAACATTACAAATGTGAAAAGTTCCGGGGGAAAAGATGAAATCTTGCATTTCTTCCTGAGGAGGGATATAGGTCAATAGTAACAATAGCTCACGGATTCGAGAGAGTCGTCAATGGAGAGGAGGATAGAACATGGCTATCATTACCATTTCCAGGGGATCGTACAGCAAAGGGAAGGAAGTGGCAGAAAAGGTCGGGAAGAAGCTAGGATATGAGTGCATTTCCCGCGATGTGCTTCTTGAAGCTTCGGAGCGGTTCAATATCCCGGAAGTAAAGCTGGTGAGGGCAATTCACGATGCGCCTTCCGTTCTGGGCCGTTTTGCCTATGGAAAGGAGAAATACGTCTCTTTTATCGAGGCGGCCATCTTGAGGCACTTCAAGAACGATAATGTCGTTTATTGTGGGCTTGCAGGCCATTTCTTTATTAAGGGGGTCTCTCATGCGCTGAAGGTGAGAATTCTTGCAGATTTTGAGGACCGGGTCCGGCTTGAGATGGAGCGGGAAGGGATTCCGGAAAAGGAAGCGGCCCACATTCTCAAGAAAGACGACGAAGAGCGGAGAAAGTGGAGCATGCACCTCTACGGGATAGATACCTGGGACCCTGCCCTGTATGATCTGATCATCCACATCAAGAAGATCAGTGTTCATGCTGCAGTAGATATGATTTGCAATACGGTGGCATTGGAGGAATTCAAGCCCACACCGGAATCCCAAAAAACGATAGAGGATTTGGCCCTTGCGGCCGAGGTGCGGGCGGCTATTATTGATCTGAAACCGGATATTCGGGTTATCGCATCAGACGGGAATATAAAGCTGAAGACAACAGAGATTGGATCTAAAGAAATGGCCCTGGAAGAGGATTTGGAAAAAATCGCCAAGGCGATTCCTGGGGTAAGACACGTGGAAATTAACGTGCGACCCAAAGATATTGCTGATTAGAGACGAACATGCCACGACCCAGAAAACTGAGATTTGTGCAGGGACATCCCATCGTTGATGCCTTTGTTCCAAACCGCGTGCCTCCCTGGGGAAGGGAGGAGGTCTTTTTGCCCGTGGAGGGGCTGGAGGCCATCAGGCTGAGCGATTTTCAGGGACTGGACCAGGAAACCGCCGCAGCAAAGATGAACATTTCCCGGCAGACCTTCGGGAGGGTCCTTGCAGAGGCAAGGGCTATTGTCGCGGATGCCCTGGTTATGGGGAAGGTCCTGAAAATTGAGGGGGGTCATTTTGATATGCCCCCCCGTGGCCGGAGGCGCCGACAGGGCTGGTCCGGCGGACGCTAGATCTTCACCGGGCATATCTTTCGGGCCTTCAGATAGTGCTCGGAGATCGGTCCATTGACCTCCTGAATCCAATCTTGTCGGGTTTCATTCCAGGATAAGTGCCCGATTACAATTTCTTCGCTAGCTGGTTCGCGGCCGTGAGCATAGGATCCCATACCGGGCTGAAGGGCGGGGCATAGGCGAGGTCGCACTGCACGAACTCTTCTACCGTCAGCCTGGCATGCAAGGCAACAGCGGGGGCATCTATCCGGTGGGCCGCACCCTCTTTACCCACCATCTGGACCCCGAGCAGGCGGCCGGTTTTCTTGTCCCCGACCATATGCACGCCCATCTTGGTTGCACCCGGATGGGCATGGGCGCGTGTCCTGGCCCTGATGGCTATTTCCACGGGATCAAACCCCCATTTGATTGCCTCGTCACGATTCAGTCCGGTACGGGCCACCTGGAGGTCGAACACCTTGAAAACCGCCGTCCCCGCAATGCCGGGAAGCGCGGCCTCTTTTCCCGTGACATTGTCGGCTACTGCCCAACCGGCCCTGTTGGCCCGGAGTGCCAGGGGAATCCAGGCCTTTTCACCGGTCACCACGTGATAGGCATCTGCGCAGTCACCGGCGGCATAGATATGGTCCTCCGACGTGCGCAAACTTTTATCGACGGCAATGGATTTCTTGATACCCAGGTCGAGGCCCGCTTGTTCAGCCAACTCGGAATTGGGCTTCACCCCAACGGCCACCAGGACCATCTGGGCTTCGAGTTCCAGGTCGCTACAGAACACCTTGAGGCCCCCATCCACCTGCTCGATCCCCTTTATCTCGTGACCAGGGTATATATTGACACTGTTGGCTTCAACCTCCTCTCTGACCATGAGGGAGAGATTTTCATGCATCCATGGCAGGAACACGGGCCTTGGTTTTACCATGGCCACGTCCACGTTCCTTGCCCGCAAGGCCTCACACATCTCAAGGGCGATATATCCCATGCCGATGATGATTGCCTGTTTGACGTGATGTCCGGCCATAAATCCCTTGATTCTTCTCCCGTCATCCAGGGTTTTCAGGCCCATAACACCGGGAAGATTAAAACCGGGGAGGTTCGGGATGATAGGCGATGCCCCGGTTGCGATAAGCAATTCGTCATAGTCCACCTCGAATGTTTCCCCCTCAAAAATGGTCCCTCGGACTGTTTTTTGTGCTGGCTCAATGGATTCCACCCGGTGGCCGTTTCTGAGGTCTATCCCCTGTTTTTCCCGGAAGACCTGGGGGTGTCTGACAATCAGGTCGTCAATCGCCCTTTCAGGGTCAGCGATGTTGTAAGGCATTCCACAGGCACTGTAAGAGACATCCCCAGTCTGTTCCAGGACAATCACCTCCATGTCGGATTGCCTTCTCTTTGTACGGCTTGCCGCGCTCATGCCGGCCGCATCTCCACCAATGATAACGAATCTCATGCGTTTCTCCTCCTCTTTTTGGAAGGGACAGTATAGTAGGTCAGTCCGTTTCTTTGTTCTAAAGTGATCTGTTGGTTTCCAGTCAACTTACCCAGGTATTTTGAAACTTCGTTCAGATGCATCCCAAAGACTTCCGCAATTTGCTCAGCGGTACACGGCCGTCTTTCCAACATGGCGAGAATGGCATCCTGGTTTGCTTCAAAATGGCTTCCATGCCTTGCCGTGAATTCGGCAATAATTTCCGCCTCTGGGTCGAACAGTCCGGAGAGGCCTTCCATTTCTTCCCTGGTAAGGGGAAGGGCGTAATCCTCGGCCGGCGGTCGAACAGCGGTATTCAGTTGGACCCGATCAGGGTTGATGTCGTGTGCCAGGGCCGCAATCCTCTTCACCTCTTCAGGCCGAGCATTCATTCCTTTGATGAGAAAGACTTCCAGAAATAGTTTTCCGGTGTACTCAGCCCGGAAGACCTTTTCGCCTTCCACCAGCAGGTCAAAGAGCAGGTCCGGATGCGGGCGGTTCACCAGGGCATAGGATGCATTATCCCACGCGGAAAGAGATGCCTTGACAATACTGGCATGAGAAGCAGCTTTTCGAACCTCGGGAAGATAGAGCATGGTCCCGTTGGTCAGGAGCAACGCGGGAATAGAGCTGTTTTCACGAATAAACGCCAGAACCTCTCCAAAATGGGAATGGAGGGTGGGCTCCCCGGAACCGGAGAGGGTGATGTAATCGGCCTGCCCGTCCGTTTTCAGCCAGTCTTTCAGTTCGGAAATCACATCCCCGGTGGATACGTACTCTTTTCTCTCCACAGATAAGCTGCTGGTGCGTCCGATCTGGCAGAAGACGCAGTCCAGGCTGCACGTCTTCGGTTTGCTCAAATCCACCCCCAATGAGCGCCCGAAACGCCGCGATGGGACCGGTCCGAATAAATAGTGATACTTCTTGCCCATAACTTCCTCGCCTCCTTACCCTTCAAGGCACGGCCTGATTTGATTGAATCAGGAATAGAAAATCTTCATTTCATGGAGAAGTCAAGAAAATTTCTGATATTGCATTCAATGTAGTAGAAGCATATAGTGACATTTGGAGAGGAGTTTCTCAAGAAAGTGCGTTGCTCAGTCGAGGCGATGTGTCACAGGCGGAGAGGAAAGGAGGAGCGGAGATGTCAGTCATTACCATATCACGTGGGTCGTACAGCAAAGGGAAAGAGGTGGCGGAAAAAGTGGGTGAAAGGCTTGGGTACGAATGTCTTTCACGCGATGTGCTTCTGGAGGCTTCAAAAGATTTCAATGTTGCTGAGATCAAGCTGGTCCGGGCTATTCATGATGCGCCATCTATCCTCGATCGAATCGGCTACAAAAAGGAGAGATACATTGCTTTTATACGGTCCGCAATTCTTCGACACTTCCGGAAGGATAATGTGGTTTATTATGGGCTCGCCGGCCATTTTTTCGTAAAAGATGTTCCTCATGTGCTGAAAGTCAGAGTCATTGCCGACCTTGATGAGCGCGTGAAGAGTGAGGTGGAACGTGAAGGCATTTCCAGGAAGGAGGCCCTTCGCATTATAAAACAGGATGATGAAGAACGAAGAAAATGGAGCAAACACCTCTATGGAATAGATTCCTGGGATCCGGGCCTTTATGATATCGTGACCCACATCAGAAAGATGACAACAGATGATGCCGCCGATGTTATCTGCAATACCGCGGCCCTTGATACGTTTAGAACAACCCCTGCATCACAGCAGGCCATGGAAGACCTGTGTATTGCAGCCGAGGTGAAGGCTGCGCTCATGGATATGGAGCCCGACGTTGATGTTGTCGCTTCCGACGGGATGGTGCAGGTGCATACGGCTGCATTGCTCACCGAAGGAGAAAGGCTCACCAAAGATATCGAAGCGATTGCAAAATCTGTGGAAGGAGTAAAGGAAGTGCGGGTGGGTGTGAAGCCCAAGGACCTTGGTGATTAATAGTTTTGGCAATCACTTGACAGACCATGAACGAGAAATAAGGGAGGCACAACGGATTTGCTTATTTCTTTGCCAGATCACCTGCAAGAACATCTTTCTCCTGAGATATTGATGTCTCAAGTCATAGAAGACTTGTAACCGAGATGAATCTTGCTGATACTACACCAAAAACAGTGATCTCTTAGAGCGAGAGTGGAGTACGAAAAAACCTATTCTGAAGAGTGCGGTCCTTCATTTTATTTGCTGCAGGTCAGGACCAAATTGGGGAGGCATTTCATATGGGGCATGCAGAGCCGATGTCAGGTGCTATAGAGCAAAAAGGAGAAGATGAAAAGAGAACTGGAAGGGGCAAAAGAAAAGGCGTAATCACGCGTCTGGTAACCAGTGTTCCTGAGTTATCCATTCTGCTCATGTTAATCATTGGTGGCTATATTGTCATGGCCGTATTTTCAAAAGTCCAAGGGACCCAGATCCTTGATCCGTTTTCTATGTGGCTCATTATTGTGGGCTCATTTCTGATAAGCACCGCCATCGCCATCATAGCCGTTATCGCGGGCATAGGGGGAGGAGTCATCTTTACGCCCATCATGCTCGGTTTTACCTCCATGGACAGTCTGGTCATCAGGGCCACGGGTCTGGTGGTGGCCATGTTTGGGGGATTGATTTCTTCGGGACCCTTTATGAAAAGCAGGCTGGCCAACCTGCGAGTCGTGTTTTTTTGTGGGGTACCCATCACCATTGGTGCCCTTGCAGGAAGCGTGTGTGCCATATATCTGCACGACGCCCTGGGTGCAGTAGGCGATGGTTTGGTTCGTCTGTCTCTTGGAGTTCTCATGCTTGTTATTGCCTGGTTTTTATTCACGGGCGGAGGCAAAACAGAATATCCTGAACCGGACCACATTGATCCACTTTCCAAGAAGCTTGGACTGGAGGGCTCCTATTGGGAGGGCTCTCTTGGAAAAGTTGTTGACTACCAGTTGGTGCGGGCGCTTCCGGGAGCATTTATTTTTATTTTTCTTGGCTTTATAGGGGGATTTTTCGGCATGGGAGGCGGGGCCTTTCTCACCGCAACGCTTAACCTTGTCATGATGGCGCCGGTAAAGATCGCGGCCGCTTGCAGTGGGGTGCTCCTGGCCATCAGTGATGCTACCGCCATCTGGACATATATCACGTATGGAGCACTTGTTGCCATTCTCGCAGCCCCCTGGATGCTGGGGCATGTGGTGGGTGGTATTTTGGGAGCGCATCTCTTAATCAGGATCAGGGCAGGTTTTGTGCGGAAGATCCTGATTTTTATTCTCATTCTTTCATCCGTAAAACTTATCGCACGCGGGTTGGAAGGCGCATTTGGGATCCACATTCCTATCCTGGGGTAACTATACCCATCTGCAGGAGGAAATTATGAAAGATAAATTAAAAGCTCCTTTTGCCGGCTTGGTCTATGGGCAGATCATCTACTGGGGAGTGATGTTAGGCTCTTTGATCGTCATTGCCGGCTCTGTGATGGCCTTCATAACTAGGAATAACTACGTGCCTGTTTCCTATTGGCTGTCTTCAGTATGGGCGGGCAAGTCTCCTTCTCAAATTTGGAAGGGCATTACCGGTTCACTCCCCATGGGGCACTGGTACTTTTCCTACCTAACGACCGGAGATGGTTTGACTTCCTTTGGAATCTCTCTGGCGGTTTTTTCAGTGGTGCCGGCGCTTTTTCTCTCCTCTGCAGTTCTTTTCAAGGAGGGAGACAAACTATATGGGTCGTTGGCCCTGGTTTGCGGCATAATCGTTTTGACCGGGGTATTGGGGCTTATTCCCATAGGCTAATGAAATACCCATGAGAGCAAGGTGCTGAGGGCATTTTTTAGGTTTTGCTTTTTGATTTTGTAAACCAAGGGAGGTCAGCATGTCTATCATCGCCATCGCCAGGGCTTCTTATAGTCATGGCAAAAAGATCGCTGAAAAAGTAGCGCAGGAACTGAACTATGAATGTATCTCCGAAGAAGTTATCAGTCTGGCCTCACAGCAATTTGATATTCCGGAAAATTGGCTGCGTCAGGCTGTTGAAAATGCGCTGACGCTTCGGGACCGGTTTAGCTATGGAAAAAAGAAGTACGTCGCCTACATCCGCTCTGCGCTTTTGGATTTTGCGGCACGAGATAATGTGGTTTATCATGCGCTTGCCGGCCATTTTTTGCTGGAGGGGATCCCAAATGTTTTGAGGGTCATGATTTCTGCCACCATCGACGAACGGGTAAAGGAAATCATGCAAAGGGAAGATGTCTCGAAAAAGGAAGCAGAAAAACTTATTGAGAAATTTGATAAAGAACGGAAAAAATGGGCAATGTATTTCCACGGCAAGGACCCCTGGGACCTCAGCATGTATGACCTTGGGATAGTGATCGGGAGACTTACCATTGACGATGCGGTCGAAAAGATCCTGACCACGGTGAGGCTCCCTTCCTTTCAAATAAACGCTGAGACGCTGAGGACTTTAAGAGATGAAGGCCTCGGCGCAAAGGTAAAATCAGATCTGATGAATTTCTATGCTGATGTGGAGGTTTCTGTCAAGGACGGGATAGTCACCGTCCATATAAAACGAAATTTAGAGCAAGAGGAAGCGCTGACGGATGACATCCGTTCCATCCTCATGGAAATGCCCGGCGTAAAAGAGGTGTATGTGAACGTTATACCCCTTTAGTGAGCATGATAACTTTGGTCACGGACAAGGGGTTCAGCTCCAGGTTTTCCCGAATCGTCAAATATCCGTGGATGTGGTGAAGAGCTTTCGAAGGCGGAAGACATAATAGCCATGAAGCTGGTACACAAAATCATACTTGCAAATAGTCTCGGCATCATTTCTATCATCGTGGTAGCCGTGTTCTCTTACCATGAATTTGACCTGCTTCTCGCTAAGTTGCGTTTTGTTGAAATAGCGGACACCCTCAATGCATCGTTTCTCGAAATACGACTTTCGGAGAAGAATTACTTCCTCTATAAAGACCATGGAACCCTTCCAGGCATCAAAGAGCAGATCCAGGAGAGCTATCTGACCATTGAAAGTATGAAACCAAATATTATCAAGGCCATCGGCAACAAAAATTTTGGGAAACTTCAATTGAATCTCAAGCGATATGAGGAGGCAATTGAGAAGGTAGGGAAGAGCGATGAAAGAATTGAGGATAAAAGCAGAGTAGAAGAAAGCATCCGGGAATCAGGCAGGGCATTACGACTGTTTTCTGAGCGCATGGTAAGGGTTGAGCGGCAGGAAGTGAATAACATTATTTCTGCTTCAAAAAGGACATTATTGTCTTTTTTTGGCCTTGTTATTTTTGTCGCCATCATGAGCAGTTATTTGTTTTTCTCACGGATGTTCAAGAATCTGCGGCGGATAGAGAGAACGGCAAATTCCATATCCGCAGGAAACTTTGCGAATATTAAAGGAAAGATACCGCGAAATGAGCTGGGTTCCGCCATGGCGGCCATTAATGCAATGTGTGAAGAACTGAAAACCGGGCATGAACAGCTCATCCAGTCGAGAAAACTGGCATCCTTGGGAACGCTTACTGCGGGCGTGGCACACGAGTTGGGGAACCCGCTCAACAATATTTCCATGGTGGCCCAGACCTATTTGGAACTCCTGGAGCATCTTTCAGAGGAAGATAAAGTTGATTACGTAACAACAATCCTGGAGGAGAGCGAGAGGATCAGGAGAATTGTCCAGGATCTCTTGGATTTTTCCAGAACAAAAGAAAGAGATTTTAAGATTTCTGATATCAATGATGTCATAAGAAGCTTCCTGAAGCTGGTGCAGAATATGCTCGATGTGTCCGGGATTAAGACCGAGTTAGACCTTCAAGACAAACTACCGTCTGTTTTCATTGATGAAAATAAAATTCGTGAAGTGTTGGTGAATCTGGTCACCAACGCCATTCACGCAATGTCTCCGGGAGACTCGGTTTTCCTTCGAACGAATCTTGCGGAAGAAAAAAATCATATTATAATAGAGATTGAAGACACCGGGAAAGGAATTCCCCCTGAATTTCTGGAACACATATTTGATCCGTTCTTCAGTACCAAGGGTACGGAGGGGACGGGCTTAGGGTTGTCCATCAGTTATGGCATCATTAAAAAGCATAAAGGGTCAATAGAGGTGAAAAGCAAAGTGGGAGTTGGAACAACGTTCACGATAGAATTACCTGTTCATAGAACAAAGGAGGGCAAAAATGAACGGCCACAAAATCATGGTAATTGATGATGAAAACATCGTAGGCAAAATGATAAAAAGTTCTTTCGGGCAAGACGGGTACGTGGTGGAGGCCTTTTTGGATGCAAAGCTGGCCTTTGAGAGACTAAAAGAAGAAAAATTTGATGTGGTCATTACTGATCTGAAGATGAAGGATATTGATGGCATGGAGGTCCTGAATACCATAAAAAAGGAGTCTCCGGAAATCAAAGTGATCATGATTACCGCATTTGCAAGCATGGATGCCGCTGTTGAAGCCTTTCGAAAAAGTGCGGATGACTTTTTTGCGAAACCGGTAAAAATCGCGGATCTCAAGGTCTGTGTCAAGAAATTGCTAAATGAATGAGAATAGGGATGTACCACTTCTGCCTCGATCAAATTAATTTTCTCCACCGAAAATGGCTTTTTTGTCGGCAAGGAGGTTATGCATCCCCATGACCTCATACATTTTGAGGAAGGAAATGAGGCAACTTATTGTTGATTCCGCCCCTTGGTTTTCGTTGACGCCATCAGGTTGAAGGCCTTCGCAGCATCCCCCGGCTTCGAAATCATGCACGGGCACATTCAGATCATTTCGGCCAAGAAACCAACCGAGGCAGTGCTGGGCCTCTTGAAACCATCTTGTGCCCCCGTTGAAATATAGACATCGCAGCAGGCATCAATAAGACTCATGGCCTCAATGGGTTGTTGATCAAAATTGGCCTTTTCGCCCCCTCGTGGATACCATCCTGCATTTCCGATGATGGACAGATGTCCATCTTCAGCGGTTTGAATGTAATCTTGTCTCCGGGGACATTATAGATGTCCATAAGGAGTTCTCTCGCTTTGTGGCTCATGGCCAGGAGCCGGTCGGAAAGACGAGATATTTCCTGGATAATGAACGCCTGTCCTGGGTCTGGTTCTTTGATAATGGTGTGGAGATTGCAGATGACCGGCATGCGCAAGGTCTTCAGCATGCCTACGATATAAGATCCTTCTTCCCCTCCGAATCTTTTCAGGGAAAATGACGCAATTTCACATGTCTGCCTGGCTTTTCAGTCCTATGCGATCGATGTGTTCAAAGTCTCTTGTTCGTGCGAGTGCGATGCGAGCGCCGTAGCGTGAATAGGCACTGTACGTGAGGGCGTAGGAGTCATCTAAAGGGGACATCGTCAGGGGTGATGATGGGATTTTTCGGATATCTTTTAATGATCGATTTTATGTTGCTCATGAAGGTTCTCGCTTCCTCATTCTTAGTATTTTCCGGTACACTCCGATATACTCTTCCACCATGCGATCCACCGTGAAACGCCCTTCCACCCATTTTCTGCAGGCAAGCCTTTCGATGGGCGGGATATCCCGGATCGCCTTGACCGCTTCATCCACCGTCCGGACCAGGAAGCCATTGCGCCCATGCTTGATTAATTCGGGCATACTCCCTTTATTGAAAGCGATCACCGGCGTGCCGCAGGCCATGGCTTCAATGATTGAAAGGCCAAGAGGCTCATTGAAATTGATGGGATGGAGGAGTGCATACGCACCTCCGAGGAGATGATCACGTTTTTCAGGTCCAGCGCTTCCGACATATGTGACATTTGTTCCATGTATGAAAGGCCTGCCATCCTTTTCGTAATGCTTTGATATTAGGCCTGTTTTACGATTGTTTCCACTTCCTCCCCTGAGAGCACTTCCTTTTCTTCCAGCTTTGTTGCGAGGGCATCCAGCAGGGAGCGTTTTTCTCCCAGGAGCTTCTTGACCCGCGCATAGTTGGTTGTGATGACCTTCTTGACCTCGGCATCTATCTCCCGCGCTGTATCTTCACTGTAATTCCTTTCTTCTCCATATTCTGTCCCCAGGAACAGGGATGTCTGTTTTTTCCCGAACGTGAGAGGCCCCATCTTTTCGCTCATGCCATAGGAACAAACCATGTTTCGTGCCAGATCCGATGCCCGTTCCAGATCATTCTGTGCCCCCGTGGAGACATTTCCGAATACGATTTCTTCCGCAACCCTGCCCCCCAGAAGGATGGCAATCTGATCGAGGAGTTCGTTTTTCGTGGCCAGGAATTTCTCCTTTTCAGGGAGTTGCAGGGTATACCCCAATGCCCCTATCCCCCGGGGGATGATGGAGACCTTGTGGACCGGTTCACCGGTGGGGACAAGCTCCGCAACCAGGGTGTGGCCTGATTCATGATAAGAGACCCGGTGTTTTTCCTCGGGATCCAAGGTGCTTTTCTTCTTTTCGTGGCCCGCAATGATCCTGTCTATTGCCGCTTCGAAATCGGCCGTGGTGATGGCATCGCGATCCTTGCGGGCCGCCAGGATGGCTGCCTCGTTGGCGACATTGGCCAGATCAGCCCCCACAAAGCCCGGGGTCCTCTTGGCCACTAATTCCAGGTCCACTTTGGGTCCCAGTGTCAATTCACTGGTGTGAATCTTCAGGATATCGATTCTCCCCAGGAGGTCGGGTTTATCAACCACGATCTGCCGGTCAAACCTTCCCGGTCGTAACAGGGCCTTGTCCAGCACCTCAGGACGATTGGTGGCCGATATAACCACCACCCCTTTACTGGTATCAAAGCCGTCCATTTCAACCAGGAGCTGGTTCAGGGTCTGTTCCCGCTCGTCGTGGCCGCCCATGACCACTGGCCCCCCCCGTTGCCGGCCGATGGCATCAAGTTCATCTATGAAAATGATACATGGTGCTTTCTTTCTCGCCTCTTCAAAGAGGTCACGGACACGGGCAGCACCTACACCCACGAACATTTCAATAAAATCCGAGCCGCTGATGTTGAAGAAAGGCACTCCTGCCTCACCCGATACCGCACGGGCAAGGAGGGTTTTTCCCGTGCCCGGAGAACCGACCAGGAGCACCCCTTTTGGCATGTGCCCTCCCAGCCGCTGGAAGTGATCGGGATTCCGCAGGAATTCGATGACTTCCCCAAGCTCTTGTTTGGCCTCATCAACACCGGCTGCGTCTTTGAAGGTAATATCATGGTCCGTTTCCGCATGGACGTGCGCCTTGTTTTTCCCGATGTTCATAAAGTTCATTCCCATGCCGCCCATCTTCTTACCAAGATAACCCCATAAGAGAAAAATAATGCCGAAGGGGATGATCCACGTAAAGATGAGGTTGCTCAGAAAGTGGCTTTCCACTGCTGCGCTATATTTGACTCCATGTTTATCAAGGGCCTTTGCCAGTTGATCGTCGTGCAGGCGTACCGTAATGAAATGGCGAGGTTTTCCCGTTCTTTGATCCGTCAATTTAAGTGTCCCCGCGATGACATTTTGCTTTATGATACAGTGGGTGACCTGCCCCGCCTGCAGGTATTGCATGAACTGGCTATAAGGTATTTGCTCCCTTTTCACCTGCATGGTCGACTGAAACATATAGAGTAAAAGAAACATGATGACAAAATACCAGATGGAAAATGGCCCATTTTTTTGCCAGAGTTTCTTTTCAGGGGGGTTATTTATATGCATTTCAGGTTCCTTTTGGCCCATATTAAAATCCGTCTTTTTCATAATCACCTCTCATATATTCACTAATTGGTCCTGTAAGAAAAGATATCCTATTTTCCGGCGGTAAAAACTAACGGCTCATACTAGAGCCCGTATTCCTGCAATTGTCCAAAGGACGGTTAATTCATAGCCCTTAATATTCCTGGTGGGCAGCAAAGGCGGCTATGAGCAGGGTGTTTAGAACATAAACATTTATATTCTCAAAATATGGGGCAATAGGCAAGGCTTCATATTTGTGTCATGCCATTTGAAAAGGCAGGCGATCTGTGTTAATTGACTAGGGAAGTTGAAGCCTGCAAAAAATCGCTTCATGCAAGTAAAGGGTAAAAGATGGAGCAAAAGATAATAGTGAGGAAAAAGCTGGCTCACCATTTTGGATCGCTCCTGGCTGTTTGCCTTTTTGCAGTGGCCCTATGGGCATTGCACCACGAACTCAAGGTCTATGAGATCCAGGATATCCTTCACTCCCTCAAGAAGCTTCCCGCCGCCAGCCTCTTAATTGCCGTGTTTTTGATGATACTCGATTACCTGATCATGACGGGGTATGACTTTTTCGCCTTACGTTACATCAAACACAAGCTTCATTATAGAAAGATAGCGCTTGTCTCCTTTGTCGGGTATGCCTTCAGTAACAATATCGGGCTTTCAATGGTGGCCGGAGGATCGGTTCGTTACCGTCTTTATTCTGCCTGGGGACTGTCGGGCCTGGAGATAGCCGAACTGGTGGGGTTTTGCAGCCTGAGTCTCTGGCTGGGCTTTCTGGCTCTCGGTGGCACAGTTTTTCTTTTCGAGCCCATGGTCATCCCCAAGGCACTTCATCTCCCTTTCAACTCCGTGCGACCTTTAGGAGCCGGCTTTGTTCTTCTGGTGTTCGCATACTTCCTTTTTTGTTTTCTCAGAAAAAACCCTTTAAAGATTGGAGGGTGGACATTTACGCTTCCCTCTACGAGGCTCTTTGTCTCCCAGATGGCAGTGGCGGTTTTGGATTGGGGTTTGGCGGGGAGTGTACTGTATGCGCTGTTGCCAGTTATACATGGACTCTCTTTTGGCGGTTTCATGGGTATATTTCTTCTCGCTCAGCTGGCAGGTCTCCTGAGTCAGGTCCCCGGAGGCCTTGGTGTCTTCGAAACCATCATTATTCTCCTCTTGTCTTCTCACCTGCAAGGGCCTGCGGTAATTGGAGCTCTTCTGGCTTACAGATGCATCTATTACGTACTTCCGCTCTTGTCGGCAGCTCTTCTCCTGGCGGGAGAGGAAGTTCTTTTAAGAAAAGGGAAACTTGAACGGGCGGCCCAGACCATCGGCCGGTGGGTTTCTATCGCAATCCCTCAGGTTCTGGCCGTTTCTGTTTTTGTTGCCGGAATCATCCTTCTTTTTTCAGGAGCGACGCCGGGAATCAGGGACCGCGTCGCCTGGATTGGACATTTTTTTCCACTGCTGGTTGTAGAGTCCAGCCACTTCCTGGGGACCCTCGTTGGTGTAATCCTGTTGATTCTGGCCCGGGCATTGCAAAAGAGGCTTGATGGGGCATATATGCTCGCCATCATTTTCCTTGGGGCCGGAATCCTTTTTTCTCTTCTGAAGGGACTTGACTACGAAGAGGCCCTTATCCTGTCATTCATACTTCTCGCCTTTCTTCCTTGTCGCCCGTATTTCTACCGAAAGAGTTCTCTTCTCCATGAAGATATTGGGCCCGCATGGATTGTGGCCATTTTCTTGGTTATTATTTGCTCGGTATGGCTGGGAATGTTTTCCTTTAAACATCAGGAATATTCCAGTCATCTCTGGTGGCGGTTCACCCTTTACGGTAGTGCATCTCGCTTTCTGCGGGCCACTGTGGGCGGTATTGGTCTTGTTCTTTTCCTTGCTGTTGCGAGGTTGCTCAGCTCCCGGCCCCCCCGGGCTGCCCGGGATTTTTCCGAAGAACTCCGGGACATTGAGCGGATCGTAAAGGCCTCCCGGAAGTGCAGAAGCAACCTGGCCTTCCTTGGAGATAAGAACTTCCTCTTTGGGCAGGAAAAGGAGAGTTTTATTATGTACAAGGTTGAAGGCAGGAGCTGGGTAGCCTTGGGAGACCCCGTTGGCGATGAGAATGAGTGGGCGGAGCTGATATGGAATTTCCGGGAGATGAGCGACCGGTATGATGGATGGACGGTTTTTTACCAGGTTGATTATGATAAGCTCTATCTCTATCTTGATCTTGGGCTGAACTCGTTGAAGCTGGGAGAGGAGGCCCGGGTTTCCCTGGAAGGATTTTCTTTATCAGGACATGGGAGGAGGAGCTTTCGCAATACCCTTCATAAATTGGGACGGGAGGGCTATGTCTTTGATGTGGTTCAACATGAGGACGTGCCTGGGATGTTGCCCGAATTCAAGGCGGTTTCCGAGGCCTGGCTTGCGGGAAAACATACGAGAGAAAAAGGCTTTTCTCTGGGGTTTTTCAATGAAGACTATTTGAAGCGATTTCCGGCAGGCATTGTGAGGAAGGGAGAAAAGATCATTGCCTTTGCCAATATCTTGCTTGGTGCGAAAAAGGAAGAAGTCTCCGTCGATCTTATGCGATATCTTCCCGAGGCCCGGCGCAGTGTCATGGACTATCTCTTCATTCAGCTTATGCTTTGGGGAAAACAAGAGCATTACGGCTGGTTCAATCTGGGGATGGCGCCGCTGTTCGGGTTGCAGGAACATCGCCTGGCGCCCCTGTGGGACCGAACCGGAACTTTCCTTTTTCGCCATGGGGAACATTTCTATAATTTCCAGGGGCTGCGGGAGTATAAGGAGAAGTTCGGCCCGGTCTGGACCCCTAAATATCTGGCCGTTCCCGGTGGCTTTTCCCTGCCCCGAATTCTCGTAAATGTCGCATCACTGATATCAGGAGGCTTGAAGGGTGTTGTGTCCAAGTAAGAGATGTCTTTTTCATACCAGGGTGATGCTCATCTGACGTACCTTCCGAAAATGTAATCTTCTTGAAATGATCAGGAAAGGTTCGGACCCTATCATAGAACCAAATGGCAACCGCGAAAGTTTCTTGAAATGAGAACTCAAAAGCGAAGGAGGTAGATTGTGGGATATGGACTAAACGAAGATATCCGGAAACTCGCGAATGATAACCTGAAGCTTAAATTGGAACTGGAAAAGCTGGAGCAGGATCATGCTGTCTGGGCCTCGAACCGGGAAGAAAAAGACCTGGAAAAGATCACAAGTTGCTTGAAACGATTGGAGGCCGATGTCAGCGTGATGGCAGGCGATTGTTCTTCGCAGGTCAGTCGCCATGATGGAAATGGATTGGGGGAAGATCTGCATCATGCATACGTTCATCTCAATAGCCTGTTTGAAGATGTGAAGAAAGCCAGAAGTGAACTGGAGCGCGCCTATATCCAGCCAGGGGAAATAGGCCGAATAGAGATAGACTGGGGGAGGTTCAAGAAGACGGTTGCGGAAATCGCAGAGCACCTTGAAAATTAGAGGGCCTGTGAGCCGTTCGCTTGTCTCTTGGATCTGAAGAGGGGAATTGTCAACACAAAGATTGTCCCTTTTTCCGGGTTTCGGCGGAGGGAAATGTTCCCCCCGTGTGCCTCTATCGTCTTTTTCACAATCGCCAAACCCAACCCTGTTCCTCTCTTTTTGGTTGTAAAAAAGGGGGAAAAGACTTTGTTCGCGATTTCCTCCTTGATCCCGTAGCCGGAGTCTATGATTTCGATGAGGACATGGTCTTGGCCCGTGCATGCCCTTACTACTACACATTGTCTCGGTTCGGATGCCTCAATGCCATTTGTTAAAAGATTTAAAAGGGCCTTTTTTAGCCTGTCCACATCCAGCGGGATTGAAGGCAGGGAATGCTCTAAATCGATTTTCAATATAACACCTCTGGATTCGGCTACTTTTTGTGCGACGTTCACCGATTCCAGGATGACTGTCTCTATGGATTTGTTCGTACGCTCAAGATTATTCGGTTTTCCAAATTCCAGCATCTCCCGGGTCATTGTCTCCAGACGGGCGGATTCCTGCATGATGATTTCCAGCTTTTTCCTGTTGGGGTTTTCAGGTGCCATCTTTCTATAAACTTGTGTAGCGAAGCCCCCGATAGCCATGAGTGGCGTTTTCATGTCGTGTGCCACCTCGGATGTCGCTCTTCCCAGGGCGGCAAGGCGTTCGACTTCAAGGAGTTGTTTGTTTTTTCTCTTCTCTCTTTCCACCAGGAGACCCAGGATGCATGCAATCATGATGAAGAGGAGTCCTTCTAGAATCTTGTGGAAATCTTCAAGGGTGAGGCCCTGCCAGGTTCTTGTTACATAAGGGACGTAGAGGAAGAGAACGCTTGCGGTCACGTACATGGCGCCCTTTATGCCGAACCAGAAACATCCAAAAACCAAGGGAACATAAAAAAGCATCCGGTAAAAGGCATGACGGTAACTCAAGGTGGGATACGTGAAATAATTCAGACAGAGAATTCCGAGGATCATGAATACAATCCCCAGAATTTTCCCAACCTCTTTCTTGTCCGGCAGCTTCCCAGTTTTCATTTTCAGATGTCCACTATTCCACTATGGTCTCCCAAAGGCCATCAAGTTCGGGGTCGGCAGAGCCGAGAGTTAAATCATGCCTTCTTTTTGAAAAACAACCTTCTTTCACTGAAAAACAATTCCGCTATTATGACACAGAGGTAAAGGGTTCCCATCCACTCAAGGGCCTTCCAGTCACTCTTCCAGAGATAGACAGTCAACACAACCCATGAAGCCAGTGATAAGAGCAGGCCTGCCAGGGGGATCAAGATATGCATGCCGATCTTTTTCCGGAGCCGTATGGCAGATAGGTTGATGGCTGTGAAGATCAGGAGGAATGTGGAACTGGCAAAAGATGATATGATAGTAAGGTTTGTGGTATTAACAAAGAGCAGAGTGAGAGCTGAAATAAAGACCAGGCTCACGTAAGGGGTGTCCTTTGTGCGTTCCTTATGGGAAAAAACCCGCGGTAATTCTGATTCCTGGGCCATGACCATGCCGAGCCGAGCCGTTCCAAAAAGAGTCGCATTGATGGCCGAGGCAGTGGAGAGCATTGCTCCCAACCCGATGAGCAGGAACCCGGATTTGCCGAGGAATGGCTTCGCTGCTACTGCAAGGGCGTACTCTTTATACTTGCTGATATCTGCAGGAAGAAGATTTCCCACGGCCACCAGGGAAACCAGGATATAAATGCCGATAGTGACTGAAACAGAGATGAGGATTGCCTTTCGCAAATTTTTCTCGGGGTTTTTCATTTCGTTAACCGCATTGGGGATCAATTCAAACCCTTCGTAGGCAACAAAGATGAGCGCTGCCCCCATCAGCAGTCCGGTCTTTCCCTGATTGAAAACCGGGAGAAGGTGGTCTGGCTTTACATAGAAAATGCCTACAACAGCGAAGAGGGCCAGGATCAGGACCTTGACCATAACAATCACATCTTCACTTTTGCCCGCCGCTCTTACCCCATACAGGTTGACCCCCAGAAATAAAAAAAGAACCAGGGATTCCAGCAGGTGGTGCATGACTGGGAGCTCTTGGCCGAACATGGCCGCCCCGTACACGCCGAACGTGTACGCATAGAGGGCAAGCGTGCCGACATATCCGGTAAGCAGGAGCCACCCGCCCATCCCGGAGATGTTCCTGTGCCTGAAAGCATGTTCCAGGTAGGTAAAACTCCCCCCGTCAGATCGAAAAGACAACCCCAGGCGGGCATAGGAGAAACCGGTCAAGAGGGCAATCAGGCCACCCAGGCCGAATGCAACGGGCGCTGCATGCCCGGCAAGCGCCACCGAAAGCCCCAAAACGGAAAAGATCCCGCCGCCCACCATCCCACCTACACCCATGGCAACCAATTCCTTGAGGCCAAGCTTTTCCGCTTTTGCTCTTTGTCCGTGCACTAATTTTTCCTCTGCGTTTGCAGCCCTTTCAAGGGAATCAAGCCACCACCCTTTTTTCTAATCTGATCGAATCACCAGCAGTGGCCGGTCCGCCCGGTGCAGGATGCCTGCTGCAACACTCCCGTAAAATACCCTGGAGAGCCCGCTCCTGCCGTGACTCGTAATCGCAATAAGGTCCGCGTCTTGGCTTTTCGCTGTGTTAATAATTCCTTCAACCACAGGTCCGTGGTTGACTTTAACCTTGGATTCAATACCCTTTTCCTTTAATTTTCCCTGTACGCTTTCCAGGTAGAGAACGGCCTGTTTCGTCATCTCTTTCATTTGTTCCTGAAATCCGTTCAGGTAGGAGACCTCGGAACCTATAATGTCAGAATCTGTAATTATTGGCGGCGGCTCGACCACGTGCAGGAAGATCACCCTGGCATCAAAGCCCCTGGCAAGCTCTTCAACGTGAGGGAGTATGGCCTCGGCCCTCTTTGATCCATCCAAAGGAACAAGAATGCAATGGTACACTTCTAACCCCTCCTTTCATCACTGTATGTTCTATGAAAACCACTTTGTCTGTGCGTGCGCTCAGTGGTGCATCAGCGGCTGTTTCAGGATTCCCAAAAATCTACGATGGTGTTTACTCCCCAGGTCGAGATGGCGATAGACGATTATTTTCGCCAGGTCCTCAATGAATATCCAGGCAAGGCAGTAGGCCCAGATGAGACCCACATAGAACAAGGGGATAGGCGTCACAAACCAGCCGAATACGACGATCAAAATGGCGAGTGCCTGGGTGCCAAGGATTGCAAGCAAGAGCAGGGGGGCAGGGTATGGCCTTGAGAAAAATGGTTTTCGGCTGCGGGCGACAAAAAGAGTCAGGTGCCCAGCCACGGCCAATTTGAGAAAGATGATGGACTGCAACATCGCCACGCTGACGCCCAGCCAAGATTTGGCGATAGCAAGTAAAGCAAAGGTCTCAATGACGCCTACGGCGCCGAGTATGGAGGATACCAAAAGCACACGATGCATTCGCCAGCGTACTGGGTTCGGGTCCAGCCAGGTGTCGTCATAGGCGATGGTCATGATCGGAAGATCATTGAGCAGCGCCAGGAGGATAATCATAATGGCGGTAATGGGATAAAAGCCATAGACGATCATGGCCAGCACCATGAAAAACATGATGCGGATCGTTTCGGTGATGCGGTAGATGGCGTAGCTGTTCATGCGCTCAAAGATCCTCCGCGCCTCTTCCACCGCCTTGATGATCACCGAGAGTCCGGGCATCGTGAGTACCAGGGAAGCTGCCGCGCGCGCCGCGTCAGTGGCGCCCGACACGGCAATCCCTACCTCAGCTTGCTTGAGAGCAGGTGCATCGTTTACGCCGTCGCCCGTCATGCCCACCAGGTGACCGCGTGCTTGCAAGGCCTTTACAATGCCATACTTGTGCTCAGGGAAGACTTGGGCGAAGCCATCGGCTCGTTCAATCTGCACTGCGGCCTCTGAACTCAAATGGGCGGGATCCGGATCCTTTGCAAAGAATCGGTCAGCGGGCTGGATGTTATCTCCCAGGCCGAGTTGCCCTGAAATTTCCCTGGCAATTGCCTCGTTGTCACCGGTCACCATTTTGACTTCAATGCCATGCTGCTGAGCCCGTGCAATCGTGTCGGCCGAGTCTTCCCGCGGCGGATCAAAGAGGGGCAGTATCCCCAGAAATCGCCATGAACGGCCGTCCTCTGCCCGAGCCACGCCCAGGGTGCGGTATCCCTTTGTGGCAAAATCGTTGACGATTTTGTCAGCCTTTCGCCTGGTGGCGTCATCGACCTGAGCGAGATCAAGGACGACCTGGGGTGCGCCTTTGGTGACCTTGAAGGTCTGGCCATGTGCGTCTTTGACGGTGGCCTCGGTACGTTTTTCCACCGGGTCAAAGGGGATAAAATTAACTTCCCTATAGCCTTTCACAACCGCCGGGTCCCTGAGTCCTCCCAGGACCGCTAGGTCGATAGCATCTTGATCTTCCTCCTTTGAAGCCAGTGCCGCGGCCAAAATCAGCTCCTGGTCATCTCCTGCCTTGAAGCAAACAGGGTCACCGAGGGTGAGCTTATTCTGGGTCAGGGTTCCAGTCTTGTCGGAGCAGAGTATGTCAATACCCGCCATCTCCTCTATGGATTCCAGGCGGGCCACGATAGCCTTCATCTTGGAGAGAGCCAGAGCGCCCACGGCCATGGTGACGGAGAGAACTGCCGGCATGGCCACCGGTATGGAGGCCACCGTGAGAATGAGAGCAAATTGGAACAGTTCAAGCATGGGTTTATGCCGGACGATCTGCGCGACAACCAGTATCGAGACCAGGCCCAGGCTCAGATAGATCAAATAATTTCCGATATGCAATACTGCCTTCTGGAAATGGGAGACGGCCCCGGCACTCTCCACCAACTTGGCTGTATGGCCAAAGTAGGTATCCATCCCAGTGCCGGTCACCAGGGCCACCATCTCCCCTTGTTTCGTCACAGATCCCGAATAGCAGATGTCGCCTTTCTTTTTGCTTACAGGCAGCGATTCACCGGTGAGACCGGACTGATCGACGCTCAGGTAGTCCCCTTGAATCAGCTTGACATCCGCCGGAATCACGTCTCCGAGGCGCAGGCGGATGACATCCCCGGGCACGATTTCTTTGGCATCCACCTCCTGCCACTTCCCATCACGGAGTGCCCGGGTTTTGAGGGCCAGTTGCTTTTTGAGTGCTTCCACCGCGTTACCGGCCTTGTATTCCTGCCAGAATCCCACCACCGCATTGAAGACCAGAAGAACTACGATAATGATGAAATCGGGCCAGTGCCGGACCACCAAAGAGAGGATTGCCGCCACTTCGATCATCCAGGGGATCGGTCCCCAGAAATAGCCCAGGAGCTTGAGAAGCGGATGAACATCCTTTTGGGCAAGTTCATTATAGCCGTATTGTTCCAGCCGGCCTTTTACTTCGGACCCGGAAAGGCCCTTTTCATTGGAAGCAAGAAGCTCCATGAGTTCAGGGATGGGCGTCTTTTCTACTACCTTGGGATCGATTACTGTTTTTTGCATCATAATCTCCTATCGGACCACCACCTGTACAGAGGCCTTTTGGCCGGTTCGGTGGTCAAGGGCAAGAATCATGATTCCTTGATTCGCTCCGAGGGTGCTTGTCAGGGTATCAAGGTCCTGCACACTTGTAATGGCATGCCTGTTTACCTGAAGAATAATGTCTCCAACTTCAAACCCTGCCTTGCCAAGAGGGCCCTTCGGATCCACCCATGCGACAGTCACGCCCTGCTGGGGATGCAGACCGTATTTTTCCGCCTCATTTTTTCTGACCGGCCGGACGGTGACACCAAGGCGGTCTTTCACCGATGCGGAAAAAAACTTCGCTGCGTCTTCCAGATTCCCGATTTTGACTTTGAGTTCCACCTGCTTTTCATTCCGCATGACAGAGACCTTCGTATCCTGACCAATGGGTGTTACGGCCACTTGATTCCGCAGCGTATCGGCATCTTTGATCTTCTTTCCTCCAAAGGTCAGTAAGATATCGCCCCTTTTCAGACCAGCCTTTTCAGCCGGTCCTCCTTTGACCACATCGGCAATCAGGACACCATTGAGGTCTTTTGCGCCAAAAGATTTCGCAAGGGCAGGGGTGAGGTTCTGGATGCTCACCCCGAGCCAGCCCCGCACTACTTTGCCATGGACAATGAGTTGTTTTGCAACCTGGAGGGCCATGTTGCTCGGGATGGAAAAACCGATGCCCTCAAAACCGCCGGACTGCGACATGATGGCTGAATTAATCCCGATTACTTCTCCCTGGAGGTCCAGCAGAGGACCACCGCTGTTCCCCGGATTGATGGCGGCGTCGGTCTGCATAAAATCTTCATAGCTGCTCGGGTTCATGATTCCGGTGCGATGCTTGGCACTGATGATTCCTTGGGTGACCGTTTGACTGAGGCCAAGAGGTTGACCGATGGCAACCACCCATTGTCCCACTTGCACTTTATCTGAATCACCGAACGTTGCAAAGGGGAGCGGTTTGTCGGCGGAGATCTTGATCACGGCAAGGTCTGTCTTGGGGTCTGCTCCCACCAGTTTCGCCGGGTAATGTTTGCCGTTGGCCAGAAGTACATTAATCTTGCTGGCACTGCCGGCAACATGGTTATTGGTCAGAATATGGCCCTGGGCGTCCATGATGATCCCGCTTCCAAGTCCTTTCAATTCACGTTTGAATTTCCGGGGGCCCCTCGGGGTGCCAAAAAACTGTTGGAAGAAGGGATCGTTCTCAAAGGGAAACATGGGATTGACAACTTCCTGATACTCTGTCACTTCGACGTGAACCACAGTAGGAATGGCCTTTTTTGCAACCCGCTCTATGGTGGTTTTCCAATCTGCCATCGTTTGGGGTTGTGTTGTTACTGGTGCCACGGCGGGTTGGGAGGATATCTCTGTTTCCTTGGGTTTCCCGGCCTGTTCATCTTTCTTGTTGCACGCGCTCAAGAGCCCTGTGGCGAGAAATACGAGGGCAATCACCAACACCAAAACGTGAAGGCGTGAGTGAAATTCCAGATGTTTCTGATTGGATTCATGTCTTTTCATGATCATTTTTCTCCTTTTTCCTAATAATTCAATAACTCATCGGTTCGGGATCCTTTTTCACCAGAAAAATCGAGCAAGGCATTTTTCGAACAAGTTCTTCATTACTACCTCCAAACAAAAAGTGCTCCAAATGCCCCTCCTCATGGGCAAGCATGATGAGAAGGTCTATGTTTTCTTCCTGAACTACTTTTAAGATTTCCTTTGTGGGTTCCCCCGATTTGACCAATTCCTTTACAACCAGGTCGTGCGTTTTCTCCGAAGCTATGATGGCATCCAGATCCGCCTTTGCCTTTTCCTGAATTCTCCTATACTCTTCTTCAAGGGATACCATGGGTAGATTCCACCCCTTGTATCCGAATGGGTTATGAATCACGTGAATAACGTAAAGCTCGGCCCCGTATTTTTCGGCCATGGACATGCCATAACGGACGGCCTCCCGGCAATATTGGGTCATTCGACTTACCACCAAGATTCGTTTTATGTCTTTCATCGATTTCCTCCTTCCTTTCATGCCATTTGTTTTGTTTTCCTTTTTTGTCGGTGCATATTACCGTGTACCATATGTACTGTAAAGTAAATTTCTCCTGTATTTCATGGAGATTACAATCCTGAAAGGTTGTTGACTTTGGAGGGAAAGCATTGCCACGCTCAATATTGGATGATTTGGTGAAGGCAGGGGAATCCGAATGATTAAAATATTATTCCGGGAACCATGTCTCTACAGAGGTTTCAATGGGAGACCAGATCGGGCAGAGTGATTAATCTCAAAATCGCATACCAGAGGGGTGTGATCGGACAAGGTGATCTGGGGAATTTGAAAACCGGCGATGCTTATTTCAGGGCTGTGGAAGATGTAATCCAGTTGTCGGCGGGGGGCCCGGCTGGGGTGGGAGGGTTCTCCGTTTGTGTTGGCATTTTGGAGGCCCGTAGCGGCCAAAAACAATTCCAACTCCCGGGTGCCTCGCAACACATTGAAATCCCCGGCAACAATGACGGGTTTCTTGATCTTTTTCAGCATCTCATAGAGGTCTTGCAATTGGTATTGACGGTGACGGAATTTGATGGACAGGTGGACGAGGAAGATGGTGCAGTCTTCCAACTCCAGTTCAATGACAAGGCGTTTGACGCCGTTCTGGAAATAGTGAAACCGCTGGGCCACAATTTCCTGGTTCGTCAAGATTGCATTCCCCTGTTTGCTGAGCAGAGGCATCTTCCGGGCCACGGAAGAGGAGGAATATTTTGTCTGAAACACATGCTGGTGCTGCAAAGCCCAGGCGATGGACTGTGCCTGATTGTGTTTTTGGGAACGAAAGGACCCGCTATCCACTTCGATCAATCCAGAAATATCCGGGTTCACCGACTTCATGAACTCCACAATCTTCTTCAGATTACCATTTGTGTGCTTAAAATACCCGCTGTACGGCACCGGAAGGTGGAACTGCCTGCCTATGCCTGCCGCATAGCGGATGTTATAGAGAAGAAATCTCATAACCATTTTTGCTTCGTCTTGGATTATTTGCCACGATAGTATAATAATCATTTTTGCAGGAAAGCAAAGTTCTTTCGTGTCAGCCCAACAAAGATTCTTTGGGTGGAGCAGTGATCAAGCAAAGGGGCTGGTAGAAATCCAAAAAATCTTCTCGGAAGCTGCTTCACCCAGATACAACCACGAGGCGAGTTTCATGGTTTGCTTCGCCCTTTCATGGTGCTCTCATAAATACACATGCTGCGTTTTCAATAATTTTCTCCTTCAGTAAAGAGGCGGTGAAATTACCAGCTCAGAATGGACTTTTTGCACACCTTGAACATTTTCAATAGTCTTGATAATTTGATTCGTGCTTTCGCTGTCATTGGATAGCCCACGTACTTCTACATTTCCCCCCTCCACAATATCTATGGTTAACATGCTGTCATCAAGGTCGTTTTTCAGAAGGGCACCTTGGATTCTTCTCAGCATTGATAGTCGCTCCATGGCCTCTAGTGCAGTAAGGCTGCAAGCGTTCATTTCCTCAGCACGAGCTGTATCCATTACGAGCTTGGCGATAGTCTCATACCCGATTTTGGCCGAATTTAGGATCAGGTCATAGAGGTCTGGGTCGTCAAAATCCATGTCAAAGGCGAGACGACAAAATTTCCTTTGTTTGTTGTCAGTTTCCTGGAGTAATTTTTTAGCAGCATCAACACCCAACTTCCGCTGCTTACGGATAGTTTCTAGCCGGACGGCCTCAGACGCGTTAATGCGTACATGCAGGGCACACCCGAAGTCCCGGAGAAGAATTTGACTGCCATGGCCTATGATGACACCTTCCCCTCGTCTGGATATCTCATAGATGATAGCATCCATATAATCCATATAAACCTGTGGGTTGTTGCGAAATAGCCGTGAAAAAAAACCTGGGTTTCGAAGGGCCTTCAGGTCCTCCGAAAGGATGCCGACTTTTGGAGCCAGCTCCAAGAGTTCTTGATCATCGTAGGTTTCCAAATTTAATCCCGTTGCGACATTGCGTGCAATTTTCCGCACACCACATCCCCTATAACCTGAAATTGTAATGAGTGGCATCTTTGCTCCTCCTTGAATAAAAAATTTGAGATTTTATGATACAAACATCATCTTTTCCTCTCCAGTATATCTTTGATAGCGTTTATTATTTTCTTTTGGAAGCAATTTGACGCAGCCTGAGTTCATTAATTTCTGAATTGGCAACTCGCCGGAACCGAAGATGGGCTTACGAATGTACATCAGCTTTCTTCGAAATTTTATGTTCCACATCTTTGAAAAGATCGTCGGAAATAATGTAGTGAACCTTTGGATTGCTCCCTTCAGATGCGAGAAGCGCTCTTGGTTTTGGAAATTTGTTCAGCATCAGAGATTGAGAATCATCCAGGTCTACGAAAGTCATTGCCTCAGATGGGCATGCAGCAACACATGCCGGTTCTCTGCCCTCATCGATTCTGTGTGCGCATAAGGTACACATTGATGCTTTTCCAGGAGGATGCACACGATTTGATTCCCCCTTTGCCTGTAAAGGTACATTCTTGCCGGGAAAATATTCTTCATCAGGATTAATGCTTATTACTCCGTAAGGGCAGGCTGCTACGCAGGCATGAGCGCCCCTGCATTTGTCCTGGTCAACAAGAACAATCCCGCCTTCGCGTTTATGAATAGCTCCATTCGGGCACGCCTTTGCGCAGGGAGGATCTTCACAGTGCATACAGGCATATCGGAAATAGACGATACGTTCGAATGTTTCATTTTCCACTTCCATAACTTGGTTCCATGACACACCCGGACGGGTAAGGTTTTCTTGTTTGCAGGCTATGACACAGGTCATGCAGCCTGTGCATCGATTGAGATCAACAATTATACCGTATCTTGCCATATCTCCCCCTTTATGCCGCATCTCATTCATATTTTGCTCACTTGACAGACGACTTCCTTAAAAACAGGGAATCCTGAGATGGGATCAAATTGCCTTGGTATCAACTCATTCACATTGGCCTTTGCCCAACCATGCATGATGCCGACAACGCCTCGCGGAACCATAATCGTTGGTTTCGCCTTCACTTGCATTTGGCCCCAGGCTGTTTTCAGAATGATTTCATCCCCTTCTTGTATTTTTCTTTCTACAGCGTCTTTGGGATTGATGGTTAGCAAGGGTTCTCGTTGAAGTTCCAACAGCCACGGGGCATCTTCCCGCCATTTACTATGGGTGATAAAAGGAATTCTTGACCCGGATATCAGGATCAAAGGGTATTCAGTTGTTGTTTGCATGGGCTCTTTGTATTCGGGTAGAGCAGGGTACCCATACTTTTTCAGGGTCGTTGATACAGCCTCAATTTTTCCGGACGGGGTCATAAATCCTGGCTTCTTGTCCGGCCTTATATCTCCAGTTTCATATTTTTTAAACAACTCAGGACCCTTGGCAGGAATACCAATGCCTCTTTCCTGGTTTTTTCTCAAATCGTCATAGGTTATCTTCCATAACCCAAGGATCTCATTGCAGGCCGCTTCTACGTCGCCGTCGAAAAAAAGATTTTTGTATCCCAGCCGTACTCCGATATCGAGCGCTATTTTCCAGTCTTCTTTGCACTCACCCAACGGAGCGACCGGGCTGCGCCCGAATATTTGTCGATCGAAAAAGGCAAACGGGGCCTTCCGTTCATAATTCATGGCTGCCGGCAAAACAAGGTCCACATAATCATGGGTCCAGGGACGGTAAAAATAGTCCACTGCCATAGCAAATTCCAGACCTTCAATGGCCTGTTGATATTCATGGGATTGAGGCCAAATCATGGTGTTCAGACCCCATCCGAGAAGGCCCTTGATTTTTCCTTCCTTTATCCATTCAACAAGATAATTGGTTTGAACCTCCCACATCTTTTCCGCCCAGACAGGAAAAGCCTCAATATCCAGCCTATGCTCCTTCATTTGATTCATTTTGTTTCTCATGGAAAATGCTGGAGGCCCATCAGCCCATGGTCCGGCCATTTCCACAAGAGGATTTGTAGGCTTCAAAACACCTCCTGGGACATCCAAATAGCCGCATATGGCAGGGATAAGGAGGATGGCACGATGATTATTTGTTGCGTTTGAATCGTGGGTTGTTCCCTGAGCGCCTGTCTTCATCCCTCCAGGCCCGTTTGTGGCGTAAAGCCGGGCCGCCTCAATGATCTTGTCAGCAGGAACCCAGGTAATTTTTTCAACTTTTTCCGGAGGAAATTCCCTGACATAGTCTTTCAATTCATCGATTCCATGGATCCAGTCCCTGCAAAACTTCTTATCATGCAGGTCTTCTTTAAATATCACATGCATTATGCCTGCTGCCAGAGCTGCCGTAGTAGCCGGGCGCGGCTGCAGATGAATATGAGCCAGGGTTTGGGCTGTGGGTGTAAGCCTCGGGTCAACAACGATAAATTTCACTCCACGTTCCTTGGCCTCAAGGAGCTGGGCGTGACACATGAAAGGTTGCCCGGAATAGGCCGGATTTGTGCCCCAGATTAACGTCACCTTTGTCTCCTCGGTCGGTAAATTCCCCATCGTGGGGAATCCATAGGTCAGCAACTCCGCGAGCATTGCAGCCCGTCTGCAGGCAGTGGAACTCTCACATCCGTAGTTGACAGACCCGAATGTGGCAGCGAGACGCTGGACAGCAGCCCGGGGTTCCTTTGGGTCCCCAACATAAAAGAAAACTGCATGAGGCCCATACGTTTCCTTTATTCGATTCAGATGACTGGTGATCATATCATAGGCTTCATTCCAGGAGATTCTGACATACCCAGGATCAGTTGATCCTTTTGGCCTCGTTCGCTTCATGGGATATTTTAAGCGGTTTGGATGATAGAGTCGCTGGAGAGTTGCGTATGCCTTTGAGCAGGGAGGGGACGCAGGAAAATCGGGCCATGGTTCCACGTGCGTTACGCTCTCATCTTTTTTTGTAAATTTTATGCCGCAAAACGGAGTCTGATTACACCCATCACAAAAGGTATACCCTGCCTCCATCCCTTCCCTCTCTCTGACGGCCCACTGAGCGCGGACAACATGTTCCTCATTTTCCATAATTTCTTTTTGCTCCATATTAAATTAAGAATAATCAATATGCCCTTATGGGCTACAGCGCTTTCTTTCCTTAGAAAGGACCACAGCACAAGGAGGTATCACTTAACCAGGCTTGGCAGCCACATGGCGATTTGGGGCCAGATCATGATCATACCCATTACCAGAATATCAAAAACGATATAAG
>CAZJRD010000007.1:0-87287 GCA_964548365.1 uncultured Desulfobacteraceae bacterium | reverse complement strand
AATATCACCTAATATTCCTGTGGTTAATCCCGCCATGGCGGGATCGCCTTTCCCCACTCAAAGTCCGGGATCTTCGACTTGACCTCGAACAAAATTGAACCCTTTGAAACCGGCTCTAAAGTGGGAGAAACAACCGGCACCGAGAGTGTCCACAGTTGTTTTCCGTTACCGCAAGGGATCATAGCCACCAGGATGCAGCGGGTGACATTTCAGGACCCTGATGAGGGCCAGGAATCCGCCCTTGCAAACGCCGTATTTTTCAAAGGCCTGACGGGCGTACACCGAACAAGAGGGATAAAAACGACAGGAAGGAGGCAAAAGAGGTGAAATGAATTTCTGATATAATCCTATCAAGGCGATAGGAAGATATCTCCATTGAAAAAGGGCCCTCTCAGGAAAACATGACGTTGTTGAGTTCCCTTTGCAAATCCCTAAGATCCAGTTTGTTGGCATCCTTCTTCGCTGCGATAACGACATCGTATCCTTGGGGGAAGCGCGCTTTATTGAGCCTGAAGTATTCTCTTACGAGCCTCTTGATCCTGTTTCTTTTAGCGGCGCAACCTGTCTTTTTTGTTACGGTGACCCCCAGTCTTGTAATGCCCAGTCCGTTTTCTTTCAGTATGATGACAAAATGCGGCCCATGAACGCGTTTACCCGACCGATTTAGATTGACAAATTGACTCCGTTTCAATAACCTTTCATTTTTTGAGAACGAGTAATTTCCCATAATAATGAAGGCCATTGGGTCGAGCTTGAAAGGCATGAACTAAACGGCCAAGCGTTTTCGGCCCTTCGCTCTCCTTCTTCTCAAAACGTTCATGCCGCCTTTTGTTCGCATCCTGATGCGAAACCCATGGGTGCGTGCCCTTTTAATATTGCTCGGTTGGTACGTCCTCTTCATGGTTCTTCGAGTCCTTTTGGGGTTGAAATAAATGTAAATGGAAAATTAACCATGTTCTTAAACTATTGTCAAGATAAAACCACCTGCAATTTGCCCCTCTCACGGAGGCACAGCAGTGGTCTGGAAAGGAGAAAAAGATGCTCTTAGATCCCATCCTCGGTATTTTCTCCAATGATTTGGCCATCGACCTGGGGACAGCTAATACCCTTGTGTATGTGAAAGGGAAAGGAATCGTACTGAGTGAGCCTTCCGTTGTGGCGGTAAGGAAGGACGGCCGCGGGATGAGCAAAGTGTTAGCGGTGGGAAAAGAAGCAAAAATGATGCTGGGCAGGACCCCCGGAAACATCGTTGCTATTCGTCCCATGAAAGATGGCGTTATTGCTGATTTTGAAATCACCGAGGCTATGCTGAGACACTTTATCAGAAAGGTCCACAATAGACGAACCCTGGTCAGGCCGAGGATTATCATTTGTGTACCCAGTGGTATTACCCAGGTTGAAAAACGGGCAGTGCGGGAATCGGCAGAATCAGCCGGGGCAAGGGAGGTTTTCCTGATCGAGGAACCCATGGCGGCAGCCATCGGCGCGGGATTGCCTATTACGGAGCCCACCTGCAACATGGTCGTGGATATCGGAGGAGGAACCACCGAAGTGGCTGTCATTTCTCTTGCGGGAATTGTGTACAGCAAGTCTGTTCGAGTTGGCGGTGACAAGATGGATGAGGCGATCCTGCAGTACATCAAGCGGAAATACAATCTGTTGATTGGCATTCGGACGTCTGAGATTATCAAAACGACCATCGGGAATGCCTATCCGAGTGAGCAGATTGAAACGATCGAGGTAAAGGGGCGTGACTTGGTCACCGGGATTCCGAAAATATTGACCATAGATTCTGACGAGATCAGGAACTCTATCACTGAACAGGTGGAGACCATCGTTGAAACCGTCCGCATCGCTCTGGAACAGACTCCTCCGGAACTGGCGGCCGATATTGTTGATAAGGGAATCGTCCTGACCGGAGGAGGATCGCTGCTCAAGAATCTGGATGAACTCTTAAGGGAAGAAACAAAATTGCCTATTACCATCACTGAAGATCCGCTCTCAACAGTGGTGCTTGGGTCAGGGAAGGCCCTGGACAACATCGCTATTTTGAAAGAGGTTACCATTCGGTAGGGCCTGTTGACAAGACAGTGCAGGCATGAGTGCGTTTCCAATAGAGAGCATACCCTTTTTCTCTATCCTGGTCATAAAGGAGAAATTATTCGCCATTGAAAGGGTTGCCACAGAATTCCAGAACCCTCCTGTGGGTTTTTTTTATTGCCTTTTTTCTGCTCTTGCTTTCCATGAACTCTGGGCAAAAAGGGCAATGGAATCCTCTTGAGCAGATTGTGATTGAGGTGACCGTCCCTATTGAAAGGCTCTTCCAGCGGACTGTGGCGTGGACAGAAGATTTCTGGTCCAACTATTTTTTTCTGGTAAATGTCCGCAGAGAAAATACAGCCCTCAAGCGGGAAGTTGATGCGCTCAAGGTGGAAAACAGCCGGTACCGTGAGCAGCTTTTCACCTATGACCGGCTCAAGGCCCTTTTGCAATTCAAGCAGTCTCTTAATATCCCGGCAGTCGCCGCACAGGTTATTGGCCTCGATCCGACCGGTTGGTTCAAATCTGTTATCATAGACAAAGGAACCAGTGCGGAAATCAGTATGGATATGCCCGTGGTAAACGCCTCCGGTGTTGTGGGAAGGGTCGTTTCAGTGTCCCCCCACTATGCGAAGATCCTGTTGCTGATAGACCAGAACAGCGCTGTAGACTCCCTCATTCAGAGATCCAGGGATAGGGGAATGGTGCGCGGCCTCGGCAGAGAAACGTGCAGCCTTGACTATATGATCAAGACGAGCGACGTGCAGGAAGGAGACAAAGTTGTTACTTCGGGGCTCGGTGGGGTCTACCCAAAAGGAATCCCCATTGGACAAGTCATTCATGTGGAGGACTCTCCCGGCGATCTCTTCAAACACATCACGGTGAAGCCTGCAGTAGATTTTTCGAGACTGGAAGAAGTCCTTGTCATCCTGAGGAAAAAGGTATCGAGCGAGGAACAGAACAAAAAAAGATAGGTTTTTATCTGGGGGTCTGGCTTGCGGGGTTGATTTTTACCCTTTTGAAAGGGCGTTTGATGCAGGCCGCAGCAGCCGATTTGCTGGATTTTGACTTACTCACGATTATTATCGCGTATCTGCTTTTGAAGTACGGTAATGGCCCCGCCAGTGTCTACGCCTTCGGGCAAGGCCTTTTTATTGATGTGGTTTCAGGAGGTCCGCAGGGTTTTTCTACCCTCATCTACCTGTCCGTGTTTCTGTGCCTTCATTTCGGTTCCCGCTTTCTTGAATTTGATCATCCCAGGAGCCAGATAGTCCTGGTTGCTATTGCCATTCTTTTGAAAGAGATCCTGCTCGTTGGGCTGCTTTACCTTTTTGTCTCCCGGGTGATTATCATGAAATCGTTTCCATTGATGATCTTTGGTTCCATGGTGGTCACGGCCCTCAGTGTTCCGGTTTTGTTCGGTTTTTTTGATTACCTGCTTGCGCTTCCAGAGGAAGGCAGCACCAGCGGATAAGGGCTGAAAAGAGGAACATTGAACATCGAATCTCCAACATTGAACATTGAAATGGGAGGAAGGGAAATTGGAGAGCCATGAGACCTTCTAATTTCGATCCCATTTCAGTTGACATCCTGAACAGGCAGCTCAAAAAAGCCACCATCGTGGTCTTGATCTTTTTTGTCGGGCTGATATTTCGGCTCTGGTATCTTCAGGTTGTGAATGGCTGGAAATACAGGGCGAAATCCGAAAACAACAGGATTCACCTGCAGGATATTCCTCCCTTGCGGGGAATGATTTTTGATCGCACCGGCCGCTTGCTCGTGGACAACAGAGCCGGCTACGACCTCTGTGTTATCCCGGAAGATGTGCAGGATCCTGAGGGCCTTTTGAACCGCTTGAATGACCTTATCGGGATTGATCTTGATCAAGCGCGTGAGAGCTTTCGCAAAGGAATGAACAGCCTCCCGTTCAAGACCGTTCGGATCAAGAGAAATATTTCCAGGGATGAACTGGCCACAATAGAGACGCATCGTTTCAATCTGCCAGGAATTACCATCCAGGTCAGGCCCCAAAGACACTACATTTATAACCACCTCGCGGTGCATGTCCTGGGGTATCTCGGGGAAATCACTGAACAGCAATTGGGGAGCGGGAAATATCTCAACAACAGGGGTGGTGACTTGATCGGCAAGTCGGGGATGGAACTGGAATGGCAGCGGATCTTGAACGGAATACCTGGTGGGGAACAGGTGGAAGTGGATGCAGCCGGTCGAAAGCTGAATGTTATTTCCAGAAAAAAAGCCCTTCCCGGCGCCAATGTGTACCTGACTATCGATAGTCACCTCCAGAGCGTAGCGGAAAAGGCGCTGGAAGGAAAAGCAGGGGCTGTTGTTGCCATGGACCCGATGGATGGGGAAATCCTGGCCATGGCCAGCAGTCCATGGTTCGATCCAAATGTTTTCGTCAAGGGGATAGACCAGGAAACCTGGAAGGCAATGGTCAGGGGAACGGACCATCCGCTGCAGAACCGGGCCATATCCGGACAATACCCCCCCGGTTCCGTATTCAAGATCGTGGTTGCCCTGGGGGCACTGCAGGAAGGGGTGCTGGATTCCGAGGAGAAATTATTTTGCGGAGGAAGCTACCGGCTTGGGAAAAGCGTATACCGCTGCTGGAAAAAGGCAGGGCATGGATGGATAAATCTCCACACGGCCCTGGTACAATCCTGTGATGTATACTTCTACCAGGTAGGAAAAAGCCTGGGAATTGACAAGATCGGCCTGTACGCAAGGAGAATGGGGTTGGGCGCCAGAACCGGGTTGGACTTACCGAACGAAAAGCCTGGTCTGATTCCCACCAGGCAATGGAAGCTCAAACGTTGGAGGGTTCCCTGGCAGCAGGGGGAGACCCTTTCCACAGCCATAGGCCAGAGCTATGTACTGGTGACACCTTTGCAAATGGCCTGCCTGATTTCATCGGTATTCAATGGAGGGAAGCTTCTCAAACCACAGTTGACAAAAAAGATACACATCCCCAGTGGAGAGGATATCCGGAAATTCCATGCCCTGGAGCGTTGGGATCTCGGAATTGACAAAGCCTATCTCGAACTGGTGAAGAAGGCACTGGTCGGGGTAGTGAATGAACCTCATGGCACCGGCGGCAAGGCCCGCTTGGAACATGTCGTTGTGGCAGGGAAAACAGGCACGGCACAGGTGGTATCCCTTCCAAAAGCGGATCGCAGCGGGAAAGAAGAAGATATCCCGGAGACATTGCGTGACCATGCCTGGTTTGTGGCAATTGCACCGGCTTCTCAACCGAAGATAGCAGTCGCTGTGGTGGTTGAGCACGGAGGGCACGGAGGCAGCGCTGCCGGCCCTATCGCAAAAAAAGTTATTTCGGCCTATCTCGGTGTGAATTAGTGCTATTATTCATTAATAATGGTGGCCCCCGGCATGTGTGATTTGTCCACCATAGAGCCACAGAGAGCACAGAGAACGACTTTCCTTGTTCGTTCAGAAAACGAATATTCTGAACAAACAAGGAAACAGAACATTTTAGCTCGGAGTTCCATAGATACTGATCCGGAAGAATTTAAATATGAGAATGAGTTGACTTCAAACCCTAAGAAGCAGTTGTGTGTTGTCCGATCGGGTTCTCGCGATCGGACAAAAGAAAAAAAGCTGTGTCCTCTGTGACTCTGTGGTAAAGAATCTCGTTCGATATGTCAGATGAAACGCGAAGCATTAGGCCATTAAATTTAGGAATATATGTCTAAGCCAGAGAATTAGGAAGGGAGATCGTGATGTTTGATCGCAGGCTCGTGCAAAATTTTGACTGGGTGCTGCTCCTTATCCTGCTCTCCATAGCGGGTATCAGTATTTTGAACCTTTACAGCGCCACTTATCCTATCAGGGATATGGGAGGGCTGAGGATCTTTCATAAGCAGATTTATTGGTATCTCATGGGATTTGGTGTTTTTTTTCTCATGACGACCTTTAACTATTACGCCCTGGAACGCCTCGCGTATCCCGGATATATCGTGTGTATTCTACTCCTTCTCTTCGTGTTGGTCACGGGGAAAGTTTCATCAGGTTCCCAGCGGTGGCTGCATCTGGGACCCGTCTCTTTCCAACCTTCAGAGATAACGAAGATCGCCGTTATCCTGGCACTGGGTAAATTTTTCCGGGAAAAAGGCGAGGGGAGGTATTACCGCTTGCGGGATCTCTGGCGGCCCCTCCTGGTCGTAGCTGTTCCCGCCCTGCTCATTGTCAAGGAGCCGGACCTCGGGGGTGCTATATTACTCCTGGTGGTTTCGCTTTCAATGGTCCTTTTTGTGGGGATTTACTGGAAATCCTTTCTCATCCTGGTGGGCGGTTCCCTTTCGGTGATTCCTTTTATCTGGTATGGATTGAAAAACTATCAGCAGCAACGCATCCTCACCTTCTTGAGACCGGACATGGACCCTCTTGGGGCCGGTTATCACATCAACCAATCCAAGATCGCCATTGGCTCCGGGCTCATCTGGGGGAAAGGTTTTCTCCAGGGGACACAAACCCGTCTCCATTTTCTCCCTGAACAGCATACGGATTTCGCATTTTCAGTGCTTGCCGAAGAATGGGGGTTTGTCGGCTCCATTGTTCTTCTCTTGCTCTATCTCTTCCTGATCCTCTGGGCGATCAATATCGCCAAGAACTCTAAGGAACGCTTTGGTTGCGTCATAGCCATCGGCGCGGTAGCCATTGTGTTCTGGCAGGTTGTGATTAACGTGGGCATGGTTACCGGATTGCTGCCCGTGGTGGGGATTCCTCTGGTTCTGTTGAGCTACGGCGGTTCCTCACTGGTTACAACGATGGCGGCCATGGGTTTGCTGATGAATATCAGCATGCGCCGGTTTATGTTTCAGGAATAGGAGGGCGTCAGTTCAGCAGATAATTGAGAGGAGGTGTTACGTAATATGGAATTATAGTGGCTAATAATGTAACTAAATTTGTTTGACTGATTATCTTGTGATTTTTCTTGCAAAAGGAAAATGAATATGTTATCAGCATTTCGTTTCCAGGAGTTAACGAACCATGAAAAATGGAAAAGACCAGATAAACGCCTTCTTAGGCAAGGATACGGAATTTGAAGGGAAGCTTTCTTTTACCGGTGCCGTCCGGCTGGACGGGCAATTCAAGGGTGAGATCTTTACCGAGGGAACGCTTATCATCGGTGAAACCGCCACTATCGAGGCTGATATCCGTGTTGCCCACGTGATCATCAGCGGCCAGATGCGGGGGAATATCGTCGCTGATGAAAGAATCGAAATCAAGGCCCCGGGGAAGGTATATGGAAATATCCAGGCCCCCACGGTGATCATTGAAGAGGGGGTCCTCTTCGAGGGGAATTGCAAGATGCAGGTGGCAAAGGAGGATTCGGAAAAGAAGATTGCAGTGCTTCCCAAGGAATCTTCAAAAAATCTTTGACAAGGCGTTTGTTATTTTATAAAAGGCGTTACCTTTCTTCGTTGGATGAACGCTAGCCCACACTTTCGTCGGGCAATTTCACTGCAGTATTGGGATTGTTTTTGATTTAGTCGGAGCAATATAGAAAAAAAGAGGGACCGCTCACCATGTTACAGATCGATCAGTCTTTACTTATCCAGATTGGCAATTTTCTCCTCCTTGTTATTCTTCTCAATATCTTCCTCTATCGACCTATCCGCCGGATCATTGCGCAAAGAGGCGAAGAGGTGGGCTCCCTGGAACATGCCATTCGAGAGTACCAGGAGAAGGCTGAAGAAAATGAGAAGGGGATCCAGGAACACACGGTACAGGCCCGCAAGGAAGGGTTCCTGGTGAAAGAATCTCTGAAGACGGAGGGCCTTGAAAAAGAAAAGGGTATCCTCCAGGAATCCAGTTCTACGGTAGAAGGGAAAATTTCAAAGGCCAGGAGCGAGATTGATGAGCAGTTAGAGGATGTCCGAAAGATCCTGGACGAACAAGTGGCTGTATTCTCAAAGGAACTGGCGGAAAAAATTCTCGGGAGGAGCGTTCAATGAGGGATAAGAAAAGCAGCAAGAAGGTATGGGCTTTCCTCGGCGGGTGCGGTTTTTTCGTGTTCCTTTTCTCCCTTGGAATTGCCGTCGCTTCTGAAGGTGGGCACGGCGGTGCAGAAGAAAGTGGGCAGATGGCTGACTTGCTCTATCGGACCATCAATTTTGTATTGTTGATTGTGATTCTTTACTTCGCCATGCGAAAAGCCGCCGTCAAGGATTTTTTCAAGGACCGGAGAGAAGAGATTCGAAAAAAACTGGAGGAACTCCGGAACGGCAAAGAAGAGGCGGAACAGCAGTACCGTGAACTGGACGAAAAGCTAAAGGAATTTGAGGCCAAAAAGGCCGACATCATTGAGCAGTTCAAGGCGGAAGGACTGGTGGAGAAAGAGAAGATTATCTCGGAGGCGAAAGAACGGGCGGAACAGATGATTGCACAAGCTGAACTCACCGTCCAGCGGGAGATCCAGGGGGCTAAGAAGCGGCTTGAAGCGGAGCTTTTTGATATCGCCGCCCAGAAGGCGCAAGAGATCATTGTGCAGGAAATCAAGGAAGAAGACCAGGATCACCTTATCAATGAATTTATAGAAAGAGTGGAGAAACTGCATTGATAGGAGCAAAGATATCAAGGAGATACGCGAAGGCCCTTCTCAGCATCGGACAGGAGGAAGGGCGATACGAAGAGTACGGGAAAAACCTGAAAGAGTTTGCTGATTTTTGCCTGGCGAATGAAGAGTTTTACCGTATTATTTCCAGCCAGATTTTTTCCCAGGAGGACAGGCGAAAAGTGCTGGACGCAGTGCTGGGGAAGAGCGGATTCACGAATACGGTGCAAAATTTCCTCAGGCTCCTGCTGGATAAGGGCAGGATTGGCGCTACAAAGGAGATAACAGATTACTATGCCAGCCTGACCGATGAAATTTCCGGGATAGCACGGGCAGATATTATCACCGCGAAGCCACTGAAAAAGGAGACCCTGGGAAGAATCGAAGAGGTCCTGACGAACCTCACAGCCAAGAAAGTGAAGAGCTTTGTGAAAGAAGATGATTCCCTCATTGGAGGGGTTGTTGTAAAGATTGGGGATTTGGTATTGGACGGGAGTGTCAAGGCCCAGATTGAGGGTTTAAAAGAAACAATGAGAAGGGGTGAGCAGAGCTAATGGAAATAAGAGCAGAAGAAATCAGCCAGGTGATCAGGGACCAGATTAAGGACTATGAAAAGAAGGTGGAAGTGAGTGAGACAGGAACAGTGCTGTCCGTTGGTGACGGTATTGCCCGTGTCTACGGAGTCGAAAAGGCCATGGCTATGGAGATGCTGGAATTTCCGGGAGGCATTTTCGGCCTTTGTCTTAATCTGGAAGAAGATAACGTGGGAGTCGCCATCATGGGCGATGAATCCAAGATCAAGGAAGGGGACACGGTCAAGAGGACCGGGAGAATTGCCCAGGTACCGGTGGGTGAGGCCGTACTGGGCCGTGTTATAGATTCAGTGGGTTTGCCCCTGGACGGGAAGGGGCCTATCGATGCCGATGAATTTAGAAGGTTAGAAAAGGTGGCTCCCGGTGTTATTGCAAGACAGCCGGTGAACGAACCCATGTATACCGGCATCAAGGCCATAGATGCCATGACTCCCATTGGCAGGGGACAACGTGAGCTGATTATCGGCGACCGTCAGATCGGAAAAACAGCCATATGTGTGGATGCTATCATCAACCAGAAGGACACGGATATTTTCTGCATCTATGTAGCCATTGGGCAGAAGAAATCCACGGTAGCCCAGGTTGTTGATATCCTTGAACGGCATGGCGCAATGGAATATACCACCGTGGTTGCGGCCTGTGCCAGCGACCCCGCAACGGAGCAATTTATCGCTCCGTACGCCGGATGTGCTATCGGGGAGTTTTACCGGGATAAGGGACAGCATGCCCTTATCATCTATGATGACCTTTCAAAACAAGCCACTGCTTACCGACAGGTTTCTCTGCTCCTTCGCAGACCTCCCGGACGCGAGGCCTTCCCCGGCGATATCTTTTACAATCACTCTCGCCTCTTGGAACGTGCCGCCAAGCTGAATGACGAACTCGGTGCAGGATCCCTGACGGCCTTGCCCATTATTGAAACCCAGGCAGGTGATGTTTCCGCATACATTCCTACGAACGTTATTTCCATTACCGATGGCCAAGTCTACCTGGAACCAGGGCTTTTCTTTTCCGGTGTTCGACCGGCCATTAACGTGGGGCTCTCTGTTTCCAGGGTGGGTGGTGCGGCCCAGACCAAGGCCATGAAAAAGGTGGCCGGAACCCTCCGACTTGATATGGCACAGTTCAGAGAGCTGGAGGCGTTTGCCCAGTTTGGAAGTGATCTGGACAAGGCAACCCAGAGACAGTTGAACCGGGGCCAGAGACTCGTTGAAGTCCTGAAGCAACCCCAGTTTCAACCAATGTCCGCGGAAAAGGAAGTGGCCATTCTCTTCGCGGGCGCAAGCGGCTATCTGGACGAATGGCCGGCAGAGGCGGTTGATGACTATGAAAAACAGATGCTGGAATTCATGGGAAGTAAGCACCAGGATCTGCTGGACGAGATAAAGAATATCAATGACATCAGTGATGATCTGGCTGAGAAACTGAAAAAAGTGCTTGACGAGTTCAAGGGTATTTTTCAGCCTGCCGCATAATAAGAGAAGGCTGTCTCAAAATGTTTCCCGCTTCCAGCGGGATTCGAGGTCAAGTCGAAGATCCCGGACTTTGAGCGGGGAAAGGCAATCCCGCCATGGCGGGATTAACCACAGGAATATGGTTGGATATTTCGAGGATTAAAATTTTCGCCTGCCGCAGAGATCGGACAAAAGGGGGCGTTTTGAAACCGGCTCAACGGATGCACTCGTTGGAAAGAGATAGTTAAATGGCAACACTACGAGATATTCTGCGAAAAATAGGTGCTGTAAAGAAGACCAAACAGATTACCAAGGCGATGAATATGGTAGCGGCGTCGAAACTTCGCACTACCCAGGGGAGGATGGAAAGCTTTGAGCCGTATGCCTCCAAGTTCGCTGAGGTACTTGCTAACCTTGCGAGCAGACTTGAGCCGGATATCCATCCGCTCTTGCTCAAGAAGGAAAAGGTATCCAATATTGAACTCCTTCACTTTTCGGCCGACAGGGGACTGTGCGGGAGTTTTAATTCCCATTCTCTCAATGCAGCTGAAAAGTGGTTGAAACAAAAAGAGTCAGAAGGGGTACACAGTTCCATGACCCTGATAGGGAAAAAGGGAAAGGATTATTTCACCAAGCGTGGATATGACGTCCACGGATCCCATACCCATATCTATGGAAAGGTTGACATTGCTTTTATTAACCAGATGACCCGGGAATTTATTGACCGCTTTCTCTCTGACGGGATTGATGAACTCTACATGCAGTACAGCAGGTTTATTAGTATGGCAAAACAGACGCCTACTCTGGTGAAACTGCTTCCTATTGAGCCTCCTGGGGAGCGTGAGGCAGAGGGAGGGATTGGTGCTGCGGAATATCTCTATGAACCGAGCGCCGAGGGGCTTCTCATCGAGCTGCTCCCCAAGCACATCAGCGTGCAGATTTACAATGCGTTTTTGCAGAATGAGACCAGTGAACATGCCGCCCGGATGGCTGCAATGGATAATGCGTCGAAGAACTGTAATGAACTGGTGGAAAGCCTGACCCTGGTCTATAACAAGGCCCGTCAGGCAGCCATTACGGCAGAGCTGATGGATATCGTGGGCGGCGCTGAGGCTTTAAAAAGTGCATAATGGTTTTTCTATCGAGCCTGTTTCAAAATGTTTCCCGCTTACAGCGGGATTCGAGGTCAAGTCGAAGATCCCGGACTTTGAGCCCGACGCAGAGATCGGGCAAAAGGGGACGTTTTGAAACTGGCTCTATCATGAAGGAGGTCTGGATATAATTATGAACGAGGGCAAACTTATTCAGGTAATAGGTCCGGTCGTGGACGTGGAATTTGCTGACGGAGCGCTTCCCGAAATTTTGACCGCTCTGCTTATCACCAACCCGACGATCGATGACACCGAAGGCAATCTTGTTGTTGAGGTAGCGCAGCATCTGGGCGATAATGTGGTGCGCTGCATCGCCATGGATGTAACGGACGGTCTGGTCAGGGGAATGGCGGTCAAAGATACCGGAAAACAGATCCAGATGCCGGTGGGTGCGGCAGGTCTCGGTCGAGTTCTGAACGTGGTTGGAAGACCCGTTGACGGATTGGGTCCGGTGAATGCGGAAAAATTCTACCCGATTCATCGGCATGCACCGGCCTTTGAGGATCAGGATACGTCCGTAAAGGTCCTCGAAACAGGGGTAAAGGTGATCGACCTGCTGGTGCCTTTTCCCCGTGGTGGCAAGATGGGGATGTTCGGTGGCGCCGGTGTGGGAAAAACAGTGGTCATGATGGAGATGATCCACAATATCGCCATGCAGCATGGCGGGATCAGCGTTTTTGGAGGTGTTGGTGAAAGAACCCGTGAAGGAAATGATCTGTACCGGGAGATGAAGGAGTCCGGGGTTATCGATAAGGCCGCCTTGATTTACGGCCAGATGACGGAACCCCCCGGAGCTCGTGCGCGTGTGGCCCTTTCCGCTCTTACCGCGGCCGAGTACTATCGAGATGAAGAGGGCCAGGATGTGCTCCTTTTTATCGACAATATTTTCCGGTTCACCCAGGCAGGCTCAGAGGTTTCGGCCCTGCTTGGAAGGATTCCATCAGCCGTTGGTTATCAGCCGACGCTGGGCACGGACCTTGGGGAACTGCAAGAAAGGATTACTTCTACCAACAAGGGCTCCATTACGTCAGTCCAGTGCGTGTACGTGCCTGCAGATGACTTGACAGACCCTGCGCCGGCTACGACATTTGCGCATCTGGATGGAACCGTGGTGCTTTCCCGGCAAATCACTGAGCTGGGGATTTACCCTGCCGTGGACCCGCTGGATTCAACATCACGAATCCTTGATCCCAATTATCTTGGGGAAGATCACTACAACGTTTCCCGCCAGGTCCAGCAGATTCTCCAGAAATACAAAGACTTGCAGGATATCATTGCCATCCTCGGAATTGATGAGCTTTCCGATGAGGATAAGATTGTCGTAGCCAGGGCTCGAAGGATCCAGCGTTTCCTCTCTCAGCCCTTCCACGTGGCTGAGACATTTACGGGCACTCCGGGAAAATATGTGTCTGTAGAAGATACGGTCAGAGGGTTTAAGGAGATTATCGAAGGCAAACACGACGACCTTCCAGAGGCAGCATTCTACATGGTGGGAGGTGTTGAGGAGGCCCGGGAGAAAGCGGAAAGAATGGCAGCTGCCAATAAGTAGAGGTGACGAGTTCATGGGAACACTACATTTGGAAATAGTTACCCCCGAAAAAGTTGTTGTAAGCCAGGAGGTTAACAGCGTCGTCGCTCCGGGGTCTCTGGGCGAGTTTGGTGTCCTCGAAGGACACGTTCCTTTCCTTACCGGCATTGAACCGGGAGCGCTTCGCTATACCTCGGGGACGACAACCGAGTATCTGTCAGTGACAAACGGGTTTGCCGAGGTTTCCGAAAACAAGGTTTCTATCCTGGTTGATGCAGCTGAAAAGGCAGGCGAGGTAGACTTGGAACGTGCCAGGAAGGCTATGGAGAGGGCCAGGGAGCGGTTAGCAAAGGATCGGGCAAAAGCCACGGATATTGATTTTTCGAGAGCGGAGACGGCTCTGAAACGGGCCGTAGCCCGAATTAGGGTTGCAGAAAAAAGGAATTAACTGAGCCAGATTCAACTGGCTCAACTTATTAAATTGCCAATTATTTTCTGAAAAAGGCAAGCCTAGGGGCTTGCCTTTTTTGTTGACGTCTCTCTGCTTTGGAGCTAATATGTCGAATAAGTGTATCGGTCAGCTTAAGAGATCGAGTGAGGGGGTAATTTTCATATGGGTACCGAGATAGATCAATTTGATATCCTGGAGCAGAAGATTGATTCATTCGTTGGAGCTCTCACTGCCTTGAAAAAAGAGAAAGAGGCCCTTGTGGAGAAAACGCAGATTCAGAAAGAGAAACTGGCTGATCTCGGAGCACAGGTGGAAGAACTCAAGAGCGGAAGGGATAAAGCCAAGCAGCGGATCATTGTCCTGTTGGAAAAACTGGAACAGATTACCCTGTAAGGTTCGAGTTCTCGGGATTGGAAAATATCATAAAAATAAAAATTCTAGGTCACGAGTACCTGATTAAGAGCGATGAAAAAAGCGAGCAGGTACAGGAAGTGGCCGACTTCGTAAACAGTAAATTTGAGGAGATAACTGAAAGCACGGAAGGCCTATCTGAAAGGAAAACAGCTATCCTTGCGGCCTTCCATATCGCAAACGATTATTTTCAATTGCGGCGGGAGCAACGTGATTTCCTCGCGGAGCACAGGCGTCGAAGCGAAACGCTGATTAACCAGATTGACGCTGTGCTGGGGAGTGTAGTATCCCGGAACGAGTGAGCGCAGGATTCAGGTTAGAACCATGAGCGGGCTCAGAGAATAAAGCCAATACGTAGAGGAATATGACGTGGTGCCATGTTATTATCTGGCAGTCCTCTATTTGGATGCCAATGCCTTATAAAAACATGAACAAAAGGTTGTTCAGTGAGTTGTTCAGTGAGCAGAAATGCTTGCAGGCTCACTCCTATACACCATTTTCTGTGCTTCATTCAGGCTAGCCCATCACTACCCTTTTCCTGAGCAGTCAACCGACAATCTCACTCCCCGGGAAAATACTCTCCTCTGCGATTGGATGGAGGCGCTGCTTTCTCACCCACAGCATCTAACTTCGGTTCTTATCCATTCCTGCTGAAAGCTGATGGAAGGGCGAGGTGCGCTGAGAAATTCTCTATAGAAGGAGCATGGTTCTGCTATGATCTCTATTGAAATAATTGGAATCACCGTTGTCGCACTTATCCTGGGTATCCTGCTGGGATTCTTTATCCGGAAAAAAGTGTTGGAGAGCAAGGTTGATTCCATAGAAAAGTATTCGAGGAAGCTCTTGACGGAGGCCCAGAAGGAGGCCAAGAGCATCAAGAAAGAAGCTTCCCTTCAGGCGAAAGATACCCTCTACCAGATGAAGGTGGAGTTTGAAAAGGAGACGAAGGAGAAGAAGGAGCAGCTTCATGCGCAGGAAAAGAGACTTTTTTCCAAGGAAGAAATCCTTGAGAAGAAAAGTGAACAGCTCGACAAGAGAGAAGGCAGGGTTGTTGAGAAAGAACGAGCTGCCGAGACGATTGAAAGGGAGCTGAGGGAAAAGGAACGGAAATACCAGCAGCTTGTTGAAGAACAGCGGAAAAGACTCGAGAGCATTGCAGGGATATCAGCGGGTGAAGCGAAACAACTGCTCATCGGAGCAATGGAATCGGAGGCAAAACACGACGCCGCAAAACTGATCAGGAGGATCGAGAACGAGGCCAGGAGCGAAGCGGATCGAAAGGCGCAGAACGTCCTCGCACTGGCAGTGAAGCGATATGCCGGGGATTACGTGACGGAAAGGACTGTTTCCGTGGTGAATCTACCCAGCGAAGAGATGAAGGGCCGGATTATTGGGAGGGAAGGCAGAAATATCAGGGCCATCGAGGCTGCTACCGGGATTGACCTGATTATCGACGACACCCCTGAAGCGGTCATCCTGTCCGGGTTCAATCCAGTTCGGAGGGAGGTGGCCAAAATATCACTGGAGAGGCTGATTGATGACGGCCGGATCCATCCCGCGAGGATTGAAGAGATTGTCTCCAAGGTAACAAAAGAGATAGAGGCAACCATCAAGGAGGCGGGTGAGCAGGCGACCTTTGACGTGGGAGTCCACGGCATTCATAATGAACTGGTGAAACTCATCGGGCGGTTGAAATACCGGTCGAGCTATGCGCAAAACGTGCTTCAACATTCCAAGGAGGTCAGTTTTCTCTGCGGGATCATGGCGGCCGAGCTTGGTTTGAATGTGAAGCAAGCCAAGAGGGCTGGTCTCCTGCACGATATCGGAAAGGCTGTGGACCACGAGGTAGAGGGTCCACATGCCATCATAGGAGCGGATCTTGCCAAGAAGTACGGCGAGTCAAATCGTGTTATCCAAGCCATCGCGGCTCACCATGAAGACGTGGAGCCAGAATCGGTCCTGGCCGTGCTGGTACAAGCCTCCGACACGCTTTCCGGCGCCAGGCCGGGTGCCAGGCAGGAGATGCTCGAATCCTATGTAAAACGGTTGGAGGGACTTGAAAATATAGCCATGTCTTTCCGGGGAGTGAACAAGTCGTATGCCATTCAGGCGGGACGCGAGATTCGCATTATGGTAGAAGGCAAGACCATCGATGATGATCACGCGTTTGTCCTCGCGAAAGATATCGCGAAAAAGATCGAAGGGGAGTTGACGTATCCAGGTCAGATCAAGGTGACTGTTATTCGAGAGACGCGAGCGGTAGAATACGCCAAATGAGGCCGTTTCAAAATGTTTCCCGCTTCCAGCGGGATTCGAGGTCAAGTCGAAGATCCCGGACTTTGAGCGGGGAAAGGCGATCCCGCCATGGCGGGATTAACCACAGGAATATGGTGAATATTTCGAGGACTAAACTTTGAGTCTGACGCAGAGATCGGACAAAAGGGGGCGTTTTGAAACTGGCTTAAGTGACTATTCTTTCCCAGCCGCCAGGAGATAGTATTCCCATGGGACAAGAAACGAAAACAGTTTATCTTGTGGATGGGACTGCTTATATCCACCGTGCCTACCATGCTGTCAGGAACCTGTCCAACTCCCATGGCTTTCCCACCAACGCCATATTCGGCTTTTCCAATATGCTCCTAAAACTCCTGGCGGACAGGGACCCTCACTATCTTGCCGTAGTCTTTGATTCCAAAGGCCCTACTTTCAGACATAAACTATACCCCGACTACAAGGCAAACCGCCCCCCGATGCCCGAAGATATGGCGCAACAGCTTCCCAGGATCCGGGAGGTGGTTTCCAACCTGAACCTGAAGACACTTGAAATGCCGGGCTATGAGGCGGACGATATTATCGGGACTCTTGCCAGGATTGCGGGGGAGCAGGGTTTTACCGTTGTCATGGTGACTGGTGACAAAGACTTCAGGCAGCTCATCACGCCCCGGATACGCATGTGGGACACCATGAAGGACAAGGTAACCGATTATGCTGTTTTCAGGGAAACCTATGAAATTGAACCGGTTCAGATGATCGATGTCATGGGTCTCTCGGGTGATACCTCTGACAATATTCCCGGGGTTCCGGGCGTGGGGGAAAAAACCGCCCTCAAGCTTATCAAGAAGTATGGATCTCTGGAAACAGTGATGGATCATGTGAATGAGATACGGGGGAAAAAGCTCCAGGAAAATCTGAGAAAATTCAGAGAAATGGCCTTTTTGAGCCGCGAACTTGTCACCATTGAACAATTCGTCCCTGTCGATGTGCATGATGTGGAGACCCTCCGGACGGGTTCTGCACGCAAGCAGGCATTGGCCAGGATGTTTCATGAGCTTGAATTCAAGGGACTGTGGGACCAGTTCTCTTCCCGGGAGGAAGAGAAGACCGGCTATGAACTCTGCCTGTCCAGGGAAGAACTGGAGTCTCTTGTTGAGAAGATCAAGAAGAAGGGCATGGTGTCCTTGGATACGGAGACCACGAGCAAGAACCCCATGGAGGCCCGGCTCGTGGGACTTTCTTTTTCTGTGGAAGAAAAAGAGGCCTTCTATGTGCCCGTGGGCCACCGCTATCCAGGGGTCGAAAGGCAGATAGATCTCCGGGAGTGCCTCGATTTCCTTCGGGAAGTGCTGGAAGATGATGCGATCAAGAAGGTGGGGCAGAACATAAAGTATGATGCTGAAGTGCTCAAGTTGCACGGGATTGATCTCAAGGGTATCTATTTTGACACCATGATTGCCTCGTACGTGATCAATCCAGGGCTCAGACAGCATAACCTGGATTACCTGGCCCAGCATTACCTGAATCACAAGATGATCGGATACAGTGATGTGGTAGGTAAGGGCAAAGGAGCACAGAATTTTTCAGAGGTTCACCTGGAGCTGGCCCGGGATTACTCCTGCGAAGATGCGGATATTACCCTTCGGCTGATGCACCGGCTTGAGGATCAATTGCGCCGGGATAAGAACGAAGATCTCTTCTATAACCTGGAGATGAAACTGCTCCCGGTCCTCATGGACATGGAACTTGCCGGGATCAAGATCGATACGATCTTTTTCGAAACCATGTCCGCCAGTTTTGCGGATCAATTGAAAATGATTGAAAAGGAAATCTATGACGAGGCTGGGATGGAATTCAACATCCATTCCCCGAAGCAGCTCGGCTATGTCCTTTTTGAAAAACTCCAGCTGCCGGTCCAGGGGAAAACAGCCAAGACAAAATCCTTTTCAACTGATGTGAAGGTCCTGAAAAAACTGTCGGCTCTCCCACAGAAGACGCCCGGGCTTGTCTTGAGATATCGGACACTCTCGAAACTGAAATCCACCTACCTGGACGCGCTGGTCAGGATGGTGGATTCCCGGACAGGGCGGATTCACACCTCTTTTAACCAGACGGTAGCTGCCACGGGGAGATTGAGCAGCAGTAACCCGAACCTGCAGAATATTCCCGTCCGGGGGATCGAGGGAAGAGAGATACGGAAGGGGTTCATAGCGGAGGGGGGATGTGTACTTCTTTCGGCCGATTATAGCCAGGTTGAATTGAGGATCCTTGCGCACTACTCCGAAGACAAGGCGTTTACCGATGCTTTTGAGCGAGGGGATGACGTGCACGCCCTCACCGCTGCTGATATCCTCGGGGTTGAACGGGATCTGGTGACCCCGGACATGCGCAGGATCGCGAAGGCCATCAACTTTGGAATAATCTATGGCATGGGACCCCAGAAATTGAGCGAAGAGGTGGGGATTCCTTCCCGGGACGCAAGGGAATATATAGAGGCATATTACGAGAAGTACCAGGGAGTCGCCAGGTTCAAGGAGGAGATGATTCGGATGGCACGTGAGAAAGGTTATGTCACCACACTCCTGAACAGACGTCGGTATCTGCCGGACATCCTCCACAGGAACCGGGTAATCCGGGGTGAGTCGGAACGTATGGCGGTAAACACTCCCGTCCAGGGCACCGCGGCCGATTTGATCAAGCTTGCCATGATTCGGATAGCGAACCGCCTCAGAGGCAACGGATTCCAGACCCGGATGCTGCTCCAGGTTCATGACGAGCTGGTATTTGAGGTTCCGGAAGACGAACTCGAGGTGCTGATACCTGTGGTAGAAGAGGAAATGGAAGGGGTTTATCCCCTCCGGGTCCCGCTCAAAGTGGACACGGGGTACGGGAAAAATTGGGGGGAAGCTCATTAAAAGGGAAGGCATTGCACTTGACAGAAGACAACATGAAGGGGTAATGGAATCTAACCTGGATTTCTCGCCAATAATCTGCTGTGATGGCGGAGAACCCCATGCCTCCTGCGTTGGGCTTGAAAAATGACCTCGACGTACTTGAAAGTACGCCTGCGCCCATTTTCCTGCGCGCGCCTTGTATCCATGGGCCTCTCCACCGTCTCGCGACGAAGATCGGTGAGAAATCGGGGCTACGGGTTACAGAAACGGTGTGAGAGATTTGTCAATGAAGAACATCCATATAGAGCGCGGAGAGGAGGGGCATGGAAATGGCTGAACAACTCCATGTGGGTATTGATGCCGGGTCTGTTAGTCTAAACTGCATCGCCCTCAGTGAAGCAAAGAAAATTGTTTACGAAGCACCTTACGAGCGCCACCTGGGAAAAGTGGAAGAGAGGGTTTTGGGTCTGATCCGGTTTCTCTATGAAAAATTTGGAGCTGAGAGGATCAGATCTATTTCCTTCACGGGAAATCACGGGAAGAAACTGAGTGAACAGCTCGGAACATTTTATGAATTCGAGACCATAAGCCAGGTCCTGGGCGCTCTCTTCGTTCAGCCCGACGTGCGGACGATTATCAGCATGGGTGGACAGGATACCGCCCTCTTCCAGATTGACCAGACACGTGAAGAATCGCAGGGTCCGGGTGACAGCTGGAAACTCTCCTACTTCAACACAAACGGGCCGTGCGCGTCCGGCACCGGTTCGTTTATTGACCAGCAGGCACAGCGACTTGCCACCTCGATGTACGCAAAGGAGGTGGATATTTCGCAGGGAAAGATTGATATGATCCTCGGGGACTTTATTGATCTTGGCGGCAGGAGCCGGAAGCCTGCGAATGTTGCCTGCCGGTGCACCGTCTTTACAAAATCAGATATGATTCACCTGCAGAACAAGGGAGAAACCCTCGAGGATATTATTTACGGCCTCCATATTGGCAATGCCAGGAACTACATGAGCACCATCGTTTGCAAACGAGTGCTTGAGGAACCCATCCTTTTTATCGGGGGGCTGTCACTCAATCGCCTCCAGGTAAAGGCATTCAAAGACTATTTCCCCCGCCTGATTGTCCCCCCCCACAACACCTCACTTGGCGCCATCGGGGTAGCATTTCAGGCCCGTTCCTTAAAAAAGGAAGACAGTATTGATTTCAAGAAACTGAAGACCCTAGGCTCTCAAATGGACATCACCGCTCCCCGGGCTACACGGCTTGAGCTGAAGAAGACATCGTTCCCTGAAACCAATGAAATCAAGAAACGACTCGTGAAAAAGGGGGCCAGAGTGTACCTCGGGATCGATATCGGGTCCACAACCACCAAGTATGCCTTGATGAGTAACGAACGGGAGATTATTCATAAGAGTTATGTTCCGACCCAGGGGAAGCCCATAGAGGTGACCCAGCGGCTGTTGAGGACCATCCGTGACGAGGTTGGAAAGAAGATCGAGATTGTGGGCACTGCCACTACCGGATCAGGAAGAAACGTGGTGGGGGATTTTCTGAATGTGGACCTCATCATTGATGAGATAACGGCCCATGCAAGGGGAGCCGTAGAGATCGCCGCTGACATAGACACCATTTTCGAAATAGGCGGGCAGGATTCAAAATATATCTCCATCTCGAACGCATACCCGCTGGATTTTGATATGAACAAGGTATGTGCGGCTGGGACAGGGAGTTTTCTTCATGAGCTGGCAGGAAAATATGGGATTAATATCGTGGGTGAATTTCAGGATATCGCACTGTCTTCAGAGGCCCCCATAAAACTCACGGAACGCTGCACTGTCTTCATGGAATCGGACCTCGTCTCGTATCATCAAAAAGGGGTGGCGAGAAGTGACCTTATCGCGGGCCTTTGCTATGCCATTGTCCACAACTATCTGAATCGCGTAGTGGGGAAGCGGACGATTGGTGAAAGAATCATGTTCCTGGGAGGGCCGTCCCTGAACAAGGGGGTTGTTGCCGCTTTTGAAGACGTTTTGGGCCGCGGCCTTCTTGTACCGAAGCACCGGGAGGTCCTGGGCGCGTACGGCGCCGCCATCAGTGTGCAGGAAAAAATGCAGTTTGAAAATGCAAAGGAGAGCACCTTCAGGGGTCTGGACAGCGCCATCAATGATCGCATGGAATACAAGGAAAAAATATGCCATGCTGATCCAATTTGCCACAATGAATGCAAGCTGAAAATTTACGATTTTGACGGCCGTCGCAGTGTATGGGGCGGGGAATGCGGCCGATATGACGTGGTCAGGACCAGGGGTGCGAAGAAACAGAATTTTTTCCACCTGCGGCGGGATATCTGGCTGACCTATCTCGCCGGCGTTTGTGACGAACTGGGCAGTGAGCCCATGATGGAAGTGGACGGTCGTCCTACGGTCGCCTTGCAACTGGCACTGTATGGGCATCAAACCGCAATCTTTTGGGCCCATTTTTTTGACGAACTTGGATTGCGACTCGTTCTGAGCCCGCCGACAAATATGCACATCTCCCAGATGGGTATTGAATCAGTGATGGCGGAGACCTGTTACCCGGTCAAGGTCTCGTATGGGCATGTGAGGGAGCTGATGGGAAAGACCGCATATCTTTTCCTCCCGAGTATTATCGATATGCAGACGCCGGGAGATAGAGAGACCGGTTTTTATTGCCCCATGAGCCAGAGTAATTCGTATATGATGCGGGCCGCCTTTGCGATCGACCGGGACAGGACGTTGACCCCTGTGGTCCATTTCAAGTATGATCCGGACACACTGGGCCTAGAAATATGGGAACAGATAGGGCCGAAATTGGGGAAGAGCAAGGCGGAAGTCAGAAAGGCTGTTTATCACGCATTGGAAAGACAGGATCAATTTGCAAAGGAGCTCGTCAGAAAAGGATCTGAGATTTTCCAGGAGGTGCATGCCTTTGAGCCTGTGCTGCTGGTGACAGGTCGGCCTTACAATCTCTATGACGAACGGTTGAACCTGCGGTTGGGGCAGAACTTGGCAAAGCTTGGCCTGGTGGCACTCCCCATGGACTTCATTGATTCGTCCAGCGTTGATCTTTCCGATTTTCCATCCATGTACTGGGGCTATGGTGCACAAATTCTCCGCACGGCAAAATATGCGGTGGCCCATGAGAATTATTTCGGCCTCCACCTCACCAATTTTAGCTGTGGGGCGGACTCCTTTATAGAGCATTTTTACAAGCACATCATGGGGGATGATCCCTATTTGATCCTGGAGTTGGATGAGCATAGTGCGGTGGCCGGTGTCATGACCCGGCTCGAGGCATACAAGAATGTGATTGAAAACACCATGCAGAAATTACGGCGGGACGTGGAGAGAAAGATTGGGTTGGCGAACTAACTGTCGAGATTTATGGCAATATGCTCGGGCTGCGATTTGTTCACCACGGAGCCACAGAGAGCACGGAGAACAGGCTTCCCTTTTTGTCCTCTGTGACTCTGTGGTAAGGGATTTTTTTCAGATAATGGGATGATAAATGGCCATGGAATCCAAGAAAATAGTGAGTTTCAAATCGCTCAATAAGACGGTAGGAAGGTTCAGCCTCAAGGAAAGGACCTTCTTGATTCCCCAGATGAACAGGATAGGGGGGCATCTCCTGGCGGCGACGTTCCGTGGATTTGGTATCCGAGCAAAGGTCATGGACACCTATAAGGGACTCGATCTCGGCATAGAATATACCTCGGGCAAAGAGTGCTATCCCTGCCAGATTACCACGGGAGATATCCTCTATTTCATGAAAAAGGAGAAGGAGCGTTTGGGCGACGCGTTTGATCCGGACAATTACATCTACTTCATGCCAGAATCCAGTGGCCCTTGCCGATTCGGCATGTACAACAAATACCAGAGAATCATCCTGGATTCATTGCCTGACCTGAATCGATTGAAGATCGGCGCTCTCACCACGGATGACGGCTACTCCCTCTCAGGTCTTATTGAGAGTCAGCGGGTCAGCGATCTTCGGAGGACTTCCTATTTTTCCGTGGTGGTTGCCGACATCCTGGACCGTCTGCTCTGGAGGATACGGCCGTACGAAAGGGAACCGGGCAGCACCGATGCCTTTATTGAGGAGTCGATGCACCGGATGGAGAATATCTTTGAAAAACACGGTCCGGGGAAGGAATTCGATCGAATCCTGGACGAGATGGAAGTTATCATCAAAGAGGGAAAGGATCTGGTGGACCCTGGTAGTCCAAAAAAACCGCTTATCGGCATGGTGGGAGAGATATATGTACGATCTCACGTGCACGCCAACCAGGATATCATCAGGGTGCTCGAACGATATGGGGGAGAGGTGGTAAACGCGTCAATTGCGGAATGGATGAACTACACCTCCTACGACCGTCTGCGGGATGCCAAGATAGCCTTTCGGCTGAGCATGAAACAGCTCCGGTTTGGCCCCATGAAAGAGCACCTGAAGAAGATATTTGGGTACGGGAGTGAACTCTATTACCAGGAATTCAGACAGAGAAAGGTCTATGACCGGCTTGCATCACTCATTGGTATTGTCCGGGATCATAAGATCGGCCACCTGGAAGAGGTCATCAAGGAGGATGACCTGTTTTCATTTGATGCGGGAACCGAGGCCTGCCTGAGTATCCCGGGAATCATGGAATACGCCCGGGAGGGATTTAATGGTGTAGTGAATGTATATCCCTTTACCTGCATGCCGAGCACCATCACGGCTTCCATTATCAAGCCTCGGATGAATGAGTTGGGTATCCCGTATCTCGACACCCCTTATGATGCCGGTATCCAGCCGGGAAGGGAAGCGGCCATCAGGACCTTTATGTATCAGGCATACCAACATTTTAATCAGCACGGAAGGAAAGCAGCGTAAGATCATGACAACAAAAATGCTCATTAATGCACTGGAATCGGAAGAATACCGGGTCGCTATTGTCAAAGATGAAAAGCTTGACGGTTTTTTCATAGAGACCTCTACGGCCGAACAGAAAATTGGAAACATTTATAAGGGGGTGGTGGCACGGGTTGAGTCAGGCCTGCAGGCCTGTTTTGTCGATATCGGCACGAACAAGAACGGCTTTCTCCAGGCGAGCGAGATCCATCCCGAATATTACTTGACCCCCGTGGATACCTCCAAGGACCAGGGAATTCCCTCTGTCAAGAAGATCGCCAAGAAGGGACAGGAATTGCTCGTGCAGGTTACAAAGGAAATGCCGGGGCACAAGGGGGCGCATCTTACCACGTACATCTCCCTTGCCAGTCGCTACCTTGTCCTTACCCCCGGGAGGAGCGGGGGCGGGGTGTCGCGAAAGATAGAAGACGAGGAAGAACGAAATCGTCTCAAATCCATCATGAGCCAGCTGAAGCTCCCCGATGAAATCGGGTACATTGTGCGCACTACTGCCCATGGACAGAACAAACGGGAGCTGTCAAGGGACCTGAGCAGGCTTTTGCGGATGTGGCAAAACATAAAGAAACATGTGAAAAAGGCACCGCCACTTTCTCTCGTTCACAAGGAACAGGATATCTGGCTCAGGACGCTCCGGGATTATTTTACCAGTGATGTGACGGAAATTCTTGTTGATGACAAGGAAACGTATGGAAAAATCAAGGACTACATGAAGATCATTTCTCCCCGGTACCAGCGGAGGGCGAAACTTTATAAGGAAAAGCGGCCTATATTTGAAAACGACCAGATCGAGCAGCAGATTGAGACCATTTACAGCAACGTAGTCCCATTGAAATCAGGAGGGTCCCTTGTCATTGACCCCACCGAGGCCCTTATCTCCATAGACGTCAATTCCGGCAGGGGGAGAGGCAGTAAAAACGTGGAAGGCACCGCCTTCAATACCAACCAGGAAGCAGCACTCGAAATCGCCCGTCAACTCCGTTTGCGTGATATAGGCGGCCTGTTCGTGATCGATTTCATTGACATGAAAGACAAGAGTCATATCCGAGAGATTGAAAGAATCCTGCGGGAAGAAACAAAGAAAGACCGCGCCAAGATAGACGTCTCCCATATCTCGAAATTCGGGCTCTTGGAATTGTCGCGTCAGCGCCTCAGGCCTTCTATAGAATCGCGCAGCTACCAGACCTGCCAGTATTGCCAGGGAAGAGGCCTGGTCCTCTCGGTTGAGGCGCGATCCCTTTCATTCTTGCGGCGTATCTGGATGGGGCTGGCAAAAGAAGGGATCACAGAGGTGAAGGGAATTCTCCCTCTGGACGTGGCCACATATCTCCAGAACAGGAAACGCAAGGAGCTCTCGGAACTTGAGTCGCGCTATAATGTATCCATCCAGCTGGAGGGTGACCCGGCGGTGACGCCGGGGGACGGGAAACTGGAGTTCATCGAAGGGAAGCAGGCATCCGCAAAGTAAGAACATTGGTTCTTCCGGTTTCTGTGTACTTTGAAGCTGAAGAATTTATGAAAGCCAAAACAGGCTATGCCACTTTCTTCTTCGGTTCCGAGTCTCCCAGGCTGGTATTTTCAGTGACTTATCCACGGGGGAGTTTTGCCCCCTCCGCATTCCAGTCCTCAGGAAAATGCGCCCTGAGGACTTGGCTGCGGCTTCCCCCATAGATAAGTCACGAAAATACGAAGCCCTCCCGCCAGTCACGAAGAAAAAAGGGCATAACCTGTATCCCTGCAACCCACGTTTGCCAAAAGGACCTTTCAGTCGAATGAATCAAGAAAAATTTCCTTTGTCATCGGGCAGCTGCGAACCGTGAACTGGATAAACCGGCTGGGGCCGCGCTTCTATGTTTAACCATATCATCTATTTTATCGTTGTTCTCCTCATATTCAGCGTCAGCTATTCCGGGAAAAGCCCTGAAAATTCCTTTCCCTTGACGCTCGGCATGATCGTTCTCGCCTGGGCCGCATTCGCCCTTTACTGCCGCAGGGTATTTGAAAGGATACGGAAAGAGTCCCGGGAGAGCGGCGGAAGCGATGGGCGATTGACCGCCCGGTATCACAGGGCGCACGGGACCCTGTCTGTCGTTGCCATCTTCATCTTCTCCCTGTTCACGCTTCTGTTTAATCTCAAATATTGGATACTGCACATCCCGGGATTTAGGACATTCAGTGTTTTGCAGGGACTCCTGGCAATGGCCCTTTTTTTTGCCTTCCTGTGCACCATCTGGTATTTTGCAGTCCCCGCCTACCGGGAAGTTTTCGGTATAAGCATCTCGAAGAAAGCCTACATAATTTCAAATACCCGCTTGAACCTCCCCATCCTTTTTCCCTGGGTGCTCCTGTCCCTGATCTATGATCTTCTGAACATGACCCCCTGGGGAGAGCCTGCCGGGTTTTTCAACACCATGGGCGGGCAGATTGTTTTCTTCGCTGTTTTTCTGACCATGCTTATGGTCATACTCCCGGTCTTTATCCAGTCATGGTGGGGGTGTAAACCACTGGGAAATACGCCCAAGGGCCGGGAACTGGAGGCTTTTCTCCGGGAAAAGGGGTTCAGGTACCGGAGTCTCTTGATCTGGCCGCTCTTTGAAGGAAGAATGATGACCGCGGGTATTATGGGGATAGTAGCCCGTTACCGCTATATCCTGGTTACCGATTCTCTTCTTGAAATACTCACGGGAGAAGAACTGAAAGCGGTCCTGGCCCATGAAATGGGGCACGCCAGGTACCGGCACCTCCTGTTTTATGTGTTGTTCCTGATCGGATATCTTGTCCTTGCCTTCGGCTTTTTTGACTTCTATTTCTATTTCCTGGCAACCCGTCCTTTTTTTATCAAGTTTCTCTCCTCCGGCCTTTCTGACGGGAGCAACCTCTTCTATGTTGCCCTTTCTCTTCCCATGTTACTGAGCCTGATCATCTATTTCAGGTATGTTATGGGATTCTTTATGCGAAACTTCGAGCGTCAGGCTGATCTTTATTCGGCAAAGGTGATGGGCACGCCGGAGTACACCATCAGTTCCCTGGAGAAAATCGCCCTGTTGAGCGGAAAGAGCAGGGATGTGCCGAGCTGGCACCACTTCAGTATCCGCCAGCGGGTCGATTGTCTCGTCCGTTCTAGGGGGGAGCCGTCTCTCCTGAAGAGACAGAATCGATTTGTGACCCTCTGCTTTTCCCTGTTTGTCTTTTTTCTGCTGGTGCTGGGGTATCTCCTGAACTTCAGTCCCCTGAAACAGAAAATGACCTATTCGGCCCTTGAAAATGTCCTGCAGGAACAGGTGAGCGAAAATCCCGCCGACCTCGGCCTCTATGAGAATCTCGCGATGCTTTATCACAAGATGGAGGATTATGAAAAGGCAAAGGAAGTGTATGAAAGGATCCTTGCACTGGACCCAGACCGGCCGGTATCCTTAAACAACCTGGCCTGGCTCCTTGCAACCTCCGATGATCCCAGGCTGAGGGACCCGAAGCGGGCCCTCGTTCTTGCCAAGAGAGCTGTTTCCATAGAAAGGATGCCTGTCTACCTGGACACCCTTGCCGAGGCCTACTTTGCAAACGGGTACCGGCAGGAGGCGGTTAAGACCATGAGAGAGGCCCTTTCCAAGGCAAAGAAAAATAGGGATTATTATGAGAAACAACTTCGGAAGTTTCTGTCAGACAGAATTTCCAAATGACAAAATCCAAATTTCAAATAAATGCCAAATGATCAATGACCAATACCCGGGACCTTGGCAGGTAATCTTTTTGGCATTTCGACTTTGACATTGATTTGACATTGGGGCTTTGGATCTTGAGATTAAGCACATGCTTCAAAAGAGACTGCAAGCACCTTTCCAGAGATCATGGATTAGATAAAGTGCAATATCTCACACAGAGACCACAGAACACAGAGGTTAAGAAAACAAAGAGAAAGAACTTGTTTTCCTCTAATAGCTCTGTGTCTCTAGTGAACGGAGTGAACGGGCGTGAGGAAATATCAGGTTTTCATGGGAGGGATGAGGGATGAAAAAGTGGTTCTTGATCATTGTGTTCGTTATAGCGGGGATTCTGGTTGTTGGGATCGGGTCAGGCTATCTCTGGTTCCAGCATATCGTGAAACGGAGCCTGCCCGCGGTGAGCGGCGAGATATCCATGATAGGAATCACTGAAAAGGTGGAGATCATACGGGATACCTATGGTGTCCCCCACATCTACGCCCGGAATGAAACCGATCTGTTCTTTGGGTTCGGCTACGCAGTGGCCCAGGACCGGCTCTGGCAGATGGATTTTTTTCGTCGTCTGGGCCAGGGACACCTTTCGGAATTGTTCGGCAAGGACCTGGTGCAGACGGATCGATATTTGAGGCTGCTCACCGCGCCCGGGATGCGAAAATATCTTCCCCCTGCATTGGAACCTGCATTCAAGGCCTTTGCAAGTGGCATAAATGCCTATATCACGAGCCATTCGGATCGGTTGCCCATCGAGTTTACGCTCCTTCGCTACAAACCTGAGAAGTGGAAGAAAGATGACTACCTCGACATTGCTAAAGTAGCGAACTGGGGGCTGGCTTGCGGGTTCACCACGGATCTGACTGCGGGTAAGATCCTCAAGAAGGTAGGAGAGGAAAAGTTCAGGGAGGCCTTTCCCGCGTGGCCGAACGATGGACCGATAATTGTTCCCAAAGGATACGAAGGTGTCTCGGCATCAGCAAATCAGGCGCTCAGGGTGGCGGAAAAGGTGAGGGGATTGATCGGCCTCCCAGTGGGCGCAGCAAGCAACAACTGGGTCATCTCCGGGAAAAAGGCCCAAAACGGGAAACCCATGCTTGCCAATGACACCCATCTTGACCTCACGAACCCCTCCTTCTGGTGGGAAGTGAACCTGAATTGCCCGACCATCCATGTGTCCGGGTTTGCGGTTCCGGGTGTTCCCAGCATTCTCATCGGTCACAACCGGGACGTTGCCTGGGGCCTTACGAACGTCATGGTGGATGACGTGGATTTCTATATTGAAAAGATCAATCCCAAGAACCCTCACCAATACTGGTACAAGGACCACTGGGAGGATATGAAGCTCATCGAAGAGACCATCAAGGTGAAAGGGAGTCCGCCGGTCACAAAGGAGATCCTCCTCACCCGCCACGGGCCGGTTGTAGCCCAGGAGGGAAAGGAAGGCGCCAAGGAGACTATTTCCCAGAGATGGGCATTTACGGAAGGCCTCCAGGCGGGAAAAGCAATTCATAAACTTATGACGGCCGGGAATGCTCGGGAGGTCATCGAGGCCCTCCGGTACTGGGAACTTCCCAGCCAGAATGTTGTGTTCGCGGACCGGGCAGGCAACATCGGGTACTGGTGCTGCGCCACGATCCCCATACGCCCAAAAGGGGATACTGGAATATTGCCGGTGCCGGGATGGACCGGGGAATATGAATGGAAGGGGTATGTGCCCTTTGACCAGCGGCCCCATATGCTGAATCCTGAACAGGGTTTTATCGCCACCTCCAATAACAAGGTCACAAATGATGACTACCCTTATGTGGTTGGCAATTACTGGGAGCCAATGGATCGGGTGACCCGTGTCACCCAGCTCCTTAAATCAAAAGAAAAGCTGACGGTTGATGATTTCAAGAGGATCCAGCACGACACCTATTGTGTGCTCGCTTCTGAACTCACGCCGAAATTTATAGAGGTTTTGAAAAGGCATGCAGAAACCAAGGGATTTCAACAGACCCGGGAGATCCTTGCCGGGTGGGATTTCGTGATGGCCAAGGAGAGTGCGGCCGCCTGTATCTATGAGATGACCTTTCGGAAAATGATGGACAACATTTTCAGGGATGAACTGGGTGAAAAACTTTTCCGGAAGTACCTGAAGACAACCATGTTTCCGCCGAGGGCCATCAGGGCGCTCGTGAGAAAAGGCTCATCGCCCTGGTTTGACAACGTGGATACCCCTGGAAAAGAGACGATGGAAGATATCATGCAAAAGAGCCTGGACCAAGCCCTTTCTGAATTGCGGGAAAAGATGGGGGATGATATGGACAAGTGGGCCTGGGGAAAGATCCACACGCTCACCTTTGAGCATCCCTTGGGGAAGAAAAAGCCCCTTGACCGTCTCTTCAACCTGGGACCTTTCCCTGTTCCGGGAAACCATCTCACCGTGAACAAGAAACAGTATTCTTATGACAAACCTTACCATGCCGAACACGGTGTCTCCCAGCGGATGATTGTTGATCTGGCAAACATAAAGAGTGCGCTTCATGTGCTTCCCACCGGTGAGTCGGGTCAGCTCAAGAGCCCCCATTACCGTGACCAGATCCCGCTTTACCTGGGAAACGGCTACCACCCTGCGTGGCCGGATCGAGCACAAGTGGAAAAAAACAAGGAGGGGATTCTCACGTTGAAACCGGCGGGGAAATAGACCATATATCATGACACTCGCGGCTTCAGGACTCACGTCCGACTCTTGATTTGCGTGGGCTTGCTGGGGGGCCGAATTTTTGCAGCAGAAAGGCTGCAACCAGGGCGAGAAAACCTACGGCGTCGGCCCAGTCCTCGGGCCAAAGGAGCCCGGCTGCGGCCAGAAACAGGAGTATCGTCTCCAGCCATGTGGTACGGCGCAGGAAGTATCTTTCCAGGACGGACGCAAACGCGATCAGTCCGAGCAACGTGGTCAACATGGTAAATCCCACCTGCCAGTTAAGTAAGGTGTAATTTTTCCCGACCCCCAGCAGGGGACGGTACGCCATCACCAGCGGGATGATGTAGAGCCCCTTGGCCAGTTTCCAGGAAGTAAAGGCGGTTTTCATGGGATTTGCCCCGGCGATCCCTGCCCCGGCAAAGGCGGCCAGGCTGACCGGAGGAGTGACATTGGCGTCCTGGGAATACCAGAATACGATCATGTGGGCAACGAGGAGAGGTACTCCCATGTGGAGCAGGGCAGGGGCTGCAACGGTAGCAAGAACAATATAACTGGCCGTCACCGGGAGTCCCATACCCAGTACCAGGGAGGCGGCCCCGATGAGCAAAATGGCAAGTGCCTCAATGCCGTGGCTCAGATCCAGGACAAGGCTGGAGAATTTCAGGCCCATGCCGGTCAGTGTGACCATGCCGACGATGATCCCTGCCGCTGCACAGGCTACCGAGACCATAATGGCATTGACTGCACCTCTTCTAAGTGCCTCGAAAACGGTCTTGATTTCCTGGATGGCAAAATTCCTTGCCTGCTGGTGTGGGATTCCGTCGGCGGGTGCGTGCGAATAAGCCGAAGACCACTTGACTGCGTTTGCCAACAGGCTTGCAGCCGCCGTGCTGGTCACGGCGACAAACCCCGCCATCATGGGGCTGTAGTTGGCCATCAGGACATAGATCAGAATGGCCACCGGGATGATAAAGTGCAAACCTTCTTTAATAACCTTCCAGAACCTGGGGAGATTCTCTCTTGCCCGACCCTCCAGGCCGAACTTCTTGGCTTCGTAGTGCACAAAGAGGAGCACCGTGAAATAATACATAATGGCCGGTACCAAGGCTATCTTTATGATGGTCAGATAGCTCGTATTGGTAAATTCCGCCATCAGAAAGGCCCCTGCGCCCATGATGGGCGGCATGAGCTGTCCGCCGGTGGATGCTGCCGCTTCAATGGCACCGGCAACATGGGGACGGTAGCCTACCTTCTTCATCATGGGAATGGTGAATGAACCCGTGGCTACCACATTCCCCACGGCGGATCCTGAAACCGACCCCATGAATCCTGAGGCGACCACAGCTGTTTTGGCGGGGCCCCCCGAAAAGCGCCCTGTAAGGGCATACGCGAGGTTTATGAAAAAATCGCCCCCGCCGGTTGTTTCAAGAAAAGCACCGAATAGCACGAAGACAAAGACGAATGTGGCAGCCACACCGAGGGGAAGACCGAAGACGCCTTCCGTGGTAAGCCATAAAGTGGTGGCGATGCGCTCGATACTGTAGCCCTTGTGGATAAAGAGCTCCGGCATATACGGGCCGAAATAGGCATAAAGAATAGCCGCCACACAAATACCGGCCATAAACCATCCTATCACCCTGCGGCAGGCCTCCAGCACCAGGAGGGTACCAATGATACTGACTACCAGGTCACTCGTCAGCCAGTCGCCCTGACGCGCGAAGATGGCGGTCAGATTCACGCAGATGTAGTAAGAACAGTACACCGCAGCCAATACCAGGCACCAGTCCAGAATCACCCACAGGTTCAGCGTGGATTTGGAGACCTTTTTGAAAGGGGGCTTGAGCAGAAAGGTGAGGCTCAGGATGGCTCCAAGGTGGATGGACCGCTGTACAAGGGCCGTGAGTGCTGCGATGCCCGCAGTATAAAGCTGGTAGAGACTTAAACTGATGGCGACAATCATGATCACCCTGGCAGTAAAGCGTTCCAGGGTACGGATTGAAGTGGAGCGGTCTGGAGATTTCCGTGTTTCCACCGATTCTGCTTTGACCTGGTTCCCCTCGATTTGTTTTCCTGCGTTCATGGTTTACTCCCGGCTCCAGGCGTGGCAGGGTGGGGGTAGATGTCTCTCCACAGGCGGTAGAGGAGGCTCACCGATCGCGCATGAAACTTGACAGCCACATGGGGGGCCATGGCAGAAAGATTCCTTTCACACCCACGCCAGATGATGGTGTGATCTACCCCCGGGCTGCCGATACGCAGGATAAAATCGCCCGTGGGCATGTGCATATTCTCGATGACCTCGTAAGGGGCCCGGTGGACCATGTGCCCGAATCCGGGCATATGACCCATTCCGGCCCCGAATTTCAGGTAACGTTCTTCTTCGATATAGATACGTCCCTCTTTGTCCACGCTGTGCGCTTCCCAGATAGGGGCGTTTTCCACAGAATGGTAGTAACGAATGGTGAATCGTTCACCCACGTGAAGAGGGATGACCAAAAGGGCCTGGCCGCCCTTTACCGGGGTTACGCGGAGTTCCAATCCGCTGGGAAGCAGCACACCCGCCACTACCAGGAAGACCAGGCCGGCCGCAGCCAGAAGGACTGTTTTTGAAGTCGGCCTGGTCAACATGGCACATTCATGGCATCAGTCTGGAGGGAATCTTGATGCCCTTCTCTTCCAGGTATTTTATGGTTCCAGGGTGTAAGGGAATGGGGGAATACTTCACCGCGTTTTCTGGAGTCGTATAGGCGGCCGAAGGGTGAATTTCCGCCAGGTAATCGGTGTGTTCATAGAGGGCCTTGACGAGCCTGTAGACAAGGTCCGTGTCCAAGGAGCTCTGGCAGATCATGACGTTCCAGACGCCAATCGTGGGAACCGGCTTGTCCACCCCACGATAGAGTCCCCCGGCCAGATTGACGGCGGAGTAATTCTCGTTGAAGGCAAGAATTTTCCGAGTTTGCTCGGGAGTGAACCCGATAATCTTGATTTTATGGGTGGTTGCGAGGTCCAGAATGGAACTGGTGCCGGGACCAACGGACCAGATGCCCACCTCGATGGTGCCGTCCCGTAAGGCGTTGGCGCTTTCAGTGAAAGAGAGCCTGCTATCCTTGTAAGAGTTCAGAGGAATTCCCAGCGCCTTTAACACGGTTTCGGCCATGAAGTTGGTCCCGCTGCCAGGGCTCCCGGTGCTGATTCGTCGGCCTTTGACCTGTTCGATATTGGTTATGCCTGATTTTTTCAATGTCACTACCTGGAGGAGGTTGGGATACATAACGGCCATGGTGAGGATATTCTGTTTTTTGCCTTTGAATTTGCCGCTTCCGGCAAATCCGGCGTCTGCCACGTCGCCCATGACCTCGCCGATAACAGTCTCTCCCTTACTTGCGAGTTTCACGTTTTCGACGCTGGCACCGGTTACTTCGGCAACGGCGCTCACGCCTTTTACGTACTTGGTCCAGATTTCAGCCACACCACCACCGTAGGGATAGTAAATACCGCCGGTCCCGCCGGTCCCGATGCTGATGAAAGTCGTCTTTGCCGCCACGGGCACAGCGAGAGCAAGTGTGAGACAGAGTGATATTATAAACAGTGCACGTTTCATATCGTATTTCTCCTTTCTTATTTTTTTGCTATTTGCTGACAGTGCTGATTTTCAGGGTGATGGCATTGGGCTGCCTTGACATGCCCTTGACCGGGTACACAAACGACGCCACATGTCCCGGCTCGATAAGTCCCTTCTTGGTCGTTCTTGGGATCAGTCCACCGACGGCCTTGCCGTTGTCCAGGAAGATATTCACTCGGAAGCGCTGTGGCTGATCGCTGATGTTTTTTACCGATACCTTGAAATGCAGGGTTTCGGCCCCTTTCCACTTTTTAAAAGAACAGGAGAACCCTACCATTTCTGCCTCAGGTGCAATCAGTTTTTCCAGCTTGTCCGGGGAAACGCAGGGAAATACCGCGGGAGCGTTTTTCGGCGTCAGGGTGCCGGCACAGCCCGTCAAGGCAAAAGCAATAAGAATAAGACAGACTCCAAACCAGACGAACAATGTTTTTAATGGTTTCATGGTGCCTCCTTTCTTGCAGAGGTTAATAAGAAGACCAAATACGGAGCAGTTGGTTCGGGCCCAATGCTCTGTTGACGCCACGCTGCCGGGCCCATTGAAGCTGAAGAATTTATGAAAGCCGGAACAGGTTGTGCTGATTTTCTCTTCGATTCCGAGTCTCTCTCTACTCTGTTGTGATTTCCCATAGATAAGTCACGAAAATACGAAGCCCCCCAAGTCATGGACAACAAAGTGCTTATCCTGTCTCCTTGTAACTCACATTTAGGCAAAGGACGCTTCAGTCCGATGAATCGAAAGCCATTACTCAAGTCAGGAGGGTACTTTTAGGCTGAAGGTGATCAAGAGAGGGTCATCGTCAGAAATCGGTTTGCCCAGACTGATGGTTCCGTCGCCAATCATGAACCACTCTCGGTGGTGCAGGTGCATTTCCATGCCACTGTAAACATGCCCTCCCGAGGCGGTATTGATATAGGTTCCGTTGGTACTGGTATCGACAAAGACAAATTCGCCGTAACGGCAGAGTATCTTGGCATGGGAACGTGAAGCCGTTTCAGCGTTGACAACCAGTTTGCTGTTGTTGTCACGGCCGAAAACAAAAGGTGTCATCTCTTTCGTGATAACGATCTCTTTTCCGCAGAACTCCAAAATCAGTTCCGCATTTATTTCAGTTGCTGCTGTCATCTTTGCAGGGACGAAAACACTGGTTGCATCATCCATGGACCAGATAACTTCCATGGTGTTCAGGGGGTTGGATTTTCCTTTGACTTCAACTCGCCCGAATGGACGGCACAAGCTTTTTGTGTATTCGGGGAGTCCCTCAATGCTTTCAGCCGTTGTAACGGTCTGCCCACCTTTGGCCAGGGAGGCAATCCGTGCCGCAATATTGACCGTATCTCCATAAGGATGCCCTTTGTCCAGTTCAATGGAGCCCTTGTGAAAGCCGATGCGAACGTTGATCTTGTGTCCGTGTGATGTTTCTGTAGATTTAAAATATTTCTGTAAATCACACGCACAATTGACCGCTTCCAAAGGGTTCTCAAAATAAGCCATGATTTCGTCACCGATTACTTCCACTACAAAACCGTTATTCTGTTTTATCTTTCTTGAGACCAAATTGAGGCTTTCAACAACACATTCGTGGGCAACTCTATCGCCGAGGGTCTCATAAAGATGTGTGCTTCCAGCAACATCTGTAAAGAAAATAACCAGTTCAGACGGTTTCTCTGCAGGGTTCCCTTTCGGTTTAAACCATGATTTCCCGAATATGTTGCTTAACACTGTAATAGTCCCATCCCTCAATCTAGCAGTGACAGATCGACCAAAAATAGCGTTTTCTTCTGCAGGCCGCAAGGTTTTTTTCCTTTTTTTGGTTAATTTACTGCAAAGCTGAAGGTCGATGTTGGAAGCGCCTGTCACCACAGATCTTGAGAATGAAATTTTTCTCTTGACAAATCGGAAAAGAGGCTTTATTGATATACCAATACCGACTAGTCGGTCAATGTTAAGCTTTTATATATTTGCTAGTTAGGTGTTAATGGATTATGTGACTGACCGGTCGGACGATAGGGAGATGTAAAAGAGTGGGAAGCCGTGAAGAACAAAAAAAGGAAAAAAGGGAGCGTATCCTGGCAGCTGCCGCCGATGTTTTCGGCAAGCGAGGATTTAACGGGACAGTCATGGCCGATATCGCTGCTGCAGCAAACATCGGAAAGGGGACCCTGTACGAGTACTTTGACAGCAAAGAGGCCCTTTTTTTCGGTGTATTCGAGTGGCTTTCGAATGTGATGACCCAGCGTGCCCGGGTAAGCCTCGGTGCCTTAACAGGATCAGCCAAAGAGCGGTTGATCGCTTTAGGAGAATCACTGTTCGAGGATTGGGCGGAGATGAAGATGTTTTTTTCTCTTGTTATGGAGTTCTGGGCCGCATCGGCTTCAGGATCTCCAAAGCTCCGTGAACGGTTGAAGGATCACTTTCACACAGTGTACAGTGCGTTTCGCGGGTTGGTTTCGCAATTGATTGGGGAAGGGATTGAACGGGGAGAATTCCAGCCCGATATCAACACGGAGGCCGTGGCATCGGTTCTGGTAGGGGCCTGGGACGCGCTGCTCCTTCAGGCGTGGTTTGATCCGGATTTTGACCCAGAGCGAACATTCAAAGGGTTCTTTCCGGTCCTGCTTCGCGGATTGTCAGGAAATGTTTCATGAAATTACAAATCGATTCGTTTAGGGGAATACCCATGGAAAAGAACATGTCATCACTGGTCAAGCGAATGAGTGTCCTATTACTCCTTTTGGTTTTCATTGTACCTGCCTCGCCTTGTTCAGCAATGCAAACCCTGAACGCCAAGGGAATCCTGGACAGGGTTGACGACCTTTTTCGAGGAAAATCGAGCAAAGGCATCATGACCATGAAGATCGTCACCGCCCACTGGACAAGGACCCTCAAGGTGGAATGGTGGAGTGAGGGCAAGGATAAATCGCTGATGCGGATTTTGAGGCCCAAGAAAGAGGAGGGAACCGCCACGCTGCGCGTTGGCAACGACATCTGGAACTACCTGCCCAAGGTGAACCGGGTTATCAAACTCCCGTCCTCAATGATGAGCGCTTCGTGGATGGGATCTCACTTCACCAATGATGATCTGGTGAAGGAAAGCCGAATGGCGGAAGATTATACCTTCGAGCTGACCTTCCGCGGCAAGCGGGATGGGCGGGAAATCCTGGAAGTCACCTGCCTCCCCAAGCCCGATGCACCGGTGGTGTGGGGCAAGGTCATGGTGGCGGTCAGGCCTGTTGATTACCTTCCACTCAAGATCCTGTACTACGATGAAGACATGAGTCTGGCGAGGACCATGTACTTTTCCCACATTGGACCACTGGGGAACCGGATCCTGCCCAGGGTCATGCGCATCGTGCCTGCAGATAAACCCGAGGAGATGACCGAAATCACGTATGAGCAAATGACCTTTGATCTTGATTTGCCGGCTGAAGTATTCTCCATTCGCTCACTGAGAAGATAAGACGATCATGAAAGCCTTACGTTATGCCTGGCGCAATATCTGGCGAAACCCACGCCGGACCATGATCACCGTTGCGGCCATCAGTCTCAATGTTGCCATACTCATCGCTTCATACGGCCTGATGGACGGTATGGTGAAACACCTGGTTTCAAACGTCACCAACATGGTAACAGGGGAGGTGCAGATCCATGCCCCCGGATATCTGGTTGATCATTCCATGTACAAGGTGGTGAAAGATCCGACCGGGATTATGGAACGATTGGGGAGCCGGGGTATCCACGGTTCGGCCAGAAGCTACGGTTATGGTCTGATAGCCAGCGGAAATAAGTCCGCGGGAGCGCTTTTCTGGGGTGTGGATCCGGACATGGAAAAAAAGTATTTTGATCTGGCCGACCACGTCGAAACTGGTCGGTATCTCAGTTCCATACCGAAAAAGGAGATCGTCGTCGGCAGAAAACTGGCCAGATCTTTGAATGCCAGAATCGGCTCGGAGGTGGTGCTGGTGGTCCAGGCAGCGGACGGATCACTGGGCAACGACCTGTTCACTGTGAGGGGTATCCTGAAGGCTGCGGGAGACCGAATTGATAGGAACGCGGCTATCATGCACCGGCAGGACTTCCAGGAACTCTTTGTTTCCGGTGGCCGGATCCACGAGATTGCCCTCAACACCAGGGGCGCGGTTCCACTGGCTGCGTTGGAACAGATTGCCACGGCGGCTGCACCGGGCACCGATGTCAAATCATGGCGTCAGCTTATGCCATCCCTGTCGGACATGGTCAACTTTTTCGATGCCGGAATGTGGCTTTTCGGCATGATCTTCTTCCTGGCGGCGGCCCTGGGCGTTATGAACACCATGCTCATGTCGACATTTGAACGGATCAGGGAGTTTGGGATCCTGAAGGCACTCGGGACTTCACCGTGGCGTATCCTTGGCGACGTGGCCGCCGAATCCTTTGTCCTCTGCCTGGTATCGACTATCATCGGTGGAATTATCGGTGTCGGTCTCTCACTTTTCTTCATGCACAAGGGCCTGGACACCAGCATATTCGTCCCGGGAGATGCCGCTGTCAGCGTGTCAGGCATTGCCTTCGACCCGGTCTGGCGAGCCACCGTCAGCGTGAAGACCATCCTTTCCCCAATACTCATGATGTGGTTTATCTCTTTGATCGCTTCACTCTACCCTGCAGCCATAGCAGCCCGGCTGGATCCGGTCAAAGCGATGACAAGGGTGTGAACGGAAGACATTGGAGATGAAGGAATGATCCTACGATTGGCATGGCGCAGTTTATGGCGAAACAAGAGAAGGACCGTGATCACGGTCTGCTCCATAGCCCTCGGTTTGACCTTTGCAATCTTTTTCATTGCTCTGGCCGAAGGAGCGTATGAACAGATGATCGAACAGATGGTGCGCATCCAGTCCGGCCACATTACCCTGGAGCATCCCGAGTACCGGCAAGCCCCCTCGGTGGACCTGTGGATAACCGTACCTCCTCAATTGAGGTCCGAGGTGGAAAAGTGGCCGGATGTGGAAGAGACAAAACTGGTGATCCTGGGACAGGGCATTGTCAAGTCGGGTGCCGGCAATATGGCAGCGGCCATCATGGGGGTCGAACCGTCTGTTGAAAAAGCCAGTTCCCCGGTGGCCAGGAATCTTATTACAGGAAAATACCTTGAGGCATCGGACAAGTCTCAGGTGGTGGTAGGCAGTGAAATGGCCGAGCGTTTGAAACTGGCAGTGGGAAAAAAGCTCGTTATTGCCACAAACGATGTAACTGGGACCCTGGTGGAAGAACTCTGCAGGGTGAAAGGAATCTTCCGGACCGGGTCAGAGGAAATTGACGCCTACTTCATCCAGATGCCCATTGACTTTGCCAGGCGACTCTTTCACCTGCCGCGGGAAGGCGCCACTCAGATGGGGGTGATCCTCAAGGACCCAGGCGCCCAAAAGCGCATCATGAAGCGGATCAAGGACCGGCTGGATGACCGGCCCATATCGGTTCTTTCCTGGCAGGAGGTAATGCCGGATGTTGCCACCTACATCAAGATGGACAAGGGATCGAACCTGATCTTTCAGGCCATTTTGATCTTCCTGATTCTCTTTACCATCTTTAATACCCTTTCCATGTCGGTCCTGGAAAGACAGCGTGAATTTGCCATGCTCCTGGCCGTGGGTACCACCGCCAGGCGGCTCAGGTTGCAGGTTTTTGCGGAGACCGTGTTTCTGGGTGTGATCGGTTGTGTCGCGGGTCTTTTTTTTGGTGGGCTGGCCGTGGTTTACGGCCACGTCTACGGCATCAACCTGAGCGCTATCATGGGAGAGAGCGTGAACATCTCAGGATTTGCCCTTTCCAGCAGGATGTATACCAAACTCTCGTTTGGCATCTTTTTCGGCTCTGCCGTCACCGTACTTACCGCGACCCTTTTGCTGGGCCTGATTCCTGTGCGGAGAGCCACCCGGATCAGCATTGTCGACACCTTGCGGTGACAAATGACGGATTTGTCGATGGGGAGAATTGATCAAGGAGAAGAGCATGAATGAAATCATAGAAACCGAGGGCCTCACGAAAGACTACGGTCAGGACGGTGTTGTCACCCGTGCCCTGCGTGGCGTCAATCTGACTCTCACAGCCGGGGAGTTTGCAGCCATGGCCGGGCCTTCCGGGTCGGGAAAGAGCACGCTCCTGAATATTATCGGCGGCCTGGACCGGCCCACTGCGGGGACAGCCCGTGTACAGGGGCAGGACCTCGCGAAGATGAGCGGTACCGATCTGAGCCGGATGCGCCGGGATTGTATCGGGTTCATCTTTCAGGCCTACAACCTCATCCCTGTGCTTACGGCCCTGGAAAACGCCGAATACGTCCTCATGCTCCAGGGTGTCCCTCCCCGGGAACGAGAGGAGCGGATCCGCGCTATCTTGAACGAGGTAGGGCTGGAAGGCATGGAAAACCGCTTTCCCCGAGAACTTTCGGGGGGGCAGCAACAGCGAGTCGCCATTGCCAGGGCCATTGCGTCGGAACCCGCGCTGGTCCTGGCGGATGAGCCCACGGCCAACGTGGATTCCAAGACAGCCAGAAGTCTTTTGGAACTCATGCGACGGCTCAACGAAGAAAAGGGAATCACTTTCCTTTTCTCGACCCATGATCAGGCGGTTATGAAACAGGCGAGGCGTCTCATCATCCTTCAAGATGGACAAATTATCCATGAGGACCACAGGGGAGAAGTGGCCGGCGTTGCCTGAAAAGAAAAAGGGAGTTCAGAACCGGTGTCTTCATCGCAATCCTCATGGGGACGCTGATCACCTCCCTGGCTCAAGGGGTTGTGGCACTGTGGTTGTTTGTTTGATTTTTTCAGGGAACGGAACCCAAAAGCCCGGGAGCTTGGAATCATGGGACTAAGACCCCGCCATAGACTTGTTCACCCTTACGCCATTCCATTGATTCTTCTATGGTTGTTTGTCTTATGGGGGTTGGAGAGTGCACAGGCGCTGGTAGGGGACACTGATGGCATGTTCGGCCTGGACGGCAGCTTTCGGATCATAGGTGGTTTAAGCCACAACTACGACACACCGGCATTGTTTGAAAAAGATACTGAAGAATATATACAATCCATCCTGAGGCTCACCGCAGCCGGACACCCGGCTCAGCGGGTGTCCTATGAGGCCCACCTGGTGACCGCCTTCACGTATGCTGGTGCACAGGGTGCGGGAGGCGGTTCAGGGTTCGGCAGCAACGGGGTAAAGACCAGGTATCGAGCCGTTGACACGTCCTGGGACTTTATTGACAATGAAGAAAACAGATCCGGAAGTGTCTGGCTGGATCGGTTTAACGTCAAGGTGAGCTTTCCCCGGGCGGATCTCATTATCGGCCGTCAAGCGATCACCTTCGGCAAGGCCTATTTCTGGAACCCGCTGGACCTGTATCTCCCTTTTGATCCAGCGCAGTTTGACCGGGATTACAAGGCTGGAGTAGACGCGGTTCGCCTGGATATTCCCCTAGGGCTTTTCTCGGGCCTCAACGTGATCTATGTCCTGGGTCGGGAACTGGACATCAATAATCAGTACGCGGAAGGTCGCACCCTGGATGCATCCTGGTTCGGTTCCTCCCTTCTGTTGAGGGGATTCACACACGTGTCAGGCTGGGACCTGGCCCTCCAGGGCGGCAAAGTTTACGGTGGATGGCATGTTGGGGGAGGGCTGGTGGGCGAGATGAAGTCCTTCCAGGTCCGGTTCGAGGCCGCCCGGTTCTGGGCGGATGACGGGCCCCTGCTGTCTTCGCCCAACCGTGCCCCGCTCCTGGAAGACAACCTGACCGCGGTTATGGGCGTCGGTCGCCACTGGCCCAATTCCCTGGACATTCAAGTAGGGTGCCTCTTTAATGGCGGCGGAGAATCAAACAATATTACTCTGGGCGTGGAGCGGGTTGGGCGCGGGGTCATTCTCCACGCCGGGCGGATTCTTGCGGGGATTACGGTTTCCTATGAGTTCACCCCGCTGATTGTGGGACAACTGGCAGTGCTTCAGTCCCAGACCGACGGGTCAACACAGATGCAGCCCACCCTGAGATGGTCCACGGGCGACAACTCCGAATTTCTCCTGGGGGCGAGCATTAACCGGGGCGATCGCCCCACCCTGGATCCAGTAAATGGTATCGTTTTTCAGAGCGAATTCGGGTCCTACCCCAATTACTTTTTTGCAGAATTCAAGGCCTATTTCTAGCCTGGATTCTGTGATGGAAACAGAGCAAACCTGTCAGCTGTACGTTTCAGCACAAGATCTCATCACCGGAAGCCTTCACAAAAGGCGTGGATGTTCATGCCCAGGTCGTTGTAGTTGTAGCCTCCTTCAAGGAGCGCATATCTCCTTCCCTGACAGTGCTTTTCTGAAAACGCCTTCATCATCGCACCAATTTCCCGGTACGCACCCGTCATGAGTTTCCCGCCCCAGTCGTCCACATATTCATCAAATCCTGCGGAAGCGGCAATGATATCAAAATCGCATGCTTCTTCCAGGACTGATCCAATCTCGAAAAGGTAGTCTTTCTCGTTTCCGCTTGATGGATTGAGGATTCTGATACCCTCATAATCTCCAAGGATATTGATGTTGCCGTCCCCCCGGTGCAGGTCGAAATCCAGGATAAAGGCCGTCTTGATTTTTCCATTCTCCATGAGTTTTAAGAGAGAAACGGCCATGTTGTTGAAGAAACAGAAGCCCCAGCAGCTGGTTGCGGAGGCGTGATGTCCGGGAGGTCGAATACAGCCGAAAGAAGGCTCCCCCGTAAAGGCAATCTCAGCTGCCTTTATGGCCCCCCCGGCCGCCAGGGTGGCCATATCGTAGAGAGTAGGAGATCCCTTTATGGTCTCAATATGCGCGTCGGAATGGGCCCTTTGAAGGTCCTCATGGCCAGCCGGTTCAGGGGTGATGAATGTGTAATGGGGGTATTTTTTCAGCTCCTGGATGATGGACTCCATGCGGCCGGGCGCGGCCGCCGGATCACCAGCATAAACACCATAAAAGGCCTCGTGAAAAATAATGTTCATTGGATAACCCTCCTGCATGAACTGGTGTCCTTATCATCACCGTAGTCGATGTCAGGAATTCGGGAGAAGAGTGTCACAACTGATTGAAATAATATGTTTTTATCCTCGGCAAAAGAGAATAGCAGATGGAACACGGGCCAACAGATCCACCAGGGGGTCCTTCAAGGCCTTTTGGCGCGGGAGGAACGATACCACAAGGGAATAGTCTTGCAGGTATTCAGCTGTTTTCACAGGCGTGTCTTGAACCACCAGGCTTTCTTTTGCATTCCATCCTTCTGCAGCAAGCATCCTTTCAGCTGACCTTAGAATTTCGTCCGGTTCCCTTCGGTTTGATGAGCTTGATGAGATTGCGGCTTCCCTTTTGTCTCTCAAGTTCACCCTGCCGGCACTTTGAAATCTATAGCGGAGGAGGTCAACTTCTATTTCCGTTTCCTTGAAAAATGTCAGAAACGTCGCAATCAAAGGCTGGAGTTCCGTTCCATTTTCCAGGATAAGCACAATTTTCCTTAAAGCAGCGAGGTTTTTCACCAGAAGGATCGAAGTGGGCGCTTCCCTGTAAAGCCTGGATCGAAGTTTCCTGGAGAAATAGGACGAATCGTAGGAATGCAGGAGCCCTTCAACAAAGAGGTCATAAGACCCCTCTTCCAGTTCACGGAGAAGCTCATCCTCACGGACACCTATCGACATCTTGGGAGGACTCAGCGTGGGACATGTGGCTCTTTCAGCATTGATGAGACGGGAGATTTCTACCTGGGCCGTTTCCAGCAGGCCCTTTTCCCATGTTCGGCGTACCCATCCCGTGCCGGGGCTGTGCCCTTCCTGCGCAGGTTCCACCACATGCATGGTCTGCAAAAGCACATCTGTCAATTTCGGTAGTTGACAGGTGAACCGGAGGGCGATGCTTGATGCGAGATCTGCATTTATGTGAATGAGTGTCTTGATCATATTCCTTCCGCCTGGTTGAAAATGAAGGTACAATTCGCCTGGGTCCGAAATTGCTGATGTGGCAAAAGAAGGCCCATCAAGAGAGGAAAGGATCAAGCCTAGCGTCGATGTCGTGCCTTCTTCTTGGCTTTCTTGACGGCCGCCTTGATTTCTCCAATCCTGAAGGGCTTCGCAATGAAGTCATAGGCCCCTTTGATCAGCGATTCCCTCGCGGTTTCCATGGTGGCGTAACCCGTGATGACAATCACCTCGCTCTCAGGGCATTTTTCTTTTACCCTTTCCAGGAATCCCATGCCGTCGACACCCTCCATCTTCAAGTCTGTAATAAAGATATCGAAGCATGTTTCGTTCACTCTGGTCAACGCGCTTGCACTGTCGGTAAAGACCTCTACCTCATATCCGTCGTCCTCCAGTTCCGGTTTCAGCCGATCCCCGACTATTGCTTCATCATCCAGAATACAGACTGTCGTCTTTTCCATTTTTCCCTCCTTCATTATGTTTCGACAGGTTTTTCTAATTGTTCCCTAAATTTCTGAAAGTAGTAGGCCACATCCTCATCATTCTTCATGAGGACGTCCAGCTGCCTCGCAAAGCCGATGAGCTTTCCAATGAGAAGGAGCTGATGCATCATCTGTTCTTCTGACAGATTAATCGCCCGTGCAATGACAAGATCGCCGTTCATTTTTACCTTGAAGCCGGCTTTTTCCAAAATATTTGCCAGCAGAGTGGCTCTTCTCGACCGACGGGTTATATCCGTCACCCCGCCGACAAATCGAAAAGAGATATTGTTGTTTTCCGGGGAAGATCCAATGGCCGCGTCTACCGCCGTGAAATGATAACCCAAAGGCAGGCTGAGGTTCACGTAGTTGGAGCCTAAGACTGCCAGGTTGACGCTGGGCAAGGCATTTCCCAGCAGTTCAGAGCTCTGTGTTCTTGTGAGGCTGGACATGAGGCCCTTGAAATCAACTGGGATCGGTTCCGTGTTCCAGACATTGGGTGAACTCAATCCCTGCCAGAGTGCCTTCATGGGTGTGGAAGTGATCTTTTCAGGTTCAACATACATTTCTTTGCCGACCTCCTCGGCAAGACCACCGCCAATATCAATCAGCACAAGGTCCAAGGGTAGGTGTGATTTCAGCCGCTTCCCGCCCCGCCGGAGAAAAGATCGAGAGTCTTTGCCGGCCTGTACCAGTGCTTGAAAGGCCTTCTCATGAACAAATCGCATGACATCGTGAAAGGTCTGGCATCCTCTGGGGGTAAAGCCTGGATCAGCCGGATCTGTCAAGGACAGCGGAGCGATCTTCTTGAGTAATCTGCGCAGCAATTGGAACTCGCGTGTCGTTTCAAAGCTGGGCACATCAAGCAGTTGATGGTGAATGAGTTCCTGGATGAGGCCTTCATAGACGATGTTTTTTTCGGTATCTACCGTTACCTCCTGATTTGGAGCCAACAGCTCTGTGGCGACTTCAGCTCCCACAATGGTGGGGACCCTGAATTCCCGGGCCACAGTGGCCATGTGTCCTGTTACGGCTCCAACGTCCGTAATGATCGCGGTGGCCCGGGGTATGACCTTTGCCAGCCAGGGAGGGGAAAAGTGTGAAACCAGGACACCCCCCCTGGGAAAGTGGTTGAGATCCTGATCATTTTCCACGATCCACACCGGACCGGCGCCAATGCCACGATAAGCGATCATCCCCCTATTCTTGAAAAGGACACGGTGTCCTTCGGTTGCCCCCTTCAGTTTGGTATGTTGCATTCGTTTTGGTCGGGGCATGTTAAGCTGCCTCGCCTGGAGTATCCAGAGCTGCCCATCTTCATCCATGCTCCATTCCACGTCCAGGGGCCTTTTGAAGTATCTTTCCAAGATGAGGCCCACATCCATTATTGCGGAAATTTCCTTCGAGGTGAGGCATGGGTCACCACTGGGCTCACCTGTGCCTTTCTGAGAAGCGTCCTTTTCAGGAGGAGTCTCCATGGGGGACTTTGATCTGATCTGTTGCTCCACGATGGGGTAGGGCGGATTGCGCGAGATGCGGAACGTATCAACTCCTTCTTGTCCCTCCACGACGACTTTCCCGAGTCCCAAGCTTGCACTCAAGAGACTTTCAGCTCGTTCGGGCCTGTTGGGGTCGAGCGTAAACAAAACCCCCGACACATGACTTTTTATCATTTTCTGATAGAGGACAGGCATAGCCATTTCCAGCGATAGAACATTCATCCTTAACCGATACTCAAGGCTGGCCTGGTTGTAGAGACTTGCCAATACCTTCTTGTAATGGGATAATAATTCGTTGAATTGGACATTCAGAAAGGAATCATGAAGTCCGGCAAAACTCAAATCTCCATCTTCACCTACAGCGCTGCTGCGAACTGCAAAATAACAGCTCCCCGGCTTTCCACAGGAAAGCCGCTCCCCAGCGGCAAGAATCTGGCGCCTGAGTTCGGGGGGGATTTCTCCACCAAGTATCCTGAGCTGGGTGGCGTTGGAAACCGACTCGACAGATTTCTGTTCATCGCTGTACTCTTTGACGGCGCCTTCTATGGTCTCGAAGAGGTTATTATAGGCCATGTAATCCCTGAAGCCGCCAACGGTAACCGCGAAGCTATCAGGAACCTTGACTTCCGAGAGATTCAAGATCCTGGACAGGTTGCAAGCCTTATACCCGACCAGGTCTTCCATTCCGTCTTCTATTTCGTTCAAATCATATATTCTCTTGGCCCCGGGAATGACGATCTTTCCTGACAGTTCAATTTCCAGTTTTTTTGCCAGGTCTTCAATGACACCATAGAGCTCCAGATACTGGTTGTCCGTTATGTAGTTCAGGTCATAAGCACTGCTCCGAACAAGCTCTTGCAATTTCTTGACATTGTCAGAGAGGTATTTCTTATCAAATATAAACTCTCCTCCCATTTTTCCACCCATGTCTGCGATAAGCTCCATGGCGGCGTTGTTTTTTTTCAGTATGTTTTGAAACCAGACGAAGAGATCCGAAAAAGGCGCCTGATTCTCCTTTTTCCTCCCCAAGAGGTTTTTCAATACTGTAAATACGCCGCCAAGTTTCAACATCAATGGGCCCCTCCACCCCTAAAAACCAGCCCGATAACAGTTCCCACAAAAAGCGCAATGAGGACACACATTATACCGTAAAGAAGGCCTCTTTCATAAGCAAGTTCGCGGACGGTCTTAATGAAACCCGCTTCCTCCACCTTAAAGCTTTGGAGCGCGGTCTCTTCCACCTTGCCATCATGAATAACTCTGGACTGGATCCGGTATTCCCCGGGAACGGTGGAGGAAGGGAAAAAGAACTCTGTCTCAAAACGCTTCATTCCTTCTTTTGAGGGGAAATATCGTATGGCACTCTCCAGTTCTCCGTAAAGATGCTCAGATCGCTTGAGTTGAACAAATCTCGGGAAGACAACATCAAGGCTGACGCTTTCAGGCCTGATGATCAGTTTCTTCTCCAACTGTTCGATTCCAACGCCGAAAGAGGATAAGGTGGCGGGCCATTCCTTTCCCTCGGGCAGAAGCAGGAAATAGAGGAAAGGAGCCTTCTCCAATTCAAGCTTTCCCCGATTCATCCAAAATGGCCCGACCCGGCCCTTCATGTTGAACGTGCTTTGTTGCTCCGGCCCCTTGATTTCAATGACCATGTCCTGGTCCGAGGCGATCGAACCCGTCAAGGACATCTTTTGCCCGGAAAAAAAAGTGGTGATATCCAGGTGTGGAGGACTTATTTTGAGTACAGTCGCCTGTGCTGACGAGGCGGGACTGATGCCAAGAAAAATCATGCCGATGCCCAGCAGGGCAAGGAAGGGTTTTGTTGGATGCATTTTCTAATCACCTCCATAGTATGATAACAGAATATGGGGCTCCAGCAAAAGGCCGATGAGCATCTTGACCATAACAATCAGAACCAGAGACGCCAGGAGGATCTTCAACTGGTCCCCTTTCAGCCGCCTCCCCAGTTTGGTCCCTACCTGGGCACCGATCGCCGAACCGATCAGCAGGAGAAGGGCCAGAACAAAATCCACAGTGTGATTGGAATAGGACTGCATGATGGTGACATTGACGCAAGTGAAAAGGATCTGGAACAGGCTGGTACCCACAACCACGTGCATGGGCATCCTCAGCAAATAGACCATGACAGGCACCATAATGAAGCCTCCCCCCACGCCCATGATGGCGGCCAGTATTCCCACAAATCCTCCCAGAATAAGAGGGACGATCGGGGAGATAACGATCCCTGATTTGACGAAATTGGTCTTGAAAGGAAGGCGACGTATCAGCCTCGCATAAGCGGATTCCTTCTTGCTGGTCGGAGTGGCAACCTTTGCCTTTGTTAAGCGGAGGCCCTGCAGACTTTCCATGAACATGTAACTGCCCACGCCGCCGAGCATAATGACGTAAGTAACTTGAATCAGAAAATCTGCATTTCCCAACTGGCGCAGGAGCTTAATGATCTGAACCCCTGCCGTGCCCCCGATAACACCGCCTACCAGCAAGAGAAGGCCCATTTTAAAATCGACATTGCCCAATCGGTAATGGGCATACGTTCCTGATGCAGAGGCGGCCACAATCTGGTTGGAATCAGATGCTGCGGCAACGGTGGGGGGGATCCCGATCATAATAAGTAAGGGCGTCATGAGGAAGCCGCCCCCTACGCCAAACAGGCCCGAAAGCAATCCAACGAGAAACCCCAGACCAACAATGACAGGTAAAAGAACACTGTGATGCGCAATGGGTAGATAGATGAACCAGGACATGTCAACTCCTTCCATTCAAGTTCGAAAGCCTGTAACAGGAATAGTGGAAATAAAGGTCGTGAAAGAGAGAAAGATCTTTGTGGGCGGGTGCCACTTTTTTCTGTAATTTGTCAATTGGTTGTTCCCCTGGAGATAGGCAGAATAACGTCAAAGGTTGTTCCTTTTCCGGGCTTGCTTTTCACGGTGATCCGGCCGCCATGTTTCTTGATAATTCCATAACTGACCGATAGACCTAGGCCGGTCCCCTTGCCCACGTCTTTCGTAGTGAAGAAGGGATCAAAAATACGGGGCAGATCTTCCTCGGAGATACCCGTGCCGGTATCCCGAACCTCTACCTTTATCTTGTTATCCTTTTCGAGACTGGTGTGAACCGTCAGATCGCCACCGCCTGGCATTGCTTGGACGGCGTTCGTGATCAGGTTGAGAAAAACCTGCTGCAGTCCCTGGTGGTTTCCGTTGATCTTGGGCAAGTCATCGGCAATCTCATCATGCAGTTGCACCTTGGACAAGGTCATGTGATTACTGGTGATCTGGATCGTCTCTCTCAAAATCCTCACCAAATTCAATTCGTCATAGCTGGATGTTTCCGCCCGGGAGAACTCCAGGAGATTTTTGACAATCTCACTGGCCCGCAGTGCCTGGGTCAGGATGTCCTCCAACAGAACAGAACGCCTTTTCTCTGAAATTTTTCTCTTGCCGACGAGTGAGTCCACGGTCAAAACGATATTGTTGATGGGGTTGTTCAATTCATGAGCAACTCCGGAAACAAGGGTCCCCACGGAGGCGACTTTTCGGGAGTGGATGATCTGTTCCTCCCTGGCCTCCAGTTCTTTGGCCATCCGATTAAAAGCGATAATCAGATGGTCTACCTGGCTCTCATCGCTGCCCATGTGAGAAATGGGGCTGAAATCTCCCAGAGCGACCTTTTCCGTGGCCCTTTCTATCTTGGCAAGGGGTCTGACAACTTTTTTTATAATCAGTCTTGCTCCTGTTATAAACAGAAAAAACATGGCCCCCATGAAAACAAGGGGCCATCTCAAAGCGTTTTTTGCCTCATTTGCAATGTTTCTTCTTTCAGCCTTCAGCAGTATTTCCGCCGCATCCACCAGTTGCTTTCCCACGGACCTGATTTTTTCCTGTGTAGCCTTGCCAGGAGTATCGCTGGACTGCGCAGCATTCAGCATATTAATGAGCGCCGCATATTCTTTGAGTCCTTTTTCCAACTGGACGCATTCAATTCGGGCGGAGGATTTTCCTAAGAAAATCAATTTGGTGGAAAAAGATTTTGTCGCGAGGTCAAGGTAATACCTGGTGGATTCGAGGCCTTCCTCGTTATGGTACAGCAGGAAATTCTTTTCATACCGCCGCATCTCGAGGATCGTATTGTAAAGATCCTCGGTCAGTTCAAGGTGTCTAACACCCTCGTTCACGTTCGTCACGCCGAGGTAGAGCACGGGGAAATTGAGAAACAATATGAATATACCAAGATAGATAAAAAAATTGAGCTTGTATTGTAAATTCATTCGTCTTTTTAGCCTAGCCATATTTTACTAAATCCTGTTAAGTTAAAGCTACCTCAAGATAAGGACAGAAGATTCACTCCCCTGTATCAATTTACTCACTTTTCTCCTCGGAAATACCTTTTCAAGGATGGATTTTTTCCCCATCCAGAGGGCCATGAGGCCCCATTTGGCCTCCTGGGAGATGAATGCGTCCAGTGATGACAGCTCGACAATCTCGATCAACGGCTCAAGCCCCCTCGTCGTATAATACTGCAGGATAGCATCCATCTTTCTTTCTACTTCGATCTTGAGTTCGTCTCCTTCAGTCAATCCGACGATTTCGAGTTTTGCGTTATGAAGCGTGACCAATTGATTGATCATCTCCAGGGATTGCTGGCTCACCAGGTCATGGTCCAGGCAGCAGACTATTCTGTTTACCGTTTTTTCTTCCTTGGCCACAAGGACCGAACAGGTGGCATCATTGACGACCTTTTGGGGGATTCCACCCAGCCCTTCCCATTCACAGCCACTGGAATGATCGCATCCTATCACGATGAGATCCATTTCTTCTTCCTGGGCTTCGGCCAGAATCTCTTTGGCAGGATTCCCCATCCGTATCCGGGCCCTCAGGTTTTTCCTTGCGCTCTTGGCCACATACAGTTCTTCCCAGACACCCTTTCTCCTCTCAACCAGCTCATAACCAAAATCACGCTGAGTATAGGGACATTCCTCCTCCTTGAAATGACTGAGAAAAGTCTTCTGATAGTCTTGCAGGGCCTTGGGAAGAGGGTGTTCCATATTCCACTCCTGAGAAGAAACAGGAGAAGAGCTCTGAGAATGCCCTTTTGACAGGACGCCCAGTATGGTCACATTCGCCCATGTGTTCGCTGCCAGTTTGGCCACCACCTCGACCGAATTGGCACTATAAGGATTCCGGTCCACAGCAACGAGAATTCGCATGTTTTCCTCCCATGATTTCGTTCAAACTTACTGCCAGCATACAAGAACGGCTGACGGCACATGACTGAGCAATTCCAGCATGGAACTTTTTCTGGCAGTTTGCCTGGAAAGACAGGATACTACCAGGCCATACTCCTGCAGTGAGTCGACAATTCCAGCCGGTGCATCGCGGATCACTCTTGTTTTTTGAGGAGACCACCCCGTCTCCCCAAGCATCTGTTTGGCTGAGATAATAATTTTATCAACGTCTTCGACAGATGAAGTCTTCATGGCTTCGGCGCCCTCCTTGAAGCTCAGGCGGCCGGGTTTTTGAAGTTTGACGTGGAGAATGTCTAACTCCAGGTCTGCTCCCTCCAGGGTTCTAAAAAATCTTGGGATAAGAGACCAAAGGTCTGTGGTGTCTTCTATCAAGATGACAGCCTTCTTGATATCCCCCACGTTCTTGACTACGAGGATCGGGCATGAGATCTCCCTATAAAGCTTGGTTCCGAATCTTCCCAAGAAACCTGATTTATTGAAGGAGAAAAGACCTCCTTCAATAAAGAGATCATAAGGAGTGTGCTCGAGTTCGCGGAGTATTTCTGTTTCACGGGCGCCGACGCACATCTTGGGTTTTCGAAGAGTGGGACACGTGGGCTTTAGTTCGTTTATGAGTTGAGATATCTCCGCTCCCGCGGATACCAATAACCCCTTTTCCCAGGTACTTTTTACCCATCCGGTTCCGGGCGGCGTGTCTCCGTGTTCCGTGTCTTCAATATGGATGGTTTGGAGGTCCATGCCGGTTTGCTTTGCCAATCGACAGGCATACCTGAGGGCAATCCGGGATGCGAGTCTATTGTCGACAAAGATCAGTGCCCTAATCATATGCATACTCCTCTCTCGTAAGGGCCGCCGCTTTATTACTACGATGCATCGTCCTCATTCATGAGGGCTTCTGCCGCTTTGTTGATGGCCGCCCTCATTTCTCTCAGTTTGAAGGGCTTGGCAATGAAGTCAAATGCCCCCTTGGTCAGGGATTCACGTGCAACCTCAAGTGTGGCGTAGCCGGTAATCATGATTACCTTTGTCCGGCTGGAACCAGCCGATACTTTTTCAAGAACCTGGATGCCGTCCATTTCATCCATACGAATATCAGTGACCACAATATCGAATGTTTTCTCCGATATTCGTTCCAAGGCCTCATTGGGATCGACAAAGATCTCCACGTGATGTCCCTCTTTTTCAAGGGCCGGTTTCAGGCGTTCGCCGACGATGGGTTCATCATCCAAGACCAGAATATCGAGTGCATTTCCCATATCTTCTCCTCCTCAGGAACAAGTTGCAAATCGTTCGGCCGTTTCCAGACACGCTTCAAGCAATACTTGCTTCTGCGCTTGTTTCGGTGGAACCACTTGCAACGTGTAGGGTTTTTTGAATTTGCCTCCTTTGCCTATACGCACGGATCACAAAAAACAGAATGACCAGGCAGCCTGAAATGCCGCTGGCAAACAGGAAGAATTTGCTCACCAGGTTGAAATAAAGGTCCCATCGAGGATCAAGATTGAGGTAGCCCAACTGGCGCAGGTAGATGGGAATGGCGATAATACGGCTGAAGACGCACAGCAGGATAATGAGACAGGTCACCAGGCGAATGATCTTTTCATTGACCACTTTGACGCCATAAACCCCGAGGTAGATTCCAACGAGTGAACCCAGATAGAGAAGCAGGGTCAATCGGATATCCACGAATCCCTGGTAGGCATAACTTAATGCTCCGTATGCGCCCATGAACATTGCCAGGTAGAGTTCTGTTCCTGCTGCCACAGCAGTGGGCACACCGAAGACATAAATCATGGCGGGTACACCAATGAACCCCCCGACGCCGATGGTTCCTGCCAGGTATCCGGTGGCAATGCCGACGATGAGAATAACCCACAGGCTGACCTTTGTGTCCGCCACCTTGAAATGAATTATCGGGGGAAGGTTTAACCTGGCCAGAAAATCGGCTATTTTTGTGGAAGGACCTTCGCCTCCCCTGGCCTGACGGGAACTTTTTATCAAGTCACTGAGCATGGACAGGGCAACTCCCAAGAGGATGGTGGCAAAGACGATGCTGATATAGAGATTCGCACCCGCCCCTTTTGCCGCACCGTGGCCTGTTCCTCCACGGAAGAGTTTGCTGGCTATGAGGACCGCGAGTTGGATGCCGATGATTGCCGTCCCCAGGACAAAGAGGGCCAGCTTTTTGTCCACATTTCCTGCCTCGCCATGCTTTCTGGATCCCACCATGGCCTTGCCGAACTTGTGGGTGATGTTGCTGGCGACGGCCACCACACCCTCCACTCCGAGATTCATCATCCCCGGTGTCATGAAAAAGGCCCCGCCGCTCCCGATGAACCCGCTCAACACGCCGCCAATGAATCCTAATAAAACAACCTGCAAGCCGGTAGCCAGATTGATGTCCAGAAAGTGGACGACCAGATGATGCATTTTCGACCTCCTTCGTTTTAGTCAGATGCCCTGTGCCTTTCTGACTCATTCCATGGAAAATCGTCCCGCGTCTAATCAATCCCGATCAATTTCAAAAGCAACCCTGTCACCGTACTGTATCCATAGGCGACAAGAGGAACAAATAGGGCCACGCCGATTGATGCCAGCCATCTCCACTGGTCGTGAAGTTCTCCACCCAGGAAATTCATGATGGGGCCCTGAAAAGAAAAAACGAGGGCATAGACGCAAATGACCATCGCAGTAAAAACCAAGAGCCTCATCGCCTGTCTTTTGCCAAAAAGGAACCGTGCCTTCATTTCATCAGCCGTGATGACCGGCGCCTTCAGCCTTTCGTGGATGGCCAGTGAGAGCTCTCGCATCATGCGCATTCGGGCCTCATGACCTTTCTGAAGAAATAGATTTCCCAGGACGACCAGGGAACAGTTTGTTTCACCCCGTATCTTTTCAATGATGTCATCCTTTGATCCATAGATTGTTTCACCTCCGGCGGAACGGCCCATGGATACCAGCGCTTCCGTTGTTTGGGTAAGCCCGCTATCTTCCGCCTCAGACTCCATCCCGTCGTCTTCCACCCCGCCGTTGTAAGCATCTCGTTCTGATCTTCGATCAGGAACTTTCTCCCCTTTGGGTTGTTCTCCAGACAAGGCTTGAATGTGCTGGGAACCTGGAACAACCCGGAGGAGCTCTACGGCTGCACCCCACCGCCTTGACAGCTGGACAATTTCCTCAAAATTCTCGGAGTCAGGGCTGAAAGATTCCTGAACCCAGAGGATGTTGGTCTCTGCCATGGTGCACCTGGCTTCTTTGCATCCTTTGAGTTGCTTCAATACTTCCAGGATTGCCTCCGCACCTCCCTCTTGACGGGGCATATAGGTTACCGTAACCACGCGATCCACGGCTCGTATCCCCAGATCCAAATTTTGGGTCAGCTCATGGGTTGCGAGGAGTACTCTCGCCCTGGCGGTCAGGTCAATATTGTCCATTAACCTTAGGCTTGCAGGAGTTGGCTGGAAGTCCGGCAATTCGGCCATGCTGCATAGGGTTGCAGATATATTCGGGAGGCTGACATTATGGAGATTGACAAAGAGATCATATTGGCCAGGGTCCAGGCGCTCCACACCGTGGACATAACGTACCCATTTGTCAAAATCCTCGTCCAATTGGTTGAGGTAGACCTCGGCTTTTTCTCTCGGCAGCCTCAATTCCCTCATGGCATTCTCGATCCGCATTTCGCTGGGCGTCATCAATCCCACCCGGAGCCGATGCGTGACCGCGGGCAGGAGAAGATGACCTGCCCTTCCTTGATAGATGAGATTGCCTCCTTTGCCCTTTTCGCAAAGGATCGTCGTAATAAAGGCCAGGTAGAGGTCTTTTTCCTTGGCCAATCTTTCAGGTACCACAGGGGATTTGATGATGGAAGTCTCGAGGCGTCCCAATTTGATTCCATGTTCTCGTGCTTTTTCCACCAGCTCGGTCCTGCTCAGCGAAGGCCAACCCGTTTTTTTTGCCAGGCTTTGGGCAAGCTCTTCAGCGGTGCTGTGAGCTGCACTCGAAATCATAATGATAGACATACTGCGTTAACCTCCCTTTCAGAGATAGTTCACGTTGTTCTTTTCCTTCACCTGGATGATCTGAATAGGTACCCTTGTCCTGATCCGGACGAGGGCTTGGGCCATTTGATCATCTTCTCCAAGGACCACCAGCTCTATGGACTCCTTTCTTATGAAGTCCAGGACTTCCTTTCCCAATGCGCCGTAAGCAATGTGATGAGAAACGGTCAGGCCCTCCTGTGAAGCGGTGTTGACCAGGTCAAGGAGGACTTTTTCTTTTAACCGGCTACTTCCGTTGATCTCCTCCAGGTCTTCAATCTGCAGGATGAGAATCTTGGCCTTCATCCTTTCAGCAAGTGCAAGGGCATGGTAAATGCCTTTCAGGTCATTACCCTGTGGGCCCAGGGGCACCAGGATTCTCTTCTGACTAGCCAATGTAGGGCCTCCTCATGAATTCTTCTCATCACACCTTTCATCACAATACACGCCATTAACAAAAATTGTGCCAAAACAAATGGTCTTTTATTTTCAGTGAGTTATGCTTGTAAGCGGGAAAATACAGCATTGAAGCGTTTCAGCATGAAACAGGAATGGCCGACGAAAAAGTGATCTGACCAATTCATCCTATGAAAACAAAGAGTTTTGCATGTTGTTTCAGATTGAAAAAGAGGAAACAGAGAAGATGAAGAAACCGGGTCTAGGTGAGACCGAATTTTTTCATTTTTCGCCAGAGTGTTGTTCGCGGGACTTTCAGTATTTCGGCGGTAAGCCCTTTCCTGAAATTGGTCCGGATAAGGACCTGGTGGATGTATTCTTTCTCCTTTTCTTCCAAAGAAAGGAGCAGGCCGTTGTCCAGGGCGCTGATGGAAAGCTGCTGAAGGTCGGTGGGCAGGTCTTTGGGGTTGATAACAGGCCGGTCAGTGAGTGCCACGGTCCGCTCGATGATGTTTTCCAACTCGCGAACGTTGCCCGGGAATGGGTATCGAAGAAGTATCTCCATGGCCTCGGAGTCAAGACCCGTAACGTGCTTCCCGAACAAAGCTCTGTACTGTTCCAGAAAATGGCTGATCAGGATGGGAATATCCTCTCTCCTGGTTCGCAAAGACGGCAGTGAAATAAGCACTACATTGAGGCGAAAGTAAAGATCTTCCCGGAATTTCTTGTCTCTTATCAATGCTTTGAGGTCTTGATTGCTGGCCGCGATCAAACGCACATCCACCGGAATAGGCTTGATTCCTCCAACGCGCAGCACGGTTCTCTCTTGAACAAAACGGAGTAGTTTGACCTGCATACTGGTGGGCATTTCGCCGATCTCATCGAGGAAGATGGTCCCCTTGTCTGCGGCCTCCAGGAGTCCCACCTTGGTATCCACGGCTCCAGTGAAGGCACCCTTTTCGTGGCCGAAAAGTTCATTGGCGATGAGTTCCTGGGTAAAGCCGCCGCAGTTAAAAGAGACAAAGGGTTTCTCACGTCTCAGGCTGTGAAAGTGGAGGGATCGGGCAACAATTTCCTTGCCGGTTCCGCTCTCTCCTTGAATGAGGACATTGCAGTTGAGGTCGGCCACTTTGCGAACGAGCCTTCGAACTTCCCCGATTGCATGACTGTGGCCGATGAGATCATGGTTCCGGGTCTTGGAGAAAAGGGCCTTTTTGAGTGCTTCTTTCTCTTTCACTAAACGCACTTTTTCGAGAGAACGTGAAACAAGGGATCGAAGTTCAGCGATCTTGACCGGTTTTGTAACATAATGAAATGCCCCTGCGCGAATGGCCTCTATGGCCGTCTCAACGGTGCTGTAAGCAGTGATGATAATCACCTCGGTTCGGGGATCTTCTCGCTTTATCTTCTTGAGGACTTGCAGCCCGTTCATGCCTGGGAGCCTGAGATCACAAAGGACCAGATCGCAGGGGTCAGTACTCAATTTCTTTAACGCAGATTCTCCGTCGTGAAAGATGTCTACGCGACAATGGTCTTTCTCGAGAGCCCTTCTTATTTCACGGCAGGCCACGGGTTCGTCGTCTATGATCGCCACCCGGTGGGATTGAATTTCATTGGATTGTTTCATTTTTTCTCACCCAGGGGAAGAAATATTGAAAAACAAGTGCCCTTTCCCGGGCGGCTTTTCACTTCTATTCGGCCTCCGAGTTTCTTGATGATATTGTAAGAGACTGAAAGCCCCAAACCGGTCCCTTCTCCCTCTTTTTTTGTTGAAAAAAAAGGGTCGAAAATAGACTGAAGATGCTCGGGGGAGATGCCTTTCCCCGTATCTTTTACGTCCATTCTCAACTCATTTCCGGTATGATCCAGTTCGACGACTACTTTCAGATCTCCTCCTCCATCCATGGCCTGAATGCTGTTGAGATACAGGTTGAGCAAGACTTGCTGCAGCCCGCTTTTGTCTAACTCCAGAGGTGGTATCTGGCCCTGAATCTCTTTGGAAAATGTGATGTGATTCAGGCGGAGTTCGTTTTTTACCAGTCGGGCTGTTTTGTCCACCAGCCTTTCCAGGGAAACTTCTTCCAAACGAGGATGTCTGGCCCGCGAAAACTCAAGAAGATTCCGCACTATCTCACTGGATCGGTCCGCCTGATTCATAAGATCCTCGTAAAGCCGCATCCGTTCAGCGTGGCTCATTGTCTCATCATCTTCCATCAAGGATTCAACAACCAGGGAAATATTGTTGATTGGATTATTGAGTTCATGGGCGATACCTGATGTAAAAGTCCCAATGGATGCCATTTTCCTGGATTGGAGTAATTGCTCCTGCCTTGATTCCAGTTCCTGGGCCATCTTATTGAAGCCGGCGACAAGGCGTGATATCTCGTCCTGTTTTCCTGTCGGATAAGAAATGGGTGTGAATGTTTCCTTAGCCACTTCCTCGGTGGCCCGCTCAACGAGGGAAAGGGGCCTCAGGATACCTTGATTGAGCAGCTGAATAACCACCCCAATGAGCAGGATAAACGCGACAATAGCGATCAGAGGAAAGATGAGACTGCGATTGAGGACCCGGTCAATCCGCCTACGTTTGACCTTGATAAGCGCCTGGGCAAAATCCACTAGAGCCTTGCCTTTGGATCTGATTTCCTCCAGCCTGGTATTTCCGTTACCCGTCTTGACACTGTCCAGGTTTTGTTCGAGAGCATGCTTGTAATCAATTATATTTCGACGAAAACTCACATACTCATTAGGGCCGACAACACGGTTGATATCCTTGGCCAATCGTTTACATTGATCCTCAATTTTGAAGAGATAAAACACGCTTTCATCCAGACTTTCAGTATCGTGATAGTACGTGAAATTCTTTTCGTAGCGTCTCAATTCCAGGATATTGTTCAGGAGATCATCAAAATTTTCTATGATAACAAGTTTTTTTCTCAGGGGAATGGTGTTTTCATAATAAAGCCCAGTAAGGAGGCCGACGAAAACGAGGCAAAAGATGAAAAAAATCGTTATTTTTCCCCGGATTGTTTTCATTATGAAACTCCTCCTCGATACGTTCCGGACAAAAAGTGTTCCTCTAGTGAGAAAAAGCGTTAGGATGCACCGGATGAATCCTTTTCAAAAGACCTCAACACTCGTTTCGGACTCCCTTTGTGGCGTAGAATGCTTCTTATGGCAACTCACCTTATTTATAGTGTTTTTTCAGCAAAACCCCGCCGTTTTCCTGCCTTATAGCATTATTTTTTCCGTAGGACTATGCATTTTTTCAGTGCTTCTTCGGGTGCGCGCGTAGTAGACCAAAAGCGCTGATTTATTCTTGACTTATACCCTTTCTTTTTCCTATGATTCGTAAATTTGACCATGTTTCGGAATGATGCACTATTCTGTTTTGATGAGATGCAAGAGGATACTGATTGATGGAACCTTTGACCACTGAAATGATCCTCGTAATGATGATGATCGGGGTAGCTATTTTCTTGTTTATCGCCGAATGGATACGGGTTGATGTCGTGGCGATTCTCATGATGGTAGCCCTGCCACTGCTTCATCTTGTAACAGCAAAGGAGGCCTTTGTCGGTTTCAGCAGTAACGCGGTGATTTCCATCATAGCAGTCATTATTATCGGTGCCGGGCTGGACAAGACAGGATTGATTAATCGCCTGGTGCGGCCGGTGCTTCGGGTTGCAGGGAGAAACGAATCACGCGTTGTTATTGCCATATCGTTGACCGTGGCGGGTATCTCCAGTTTTATGCAGAATATCGGAGCAGCGGCCCTGTTCCTCCCGGCCATTCAACGGGTAAGCAAGATGCTCAAGATTCCATTGAGCAGACTCCTGATGCCCATCGGGTTTTCCGCGATCCTGGGCGGTACTATTACCCTGGTGGGATGCAGCCCCCTGATCCTCCTCAACGATCTCCTGGAGCCCTTTCATCTGAAACCTTTCCACTTGTTTGACGTCACTCCCATTGGTATCGCGCTGGTGGCAAGCGGGATTGCGTGTTTTATCCTTTTCGGCAGGTTCATCCTGCCCAAGGGAACCGTAGAGTCTGAGGAGGAAGGTGCAATGTCCGGGTTGCGAAATGCCCTGGAAGAACTGGGTGCCCCGTTTGAACTGCACACTCCTCCCGATTTTACCCATTACCGTGAACCGGTGCTCGTTGAAGACCTTAAACGGCGGTATCTGGTCAACGTGGTAGGAGTTATAGAACCACCTGATTTCAAGCTGCTTTCCCCCAGACCGGAAGCGGAGATCCAATCGGACATAGACCTGTTGGTGTATGGCCGTGAAAAGGATGTCCAGCGTTTGGCGGAAGAAGAGGGCATGACGCTGAAGGACGAGTTGGAGATTTTCAAGGATGATGTTTCCGATACCATCTCAGGCACCGTTGAGGCCGTTGTGGCTCCGCGTTCCACCGTCGCCGGGAAAACCCTCAACCAGCTGAAACTACAGGACCGTTTCCGGGTAACGCCGCTTGCCATTTATCGACATGGAGAGACGTACCGGGCCGAGATAGGAGATCTTGTCCTTGATGTGGGAGACGCGATCCTGATACAGGGGAGCTGGCGCAGACTCAAATTACTCCAGGAGGAAAGGAGCCTGCTCTTTACCACTCCCATAGATGTTGAACTCATGCGTCCTGAAAAGGCGCTGTGGGCGGGACTCTGGCTGGCGGTCGCGTTGACCATGATCATGGTATTCAAGATCCAGTTGTCCGTAAGCCTCATGACCGGCGCTCTCGGCATGGTTATCACGCGTGTGCTCAGTATTGATGAGGCTTACCGGGCTGTTGACTGGCGGACTATTTTTCTCCTCGCCGGTCTCATCCCTCTGGGCATCGCAACTGAGAAGACGGGAACGGCGGCGTGGATCGCCCATGCGGTGTTGCATGCGATTGGCAGTGTGCAACCGATTGTCCTCCTCACGGTTATCGGGATTTTGTCAACTGTTTTTACCCTGGTCATATCAAACGTTGGTGCCACCGTGCTTCTTGTCCCTCTGGTGGTGAATATGGCCATAGCAGCGCATGCCGATCCACGCATGGCCGCGCTGGTTGTGGGTCTTGCCACAAGCAATTCCTTCATGCTGCCCACGCACCAGGTGAATGCGCTTTATATGGGTCCGGGGCGGTACCGGAGCGTGGATTTCATGAAGGCCGGGCTGTTAATAAGTATTGTTTTCATTGTGGTCATGATCGGAATGATCTATCTTATCTATGGTGTCTAGACAGTGATACGGAAGAGAAAGGAAGAGTATGGCAATCATAACAATATCAAGAGGGTCGTATAGTAAGGGAAAAGATGTGGCCGAGAGGGTGGCCGAACGGCTGGGGTATGAATGTGTCAGCCGGGATGTGCTCCTGGAAGCCAGCGACCGTTTTCATATTCCTGAGGTGAAACTCATACGGGCCATCCATGACGCCCCTTCCATCCTGGACCGGTTCAAACACGGGAAACAGATTTTTATCGCGTATATCCGCAGTGCGCTTATGTGCAGGGTGGCGAACGATAATATTGTCTATCATGGACTTGCCGGGCATGTGCTGCTTACCGGTGTTCCCAATGTGCTCAAGGTGCGGATCATTGCGGATATGGCTGACAGGATCAAGGCCGAGATGGAACGGGAAGGTATCAGCGAAGAGGATGCCCGTATCCTTCTCCAGAGAGATGATGAAGAACGAAGAAAATGGACCAAGGCCCTGTACGGCGTGGACCCCTGGGACAGCTCACTGTATGATTTGGTTGTCCACATCAGCACACTGACGGTGCCTGACGCGGTCGATTTTATCTGTGAGGCCGCAACCAAGGACCAGTTCAAGGCCACGGAAAGTTATCGGAGGAAGATCAAGAACCTGGGGCTGGCCTGCCAGGTAAAGGCGGCCCTGGTAGACCCGTTTTTTGATGTGGGAGTTACCTGTGAGAGCGGTAACGTGGTTATTTACACCGGGGCGAACGACCGTCAGGTCAGCAAGCTCAAGAAGAGGGCAAAGGAACTGGAAAAGGAGATAGAGGAGATCAACAACCTGGAGGTACATGCAGGGGTACCCATTCCTGAAGATGCGTTTTAAAAGCCCGTAAATCACTTCCCTCCGGGGACAAATCAAGATCGGGCCCTCAGGACCCGGATTCTTTCGCGAGAGGATACCATCATGCCAATAATCATCATTTCTTCTGACTCTTACAGAACGGGCCGGGATATCGGTGAAAAAGCGGCACGGGCCATTTTTTACGACTACGTTGACCGGGATATCCTGCCCCCGGTGTGTGAAAAGTATGGTGTGCAGGAGGAAAAACTCCTGAAGGCCCTGGAGGAGACACCGTCCTTTCTCGGCCTTTCCACTAAACTCAGGAACAAATATCTTGCCTATATCCAGGAGGCGACTTTGGGACAGCTCCTTGATGACAACGTGGTTTGTCACGGTCTGGCGGCGCACCTCTATGTCCTTGGTGTCTCCCATGCCCTGAAGGTGCGGGTTCTCTCCGACCCTGATATTTTGGCCCGGGAACTGTCAACCGATGCAGGGCATCCCCCGGATAAAGTAAAAAAAATGCTTAAACGGTATGAGGAGCAGCGGAAGAACTGGTCACTTGGCACTTTCAACCTGGATGAAACAGATCCTTCAAATTATGACATGGTCATCAGTTTGACTCAGATCGACCCGGATGAAGCGGTGAAAACCATCGTTGATATTGCCGGATATCGGAAGTTTCAACCCATGACCTATTCGATCAGGTGTCTCCAGGACAAAGAGCTGGCCGGCAGGGTGCGGGTGGTGCTTATGGAACAGTTTCCAGATGTGAGGGTGATCGCGGACAGGAGTACGGTGGTGGTGGAGACCAAGGCGGTCAAGAGAGAAAAACGGAAAAGGACCGAGGCGATCAAGGAGTTGGCCGGCAGTATCGAGGGGGTGAAGTATGTGGAGGTGCACGTGGCCACAGACATCTTCCGGCAGGCCGCCGAAAGTGCCCGATAATTGCATCTAATAAATCGATTCCATTTTGCATTCAAGATGAATCCAAGGCGTCAAGGAGTAGGCGACGGAGGCGTACATTTACAGTACCTCGAGGAGCCTGCGACGCGGCCAACGCCGGGAGCGCTTGAATGCGAATTGGAACAAGGAGGGTATCATGTCTGAACGACTGGATGTCATGCTTCTGGATGACGAACCCATCGTGGGGAAGAGACTCAAACCTGCTTTGGCCAAGATCGGCTGTGACGTGGAAGTTTTTCAAGACCCAAAGGAGGCCCTGGACCGCATCAATGAGAAGGAATTCGATATCGTGGTCACGGATATCCGGATGGATGAGATTGACGGCCTGCAGGTTCTGGAAGAGGTGGTCAAGAAATCGGAGCGCACCAAAGTGATCATGATAACGGGATATGCCATGATGGCGGTGGCCCGGGAAGCCATGGAAAAGGGGGCCTTCGACTTTGTCGCAAAACCATTTAAGCCTGATGATCTCAGAAAGGTCATTGCCAAGGCTGCAAAGGCGTTGGGTTCATCCATTGATTTTGAAAGCAGCACCACCGAGGATGGCTAGCCCACATTCCTCGCGGGCCTTCGTAGCGAGGCGGTGGAAAGGCCCGTGGATATAAGGCGCGCGAAGAAAAATGGATGAAGGCGTACTATTAGTACGTCAAAGTCATTTTTCTAGCGCAACGCAGGAGACATGGGGCTATCCGCCGCCACAGTCCCGCGCATCGCGGGATGAGAAATGTGGGCTAGATTCGCGCAGGTAGGAGAACTTGAGGGTTGCATATGAACCCGGATCAGGCGACAGACAAGAATAGGCGGGAGGAAGAGGCACACGTTCTCGACGGAACCTATGATCGGATCAAGGCCGTTGAGGAAGCTCATAAGGCCCTTTTGTCCCGGAAGCGTATCACCATGCGCCTCCAGATCTACCTGAGTTTTCTCCTCGTTTTCCTCTTTGCCGCGGGAATTGCTGTAGCCCTCATCATGACCAGTTCCCAAGTCGCCAGAAAGCTCCGCTTCCTTGAAATTGCCAACGAGTTCACTCTTGAAATCGTCCAGGCAAGGCGGTTTGAGAAGAATTTTTTCCTCTATGGAACTAATCTGCAGGATGCCTTGGACAATGTCGATAAGGCCAGGGAGACCCTGAGGCGGAATGAAGCGGAACTCAAAAAAATCCTGGGGGAGACCTACGGGATCATGACCACGGATATCGAGAAATACCAGAAACTCCTGGAGAAGCTTTCTCTTATACAGGAAAGCGATATTTTTACGCCCGATCAGTTTCGGCTGAGAAAACAGGCGGAACTGGGTTTGAGAAGATATGGTGCGGAAATGGTCACCAAGGCCCAGGACCTCATCAGAAGAGAAAGGGCGGCGGTTTCCAAGATCCTCTCTCTTTCCCGAAGCATGCATATTTATTCCCTTATCATCCTGCTGATTTTTCTTGCCCTGAACGCATCATTCCTGGCCAGTCGGATCCTAGGAAATACCCGGCGTTTTTCAAAATATGCGAAGCGCATTGCGTCCGGGGATTATACCCCTGTCACCCCGGCCAAGCGCTACCAGGACGAATTTACCGATATGGCCATTGCGCTCAATCAGATGATCCTGGAGCTGGAGAATCGGGAAGCCATTCTCGTCCAATCGCACAAGATGCGGGCGGTGGGTACACTCACGGCCGGAGTGGCCCACGAGCTGAATAATCCCCTGAACAACATTACGCTTACGGCGCACATGTTTCTTGAAGATTATGACAGCCTGGATGATGATGAGCGCAAGGACATGATACAGGACGTGATCAGCGAATCAGGGAGATCAAAGAAGATTATCAGCAACCTTCTTGACTTTGCCCGGGAAAGCAGTTCTCAGATGGAATCCCTGGATTTGACCGAGCTGCTGCAGGAAACCATTACCCTCGCTTCCAACCAAGTGAAATTATCAGGCATCAAGATTGAATTCCATGCCACGGACAATCTTCCCCGTGTGCACGGGGATATTCAGCAACTGCAGCAGGTCTTCTTGAATCTTATCCTGAATGCGGTGGATGCCTCTTCCAAAGGGGGCAGGATCCAGGCCATCGTACTCCCTGCCGATGACCCGAACTATGTGGCGGTGAAGGTGATTGATTCGGGGACAGGCATCCCGGAGCACATCCTGTCTTCAATTTTCGATCCATTTTTCACCACAAAAGGCAAGGGAAAAGGCACCGGCCTCGGCCTCAGCGTCTCCCAGGGAATCGTGGCGAAGCACGGCGGGCGCATCAGTGTTTCCAGCAAGGAAGGGCAGGGGACAACCTTCACGGTGACCCTGCCCGTCACGACCATCCCTGCTCAAATAGCAGGGTAGCTGGCATCCTGTTTGAGCAAACCCCTCTTTAAACCGGCCTGATAAAGATGAATTTCAAAATGCTGCGGCATGTGTTTGTCTGTTATATTTACACATTGTAAAAAAAGCCGACATGCTGTTCTTCCGAAAAGGCAGAGAACTTATATTAGTCTGCCAAAATATGGCCGTATTATCAGTGTGTTAACAATAAGTGAAGTTTGTCATTTATGGCGCAGCATTTGCTTTATGTAAGATAATTGGGTAGCTCAGAGTGTGTAGCATTCCCAGAGACCACGCAGTGGTCAGGTGCAGATATCCCTTCATGTGGGTTCTGTGAATGACAAAAAGAATATTTCACCTTTTCTCCACAATGTAAAGCCCCATCAGCGCCGACTACACCAAGACCCACGAGGAGGCACTGGAGGAAAAGTGTCCTCTCCTCACATATTGCAGATTGGCACAGGACGCCTAATAGGGTAAGATAGTTTGCTGATTTATGAATAACTCGTTTTGGTATGCAATTATAGGCTCACTTTTTCTGGATTCGCAGGTTGGAAGGCACCCGACTGCGAACCGTGAGCGTTGAACCTGATAATCTGAGTTATCACAAAAGGAGGAATCAAATGTCTGTCATTACCGTATTCAACGGAACCTTTTGCAAGATGGAGGAGGTTATAGAAAAACTACCCCCGCTCACAGGATATAGGTTAATTCTTGACAATGATATGGTTGAGGAGGCCGCCCGGGTCTCCGGTCTGTCTAAGAATAAGGTTGAGCGTGCGTTTTCAGCAAAGACATCGGTTTTCAATAAATTCACCCATGAGAAGGAAAAATCTATTTCCTACCTGAGACTGGCACTGGCCAAGATCCTTTCCCAGGACAACTTGCTCATCGCCGGCTATTCAACCCACCTCATTCCCAGGGAAATAAATCATGTGCTTCGGGTCTGTCTCATTGCTGAGATGAAGTTCCGAATTTCGGTTGCGGGTGAAAGTCAGGGAATGTCTTCTTCGGAAGCGACCAAATTGATTCACAGAGAAGATGGAGAACGCGCTTCCTGGGTAAGGCATCTGAAGGATAAGAAAGATCCCTGGGATCCATCTCTCTATGATATTGTTATTCCAACGGATAAAATGACCGTGGAAGAGGCTGCAGGCCTCATTGAAGAAAACCTGGCAAAGGATGTTGTCAAATCAAGCGATGCATCCATGCGAGCCGTAGAAGACTTTCTTCTGATGGCTCATGTGGGGGTAGCTCTTGCCGAAAAAGGACATGACGTTGACGTGAAAGCCAGGGACGGATCAGTAGAAATAACGATCAACAAGCACGTTCTTGCCTTGGGAAAACTCGAAGAGGAGCTGAAATCAATCGCGGAAAAAGTCCCCGGCGTCACATCTGTGAGTACCAAGGCAGGGAAAGATTTCTATCAGGCAGATGTCTACCGCAAGTACGATTTTGAAATGCCTTCGAAAGTCCTTTTGGTGGATGACGAGAGAGAATTTGTCCAGACCCTTTCAGAGCGATTGACTTTGCGCGACATGGGGTCTGTTGTGGCTTATGACGGCCGGTCTGCTCTTGAGCTTGTGGCTTCCGATGAGCCGGAAGTCATGATCCTTGACCTTCGGATGCCCGGTATCGACGGCATAGAGGTCTTGCGGCGGGTCAAGGAGTCCAACCCCGACATTGAGGTTATCATACTCACCGGGCACGGTTCCGAGGCAGATAGGAAGATTTGTATGGAACTGGGCGCTTTTGCCTATCTCAATAAACCTGTTGACATCGATGTGCTGAGTGAAACGCTTAAAAAGGCCAATGAAAAGATAAGGCAGAAGAAAATTGAAAAAGCTTAAACCAATATTCTGGGATTACCAGGACGTGGCTGCTAGAAGCCATGAACGACTGTTCAACTTCCGCCGGATGTGGAAACTGACTGTCTTTCTTACGGCTGGGGTAGCGCTTATTCCCCTGATTTCCCTCGCCATAGTGGACTACCACGTGACCCAGAGATCTATCGAGTCCGAAAACCTCTTGCGCACAGCCCGCCTGGTCTCCAATACACGCCGCAGCCTGTTTTTCTTTTTCGCCGAACGCAGGGCAGCACTGGATTTTGTCGTCAGGCAAAATAACTTCGTAGACTTGAATATCCCGGGCGCACTGGGACAGGTATTAAAGAACCTCAAGAACAGTTTTGGCGGCTTCACGGACCTGGGACTCATAGATCCCTTAGGCAACCAGAGGAACTATGTAGGGCCATACAAACTTCTTGGAAAGAATTACAGCGAACAGGATTGGTACAGAGAAGTCTGCGAGAGAGGCATCTATGTCAGCGATGTCTTTATGGGTTTCAGACAGGTCCCGCACATAGTCATCGCGGTGAAACGCAGCCTGCCCAATGGCTCCTTCTATGTCCTCAGGGCGACGCTTGACACCAAGAGATTTGATGGCCTTCTGTCCGGACTCGAAATGGCCGGACAAGGCGATGCCTTTATTATCAATCGGAAAGGCATACTCCAGACGCCTTCCCTCTATCACGGCAGGGTCCTTCAAAAGCTATCCCTGCCTGTCCCGGAATACGCCCCGAAAACTCGGGTGTTTGAAGAAAAGGATGCCAACGGTATCCCGCTTATTATCGGATATCGGTATATCTCCGCTACACCGTTCATCCTCACGGTGGTCAAACACAAACGAGGACTGATGCAGTCCTGGTATGAAACCCGTATTGAACTCCTGTTCTTCCTGTGCATAAGCATGATAGTCATCCTTGGCGTGGTTATCTGGATGGCTACCTATCTCGTAAAGAAAATTTTTCTGGCGGATCAGAACCGAATTGCGACCCTTCACCAAGTGGAATACAACAACAAAATGGCATCCATAGGCCGTCTTGCCGCAGGGGTGGCCCACGAGGTAAACAACCCGCTCGCGATCATAAATGAAAAGGCCGGCCTGATCAAGGACCTGTTCACCTTCAAAAAGGCGTATGAAGGGGACAAAAAGCTGCTTGATCTCGTGGACTCAATCCTTGCATCCGTGATAAGGGCGGGGACCATCACGAAGAGACTCTTGAGCTTTTCAAGACATACGGAGATAAGCATTCAGCTTATTGATCTGAAGGACCTGGTAGAGGAAGTATTGAACTTTTTTGAAAAGGAGGCGGAATACAGATCTATCCAAATCTCCCTAGAGGCCGAGGAAAACATTCCCAAGATCAAGAGCGACCGGGGGAAGCTGCAGGAGATTTTTCTCAATCTGACCAACAACGCCTGTTCAGCGATGGAAGATGGCGGACATTTAGATATCCGCATAATGCCCAAAGACATGAAAAACATTCAGGTCACCGTTACTGATGATGGATGCGGCATTCCAAAAGAGGACATGGTCCGCATCTTCGAACCGTTTTTCTCCACCAGGACCAAACAAGGCGGCACGGGACTTGGACTGTCATTAACCGCAAATTTCGTCCGGGAAATGGGGGGAGAGATTACTGTTGACAGCGAACCGGGCAAAGGGGCCACGTTCACTGTAACGCTCCCTGTCAACATGGAAAGAAAGGAGGGAAATACCGCATGCGAATACTCCTGATCGATGACGAAGAAGAACTTGTTTCAACCCTCGCTGAAAGGCTGTCATACAGAGGGATAGATGCGGACTGGGCGACCAGCGGAAAAGAGGCATTGGAAAAGGTTACAGAAACCTCCTACGACATCGCCGTGGTGGATATCAAGATGCCAAAAATAGGGGGCATTGAGCTTAAGAGGATGATGGCCGAAAAATACCCGGGCATGAAATTCATCTTTATGACCGGTCACGGATCGGAAGAAGATTTTAGAACCGGCTCAGAAGAGGCTGGTGCAGAGTATTACCTGGTGAAGCCGGTGGATATTGAGGAACTGACCAGAAAACTGAAGGAAGTGCTTGAAAAGTAGGGAGCAAACAAATGGACAGCAAATGGAACATAATCGGCAATGAGGGCTTTAAATTCATGGGAAAGATGAATGCGTCCATCTCTCACGAGATCAAAAATGTGCTGGCCATTATTAATGAAAATGCAGGGCTTCTGGAGGACTTCACGCTCATGGCGGAAAAGGGTATGCCCATTGACCCGGAAAGGCTCAAGGCCCTGGCCGGCAAGGTCCAAAAACAAGTCCAACGGGCGGACAGGATCGTAAGAAACATGAATACCTTCGCTCACAGCGTTGATGAGACGGAAAAAAAGGTAGACCTGGGTGAGATCTTGGTGTTTATGGCGGCTCTTTCCAAAAGACTGGCTGCTATGAAAGGGGTGGCACTTGAAGTGACGCCCCCTTCAACGCCCATTGCGATCACCACAAATCCTTTTCTTATTGAAAACATCATCTGGCGCTGCCTGGAATTTTCCATGGCCGTGGCCGGCCCTGAAAAAACCGTAATAATGAGGGTCGACAAGAAGGATCAAGGAGCGAGCATCCTGTTTTCGCAACTCAAGGGATTGTCCGATGCGTCGTCTCACCCCTCATTTCCCAAGGTCCTGGAAAATGCACTGGTTGAGTCGCTGGGGGCACAAATTGTCGTGCATGAGGGCAACGGTGAGATTGAGCTTGGTCTGCCCGAAACTATCGAGCATTGAAGGACGTGTTTTTTTGTTCGGCAGAAAGGTGTTGCTTGTTGACGATGAGCGGGATTTTCTTGAGGCACTGTCTGAGCGAATGCGAAACAGGGGGCTCAACCCGGCGACGGCCGCCTTGGCCAAAGAGGCCATTCAAATGGCTCAGAGGGAAACCTACGATGTCCTTGTCCTCGACCTGAATATGCCGGAAATGGCCGGATTTGAAACCCTCAAGATCCTAAAGGAAAACAACCCTGGCATTCATGTCGTTATCCTGACGGGTCATGCGACAGTGGAAAACGGCATCCGCGCCATGTTGTCAGGCGCGGAAGAAGTTCTCGAAAAACCATCCAATGTGGAAATACTTATCAAGAAGATAGAAAAACTGGTGAGAAAAAAGATGGTCAAGGTTCAATTATTTGTGACTGCTCATGTAGTCAGCCTATCCACCTGAGTAGTTACGATTTTTTATAAAGGAGGATTGTTATGAAAAAAATAACTGTCAAAGAACTGATGGTCCCCCTTGAAGAATATCCAACAGTTCCAGATGATGCCAGTGTCTACGAAGCCGTGATCGCACTGGAAAAGGCCCAGGAGGCATTCGATCAGACCCGGTATCGGCATCGGGCGGTCCTTGTTCGCGACAAAAGCAAACGTATCGTTGGCAAGGTGAGTCATTGGGACCTTATTAAATCCCTTGAGCCGAAATACGAGGGATTTGGGGACATGAGATCAATTTCCCTTTCCGGGCTCTCTCCCCTGCTCATCAAGTCTATGATGGAAAGCTCCAGACTGTGGCAGGACGATCTCGAATTTCTTTGCAAAAGGGCGGCCGGCAAAAGGGTAAAGGATATCATGTACCGGCCCACCGAAGGTGAAAAGGTAGAAGAAAATGCCACGCTCGGCGCTGCCTTACATGCTCTTATTCTCGGGCATCATCAATCTCTTCTTGTGACAAGAGGTAAAAATATTGTGGGTATTCTGCGATTGACGGATATGTACAAGCTGGTCTGTGAAAGAATCAAGTCGTCCGGAATCCAGGAGGGATAAAAGATGAACACCAGCCATATGGTTGATGCCAAGACAAAAAAGAGAAGTCTGCTTGCTAACAAGCTGTTCTGGATCATTGTTGGCGCGTCGCTGTTTATCATCATTGGTTTTCTGGTTCCCACTCCCCAAAGCATGGTCGATTTGGTGAAAGAACACGGATTCGGAAAACAAATGATCGATTGGCACGTGGCGGAAGATATGGAGCAAGCCGCCTGGAAAATGAAGCTGGTGCTGGGCATGATCCCCATGGCAATCATCTATTTCGCAACGGAGGCATTGCCCATCGGTCTGGTGGGAATACTGATGCCCATCCTCGCCTATTTTTTTCACCTGCTGCCCACAAGAATGATCGGGCAGACCTTTGCGGGTGACGCACCGCTTTTTCTCCTGGGTGTTCTGGCCATGGGCGTCACTGTAATCAGTGTTGGCCTCCACAAGAGGCTCGCCACGTGGATACTTGGATGGACAAAGGGTTTTGTCCTTCCCATTGTCGTGCTCTGTGTCTCCATGTCCGTCCTGGGGTCCTTCATCTCGGCCCATGCCATGGCAGCCTTCATGGCGCCGGTCATGGCAGCGGTATACATGGGAGCCGTATCAGCCAACAGCCGGGAGGGGACCATCCAGCATGATCCGCAACTGGCCAAACTCCTGCTCCTGTCCCTGTGCTTTGCACTGAACGTGGGAGGTGTGGGCTCTCCGGCCGCAGGCGGCAGGAACGTCATCATGATGGGATTCTGGTCCGACTACAATGTCCCCATGGGATTCGGTCGATGGATGATGTACGGCCTCCCTTTGGCGCCCATATTGGGCCTGTCCGTCGCATTCTACATGCTGCTTGCGCTAAAAGGGGTGAAGACCAGGGACCTGACACCAGGTCTTGTGGCCATCAAGGAGGAAACCGCCAGGATGGGTCCCATGAACTACGCCGAGAAGGTCACGCTCGGCATGATGCTGCTCATACTGCTTCTCTGGATTTTCGGGGGACACGATCTGGGGCTCGGGGGCCCTGCCCTGCTCGCCCTGCTTATTCCGGTGCTTTTCGGCATCACTGAGTGGAAAAAAATCCTCGGAGGGATATCATGGGATGCCTGGTTCATGTATTGCGGCGCGCTGACCCTCGGTGCGCTTCTCAAGGAGTCAGGCGCCGCGTTATGGATGGCTCGCATCTTTCTTGACGTGCTCAATTCCCTTGATCTCGGGAGAGGCCTGGGGCTCTGGATCGGGATGAGCTTTTTCTCGGGGCTCATGACCAACTTCATGTCGGACGCGGGCACCACGGCCCTCCTGGGCCCCATTGCCATTCCCATGGGTCTGATGAGCGGCGTCCCGGGAGAACCGTGGGCCATCGGCCTGGCAACCGCCTTTGCTACGTCATTTGCCCATTTCCTGATAGTCGGGACACCAAACAATGCCATCGTCTACGGGCTGGGCCTGTACCCTGATACCGGGAAGAGGATGATAAAGCCCATCGATTTTGTGAAATACGGGTTTCTCCTGTGGATCATTTCCCTGGCCATTACCTGGGTCGTGGAATTTATGATAATATATACGCTAATAGGGTTTCCCGAGGGAATAACTGAAACGGCAATGGCCGTCATGGCCACAGGCCACTGATGGGCCCGTGGAAACGCATCATTACGCACATGGACATTCTGTGCCGGTGTCATCAACCAGTCATTAAAAGAGGGAGGTCAGCCCATGAAAAAAAGGATACTCCTGGTAGACGACGAGAAGGATTTTGTAGAGGCCTTAGCCGAACGTCTGAGAAATCGTGATTTTGATGTCACTACGGCCTTTACCGGAGAAGAAGCCTTGGAAAAACTGGCTGAATACAATTTCGACGTGGCCATCGTGGATGTCCGGATGCCGGGTATTGACGGCATAGCGACGCTCAAGGAAATAAAGAAAATGAAACCCCTGACGGAAGTACTCATGCTGACCGGACACGGAACAGTGGAAACCGCCATAGAAGGGATGAAACACGGGGCCCATGATTTTCTAATGAAACCCACTGAAATGCCTACCCTTCTGGAAAAAATAGGCAGCGCCTGCGAACGCAAGGCGGAGCAGGAAGAAAGGATCAGGAAGGCGATGGCGGAAAAGCTCTCCACATCGCCTTTGAGTGTCCTGGAGTGAGAGGTTGCATGGCCATATAAGAAACGGGACAGGAGCGGCTGGTGACGTCCCTCTTTCGCAAGTAAAAGGAGGTTCAGGTATGCTTACTCCCATAGTTATGCTGGTAGACGATGAGGCCCCTTTTGTGGAGACAATGAAAAAACGCCTTGAAAAGAGAAACCTCAACATCCTCACAGCCTCTAACGGTGAAGAGGCTCTGGCGACGCTCGAATCACATCAGAATACTGATGTTGTTATCTTGGACGTCAAGATGCCCGGTATGGATGGGATTGAAACCCTGGGTGAAATCCGGAAATCCTTTCCACTGATAGAGATTATCATGCTTACGGGGCACGGGACCATAGAGTCGGCCATTGAAGGCATGAAACTGGGGGCCTTCGATTATCTGATGAAACCGTGTGAAATAGAACAGCTCATGGCAAAAGTCCAGGAAGCTACTCAAAAAAAACGGGACCATGAAGAAAAAATCAGGGAAGCCCGCGTGAGGGAAGCGCTCTCCGAACACGGGTTGGAATAAGGAGTCAGGTCCAGGATCCTCCTATGGAGGCTGCCGAGGGATTGTCATGTGGTCCAAAATCAATTTGAGAATCAGAGTCTATACGACCCTTTCCCTCCTTGTGCTAATCACCCTTCTGGGCGGCGTGGTGATGGTCTGGTATACCTATCAGATGCAAGGACTAATGAACCAGGTCATCGACAAGAATCTTACCGCCTTTGAGGCGGCGGTAGACCTTGAAACGGACCTCTCCACCCAGAAGGGATTTGTTTCCTATTATTTCATTGATGGCAATCCCGCGTGGCTGAAAATGCTGGCCAAACACCGTCTGACCTTCAAGGCACAGGTCGAAAAGGCACTGTCACTTGCGGAGACAAAGGAACAGAAATCTCTCATTACGAGTATTGGAACGGAATATGCCGAATATACCACACTGAAAGACCAGGTGATCGGGTACTACAGGCAGGGAGAAATGGAAAAAGGAATGCGCCTCCACGAAACGCTCCGGCCGCTTTTTTCCGGTATCCTGGACCTGTGCGGGAAGTATAAGGAGTTTTCCAGGAAAAGTATTCAGGAAGTCAGACAGAAAAGTGCCATCCAGGCCGGAAAGCTGAGAGTCGTTGCCGCAACAGCCATCCTTATCGTCCTGATTCTGGGGATACTTCTTGCATTTGTCCTGGTGCACGACATATTGGAACCGGTGCGTCGATTGGCACTGGAGACCATACGCGATAAGAAATTGCGCAGATCCGGAGACGAAGTGAGCACCCTGAAAAAGAGCGTCCACGGTCTGATTGAAGAATATGATCATACCTATATTGAACTGGAAAAAAGCAGGGAACATCTCCTGCAATCAGAAAAAATGGCCATGGTGGGAAAGCTGGCGGCAGGGACATCCCACAGCATCCGCAATCCCCTCACCTCTGTAAAAATGCGTTTGTTTTCTCTCGGCCGGAGTCTGAAACTCAACCAGGCCCAGCAGGAAGATTTCGATGTCATTTCAGACGAGATAGGCCACATCGATACTATCTTGCAAAACTTTCTTGAGTTCTCGCGCCCGCCCAGGCTGAAATTGCAGATGATTTCCCCATCAGAGGCCGTGGACCAGACCGCATTGCTGTTGCGGCACCGCCTTGAATCCTGCAATGGGACACTTACTATTGAAAGGACAAAGCAGCTTCCTGAAATGCGGGCTGATCCGGAGCAATTAAAAGAGGCGTTTGTGAATATAGTGGTGAATGCGTGTGAAGCCATGAAGGACGGTGTCGTTATTACCTTCAAGGAGGAAGCAAAATCCATTGACGATGGAAACCAGGCGGCCGTTATACGGATCACGGACAACGGCCCGGGAATCCCTAAGCGTATTCGGCAAAAAATTTTCGAACCGTTTTTCAGCACCAAAGAAGAGGGCACCGGTCTTGGCCTCAGCATTGTTGCCAGAATCATTGAGGAACACGGGGGAAACGTTGCCGTCGAGTCTGACGAAGGGGAAGGGACATCTTTTATTATCATGCTGCCTATAGACATCCCGAAAGGAGTCTCTTGATGAGCACGATCCTGATTATTGATGACGACGATCAGTTGCGCATGAGTTTTGAAAAACTTCTTCTGGAAGAGGGATACGAGGTAAAAAGCGCTGCTTCAGGGGAAGCGGGCCTCAAGGTTATCTCATCCGATCTCCCTGACCTGGTCATCCTTGATATGCGTCTCCCCGGCATGAACGGCCTTGAAACCTTTCAAGCCATCCATCAGATCGAGTTCAAGCTTCCTGTGGTAATTATGACAGCCTTCGGGACTACTGAAACAGCTATCGAGGCAACCAAGCTGGGAGCCTTTGATTATATCCTGAAGCCCTTTGAAATCCCTGAGATGCTGCTTGTCATAAAAGAAGCCCTCAAAGCGGGGCGTTTTATGCGGTCCCCCGTTGACATGGACGTGTCACCGGATCATGCCTCACGGGATGCCATTATCGGGAAAAGCAAGCTGATGCAGGAAGTCTACAAGGCCATCGGCCGTGTCGCTCCCACCGATGCGACAGTTCTGATTCGCGGAGAATCCGGTACAGGCAAGGAACTGGTGGCAAGAGCAATCTACCAGTACAGCAACCGGTCCAACATGCCTTTTCTGGTGATCAACTGCGTGGCCATCCCCGAGACCCTTCTTGAAAGTGAGCTGTTCGGGTACGAAAAAGGTGCCTTTACCGGGGCATCACATCGCCGTGTCGGCAAAATAGAGCAGGCCAACAGGGGTACAATCTTTCTGGATGAAATAGGAGACATGCCTCTCAGTATCCAGTCGAAAATCCTGCGCCTGCTCCAGGAAAAGAGTATCGAACGGCTTGGTGGACGCGGAACCATCCCTGTAGATGTGCGGATTATCGCTGCCACCAATAAGGATCTAAAAACAGCCATTGCCGAGAGAGGTTTTAGGAAAGACCTCTACTACCGGCTCAAGGTTGTCGCCATATCATTGCCGCCGCTTCGCGACCGCAAAGAAGACATTCCCCTTCTCGCCGATTATTTTCTGGCGCTCTTTGCCCGGGATGGAGACTCGGTGAATCCCGGGCTCACGAAAGATGCAAAAGCCATGCTTTCAAACCATACCTGGCCCGGCAACATCCGTGAACTGGCCAATACCCTGCAGAAGACATTGATCTTCAACCGCGGTGCGCCCATAACCAGCGAAGATGTTGCTTTTGCCTTCAGCGACAAGGAAACAGGCAAGGCTAAAATGGGAGAAAAAGGTGATGAAGCCATACGAAAATGGGCACGACAGATTTTGATGGATCGTTCTGAGGAACATCCTTTTGAGATCTGTATGGACCGGTTTGCGGCCATCCTCATCTCCGAGGCGCTGAACATGACTGTCGGAAACCGATCACAGGCCGCCAAACTGCTCGGCTTTTCCCGCCCTACCCTGCATGCCAAGATAGATAAGTACCACCTCAAACTGGAGACCTCTGTGACAGAGGAATAGAAGGTCTTCACCCTGATCACGATTCAACCTACAGAAAATACATTCAGCGGTTTTCCCCTCATCCCTTCGCAGCATAGGGCATTCCCCATCTCAAAATCTGGTTTCCTTTGAACCGTGGCATAGTGCTTCTTTACACAATGTAAAAGAAGCCGACATCTTCCCTTCACCCATACAAATCTCCATCTCGCCTGCTTTTGACGTATTTTCTAACAGTTATGCAGACATAACATTCTTCGAAAACATGGCATGGCCCTTGCTCTATTGAAGAACTAGGTCGAATGCTTCACGGTTTTAAGTCCGCGGTTGATCTTTTTCTGATCCTTGCCCTGCTCCCCGGGGGAAAGAGATGGAACTCAGCCGCCGTTTTTCCGGCAATAAGGAGAAGCCATATGAAAAAGATAAGCAAAATCATGGTTGCCGTAGATTTCTCCCGATACTCGAAAAGGGTCCTGGAATGTGCGGGTGCTGTGGCAGAAGGCATGAAATGCGAACTGGTCATCGTCAATGTCATCAACAACAGGGACATCGAGGCCCTGCAAAGGGCAGCGAAGATGACCAAGAAATTCTCTATCGAGGGATGGGTGAAAACACAAAAAGAGGAGCGTTTGGAACTCCTACAAGGGTTAATCAAAGAGACATCTCTTGGGCATTTTCCCATGAAGATTCTTTTCCGCACAGGAGTGCCCTTCAAGGAATTGATGAAAGCCGTAGAGGAAGAAAGACCTGATCTCCTGGCGATGGGACCCAAAGGCCGTACGGATCTTCCGGATGTCCGATTGGGCTCAACCGCGGAAAAGGCATTTCGACGGTGTCCTGTTCCGGTTCTAAGCATACGCGAATAGGGTGAATAAAAGATCCTTGAAGTAAAATAGGTCTAAGGAAAACGGGGAATGCATTCCTCATGAAGATGAGAACCCCTGCGTCATTTTTTAAACAGCGTGAAAAAATGAAAGGACCAAAATCATGGAAAAAACAGATGTCCTGGTTATTGGTGGAAGCGCCGCCGGTATTGTCGCGGCGACAACAGGCAAATCATTTTATCCGGACAAGGATTTTCTGGTTATCCGAAGGGAAGAACAAGTGATTGTCCCCTGTGGAATCCCGTACATTTTCGGATCACTGGATGGTAGTGAACAAGACATCATCCCTGATGCAGCCTTGACCGGTAAAGATGTGCGGCTCAAGGTCGACGAAGTAGTTTCTATAGACCAGGAGAATAAGGTCTGTAAAACTGCTGACGGCACAGAGATTGGTTTTGAAAAGCTTGTATTGGCCCTTGGTTCCAGCCCTGTTATCCCTAAATGGCTCAAAGGGGCTGATCTGGAAAATGTGTTTACAATACCCAAGGACAAAATATCGATAGATGAGATCAAGGCGAATCTTAAGAATTGCAATAAGGTAGTTATCGTTGGGGGCGGTTTCATCGGTGTTGAAGTGTCGGATGAGATAAATAAACTCGGTAAAGATGTCACTATAGTCGAGATATTACCTCACCTACTGGAGCTTGCTTTTGATAAAGAGCTTGCGATGAAGGCTGAAGAACTTCTTGAATCCAGGGGCATACACATAAAGGCCGGTCACGGGGTCAGGGAAATACTTGGAGACAGGAAAGTCACCGGAGTGCTGTTGAATGATGGGGAAAGACTCGAGGCCGATGCAGCAATCTTGGCCATGGGTTATCATCCTAATGTGGGGCTTGCCGAAAAAGCAGGATTAAAACTGAACGATCTGGGATTTATCGGCGTGGATGAGTATATGCGGACGAGTACCCCGGACATTTTTGCCGTGGGGGACTGTGCTGAAAAGAGGAGCTTTCTCACGAGAACGCAAAGGGGAATAATGCTTGCCTCCACCGCCTGTGCGGAAGCGAGGGTTGCAGGCATGAACCTGTATAAACTCTCCGCGGTGAAAACATTTGGCGGGACCATTGCCATGTTTTCCACCGCCATCGGAGACACTGGCTTTGGCGCAGCAGGTGTAACCGAAGACCTGGCAAATGAAAGAGGATTCGACTACGTTACCGGGACTTTTGAGGGGATTGACAAGCACCCTGGGACACTGCCCGGTACCCATAGGCAGATTGTGAAACTGATTGTTGCCCGGGAGTCCGGGGTAATCATTGGTGGAGAAGTGATAGGCGGGCCAAGTATGGGAGAGGTGATAAATCTCATTGGCTTTGCGATTCAAAACAGGATGAGTGTGATTTCCATCTTGACTGCCCAGATCGGAACCCATCCGCTTCTTACCGGGCCACCTACGGCATATCCCCTCATCAAGGCGGCAGAGATCGCTGCAAAAAAAAGGAGAGGTGTTAACTGAAATTTAAGGCGATATGAAAAAGATAATGAAAATGAAGGCGATCAGAAAGGAAGAACACATGGATACATCTGCAGAAAGAATAAAATATGTCCCCGGAACATATGCAAGAGCAAGACCTGGAGCGGCGGAGATTGCTGAGAGATATATACGGGAGTGGGACCAGGCAAGACTCAAGAGAACGAAGGTTCCCCCCAAGGAAGACTTTCCACCCACCATTTGCTTTTCTCGAAAGATCGGCGCTGGTGCTGTTGAAATTGCGGACCTCCTGGAGGAAAAAATCGGCCTCCGTGTGGTGGACCGCCAAATTGTGGAGCATATTGCCGCCCATGCCGACTTGAGAGAAAAAACGGTTGATCTGTTTGATGAGCGATATCCCGGGAGGATGAGGGAATTCCTATCACTTGCCTTCGGGGAAAAAGCATTTATCAAGAGCGACTATACCGGGCATCTTTTTGAGGCCTTGTTTTCTCTGGCAGGTCTGGGACCCACCATTATGGTGGGGCGGGGTGCACATTTGGTATTACCCCGCGAAAGTGTATTGGCCGTAAGAATTATTTGTTCCAAGGAATATCGCGTTCAGCGGGTGGCTCGTATACTTAAAACAGACGTTGAAAAGGCAAGGAAGAAGTTGGATCAAATGGACAGAGAGCAGAGTGACTTTTTCAAGAAAGTCTATGACAAGAAAGACGCATCGCCCTATGAGTTCGACATGGTTGTTAACTGTGATTTCCTCAATAAATCACAATCGGTTGCAGCGATCATTGCAGAGGCCTTTGAAGAAAAATTTGGAGCCATGTCCAGTGGCAAGGGATGACCACATAGCCGGCACGAAAGGAGGTATATCATGGCAAACAATTTTAGAATACTGATCCATAGAAACGATGACAATCTTCACATGAAACTGGCCGGAGATTTTGATGGGACCTCGGCATATGAACTGCTGGACCACATTGGGAAGTCCTGCCCGAAATTCGCAACGATTTTTGTCCATACGGGTTGTCTGAAAAGGCTAATCCCTTTTGGCGTGGGTGTGTTTAAAAACAACCTGAACGATTATAAGAAGAGGCACGTTCACCTGGTTTTTACCGGTGAGAATGCCGCTCAGTTTTCGACATAGAATCAGATGATAAACTCAAGCTCAGGGGAATGACATGGATGGAAAAGATTATACCGCTCACCTCGTCAGGACACTGGTTTGTCGGTTGATCCAAGAGGGTTTTGATCCCCAAGACATACCGGAATTTGTCAAATATCTGTGCCGGAAAATTCTTTTGCAACCACCTGTTAACTTGGAAGAAATCAACGATGTGCCCAAAGCATCCGGGGAAAATGGGTTCCGGATTGACAGTGATCTTCTCAAACTTATCAGAGCCTGCCTGGTGGAGATCAGCCTTCGTATCCCGGCTTGTTTGCGGCCAGGACCTCCGGATGCGCTCATGTCTCGACCTACGTGTCGAGGACCAACGACTCTTTACGGTTACATCAACGTAGATCGGAGAGGAGATAACAGATGCTAGTCATGAATTGGATGAGCAATCCTGCTATTACAGTGGATCAAAACAACTCCTTGATAGATGCTATGGAGGTGTTGGAACAAAACAACATTATGATGGTGCCCGTGATGAAACGTGCTGAGTTGGTTGGAATCATCTCGGACAGGGACCTCAAGAAATCATTTGCTTCCAGCGTTACTCCCCTGGCGATACATGAGCTTTTTTATCTCATGTCCAAGATAAAGGTGAATGACATCATGAGCAGAAACCCTATAACTGTGCCTGTTGATTACACCATAGAAGAAACAGCCGAAGTGCTTCTGAAGAACAAGATTTCAAGTGTCCCCGTCCTGGACGAAAACAGGGAGCTTGCCGGAGTCATAACCCAAAGGGACATCTTCAAGGCGCTTATGTCGCTTACCGGAATTGGAAAACGGGGCATCCAATTCGCCTTTCTGCTGGAAGATCGCCCAGGATCCATCAAAGAGATTGCGGACATTATAAGGGGATACGATGGAAAAATGGTCAGCATCTTAAGCAGGTATGACCAGGCACCTGAAGGGTACCGTTTCGTCTACATTCGTATCTACGGAATCGACCGTACCGAACTTGCTTCACTTAAGAGAGCCCTTAAAGAAGCAGCCACTGTCCAATACATGGTGGACCATAAGGAAAACAGCAGGGAAATCCACCTGGAAAGGGAGAATAGCCATGGCAAGGCAGGAAAACAAAAGAATATTGATAGCCCTTGATGGTTCGAGGCGTGCGCTAAAAGCCGTAACTTATGTCAGTAATATTCCATCTTTTCAGAAAATGGAGGTCGTTCTATTACATATCTTCTCCAGGGTGCCGCAAACTTATCTGGATTTTGAGAGCCAACCCATCTGGGCTCAGGAAGTAAGGGATGTTCGCGGTTGGGCAATACAGGAGAAAAGCGACCTTCATGACTATATGGAAAGGGCAAAACAATGTCTTGCAGAGGCAGGCTTTCACAACGATGCAGTTCAAATAGATATACGGGAGAAGGAGGTAGGCATTGCCAGGGACATCATTGAAGACACCAAACGGGGAAAATATGCTGCCGTCATAGCCGGACGAAGGGGAGTCAGCAGGCTGAGCAGTATTCTCCTGGGAAACGTTGCCTTTAAGCTTCTTGAGAGGCTTTCCTTTGTACCCCTGGCCCTGGTCGGCACAAACCCGCAGCCGGGCAGGATCCTAATAGGAATGGACGGATCGGACAGCTGCATGCAGGCCGTGGATACGGCTTCAAGTTATTTTCGAAACACCTCTTTCAAGGTAATGCTGTTGCACGTTGTCAGGAGTGAAGATCCTGCGGTCATCAAAGAAGCAAGCGAAAGGATTGAGCCGGTATTTGAAGATGCAAAGAAGCGTCTGGTTAAGAGCGGCTTTGAATCGAGCAAAATTGCATCCAAAATAGTGGCCGACGCCGAAAGTCGTGCCAGCACCATTGTTGAGGAAGCCCAGGCGGGAGCCTATGGAACCATTATTGTCGGCAGGCGCGGGCACTCCCGTGTTCATGATTTTTTCATGGGCCGGGTGAGCAACAAGGTCGTTCAACTTGCCGTTGAACAGGCTGTGTGGGTAGCAGGTTAGGGTTCGAAAATGCTCAAAGACAAGAAATATATATCCATCCCGTTTGATGATAAAAAACTGATGGAAAGGAACGTGGCCTTGTCCATCCTTCATAACATGAGCAATTTTCTGGCCTCGTCCATGGATAAACAGGAACTTTTGAACGGTGCTTTGGCCAGAGTCCTGGAGGATTTTGATTTTGTGGCCGGGAGGATCTATCTCATGGAAGACGATGGCCGGCATCTCTTTCTTGCAGCACATTCGGAAATCAAGACCACCGGGCTTGAACGAATGGACCTTGATGAAGGGTTCTCGGGCAAGGCCGCACGCACGAAATCCTTCATCGCCCAGTATGTATCCGACCTGGAAGATAAGACCAGGGCCGCCCTGCTCAAGAGCAGGGGTTTCAAGATCGTCATTTGCGTACCATTGATAACCATGAACAAAGTGGGAGGAATTATGAATCTGGCATCAGACCGGGCCATCGAACTCGATCAGAACAAGATTGACCTTCTCACCCAGGTAGGCAACCAGATAGCGGTGACCATCGAGAATGCACGCCTTTTCAACGATCTCCAGGAAAAAATCCACCATCTGGATGAGAGGAAAAAGATGATCAAGTTTTTTGCCTATTCCATCGCCCATGACCTGAAGAGCCCGGCCATCGGCATACACGGCTTTTCAAGACGCCTCAAGGAAAAATGCGGAGAGGAACTCAATGAGAAGGGAAAAAGATATTGTGATGAAATTATAAAGCTGGCGGATCATATGGTTATGCTGCTCGAAGAAATGAACTGCTATATTGCCACCAAGGAGGTGCAGCCACATTTCGAGGGAGTCCGGCTGAAGAGAATGACCAGTACGATCAAATCTGAATTTGCGGCCCGCCTGAAGGCTCGCGGCATAAAATTTAGTGAACCTGATATCGATCCTGGAATCGTTGCCGATAAGGAATCTCTCACCAGGGCGTTCAGGAACCTCGTGGACAACGCCCTGAAGTATGGCGGAAACAATCTGCGGACAATCAACATAGATTACGCCCAGAATAAGGCCTTTCACATCCTCTCCGTAAGCGATGACGGCATAGGAATATCGACGGAAGACAGGGGAAAAATGTTCGAGGCCTTTCAGAGAAACCACACATCCCAAGGGACAATGGGCTCCGGGCTGGGACTTGCCATCGTAAAGGGAATAGCCAATAAACACGGCGGTAATGCCTGGGCCGAGAGCACGGGTGCTCAGGGTATTCGTTTCAATATTTCCATTGCCAAGGATCTGAAACTCACAGCAGAAGATACAACACCGTTAGAGGAGAAGCCGGAAATACCAGTTTCAGTTTGAGAATCAATGCGATCCACTGGAAGGAAGGAACGGATGGCACGCCCATACCCCGAGCAATATGAGATGAGGACAAGCACATCGGGTGGGGTCAATATCTTTGTCAGGCCCATCAAGCCGGAAGATGTGTCCCTTCTGGTAGAGCTGTTTAACAGCCTTTCACGCCGGAGTATTTACTACCGTTTTTTCGGCCCTATGAAAGGACTGCCTCCAGATATGCTGGCCCGTTTTACACAGATAGATTATGACCGTGACATAGCTCTGCTTGCGCTTGCCATGAACGGCAAGCACCCAACCGAAAAGCTGCTCGGAGTGTCTCGCCTTTTTCGTGATCCTGACGGGAAAAACGCAGAGTTTTCCGTGGTAGTCAGCGATCCATGGCAAGGAAAAGGTATTGGGGCTGCACTCATGGCAAAGCTCATAACCATCGCAAAGGAACGCGGCGTAGAATATCTGTGGGGAGCAGTGCTGGCGGAAAACACCCAGATGCTCACCTTGGGGAAAAGCCTGGGGTTTTCAATCTCCAGGACAGGCTTATCCTATCAGTACAAATTGGAAATCGACTTGAAATCCATGTCGGGGGACATGTAAGGGATTGACCCGCCGGCGAGGAGACCTTGGAATCAATTTTTCACATACCCGTCGTGACATTGGCATTTATTCTTGCCTTGGCAACCGCTGGTCAGTCAATGCGGATATTTCCCTGATAAGGGGTTACACCGTAAGGGATTTTGTCCAAGGTGAAGCCGTATGGCTTTGTGATCATCGGGTCATCATAAACGGTTCGAAGCAGATCCTCCCGGACACGCGGATGGGCAATACTCGCAATGGCCACGGCCTTGTTTCCAACGCTCATTCCCCTTAGATCGGCAATTCCATATTCGGTGACAATCACAACGCCGTCATAGGCGGAGGCCGTGAGACCTACGCCTGCTGGATGCCGTTCGACGATCTTTGACCCGCCTTTGTTGGTGATGCTTTTCATGGCGATAATGGGCGTGCCGATTTTGGGATCATTGATGGCGCGAATAAAATCCGGTTGACCACCGACCCCGCTATAATATCTCCTGGGATCGACGAAATCGGCCCAGACATTTCCAAAGAGGTCTACACCGATGGCGGTGTTCACCGAAATGAACGGGGCGTTCTTCCGGATGGTCTCTGCCCCATTTGTATAGGAAGAAGGGCGCATCTGGACCGAAGCCCTCATGTGGACAAAATCATAGAGTTCTTTGGAACCCATAACCAGGCTGGTTGTACTGTACCCCATATTGGCGCGCTTCTTTCGGTTGGTTACGATCCCCAGATTTTGCAGCATCATCAGGCCGTCCCCATAGAGTTCGGTCTGAACGCCCAGGTCCTTATAGCCCGCATCCTTGATGGTTCCGATCACGGCATCCGGAATCTTTCCGATCCCGACCTGCAGGGTGAAGCCATCGTTGATGAAATGCTTTGTGATTAATTCTCCGATCCTTCTTTCAGCAGGACTCAGATTCCCAAAGTCGGGTGCATCGAATGCATAGACCGGCTTAACCCCTTCTTGGATCAAATAATCAATGGACGATGCATCAACGACACTTTGACCCAGGGTAAAGGGCATGGAGGGATCCAACTCCGCAATGACGATTTCGGCATAATCAATGGCCGTGTGGAGCGCTTCTACAGAAAGGCCGAGACTGTATTCACCGGTGTGCAGGCTTTGGGATACCTTCATGATCACCACATCCGGTTCATATTTCATGTCCCGCCCGATCAGGGTGTCCAGGTTGGCAAGGGTACAGGGTAAATAATAGGCGTGGCCCTCATTGGCGGCTTTACGTACGGACTCACCTGAAAATATGGAATAGGCCATGACCCTGTCCTGGAGACCGGGCTTGACGTAGGGAACCGGTCCCTGGAGCAGGAGATGGACCATTTTCAGAAAGGGCAGTTTCGGGTTCCCGGCCTCGACCGCATCGGTCAGGGCTTCAAGGGATGCGGTCGGGGTTGCCGAATTCGATCCTACATAACAGGTAACGGTATCCCGGCCTTTGAACCTGGATGCCAACACCTTTCCAATTTCGTGTCGTTCAATTATTCTGGGTTCAGATTTCATTCAATTTCTCCGAGGCCATTATATTTTATCTCTTTTGGTAGAGTTTGATTTTTATGCCTTTGAAAATATCTCCGTTTTTCAAATTTCTGTTTCGGCCCATGTAATAATAGGGCCTCCATTCTTCAATGACAAGCTCATTATCTTTTGACCAGCCTATTCCCATGTAACCCTCCGGCAACAAATAATCCGACAAGTCTCGCCGTTCGTAAACGATCTAGTTCGCTGGGATGATAGCCCAATAAATCCTACTGTAACCTAATCCGGTTATATGAAATTTAAAAGTTATCAATTTATGTGTCTTGTTGTTCGATATTTTTTCCTCAATCAGGATAAAGGGGGGAGATGGTGTGGAAGCCTGCGGGGGAGTACTTTACACTTTGCAAAGAAGACGGACAGGTCTCCCAGGTATCCAACCAGTTGAATTCTTTTCCGTAAGTCGCTCTAATACTTGTTATTTCAGCTTGTTATACCCTATGCCCTATAGGTCATGTTCATGGCACAGGCCTTGCTTTATAAGAATGGCAGGATGACGCAGATGGCTTTTTTTAGCCCTTCCAGCAGAAAAGGTTTGTTTTAGAAAAGGAGACAACAAATGAAAAATGTGAGCAAAATTATGGTTGCAATCGACCTCTCGGACTATTCAAAAGAAACCCTTGGATATGCGGCGGATCTGGCTGCGGAACTGAAGACCGACCTGGTCATCGTCAATGTCATCAACCAGAGAGACATCAATGCATATTACAGGATCGCACAAGTAACCACTCAACTGGCCGGAGAAGACTTTGTCAAAATGAGGAAAGAAGAACGCGGAAAACGAATCCAGGAATTGATCGAAGAATGTTCCTGTCATGATCTCCCGATCAAGACCGTCATTCGAACGGGGATACCGTTCCAGGAATTGATGGAGGCTGTTAAAGAAGAAGGAGCGGATCTTCTGGTCATGGGCACAAGAGGTCGAAGTAACCTCAGAGGCGTACTTTTGGGTTCTACTGCTGAAAAGACCATTCGCAGGTCGCCTGTTCCGGTACTCAGCCTGCGGAGCAACAATCAGGAAAAGGCATTCAGGGAGTGAACCAGACAACCTGAGTAGCTACAAAAGCTGAAGAAAAGGGGAGGTGTTACGATGCTGGTAATAAATTGGATGAATAGAGAGGTTTTCACCGTCGGTGTTGAAGATTCCATGGCGGATGCCATCGCACTGATAAAAAGAAACCACGTGGAAATGCTGCCTGTCATGAAGGGGAAAAAGCTTGTGGGGATAGTCACTGACCGTGACCTCAAAAGGGCATCGGCTTCCGATGCCACAACATTGGAAGTTCATGAGCTCCTTTACCTTCTTTCGAAGTTGAAAATCAAGGCTATCATGAGCAAGAACCCAATCACAATACCCTTTGACTTCACGGTGGAAGAAGCGGCCGAGGTCCTCCTGCACAACAAGATCTCAGGCGCCCCGGTAGTCGATCACGAAGGCAGGATCATCGGGACAATCGACAAAGAGGCATTGTTCAATGTCTTGATCTCCCTGACCGGGATAGAAAAACGAGGCATAGAGTTCGCCTTTCAGTTGGAAGATCGCCCCGGCTCCATAAAGGAAGTAACCGATGTTATACGAAAATACGGCGGGCGCATGGCAAGCATCCTGTCCGCCTATGAAGGAGCGCCGGAGGGATACCGCAAGGTCTACATCCGCATGTACAATGTCGACCGGGCAAGATTGATGCAGATCAAACAGGAACTCGCCGGCACCGCTCCCATGCTCTACATGGTGGATCATCGGGAAAACAGGCGTGAAATCTACTGAACCGGTGTGTTGGCCAGAGAACAGGTGATCTGCTGGGTGGTGGATTGATGCCCGAGACGGTATCAGATGAACAGGATATTTCCATGAAGCACCAATATACGATCCTGATAGCGGATCG
>CAZJRD010000006.1:64875-98758 GCA_964548365.1 uncultured Desulfobacteraceae bacterium | reverse complement strand
ATTTCTCTATTCAGTAAGCTATGAAGAGATGTGTGATCCGAGTAACAACAAGAAAGGCAAGAACAAGTGGAATAGGGGAGCGTAGATACATGGTGACAAAGGTGACGATAATCGGGGGCGGACCGGGCGGATATGTTGCTGCGGTAAGAGCAGCCCAGCGGGGAGCTGAAACGACCGTCATCGAACAGGACGAGGTAGGCGGCACCTGCCTCAACTGGGGATGCATCCCCACGAAGGTGATGATAACGACCGCCGAAATGCTTGAAAGATTTCAGCGGGCTTCTGAATTCGGGTTGTCAGTAAACGGACCGGTGCTCCCCGACATGGAGCGATTAATGGCAAGGAAACAGAAAGTGGTGCAGGACCAGGTCACGGGAATCGTCAAGCTTCTCAATCATCATAAGGTTCGGTGCCTCAGGGGAACCGGCCGTATTGTTTCCCAGGATCATATTCAGGTAAAAAGGGATGGCAGTGAGCCGGAAAAAGTGCAATGGGACAGGTTGGTCCTGGCTATGGGTTCGGAACCTATGGCGATACCCGGATTTCCGTTTGATGGAGAGCGGATCATGTCCAGCAATGACGCACTCAATCTCACAGAAATCCCGGAATCGATTCTGATCGTGGGTGGGGGCGTCATCGGGTGCGAGTTCGCATTTATTTTGTCGTCTCTGGGATCACAGGTAACCGTGGTGGAGGCCATGGACCGTTTGCTCCCTCTCCCGTCGGTTGATGAAGACAGCTCCAAGATCCTCCAGCGTGAAATGAAGAAGCGCAAGATTCGGTTTATGGTGAACCGCATGGTGGAGAGCGTTGATGAAAACGAGGGAAAACTGCGGGTGCTGACGGGACCTTCTCCCTTTGCGAAAGACCTCAAGGAGAAGGATGCAAAGCCAGTAGCAGTGGAAGTGGACAAAGTGCTGGTATCAATAGGGAGACTGCCCAAAACCCTTGACGTGGGTCTGGAGCAGATCGGGGTCAAGACGGACCAGAGGGGCTGGATCATCGCGAATGATCGAATGGAAACCAATGTCGCCCATGTGTATGCCATTGGAGACGTGCTGGGGCCGACCAAAATCATGCTTGCCCATGTGGCGTCGGCAGAAGGGTTCGTAGCGGCAGTAAACGCGATGGGCGGAAATCGCGCCATGGATTATGAGGTGGTTCCTGGGGGAATCTTTACCATGCCGGAGGTGGCTGACGTTGGATTGACCGAGAGTCAGGCCGGTGAACGTGGATACATTGTCAGGTCCGACACCGTGCTGTTTCGCACCCTCGGGAAGGCCCAGGTCATAGGTGAAATTGCAGGCCAGGCCAAGATTGTCTCGGATGGTGAGACAGGAAGAATCGTGGGTGTTCATATTATCGGACCCCACGCCACTGATCTCATTGCCGAGGGGACCCTTGCCGTTCAGACAGGATGTAGCGTGAAGGACCTTGCGAGAACAATTCATGCCCATCCCACGCTGTCCGAGGTAATGGGCGAGGCGGCGTTTCGGGCCACGGATATACCCTTGCATGGATAAAAAACCATGGCATCCCAGGTGAGCGATCACAAATGGAGGAAACTATCAGATGAATGTCCTTTTTATTATCACCAGTGATGACGCGGAAACCATTTATAACTCCATGAGGCTTGCCAACGTGGGAGTGGAAAAAGGAGACGAGGTCAACGTCTTCATGCTGGGAAAGGGAGTCCTCTTTGAACAGTGCAAGAATGACGATTACGATGTCATGGGGCAGATGAACAAATTCGAAGGCGACTTTTACGTCTGAGGGGTCTGCATGAAATCCCACGGTCTGGTGGGATCAAGCACCTGCCCCATAGGCTGGATGGACGACCTTTACGAACTGGCCATGGAAGCCGACAAAGTTTTTACCTTTTGAAACGGCCCACAAGTGGCCTTTGCCCTTCTGACGGAAGGGCAACATGTAAAGGACTCTGGGGCCGGATTTTGTACTATCCAAACGTAGTATAACAGATGGAATCCCCCTCGGACGCGCGGGCAAGCTCCATGTGTCGCAGGGTTGTAAAGTTTACCCTGAATTCCGCTTCAGAGATGTTCAAGGCCTTGCATATCTCTTCCGCGGACAAGGGACCCTCCTTTTTTATGAGTGTCAATATCTGCTCTTGAACGGGAGTCCATGAAGGATTGCTCCGCAGTTCTTTTTTTGGCGGTAAAGACCGCCCAGGGGTTGCACGCTTTCGGTGCTGCTTTGATATCAAGGCAGCAGTCCTCGCAAAGGGTCCTTCCCGCATACTCATAGGAATCGTCACCGCTCATGTCAGCTCCGCATCTTTCGCACTTCATCATGTCATCCCACTTTCTGTTCTCGCATAACATAATCAGTCCGGCCATAATTAAAAAACCATGGGCACATATCCCTGTTTGATGAAATCCGCGATAATGGTCCCCACGTATTCCACTTTCACGCCGAGCCCTTCAATCTTGTCAGAAATACCATCACGGTCAGAAATAAATTTACACGCGATCGGTTGCTGGACGGCACAAAGCTCTTTTGCCATCTTGGCGATTTCTTCGTTTTCGACCAGGAGACGCTCGGAGGGGCCAAAAAACATCACCTGCACCTCGTCAAGCCATCCCTCGCTCATGGTTTTGAATGCGTACATTACGCCCGTGAGTGCCTTTTCCTCTTCTCCTGTAGCAATAATCACCAGTACTTTTGAACTCATCGCCTCCTCCTTTTCTCATGCATTGAAGTTAACCCGCTTTTCTCACGGGCCTTCGTAGCGAAGCGGTGGAAAGGCCCGTGGATGGCAAGTTGAGCTTGCGAAATCCCGCTATCGGGAGCGTGCGAAGAAAAATGGATGAAGGCGCACTCGCAGTACGTCGAAGTCATTTTTCTAGCGCAACGCAGGAGACATGGAGCTATCCGCCGCCACAGTAGATTGCCTGTGAGAAATGCGGGTCACTATTGTCACTCCAGTCTTCTGAACTTTCCCTCAAGTTTCCTCCTAGGTGATCCTGTGCCCATATTCTTGTTCCAGAAGCTGTATCACCTGCTCCACCGAGTGCCCTTCTCGCAGTTTCATGCGGATAAAGCCTTTTTCTTCGAGTGCGCCGTGGGGCCTATCGCATGAACAGTTCATCAGGGCGGTTTTCCCGCAATGGCCGCAAGCGCATTCAAACTCGGATGCCACCAGTTGGACATTGGTTTCCTCAAGGCCCGTGGGTGGAGTGAGGGGTGTTGTTTGAGAAATTGCGGGATGCTGGGCCGGGGTCGGAGTCATTATTATTTTTGCAATCAGCGCAATACAGAACAATACCGCCAGAATGGCAGTGATCTTCCAGAAAGAAGCCTGGCCTGTTTTCTTGTGAGAAGGATTCCGTTTTCCAGTGCGGAATCGCTTTTTGCTCATATCAGTCCACTCCTTTCCTCTGTATCAATGGGCTTCTGCAGATAAATGTTGAAGGTTGCCTCCAATGAAATTGCCTCGCTTCTACTAAGGTTGTCACATTGCTTATGAGAGAAAAGCCTTCACACCGGTAACATCTTCAGGGCGGCAGAGACTCTTGCTCCGGGCCTGATGGGTGATGCCGTCGGACCGATGGTGAAACGAAACCATTGAGATACCTTGATACACATGCCCGCCAGAAATATGAAGAGCGCAACATACAAACAGATCAGAAAGAACATATCGAAATCTCATGAAGTCGAGAAAATTGTATTCAGACGTATATGTACAGCATTGCAAAAGATACCACAAAGTGGCATATAAAGCAAGCAGAAAATTATCTTTTAGAGATAAAATCCAAGGATAATAGTCGTGAAAAGTATTGATTAATAGGAACGAAGTAAGAGTATGTCCGGAAGGGAGAGGGCACTCTCGGCAGTGGCAGGTAAGAAGACCTCCCGTTCCTCTTTATTTGAGCCATTACACGCGAGAGCAATCCAACAGTCTGTTTGATAAATATGGCCTTGTTTATTATTCTTTTTCTAGATTTTTGATCTGGCTGATCATCTCCGGTACCGCCTTGAAAAGGTCTCCAACGAACCCGAAATCTGCCACTTGGAATATGGGGGCATCTTCATCCCGGTTTATGGCGACGATGACCTTTGATGATTTCATCCCGGCCAAATGCTGGACTGCTCCGGAAATCCCTACTGCTATGTAGAGTTCCGGTGACACGATTTTCCCGGTCTGGCCCACTTGAAAATCACTATTGATAAAACCCGAGTCCACGGCAGCTCTGCTAGCTCCAACCGCCCCGCCGAGCAGGTCGGCAAGTTCCTCGATAATTCGGAAGCCTTCAGAAGATTTGAGACCCCTGCCGCCGGAGACCACCACCTTTGCCTCTGTAAGATCAGGTCGTTCAGAGACGGCCCTCTCAAACGATTCAAATGTTATGCGCTCGAGGACTTCTGAAGGAGGAGGCGGAATCGGAATCACTTCAAGCGGGCTTTTGTCCTCCAGGGGCTCAAAGGCTGGAAATTCTGTCTGTCGCACCGTCACCACGTGCCGGTCAGTCACGATCTCCACCGTCGCGTTGATATTTCCGGCGTACATGGGACGCGTGTAGTGCAGCGTGTCGCCTTGGAATGTAACATCAATAACATCGCTTGCCATACCTGCTTCAAGTCTATGGGCGAGCCGAGGCAGGACGTCCTTGGCCGTGGTTGAAGAAGGGCTCACCACCATACCGTAGCTTCCTTCCTTGACCACCTGCTCAATGATCGGAGCCCAACGTTCGGCCAGGGCCTGGTCAAGACCGGGCGCTTCTCCAAGGATGACCTTCTGTGCGCCGAGTGAGACCAGAATATCACGCGGGGTGCTCAGATCGTCGCCCAGTGCTAGTATGCTGTAGGTGCAGTTGAGGTGATCCGCTACACTGGATGCGAAGGTTACCGCGGAGTGGGTCCCTTTCTTGACACGTCCATCAAGGATGTGTGCAATAACGAGTATGTCATCCATCATTGATCCTCCCTCAGAGAACCTTTGCTTCTTCTTTCAATTTCAAGACCAGCTCCTCAACCGTCTCGAGAATAACACCCGCCTTCCTCTGGGGCGGCAGGGAAAAGGAAAGGGTATGAACGAGGGGCGACGGTTCTATCCCCAACTCCTCCAAGGTCATGGTCTCTACGGCAATCTTTTTTGCCTTCATTATTCCCCCTAATGTTGCATATCGCGGGCCTTCATCGTATGGTTTATCAGGTGGACTCACATTGTTCTGCACACCGCCGGGTGTGACGATACGGACATCAACGGATATGACTGCCGGAAATGTTATCGTGACGTTTATATTTCCCCCGTCGACCTCGCGGGTGACCGTGGCTCTGGCGAGGTCCGGGGAAGCGACAATCCTGCCTGCAAAGGTGGCCTGGGGCCACCCCAAAATTTCTGCCAGGATCTGAGCTGTCTGGTTGGACTCACCGTCCACTGTCTGTTTCCCCATGATCACCAGATCAGCTGCTTCTTCTTCTACCATCTTGGCAAGGATCATGGCAACGACCGTGGCGTCAAGGCCCTCATCCCTTGCTTGCACCAGGATGCCTCGTTGGGCGCCCATGGAAAGACACCAGCGGATCTGCTGTGTAGCCTCCTCTGGTCCGATTCCAACAACCAGTAATTCTCCACGCATCTCCCCGGTGGCGGTATTCTCCAGTAATCGGAGGGCGGTTTCGACCGCGTATTCATCGAAGGGATTCACTTTCCATTCGAGATTCCCTTGATCGATACTCGTATTGTCACTACCGATCCGAACCAGATCCGCTTTGTCCGGATCCAGTACCCTTTTTACCGGCACAAGAATTTTCATTCAAAATTTCCTCGTAATGTTTAAAAGGAGTTCCGTATTGACATACCATGCCACACTGTGGTATTAAATGTCAAGGTACATGGAGAAATCTGTTGAGGGTGATTTTTGAGGAGGGTATTCGTGGAACCTGGTGAGTTAGCAACTATTCGGAAAAGGCTGAACAAGACCCAGAAGCAGATGGCCGAATTGCTGGGGGTTTCGATCAAGGCTGTGCACAGTTATGAACAGGGGTGGCGAAAGGTGCCCGCCCATGTGGAAAGACAGGCCTTTTTCCTCCTGTCCAGGTCCCGGGGAACCAGGGAAAACCTGAAAGCCTGCTGGACAGTGAAGAAGTGCCCTGCTGATCTGAAGAAAAAATGCCCGGCCTGGGAGTTCAGGTCCGGGACCCTCTGCTGGTTTATCAACGGCACCATTTGTGCGGGAACGGCCCGCAGTGATTGGAAGGAAAAGATGAAGGTATGCCGAGAATGCGAGGTCCTGGCGTCGTTGTTTTCCGGACCTGAAAAATGAAAGATAAGAGGGGAAGTTGTCCGTTGGAAATAGGCGCTCCCTGTGGGCAACCTCCCCAGGGGATAACGAGGCCTTGGACCTCTGAACCTGGATCCTTTCTTTACAGTATGCCAAGATTCTCCAGGATATAAAACAATACGATCAGGCCTGCACCCAGGATAGTTGCCCCGATCACCCACGGGGTAATCTTCCGCGCATCATGGTGCACTCCGGATCTTGAAAACAGCAAGCCCAATCCAAAGAAGAGCACCAGCAAAACGACCCCCTGGCCGATCCAATGGTTCCAGAAGAGAAAGGTCAAGACATCATGGATGCCTTTTGTACTCTCTTTGAAGATAGTCAGCACTCCATTGAAGATGCTCACTATAATGAAAGAATAGGCAAAACCCTGCGTATAATTATCGAGATATTGTTCCTGAGTAGACATATTTTCACCTCGCTCTCTATTTTAGGAGTCCCTGTTTGACCCCCATGGCTATGATGGCACCAGCTCCCTCCATGGCCTGCGCCAGGAGAACGACCATACCGGACACGGCAAGTGCCAGGTTCCTTGCATGCCTATTCTGGAGCAAATTATTCCTTTTTACGATAATGGGCAGAAAAGTAGCAAGAAGAAGCACCAGGAAAAAGACGTGCTCTTTAATCTCCATGAAAAAGCCATGTGCCCATGGCCAGCGTCCCGCCAATATAATGGCCTTGTCTGCCCCGTAGTGAGTGACATAGAACCACCCACCAACGAGGTATGCACCCCATACAAGCACTAGTGTGATTATGGCAGCGCATCCAATTCTGCCAGTGTTATTCTCGTTTACGTTCAGCAGCTCAATGAATACCCATAGGGCAGCCAACGAGCTTAGTCCCCCGAGCATAGCATGAAGTAATATAGCAGTTTGCGGCATGTTACCCCTCCTCCCTTTCAAGAATATGAATAAAATCCCAGTAACCGATACATCTTGCACTTGTTTTTCCTTTTAACCACCCCCTTATGCGGTCATTGTCAACTGGAAAACCTTGTTCTCAGTGGAAGCATTTCCTCGACCCCTTCTTTAGCCAACCATTTCATAAACTTTCGGCGCACTAGAAATACGCCGGATGCTCGCCAGCTGGATAAGGGTATCCTGGAATATATACCACATGGTGGTATTTGTCAACTACCAGGCTTTCTGTAATGGCAACATCGTCCTCATCAACCCGGGACCCGGCTGAAAAGGATGCATGATCTAGTTCTAGTGATGCACATTCCGCTGCTTTAAAGGGTCACCGGAATTGTGAATATCTTGCAGTCAGTTTTTCAAAAAAGTGCCGACCCAGGGCGGACCAATCCCCGGGCCGGCGCTTGATGCAGGGTGCCCAGCGAAAGGAGGTAATGCCAAGCTGCCACCCGGCCTTCCATTGAGAAGAAATAATTACGCCGAAAACATCTTTCTTCCGGTGTCCTCGATCGCGATCTCTTTCCCCGCAATTTCAGGTTGACATATCATACCACAATGTGACATATATGTGCAAGCTTTTTTCGATTATGGAGGGGAAAAATGGGGGAGGGAAGAAAAATGCCTAATCATTATAGGTTTGACACACTTGCGCTTCACGCGGGGGCAAAGATAGATGAGACAGGTTCACGGGGAGTTCCCGTCCACAGGACCAGCTCATACCTTTTCAAGGACACAAAACATGCAGCGGACCTCTTTGCTCTAAAGGATTTGGGGAATATCTATACACGCCTGATGAATCCCACCCATGATGTTCTCGAACAACGAATGGCAGCACTTGAGGGTGGTGCAGCAGCGCTTGCGCTCGCCTCGGGGACCGCGGCCATATTTTATGCGGTGATCAATATCTGTGGGATGGGCGATGAAGTGGTGTCGGCGAATAACCTTTACGGCGGCACGTATACCATGTTCGACAGTATCCTGCCGGAACTCGGGATAAGAACGAGATTTGTTGATCCGGCTGATCCAACCAATTTCGAAACAAAGATCAATGAAAAAACCCGGATGCTTTACGTGGAGACCATCGGGAATCCGGTCCTGGACGTGGCTGATATTGAAGCGATCGGAAAGGTGGCGGACAAATATCATCTTCCGCTCGTGGTGGACTCCACGTTCACCACTCCCTATCTTTTCAAGCCAATCGAGCACGGCGCACATATCGTGATCCATTCATTGACCAAATGGCTTGGGGGCCACGGCACGGGAATCGGCGGTGTTGTCGTGGACAGCGGCGCATTCGACTGGACCGACAAAAAATTTCGCTTCTACAATGATCCTGACCCATCCTACCACGGCATCCGGTATGCACATGACCTCGGTGACTTGAATCCCCTTGCCTTTATCCTGCGGATGAGACTTGTTCCCCTGAGAAACCTCGGAGCGTGCATCAGCCCCGACAATGCGTGGATGTTTCTCCAGGGAATCGAAACCCTGTCGCTGAGAATGCAGCGGCACTGTGACAACGCCTTAAAGGTTGCTCGCTTCCTGGACGACCATGCGCTGGCCAAATGGGTGCGATACCCCGGGCTGGAAGAAGATTCTGCCCACGCGGTCGCCGCCCGGCAATTCAAGAATGGGTTTGGTGGCATGGTGGTCTTCGGCATTGAAGGGGGCAGGGCGGCCGGTGAAACCTTCATCGACAACCTGAGGCTCATATCCCATCTGGCCAATGTGGGAGACGCAAAGACCTTGGCCATCCATCCCGCCTCCACAACCCACTCCCAGCTCTCAGAAGAACAGCAGCAGGCAGGGGGCATTTCTCCGGATCTTATCAGACTTTCTGTAGGGATTGAGGATGTAGAAGACATTATCGAGGACCTGGATCAGGCTCTGCGCAAGGCCGGATGAACGGGTTCATGGGCCAACCAAAAAGACAGGCGCAGGGCATAAGGCGTAAACCATAAGGCAAAAGAGGAAGAGTAATATTTTATCGAAAACGGGCCAATGGGCCAACGAGAAAACATGAGCGAATACATAGAACATGACAGGAGCGGCAATTCCATAGGGCTGGTGGAGAAGAAATTCTTCACTTTCGTGCATCCTCCAAACGAGATGTGTCTGGAAAGCGGGGCCAGGCTGGGGCCGGTGACTCTTGCCTACGAGACGTACGGGACGCTGAATCGCGAGAAAAGCAATGCAATTCTGGTGTGCCATGCCCTCTCTGGGAATTCCCATGCGGCCGGCTACTACTCGAAAGATGATCCCAGTCCGGGATGGTGGGACATCATGGTTGGTCCGGGAAAAGGGATCGACACGGACAAGTATTTTGTGATCTGCTCCAATATTCTCGGAAGCTGCATGGGCTCAACGGGTCCCTGCTCCATTGATCCGCGAACAAACAGGCCGTACGGCCTCAACTTCCCTCTGGTGACTATCGGGGACATGGTGAAGGCACAAAAGGCACTCTTGGACCATCTGGGGATAGAGAATCTCCTCACCGTAGTGGGTGGATCCATCGGCGGAATGCAGGTCCTGGAGTGGTGCGCACGTTATCCGGACTTTGTGGTTTCGGCCATTCCCCTGGCTACCACTACCAGGCACTCCGCCCTGGCCATCGCCTTTAACGAGGTCGCAAGGCAGGCTATCATGGCAGATCCCAACTGGAAAGGAGGGAACTACTATGAAGGTCCGAAACCTGACACGGGACTTGCCGTGGCCAGGATGATCGGTCACATCACCTACCTATCCGATGAGGCCATGAGGCACAAGTTCGGACGGCGCCTTCAGGGGAGGGAGAAATTCTCCTTTGATTTTGATGCAGATTTTCAGGTGGAAAGCTATCTCCGGCATCAGGGGAACAAATTTGTGGAGCGGTTTGATGCTAACGCTTTTTTGTACGTCACCAAGGCAGCAGACTACTATGATCTGCCGAGCCAGCATGATTCGGGATCTGCTGTGAAGGCCTTCTCAAGGGCAAGGGCAAAATTTCTAGTGGTCTCTTTCACATCTGACTGGCTTTATCCCACGTATCAATCGAAAGCCATGGTACAGGCCATGAAAAAATGTGGCCTCGACGTGAGCTTTTGTGAGATCGAAGCCGAATGGGGCCACGACGCCTTTCTCCTTCCCAATGTTCGTTTGACTTCCCTCATAAAAGGGTTCTTGGCACGTGTCACAAAAGAAACGGGGAAGGAGAAAAATGCGGTTTGATCTGGAAAAAATTGCGTCTTTTGTTTTGCCCGGGTCCACGGTCCTGGACCTGGGCTGTGGGGACGGCGACCTCCTTTCCTATCTCGAAAGAGAAATAGGAGTTACCGGGACCGGTATTGAAAAGAGCGAAACCAAAGTGGCCCACTGTATCGAACGGGGTCTATCGGTCCTCCAGGGGGACATCAATAAAGAGGTCCTTGATTATCCGGACGGTGCATTCGATTATGTGATCCTGAGTCGGACCTTACAGCAGGTTTACGATCCGGCCGGGTTAATTCGTTCCCTGCTGCGTGTGGGAAAAAGGGGCATTGTCAGTTTTCCTAATTTCGGCCATTGGCGTGTTCGTATGCAATTACTGGGAACGGGTTACGCCCCTGTTACCAGGCAGCTTCCCTATGAATGGTATGACACGCCCAATATCAGGGTAATTACGCTCAAAGATTTCAGAAAATTTTCCAAAGACGTGGGGTTTCGGATACTGAAGATGGCGGCGATTAGCAGTGATTTTAACGGCATGGATGGCCACACGGTGATATTCATGCCCAATCTGCGGGCCACCTATGGAATTTTCCTGATCGAAAAGGGATGAGCAACAAAGAAGAAAGCCAAAGATGAATACTTTTGAATTCCAGAATCTGCCCTGCCTGGCATGAAAAACTTGCTGAAAGGGTCATGAGTAGTTACATTAATAAAAACAGGTAGCGTCACGACTTATGAAAAGGAGAGAGAAAATGGGAAAGATGTCAGAGGATGTGATAGGCGTTGTGGGAAATACGCCCCTGGTGCGACTGAACCGTGTGACCGGCGGATTCGGCGCGGCAGTGTACGCAAAACTGGAATCACAAAACCCTCTGGGGTGCGTGAAGGAGCGAATCGGAGTTTCCATGATTCAGGCTGCGGAAGAACAGGGACTGATCGGTCCGGGTGCCACGATCGTGGAGCCAACGAGCGGCAACACGGGTATTGCTCTTGCCATGGTGTGTGCCGTCAGGGGATACCGGCTCATCTTAACCATGCCGGAGACCATGAGCATGGAGCGGAGAAAGCTCCTCAAGCACCTGGGGGCGGAACTGGTCTTGACGCCGGGCGCTGGCGGCATGAAGGGGGCAATCAGCAAGGCTGAAGAGATCCTGCAGAATACCCCCGGTGCCTATATGCCCAACCAGTTTACCAACCCGGCCAATCCTGATATCCACCGGAAGACCACTGCGGAAGAAATCTGGCGGGACACCGACGGCAAGGTGGATATTTTTGTTTCAGGGGTAGGGACCGGCGGGACCATCACCGGTGTCGCCGAGGTAATCAAGGAGAGGAAGCCGTCATTTCGGGCGGTTGCTGTTGAGCCGGCGGACTCCCCGGTGCTTTCAGGTGGAAAACCCGGCCCCCACAAGATCCAGGGGATTGGTGCGGGATTTGTGCCCGAAGTCCTCAACACCGCTATCATCGATGAGGTTATCACCGTTTCCAACGAGGATGCCTTTGAAACGGCCCGACAGCTGGGGAAAGAGGAAGGAATCCTGTGCGGCATTTCATCTGGGGCGGCGGCCTGGGCAGCGCTGGAAGTGGCCCGCAGGCCGGAGAATGAAGGGAAACAGATCGTCGTCGTCCTGCCCGACACCGGGGAACGTTACCTGAGTACGGATCTGGTTATCAGCTGAAGAGATCAAAGACGCAACGTATGATATTTGTTGCAATAGTCCGCGAATTGTTTGCTGTCCAGTGCCGCGAGTTTTGCATAGAGATTTGTGATGAATGTTTTTGGCAATTTTACCTTTGCATTTGAAAGTACGGACTTATTGTCCTTCAGCATTTTCCAGTATTCTATCCCCGAAGCCAAAATGAAGCGGATGAAATATTCAAATGACTCGTTGCCGGGAGGCAGGTAGGTATTGTAGTCGATGGCTCCCGGTAAATCATTTTTGAATGTCTCATCTAACATTTTATTGAGTATTTTCAAAAGGTCTTTCTCTTGCTCAAAATAGATCCGGGGCCAGAAAGTCCTGTTCCTGGTTGTCTTATCTTCAATAAAATCTCTAATGATGTTCAACTTTTGCAGAAATGTTCCAAAAGACACGGCTCTTTCCTTCAATTTCTCAAAGGTTTCCTCGGTAACATTTGCTCCTTTTAATTGCAAGAGTTCCGTCAGGTAGCTCCCAACAGTTCCAGCTACATAATAACAATAGCCATTCAGGTCTTTCGGGGTATGGATAACCCGTTTGAGGTAATGGCACATCCCTTCAGCCATTTCCAAAGTCCATCTTTTCGATAGGGCTTTTTCCTCTTTTGAGAGGGTGTTGTAAAGGCTTATGGTATGCTCGTAATTGCTGAAAACAAAAGACTCATCCGGAGGAGTAATCTGGAGCATTTGTTCTTTTATTTGCGGAGACCAGGTATTTTCTTCGATGTGTTCGCAAAAAGCCTTGATCAAACCAGTTTTTTCTTCCACTTCCAGGGCAGTTGAGTCTTCAATGGTATCAATAGTCTTGTTGAGGTTATATTGAACCATGACTGGGGTTCTGAAACGGTCATCCAGTTTGAGAAGCGGGACCGAAAAACTCCGGGATTGCTGAATGAGGGTTTCTTCATTAGCATTTATCCACAAGCGAACTTCGGGGTCTTGGTTGCTTTTCGTTTCAATCATGGGGTTTCTCTGTCGTAAAGCGGTTCTTGCCCAACAATATCATAAATCGAGCCGGCACCACGAAGTCATGCTTATCCAAGCAAAGCATTTCCTTACATTCGCGATGTCGGCTATTTACGGTGACCAGGCAAATAGCTTCAGTGAATGGGTTGATGGTACCAGAAAACTATATTATATTTACTATAAAAAGTTCAACAATCTTTTTGTTCGCTATTTTCCGAACACCTTGCTAACACTGGCGTAGGTGGGCAGTTCTGAAAGTGTTGTTTGAATGAAATACCACAATGTAGGATGATTGTGGTGAACAAGCGTTGTTGAAAAAACCTGCTATTGGATGAGGAGGATAAATGGATGCCTGAAATACTGCTCAGGGAGGTGCTGAGCCCGCAGATTGTCAGACTCAGAATTGATGCGCCGGTCATTGCCAAAAAAAGAAGACCGGGGCAGTTTGTTATTCTCCGTGTTCATGAAAAGGGAGAGCGAATACCCCTGACTATTGTTGATTCCGATCCCGACATCGGCTCGATCACCCTCATCTTCCAGGTGGTGGGCAAGACAACCCATATGCTTTCAAAATTGGAAAAAGGTGACAACATCCTTGACCTGGTAGGTCCGCTGGGGAAGCCGACTGCGATAGAGCGGTTTGGCACTGTCGTGGTCGTTGGAGGAGGGATAGGAGCAGCGGTAGCATATCCTATTGCCAAAGGGATGAAGCAGGCGGGAAACAGAGTGATCACGATCCTCGGTGCAAGGAATAAGAATTTGCTCATTTTGGAAGGAGAACTCGCTTCGGTTTCAGATGAAATTATTGTGACAACGGATGATGGGTCCTACAAGCGGCGTGGAATGGTGACGGAACCTCTCAGAGAGCTCCTGGAGAAAGGAAAAATCAATGAGGTCCTGGCGATCGGTCCTGTTCCCATGATGCGGACGGTCAGTGAACTGACAAGAAACTTTAACGTCAGAACGCAGGTGAGTCTCAATCCCATCATGGTGGATGGGACAGGGATGTGCGGTGCCTGCCGGGTAAGTATCGCAGGCAGGATAAAGTTTGCCTGTGTTGACGGACCGGAGTTTGACGGCCACCAGGTGGATTTTTTAGACCTTCAAATGAGATTGACCGCATACCGTGAAGAGGAAAAACAGTCCTATGAGCAGTACGTAAAATTGCAGGGATCAACGTAACATTTTGCGGAGAAATCTGTGGAGAAAAAACCAGAAAATAAGAAAAAAATAAGACCATACCGGGTGCCGGTGGGAGAAAGGGCACCGGAAGAGCGGGTGAAGGACTTCAGGGAAGTCCCCCTGGGATACACCGTGAGCCAGGCAAAGGACGAAGCCGGGCGATGCCTTAATTGCAAGAACAGGCCCTGTAAGGGAGGATGCCCGGTGGGAATCGATTGCGGTGGATTTGTTGCCAAGGTCCACGAGGGGGATTTTCTGGGCGCCGTAAAGCTCGTGAAAGAAAAAAATTTGCTCCCCGCGGTAACCGGACGCGTCTGTCCCCAGGTGGAGCAGTGTGAAGGCCCCTGTGTTATCGGGAAGAAGGGCACTTCAGTGGGCATCGGGAATCTGGAGCGGTTTGTGGCGGACTGGGAGCGGGAACACGGGATAGTACTCCCGGCAAAAGCGCTCCCTACCGGGATGAGTGCCGGGGTCGTAGGGTCCGGGCCTTCAGGGCTGACGGTCGCCGCGGACATGATCCAGTTGGGCCACGCAGTCACCATTTACGAAGGGCTTCATGAACCAGGCGGGGTTCTTGTTTACGGCATTCCCGAGTTCAGGCTCCCAAAAACCATCGTGGCTGAGCAAATCGCATCCCTCACCAAGCTCGGAGTCGAGATAAAAGTCAACCAGATTATCGGCAGGACCCTCACCGTGGACGATTTGCTTCAAATCCATGACGCTGTTTTTATCGGGGTGGGGGCAGGTGCTCCCATTTTCATGGGAATCCCAGGAGAAAATCTCATCGGGGTCTATTCCGCGAATGAATTTCTTACGCGGTCCAACCTGATGCGCGCCTACAAGTTTCCGGAATGGGATACGCCCATGCGCTTCGCAAAGAAAATCGCGGTCATTGGCGGTGGAAACGTTGCCATGGACGCGGCAAGGACGGCACTCAGACTGGGAGCGACAGATGTCTCGATCATCTACAGGAGGTCACGGGAGGAAATGCCTTCGAGGCCTGAAGAGGTCCGCCATGGGGAAGAGGAAGGCCTCCGGTTTGATTTCCTGAAAGCTCCCACAAGGATAGTGGGGGATGCGGACGGGCGTGTAGTGGCTATCCAGTTCACGGATATGAGACTCACTGAACCGGACGCCTCCGGAAGAAGACGCCCCGTCCCCATAGAAGGCTCGGAACATCGCCGGGATGTGGATACAGTGATTGTGGCAATCGGGCAACGGCCCAACCCAATGATTGCTTCATCCACACCGGGCCTGGAGGTGGAAAAAAGAGGATATCTGGTGGTGGATGAAGGCACGATGGCAACAACCCGCAAGGGAGTGTACGCAGGCGGAGATATCGTGGGCTGGGGGGCCAGCGTAATCAGGGCCATGGGCGATGGCCGGAGGGCAGCAAAGGCAATGCATGATTATCTCACTCTGACGCCCTGATTTCCACGTTGTTTTTTTGCAGGTATTCCTTCACGGCCTCAATCGGGACTTCATTCCGATGAAAGATGCCCGCGGCAAGGGCGGCCTCGGCCTGGGTTTGCGTGAATACTTCGTAAAAGTGATCCACGCTTCCGGCACCGCTTGAGGCGATGACGGGGATGGTGACCGCCTTTTTCACTGCACTGATCAGCTCAATATCGAATCCGAGGTTTGTGCCGTCACGGTCGATACAGTTGAGGAGGATCTCACCGGCTCCCAGTTTTTCACATGCCTCGGCCAGGGTAACCGCATCCACTTGCCTGCCTTCTCGACCACCCTTGATGGTGCACTGGTACCAGCAATATTGTTCCCCATTGGGTCCGGGGTGTGCTGTCTTGATCACGGGATGTACGGTTTCATCCGGGGAGTTCACATACACCTTCCTGGGATCAATGGAGATAACAACGGCCTGGTTGCCGTATACCCATGAGATTTCCTCGATGGCGCTTTTCCCGCTTTTTTCACCGGTTTTCAAATAGTCTTCGACGATCAGCACGGCATCACTGCCGATGGAGACCTTATCCGCACCGGATCGAAAGTACCCGGATGCAACCTGCAACGCGGAATAGGCCCGGCCGTTCACATCAGTGTAGTCACGGATCCCCCCCCCGATAGTCAGGGGAACAAACACGTTCTTCGAGGTCTGTCTCAGTACTTCCAACATGGGCATGTCTTCCAGGGGGAAGTCCCGGAAACCCGTAATGTTCAGAAAAGTGATCTCATCAGCTCCTTCTTCATAGTAGCGTCTCGCCAGTTCCACCGGATTTCCGAGGTTCCTGACTTGGCCTTTTTCACGGACATCGTACTGGTCTCCCTTGGTCACCACCAGGTCACCGCGATCGGTGGAGCGCACATCAAGACAGGCAATGATCCTCTTGGCAAGTTTGGTACCTCCCTGGAGGTCCGGAGGCTGGGCCTCGACTGAGGTTGCTTCCAGAAAATTTTTCAGGATTCGCAGCCCTGCGTTCCCGCTTTTTTCCGGATGAAACTGCGTGGCAATGACATTTCCCTTTTGAATGCTGCTGACGAATGGGTACCCGTAATCAGTGGTGCTGAGAACCACGTCCTGATCTTCGGGAGCCACGTGATAAGAGTGGACGAAGTAGAATTTTTCCTGGCCCGTAAGTCCGTTGAAAATCCTGGAGGGCTTTTTAATGGAAAGCCCGTTCCACCCAATGTGGGGTACGGAAAGGTTCACGGCGAAACGCCTTACCGAACCTCGAATAAACCCGAGGCCTTGAACACCGAATTCCTCCTCTTCACTTCTTTCAAAAAGAGCCTGGAGCCCTATACAGATTCCTAAGAAAGGACGGTTCGAATCGAGGTAAGCCTTGAGCGGTCTTACATACTCCTTTTCGTAAAGGACCCGCATCATGCTGCCGAAGGCCCCCACGCCGGGAAAGATGAGCTTTTCGGCCGAAAGGATGTCGTCGGGCTTCTGGACGAAGGTAATCGTCTCGCCCAGGCTTTTCAAAGCGTTGACAAGACTCCTGACATTCCCGGCGCCATAATCTAGAAACGTAATCATGTTTTATCCTACTCTCAGCTGGTGTCTAAAATCTTTCAGCCTTCAGCCTATATACTTTCGTAGTTATGAAGTGGTTATCTCGAATTCGGGGGGATCAATCATATGTTTCTTGACCGCGCAGAGGTCCATGGATTTGATAACCGCCTTCCTGTACTTATCAGAAAAATCCTCGGGTAACTTGAGATCGATTGAAAACTTTTGATACCTTTTTTTCTCCTCGTCCCACTCACATTCCATGGTCAACGACATGGCATCGGTGTTGATCTGGCGGCTCTGACAGAAACTGAGCGCGTAAATGCCAGCACAGGTGGCAATGGACGCGAGAAACAGCTGGAATGGTTCCGGAGCCGATCCGTCACCGCCAGAGATTTCTGACTGATCGGTTTTTATCACAAAATTTGCCATTTTTGCGTCAACTCTCTTCCCTCCCGGAAATGATGCGTCAAGTACGGTTTTTTTCATATTGTTGTTTCTCTTTCTTCCTTTTTTGTTTTTTGGATCTTTTTCATTGCCTGCGCTTCTTTCGAGAGTTCTTCGAGAAGTACGGCAATGGGCCATTTTTCAGAAACGGGGGTCAACGTAGCCCACAATTGTTCCGGCAATTGATGCTGCCTGTACGCTGAAATGAGTTTGTGGAGATCATTGTGGGTAAAGCCTGACAGGATTACGGCCCTGGTCATATTGGAACCTTCACCAAATCCCTCTTTATCCCCACGATTGAATAATATTTCTAAAGAAAGCTGAAGGTCCTCATCTGTCACGAAAACGACAGGAAGGTTCCTAAAATTGAGGTCCTCGAGGATTGAGAGAAATGGCCCCTGGTCCTCAACAGGATATCCACAGACAAGAAGCTTCCAAGGGCCATACATCCTCTCCTCGGACTTCCCTACCTTTTGAAATTCTCCTTTTTCCATTGGGTATTTTTTCTCCATTCAGCGCTGATGGCTGCGCAAAAAATCTGATTTTGTCCATTTTTAGTCATTGCCGCAGAAAACCTGCCCAAGCGAAGAGGAAGGCGGGAATCTATTGGTTTTGATATGTTCTGGATGCCGGATCGAGTCCGGCATGACGAATCTGGGACTCTTAACCGGTTCGTCAGGTTTGCTCTATGAAAAATGGTCATGTCCACACGGGGAGCTTGATGCACAAGTGATCAGGACACGTCCACGATAGGCCGCACTTCAGTGATCTTGAAACGAATTGCAGCGTGGATCATTCTGGCTGCCTGCTCTCCTGCGGCCTTGGCAATATTCTCCCTTATCTGGTCGTAAAAGCCTCCTCCCGTTTCGATGGCCAGTGCTTCGAGGTATACCCTGGCGCCCTTCCAGTCCATCACGGTTTCCCCCGGTTCCATAACGATGAAAGCCGCCTTGGGATTCTCGCGCAGGTTACGAAAAGAGCGATTTTCACCGATACCCATGACCACGGTGTTTTCGTCAATCATCTGCGGCGAGCCGAACACAGCCACGTTGACATCGCCCCGGGCGTTCGCCGTACTGAGCGTCCCGATCCGGGGGCGTTTATTGAAAATTTCCAGCAGTTTTTGTCGATCCATCATGCTCCTCCTTGTCCGTTTCTCCAATGGTGGTTCTTCTCAATACTATGTTTTTTTCCATCCAGACGCAAGCAAAGAATCCATACCCACAGTTATTCTGTTGACCCAGAAACCCGACTATTTTATGATCAGAAAAAATGGGGAGATCATTGGACAGTATTCACCAGTGCATTGGAGGGAGAAGATGAGACACGCCGGTTCTGCGTTTCTGGGTATTTTGTTCGGGTTTGCCATGCTGTTTACTCCGTTTTACGGCATCTGCAGCAATCAACCGAAACCCTACCCTGATGTCACTCGGATGTCGCCGGGGCAATGCATTAAGCAGTTGCAAAACGTTCCCCCGCCCATTGTCATAGATGTACGATTGCAAGAACAGTTCAAGGAAAGCCTTCAGAAGATCCCGGGAGCCGTGCATGAGGACCCGGGAAATGTCAAGTCATGGGCACACAAATATAAGAAGGACAGCCATATCATCCTATATTGAGCGTGACCGGATGAGGCCACAAGTGCCCGGGTGGCACAACAATTAATGAAACTCGGTTTTAAAAACGTATGTGTTATCGAAGGTGGGTATAACGGCTGGGTGACATCGAGACTCCCTCTTGAGAAGAAATGGAACATCAAGAGGGAATGTGTCACGTGCCATGAGAGTGTGACCCCTGAAATTGTCTCCGACTGGAGGCTCAGCAAACACAGCAAGAAGGAGGTAACCTGCTCCGTCTGCCACGGCGACTATCATTCTTCCGAAGACGATGTGGAGAAGGCGCGGCCGGTGACCCCGGACCGGTGCATCTTGTGTCACCAGGTGCAGGGTGATCAGTTCAAGGCGGGGAAGCATGCCAAGGCGTGGTATGCAATGAAGGCCCTGCCCGCTGCCCACTGGAAGTCCATGAGTTCGCTTGAAGACCTGAAAGACTGTGAGAGCTGTCATAGGATTGGTATCAAATCGCCAAGGATCATCAAAAAACTGTTGAAGAAACGAGCCGGTTTCGGCATGGCCTCCTGTGACGTCTGCCATACCCGGCATACCTTTTTTAAGAAGGAGGCCCAGCAACCCCAGGCGTGCCAGACCTGCCATAACGGCGTCGACCACCCCCAATGGGCCATGTATTCCGGGTCCAAGCATGGGGTAAGGTATGGACTCAAGCAAATGGGGATTATTCCCAAAACGACCTCCGCGCCCACCTGCCAGACGTGCCACATGGAAAAAGGCGATCATGAGGTGAGAACGGCATGGGGTTTCCTGGCCGTGCGGCTGGAGATGAAGGGTGATAAGGAATGGGTTGCGGCATCGGATACGATTCTGCGTGCCTTGGGAGTATTTGATCCTGACGGGAAGCGGAACCGCAGGATGAAGATTATGAAACGGAGGGACGTGATCCGTCAGACCGACGGGGACTGGAAAAAAGAACGGAAAAAGATGCTCATGGCATGCAATCAATGCCACTCCATTACGTTTGCGGAGCAGGAACTCAACAAGGGAAACCTCATGATCCGCAAGACTGATCTCCTCATGGCCGACGCTATCCGTGTTGTTGCTGGTCTCTATCAGGACGGCATCCTAGAGAAGCCGGAAGAGTTTACCCAACCGTTTCCCGATTTTATGGCCCCTCTGAAAAAACCAAGAAGCATAGAATTGAAGCTCTGGCGCATGTTTGGTGAGTATCGCATGCGGGCATTTCAGGGCGTCTTTCATTCAAATCCGACCTATGCGTTCTCGCTTGGGCTGGGTGAAATGGAACAGGCCCTGTGCGAGATCAAGGAAATGAGTGCGGCGCTTCGCAAGAACGCCGGCAATTAAGCATAAAAGAAGGGGCCGGAATTACCCGTTGCCTTGTTTGTATCGAGTTTCTTTTTGACAGAGAGTAGTTGTGTGATTAAAGTCTATGATAATAGCATAGAATATAAAACTGGAAAAGCGGCTGCCTAAGGGGAACCTCTTCATGAAACTTTCAACGAGAAGTCGATATGGCACGAGATTGATGCTGGACCGGGGATGAGGGAACACAACAGGAGACACATGAAAGGAGAATAGCATGAAAAAAAGGGCTTTTTTTGCCATGGCGGTGCTTTTTCTGGCTGCAATATTTGTTTCTGGAGGAATCTCAAACGCCGGAGATGTAGAGAGGATTTCGAAAGAATCACTGAAAAGCCTCCTGGGCAACCCCGATGTAATCGTGCTGGATGTCCGGCTCCCCAAGGATCGCAATGCTAGTCAACTGCAGATCAAAGGGGCCATAAGGGAAAATCCGTTCAAAGTAAAAGAGTGGATGAAAAAATATCCAAAGGACAAGACGCTGGTTTTCTACTGTGCCTGACCCAACGAGTACACGAGTGCCCGTGTGGCACGAGAGTTCCTGAAGGCGGGATACAAAAAAGTATTTGCTCTCAAGGGGGGATGGAAGGCATGGCACAAAGCCAATTATCCCACAGAAAAGAAATAATAGGGAATGAGAAACGAACATGAAAACCAGGAAAGCTGGGGACCGGTAAGTGCCTCGGTTTGTTGAATGCGGGGAATAACAAGGAGATGGAATGGAGATAGTGTCTATCGCTTTGAGCAAAAAAAAGGGGACACCGAAGGAGACCGTGGAAACGGCTGACCTCCTGGTTGACCACGGCCTCCGGGGTGACGCCCATGCCGGGCCGTGGCACCGCCAGGTAAGTTTTCTGGCGGCTGAGAGCATAGAAAAGGCCCGTGGACGGGGGCTCGATGTGGGCTTCGGGGACTTTGCCGAAAATATTGCCACCAGGGGGGTCAACTGGCTTGAAGTCCCCATTGGGACCCTCGTGAACCTGGGGAACTCCGCTGTTGTGGAAATTACCCAGATCGGCAAAGAGTGCCATACCCGATGCGCCATCTACTACCGGGCCGGGGATTGCATCATGCCGAAGGAAGGCATCTTCGGGAAGGTGCTCGAGGGGGGGAGCATTCGAAAAGGGGACGCCATTCGAATCGTAGCTAGTGCAGCCCCATGAGCACATCCTTCCCTACCTGTTGGACATTCGGGGCTCCCACCATGCTGAGGATTCGTTTTAATTCGCTGGTGATCGCGGTCACCACATCCCGCACTCCCTGTTGCCCGTCTGCAGCGAGCCCGTAAAGAATGGGTCTGCCCAGGCCCACCAGGGAAGCGCCGAAGGCGAGTCCCTTGAGGACGTCGCTTCCCCGCCTGAAACCTCCGTCCACCATGATGACGACCCTGCCTCCCACCTTTTCCATGATCTCTTCCATCACCTGCAGCGGGTGTGGGAGATAGTCGATGGTGTGGGCCCCATGGTTGGAAACGATGATTGCGTCCGCTCCCGTCTCCACGGCCTTGACTGCGTCCTCGCTACTCAGGATCCCCTTGAAAATGAGCGGCAGGTGAACGGCCTTGCGAATGTCCTTTAACTCTTTTTGGGAGAGGGGCGAGCAATCAAAGACCATCTGCCGGTCGAGGATCTTGGTTCCCTGGCCGGAGTCAATTTCAATTCCCACCCAGTCTACTCCTGCTTCCTGTATTTCATCCAGGGCCTCGTACATCTTTTCCCGGTCTTTCAAAGGCTTGACATTTGCAGCCAGGGGGACACCCGTGGCCTTGATGCCTTTCAGGTTCCCCGGGATGGGTGATCCGGTCCACATGAGGCTCCCGGCATCTTTGAGCCCCTTTGCCACCTCCATGAGTCCATTTTCGGTAATGGCCGGGATGGGCATGGTCATGGCCGACATGATGACAGGGGTCCCGAAGGTGAGGCCGAGGACTTCCAATCCGGTCTCAGGTGCGGGCGCAGCATCAATGGCCTTCTGTCTGAAGGTGTATCCATCCATGATCCGGCGGTTGTGCCGCATGACGAACTCCGTTTCCACACCGCCCAGAAAGACTCCGATGTCCTTTGCCAGTAACGTTTCTTTCCCCTTCTTGTAGATTTCTCCCAGTTCCATGTCCATCTCCTCCGTTATCCTGGCAGTGCTCAGTATCCAAGATTTTGACCGACCAGTTTTACATGAATGCGTCCTTTGATCATATGCCCTTCAATAATACTCCACATGTTGCAGATACGCTGCGGTGATCTGCAGTCTGAACACAGGCCAGTTTCCACGCATGGAGTATTGATACCCAGCCGAACAGCATTGACCGGCCCGGCGTAGTTCTTTACTCTGGCCATGGCAGATTCCAGATCAGGGACCACCTTATTCATGCCGATTACCAGGATGACTTTCTTGGGGCCGAATATCATGGCTGCTACTCGATTTCCCATGCCATCCAAGTTCACCAACTTCCCATCCAGGGTAATAGCATTGGAGCTGGAGATCATCACATCGGCCTTCATTCCATTGCGCCTGCGTGCCAGGCTCTCTTCCGGTGAAATTCCAGGCTCGTACGGGTCAATGTGCTCAACTCCTGCAAGCTTGGCTATATCTTCCCAAAAGCCCATATCTACCGTTGTCATCGAGCCACACTGAAAAACTGTGGCCCCTTCAGGAATCATTGCCACTATTTCTTTTCTGGCTTGAGCGATCGTGGGGGCGTAGGTACCCTCCATCCGCCGCTTCTCTAAGTGTTTGATAATATCCTTTGCGACCTTCTCGTTCCAAAGCATCTGGTGCGTGTCCATGTCTTTTCCTTTCTCAAGTTGGAAGTTTGCCCCATTTTGGGATTTCATTCAAAAACCGATTAATCTGCTTGCTCGCGTTCTCTGCTTATACAATATACACCTTTGCCCTGCATTGCAGGAGAAAAACATTGATTATCAGATTTGCATTCAGCCTTGCGTAAGTCTCCTGACTCCCAGCGTTTAATCAAGTCTGGTTCTCTGATCAATGGACGGCTCATGGATATGTAATCTACTATGCCCTTATCCACCATTTGTTCAGCAACTTCGAAAGACCTCATTCCACCAACCAGTATTAAGGGAATATCAATTTTCTGCTAAATTTCAAGATGGATTCTTGCCCTGTTCTGTATGGCTCCGCCGTATTCGTCACTGCGCTTATTAAATATTGGAGAAAGAAATTGGCTTAAAAGATAGCCATGTGCACTATGAATCTCTACACCATCAAAATCGGCATCTTTAGCCCTTTTAGCAGCATCAGCAAAATCAGAAACAAGTTTTTGAATATCTTTAAGTCTCCTGTCATTTCTCTAAGCCCTGGAACTAATTCATCTTTATAAATTCCAAGCTGCCAGGGAGAAGCCTGACCCTCAGGCTGAACATAGGCATGGCTTGTAATAATCATGCCAACGCCGCCTTTGGCAAGGTCTGTCATGGTCTTAATTAATTTCGGAGTAACACTCCCATCTTCATCGGCCATTCCTTCCCGCGTTGCAGATCGTTCAAAACGGTTTGCCAGCGCAATATTATTAATTTTTGTCTTCTTAAATAGTTGGCTCATTTTCTTGCTCCTTAAGTAAAAAGTCCATCGATGGGCACGTTGTTGGCATTTTTTGTGAAGTCATCAAAATTCCTCCATCACCGCTTCCCAGGTACACCTGATGCAGTCTTTCACTGTCTGATAGGCCGGGCATTTCTCCGCGTACACCGCCAGGACGCGGTCGGCCTTTTCCCTCGTTCCCGCGGGAATTTTGAAACGGTACCGGATACGGATGTTCGTTATTTTCAGGACATCGTCCACATCTTCGATATCTCCTTCCACCTCCGCGACCAGATTTTCGGCCGACTGTATGCCCCGCACCTCCAGTGCGGCACCTAGGGTGCCGGTCAGTCAACCCCCGACGCCCGCGATGACGTGATCCAGTGTGGCCGGGTATTCGGGCCCGCTGATCTCCCGTCCGTACTTCTCCTGGTAAAAATGCTTGATACCGCCATGGATGCCGAAGTGGATGGGCTCGGCAAAGTCCTCCACATGGGCTGTGCGGTGCGGGCCTTCGTGCTTTTCGATTCGAATATGACTGGTGTGTGCTACTGTCATTTTTGCCTCCTTTTGTTTTGGATCGTTTGCAGTCAGATATTGTTTGAAACGAGCGAGCGCTCAAGAATGGACTTACATCCATTCTCAAGCCCTCACCGGCTAGAAGTTATGCAAATGAGCTTATTCCTTTCCCTCTTTTTCTTCCTTAAGGGCCACTTTCCTGCCACACAGATCACACTTGCTGTCTTCAGTAATGCACGGTTGCTTGGGAGCTTCGCCGCCGCAGATTCCACATTTTGCCATAGTCTTTCACCTCCTTCCTCTTGGAATAGGTTTTATTCGAATCCCACCTCACAAATAAAATCAGATATGTGATTTGTTTATCACCTAAAAGCTGCAGTTAGCTTTTAGGTATTAGCCGTTAGCTTAAAGAATTCAAACATTTGAATGGTTTCTTCCTATATAGAAGCCCGATTTCTTGATGCAATGCTATTGAATAGTAACAAATTGATATTATTTGACTAATAGCTAACGGCTAACCGCTAATTGCATTTTTTAAGTGTTACATTCCCAACAGGGCACGCAGGGAATCCAGGCAGTCTTTAAGATCGTCCTCATTTTTGCTTAACCTGGCCATCATAATTCCTCCCTCAATAGAGGCGACAATCTGTTTTGCGAGCAAACGAGGAGAGATCTCTGAGCCCAGCTCTTCGGTCTGCTGAGCCTCAGTCAGAAGACTGACTATTTTATCCACCCACGTGTCGAAGACATTCCTAATGAGGCTTGAAAACTTCGGGTTACGATCACTCATTTCCAGAGCCGTGTTGCCAAAAATACACCCACCTATGAAGTTTGTTTTTCGGTGTTTTTCAAGCACAGCATCAAAAAAAGAGGAGAGTTTTTCCAAGGGCTTTTCGCCTTGGAAAGAGTCTGATAAAAACTGAAAGAAATCGTCCGCAGCATCCCTCAGAATGGCCTGCCCGAGTTCTTCCTTGCTTGAAAAATGAAAATAGAGATTTCCTTTCTTAACCCCGGTAGTTTCGATGATATCGTTGATACTGGTGTTGCTGAAGCCCTTCTTATTTACCAGCCATCTTGCTGTTTCGATCACCTTGGTGCGAGTAATCTCACCTTTGGTCTTGGTGTCCATTTGCCTCCTCACTAAACCGACTGGTTGGTACAATATATCATTTCATTGAATTGTCAAAGGTTTTCTTGTGATGCACATGCAGTCAGCTTTTTTGTGCCTTAACTACAGCTGATTGCGGCCAATTAGTCTTCAATGATGATGGCACCGGGCGCACATTCCCTCGCCGCCTCTCTCACCAGGTCCTGGTATTTTTCCGGCATTTCGTCCAGAAGGGCTCTGGAGAACAACTGGTCTTCATTCTACTGAAAAACCTCGGGCAAAGGTGATCACCGTTCGCGTTCCCCATGCAAAGCTCTTCTTCGATTTTCACTTTCATGGGCTACTCCTCCCGAGATATTTCAGCTTTCTGTATGCATTGGTTAATGGGTTGTTCAATAAATGGGAAGGGGGGTGGTTTGCCAGGGCACCCACACAGAGGTCATGGCCCAGAAGCATCTTGAGAATTCGAAAACGGTTCTCATCTGCCGGGGCCTTTAGAATTGGGATGAAATTTCCCGTTATTTGTGAAGATTTCTATATTGCTTTCCAGTTTCTGCCCCTCCATCAGGTCTCCCATGGCGCGAAGGTACTGATCCGTCTTGATACCGGGGATGATTCTGTGGCGGTCCAGGGCCGCCAGAACGACTGTATTTTGCATACGGCTGTCCTTGAGCTCCTGCTTGAAAGCCTTGACTTCCTTTATGCGGCGTCTTCGACATTCATCGGCGATTGTCTCTTCAGTGACCTCCGGCGTCTTGTTGAGCCGAACTTCGAGGGGCTGCCACACCGTATTGTAATAGACCAACGTGCCACCGTCCTTCAGGAAGCCATTCATGGCGCGCAGGGCTTCATGGCGTTCAAGGGCGATGACCACATCTGCTTCTCCCTGGGGAATGAGGGGCGAAAAGACTTTACCCCCTATGCGGAGCTGGGAGATGACGACTCCTCCCCGCTGGGCAAGTCCATGGGTATCCACTCCCTTGACCTTAAGCCCCGCGTGATCAGCGGCCCTCATTATCACCTCCGTGAGGAGACCGATCCCTTGGCCGCCGACACCGGCAAGATAGACATTCAGGTTTTCCATTATCCCCCCTGTTATGGCCTATGATGGTACCGCTGGTTTTGGAATTGCGCCGGTCGGGCATACCTGGATGCACGATCCGTCTCCAATACATAAGTCTTTGCTTACCTCGATCGTTCCATCCGGTTTTCGCTGGAAAGAGGGACAGGCGAATTGCTCCACGCACACATGCAATTGTTCACATCGGGGCTGGTCGATTTCCACGCTTCTTCTCCGGTATCCAGGTTGTCTCTGCTGTTCTCTGGTGAATTTCAGCATGCAGGGATGTTTTGCAATGACCACGCTGAAATGCTCATCAGCAATTGCCTTTTTGACGAGATCGGTCAGCTCTCTCTGGGCATAAGTATCCGTTTCATAAATATGTTCTACGCCAAGGCCTTCCAGCACCTGACGGATGGGAATCTTCTCCGTCGGCTCATTGAAGTTCCTGCCGGAAGCCGCATGATCCTGGTGTCCCGTCATGGCAGTGGTGCCGTTTTCCATGACGATGAGAGTGAGATTATGCTGGTTGAAAACAGCGTTGACAACCCCCGGCAACCCGGCATGGAAAAACGTGGAATCTCCCAGGAAAGCAATTACTTTTCTCGACTGGTTGAACAGAGAAAGCCCCGAGCCAATCCCCGTAGATGCTCCCATGCACATGAGGATTTCACCTACCTGGTAGGGAGGGAGAAAGCCGAGAGTGTGGCACCCGATATCCGCAACGGTGATGTATTCGTCTTTCAGAGCCTTCCGGATGGCATGGAAAGCGCTCCTATGCCCGCATCCGGGACACATCTGGGCAGGGCGGTTGGGTACGGAAGGCAGGCCTTTATCCGGAACGTTGCGCCGAGGCAGGAGATCCGGCCAGGTTTTTTCCATGATATCAAGGACTTTATCCGGCGTGTATTCTCCAATCCAATCTTCAGGGTCGGTTTTACCAATAATCCTGGTGGAAAGCTTTTCATCATAGGCCAAGGCCTTGATCTCCCTTTCCATCACGTCGTCCAGTTCCTCGAGAATCTTGATTTCCTCGTGTTCGCGCAGAAATGCGATCACCCGGTTTCGAGGGATGGGATAAACCACGCCCAGCTTCAGAATATCCGGCTTTGCATGGGCGCGCTCAAGCACGTCCCTAAGGGAGAGGAACGGCAGCCCGAAGGTGATCAAGCCCCGTCCCTTGTTCCCGTTGTCGAGCAAGTCGCACATTGAAGGAGATTCTGCAAACATCTCCACTTCCCGGAGTCTCTGGAGCGCCCTCCGCTTCATGGGAAAGACTTCCTTGGTAAGGGGGATGTACGGGCCGTTTGCGGAGTTGAATCTCGGTGTGTCGTCTGCGTGGCTGGGATGCCATTCCTGGAAGGACACCTTTTCCTTGGCATGGCATACATGGGTGGAAAGGCGGACGATAACGGGCATCCTTTTTTCCCGGGAGAGCTTCGCTGCCTCCCTGTAATAGACGTAGGCTTCCGATGGACTTGCCGGTTCCAGCACAGGGGTGTAACTCATCCGTGCGTAATGGCGATTGTCCTGTTCATTCTGAGAGGAATTAGCACCCGGATCATCACCAAGGATGATCACCATGCCGCCGATAATGTTCATAAGATTGAGCTGGACAAAGGTATCAGAGGCTACATTGAGACCGACACTTTTGAAAAATACGGTGGAGAGATGGCCGTTGAGCGCAGCGCCATATGCCACTTCCGTGGCTACTTTTTCATTCGTGGAAAATTCAAAATAGAATGGCCTCTTTTCCCCAGGGATACTCTTGATGGCCGCAGCGATTTCCGGGGTGGGAGAGCCCGGATAGGAGGTGACCACCCGTGTACCGGCCTCTATCATAGCACGGACAAGGGCCGTATTCCCCATGACTATTTCGGAGAAAGGCTTTTCCTGCAGTAGAATATCTCCAAGTCTTTTCATGGGCTCCTCCCCTCCGGCAAACAGAAGGCATTTTTCCCCCTGTTAGCCTTCCACCCTCAGCCTATCCACCTGAGTGGTCCTAATTACTCTTCAACGATGATGGCGCCGGGCGCACATTCCCTCGCGGCCTGTCTCACCAGGTCCTGGTATTTCTCCGGTATTTCGTCAAGGAGGATCCTGGAAACCAGTTGGTCCTCATCATACTGAAAGACCTCAGGGCAAAGGTGATTGCAATTTCTGTCTCCCATACAAAGTTCCTCATCAATTCTTACTTTCATGACAATCTCCTTGTCAACTGTATATGACGGTGTAGGGTTTAGCAAAACATCCTGGATGAGCGATTCGAAAAGCAGCGTGCTTTCGTGTTGACGTGCCGTCTTTCTCTTTGACTCGCATCATCGACTTTCCTATAATGTCGCAGAAACAAGGCCCCTTGTCAATCTATGGGAGCTCAGGGGTGAAATCAGAGGGATTTGCTTCTGCTGGAGTCAAGAGGGAAGGATAACGATAAAACCTGTTACAAAAAGAGTCGCCCTCTTTGTGTCGATAATGATAGGCCTTGGAACGATATACGGTTGTGCTTCTGTGCCGAGGATGAAAAAGGAAACCCTGAGGAAAATGCTGGGCAATCCGGATGTGATTGTGGTGGATGTCCGGCAAGCCAAATATCGAAATAAGAGTGGACGTAAGATAAAAATAAGTAGTTCCAAAAACCACAAGGTTTCGCTATCTTGAACAGGCCCCGGTCAAAAAAATCTAGAATTTCTGACTTGCCGATGTTATAGATAAAACTTGATGGCTTCGCAAGAAGTCATCAGCGCGCCCATGGAGGGGCGCGCAAATCAATGGGGTGCAAAGCAACCTGTTGATTTGCAAAGAGTCCGAAAATCGCATTTTTCGGATTCCGTCAGTAAAAAGTCCATGGACGGACTTTTTACGATTCCATCAAACTTGGCCTCATTTTCCTGACGAAGGTTCTGCGGTACAGGTGTTGCTGCGATAAATGAAAAGAGAAAAGCGTTAGAGGAGAGAAACGAATGGAAACACAGGATGTCTGTTACACCCGCGAAGTAGCAATTGAAAAAGCGATCGAGATGGAGGATCAAAGTTTTACTACTTATAAAGATCTCTACTTCAAGGTCAAGGATCGTCTTGCAAAGGATGTTCTGAAAGACCTTGCCCTTGACGAATTAAAGCACAAGTATACGCTTGAAAAGGCCTATTTTGAAGATACGGTTGAACTGCACGATAAAGGTGAAACGGATGGGCCGAGCATGAACCTGACCTTGCTCCTGGAAGAAAAACCGCTTGATCATGCGGCAAATGATCAGGATGTGATGGTTTTCGCCATTCATGATGAAAAACGCTCAGTCGATTTCTACCGAGCCATGGCAGGGCAATGTGGTGGCGCTCCCATGGAAAAGATGTTCTCCCGGCTGGCACAGGACGAGGAAGGTCACCTTTCAAAACTCGAAACCTTGTATGAGAGCCTGTACATGCAGGATATGTAGCCCCGTAGAGCGCCAACTTATCAATGCATCCAGCTCCTGTGAACTGATCCGTATGAACGAGTCTAAAAAAGAGAAAGAAGTTCAGGACCTCGACCCGAAGCTGTGGGTCGACCAGTACGGCGATTATCTTTATGCCTTTGCCCTGACACGGCTTGTGGACAGAAACGCGGCTGAAGATGTGGTACAGGAGACCTTCGTTTCCGCTCTCCATTCCATGAAAAACTTCCGGGGACATTCCTCTGAAAAGACCTGGCTCACCTCCATCCTGAAGCACAAGATACTAGATCATTTCAGAAAAAAGAGCAGAGAAGAAAAACATCATTTTGAAACAGTGGGGGATAACATCCGGCAACTCTTTGATGGAAAAGGCCACTGGAAAGAGGGTCCGGAAAAATGGAAGACCAGCCCGAAAAAGCTCTTTGAACAAAAAGAGTTTTTGAAAACATTGTATGCCTGCCTTGAAGAACTCTCAAGACGAGTGGCAAAGGCCTTTGTCCTTCGTGAAATTGATGGCCTCAGCACGGAAGAAATCTGTAAGGTATTGGATATCTCCGCGACTAATTGCTGGGTTATGCTGTACAGAGCAAGAACGCTTCTGCGGCAGTGCCTTGAGTTAAACTGGTTTGAAATATCGCCGGGCGGAGCGTCCTAGTGCACCACTGGATGTTTAATTGCCATGAAGTCACACGTTTGGTGTCAGAGTCTCTGGACCGCAAACTCCCGCTTTATCAAAGGATGGGAATTCGAATGCACCTCCTCATGTGCAAGTTCTGTTCACGGTACAGGAAACAGTTGCTGCTCATGAAGGAAATTTTAACACGCTACAACGAATCCGATCGTCCGAAAGATATTTTCGAGCCCCTCTCTGAAGAAGCCCGGAAAAGGATGAAACACCTGTTAAGTCATCTTGAAGGTCACAATCACGTCCACTAAAATAGCCTTTTTCCCTTGTCAGACGCACAAATTTATCGACCCAACAATGAGAAAAACACCAGGAGTTTGCCATGGTTTCACCTGAGACATCCAAAAGAAAAGACAGGCGCAATTTCTTAAAGGGTCTGGGGTTCTTGAGTATTTTTCTGAGGCTCCTCTCCTGGGCGTGGGCGTTTTTTGTGGAACGATTCCCCGTGAAGACCGTCGAAAAGAAAGGGTTCATGTTTGAGCCTGGAAAAGGGATGTTGGAATGGGAGAACGGCAGAAAAAAGCCGGGTTGAGTTCGCAAGAAAGGCGCGGCCTGGATGGTGGACCCTTGCAAACCCCATCTACAAGATTGTCGCTCGCGTCCCGCGAGACCGGCTCAGAAAAAAGCCTTCCTTGTTTGCCCAGAAAAGATTCTGAACAAACAAGGAAACAGCACATTTTGACTCGGAGTTTCATAGAAACATATCAAGAAGTATTCACAATATGAGATGAATTAAACTCTGTGTGCCCTGTGACTCTGTGGTAAAGAAAAGGATTTCCCGGAATAGCCGACGAATTCATAAAGGGTTTTTGTTTCATGAATAGCCAATGGTTGGAGAGAAGATTGGAAAATGGGAAAAAGAAGATTTATTCCTTAGTCGGACCGTAACATCAAAGATGAGGAGCAGAAAAATGCGCAAGGCGGTTCTGGAAAAGCGAGAAAGCAGTCAACAATTGGTCCTGGGAAGGTACGCTGATATCCATAAAGCACGTCTGGACAAATGGGTCACTGAGGCCGTCTCCAGGCGTATATGGCGAAAGGACGGAACCGTGTGGGTTCCGGATCCTGAGGAAGCGACTCGAACCGCTGATCTGACTGGACGGATGGACTGGTTGAGCCTACCGGAGGTCATGTCCGATGAACTGGAAAATCTACAGGATTTTTCCCGTGAGGTAAGGGATGCGGGATTCTCTCGTGTGGTGCTGTTGGGAATGGGAGGGAGCAGCCTTGCCCCTGAAGTTTTCATGAAGACCTTTGGAAACAGGCCGGGCTATCCTCGGCTCATGGTGCTGGACAGTACGCATCCTGCTGCCATACAGCAGGTTCTGCAGGAGATCGAGTTGGCAAAGACGCTCTTTATCGTCTCCAGCAAGTCGGGGGGAACCATTGAAACCCTGTCCTTTTACAAGATCTTTTTTGACGCGGTCAAAGCGAAAAAGGACGAGGCGGGCCGGAACTTTGTGGCTATCACGGATCCCGGTTCGGGCCTCGAAAAACTGGCCCGAAATGTGAAGTTCCGGCGTATCTTCTCCTCTCCTCCCGGGGTAGGCGGACGCTATTCGGCCCTAACCTATTTCGGCCTGGTTCCGGCGGCGCTCATCGGCGTCGACCTGGGGAGTATCCTGGACAGTGGCGCGACTATGGCCCGGGCATGTTATTCCTCTGTTCCTGCCGAACAGAACCCAGGTCTATCACTTGGTGCGGCCATGGGAGAACTGGCACTGGCCGGAAGAGACAAACTCACCTTTTTTGCCTCGCCGGGATTATCTCCATTCGGGGTGTGGGTGGAGCAGCTCATCGCGGAGAGCACGGGAAAGCACGGCACCGGAATCGTTCCGGTTGCGGATGAGATTCCGGGGGCTCCCGATGTGTATGGTGGTGATCGGTTGTTTGTCTATTTGAGACTCTCGGGAGATGACAATGCAGAACTGGATCAAAGCGTGAAAAGACTGGAGGAGGGGGGGCAGCCCTTCATCAGGATTCAGTTGGAGAAAAAAACGGATATCGGGGGAGAGTTTTTTAGGTGGGAGATGGCCACTGCCGGCGCGGGCGCTGTGCTGACCATCAACCCCTTTAATCAGCCCGATGTGGAGGCGGCAAAGATCAAGGCCAGGGAGCTGATGGGCGTCTATCGCGAGACCGGCCGTCTTCCCGCGGATGAGCCCACATTGCGTGATGGGGGTCTGGAAATCTTCAGTGGGCTCCATGGGGTCCCCCATAACAGTGATGACCTCATTGGACGTTTTTTCCAACAGAAAAACGAAGGGGATTATGTGGCGCTGATGGCCTACATTCCCCGTTCCAGCAGCACGGATGAGATTCTCGATCGTATTCGGATCCGCCTGCGAGATAAATTGAAGGTTGCCACAACTGTTGGGTACGGCCCCCGGTTTCTTCACTCCACCGGCCAGTTGCACAAGGGTGGAAGCAACAGAGGGCTTTTCATCCAGATCACCAGCACACCCGAATCAGACCTGCAGATTCCGGGCGAACCCTATTCGTTCGGTACACTGATTGCTGCCCAGGCCATGGGCGACTCCCAGGCCCTGGAGGAAAGAGGCCGAAGATTGATTCGCTTCCATTTGAGTTCGGATATCGTAAACGGATTGAAAAAATTGTGGGAGATCATAAAGGAAACAGCTTGATACGACTTGCTCAGATTTTTGAGCAATTGAAAGGGGGATCAACTGGGCAAGATTGGGGGGATATTTTTGGATGCGAATGACCTTAGAGACTTTTTCAGGGGAAACCCTTCAAGTCCCTGAAGGGCCCAGAAAAGGGTATGGTGTCCTATTGATCTATCGAGGACACTGGGGACCTTTCTGCAGCCAGCAGTTGGCTGATTTCCAATCCCTATGGAAGGAGTTTCAAGCCGAAGAAATCGCTGTCATTGGTGCGTCGATAGATCCATTGGAAAAG
>CAZJRD010000006.1:0-64775 GCA_964548365.1 uncultured Desulfobacteraceae bacterium | reverse complement strand
GTTTCAAGCCGAAGAAATCGCTGTCATTGGTGCGTCGATAGATCCATTGGAAAAGGCAAAAGAAACCGTCGAAAAGCTGGGTATTGCATATCCTGTGGCATTTGGGTTGGATTCGGAAGAGGTCTCCAGGCTCACAGGAGCATATTGCGATGTAAATAAAAAAATCCTCCATGCAACCGGTTTTCTGGTGCGGCCGGACCTGACTATTGAAATAGTCTGTTACAGTTCCGGGACCATAGGACGGTTTGTGGTGAAAGATGTGCTTAGCCTTGTACGTTTCTACAAGAGCAGGCAGAAAGAGTAGGAGATGAGGATGCAGTGAAATGAAGAGATTTCTCTTGTGCTTGTCGGTCATAGGTTTCCTGGTGATATTTCCCTTGCTGCATACGACCTCCCATGCAGCGGGTATTGAAGTGGATAATACCTTGTATGCGGAACTCTTGAGCAGGTATGTAAAGAACGGGGTGGTGAATTACCGGGGCCTAAAGAATGAGGAAGGGAAACTGGGCGATTATCTCCGGGTCCTGGAAAAGACAGACAGCAAGGCCCTGTCACGAAACGAGCGGTTTGCATTCTACATCAATGCCTATAATGCATGGACCCTCAAGTTCATCCTGACAGGGTATCCCGGGGTGAAATCCATCAAAGACTTTGGAACCATTTTCAGGAGCCCGTGGGAAAAAAAGATCGTCCGCATTGATGGTAAGATTTTTTCCCTGAACCATATCGAGCATTCCATTCTTCGTCCGCAGATGAAAGATCCGCGTATCCATGCGGTGGTCAACTGCGCCTCAAAGAGCTGCCCTCCATTACGGGAAGAACCTTTTAGGGGCGTGGACCTGGATCGGCAGCTGGATGAGCAGTTCCGGGTGTTTATCAACGATCCATCGCGGAATCGCCTAGAAGGGAACACTCTCTTTGTGAGCAGGATATTTGACTGGTATACGGAAGATTTCGGGGGAGATGTCCTGGGATATTTCCTGAAGTACGCGAAAGGGGAGTTCAAGAAGCGGCTTGAGGCAAACCAATCGAACATAAAGATCAGATACCTTGAGTATGACTGGTCTCTCAATGGGAATTAGGAGAGTCCCGGAAAGGATATCACGTTCTATGCTAACATATTCTTGGGGGATACAAATCGGGTGGTATCCATGAAACCAGTACGCAGTCAAACGACATATTCCAGAAGCTACGCTCCCTCCGTCGTCCCTGACCCCGGTCGCTGCGGATTTTGGCCTGCCACTGTCCCGTTCCAGGGCCAAAATGACGCCGCTTCAGGAACATCCCGTTCGCCTGCTTTTCATTGGAGCTTCGCTCGTGATTGAGACAATCGATTCCACATCGTATATCCCGTTTTGCCTATAATAGCGGGTTTGAGAGAGGAGAAAAGAATGCCATCGTATGATTATGACATAGGGATCATCGGCGGAGGAGCGGCGGGTCTGACCGTTGCGGCCGGCTCAGCACAGCTGGGTGCCAAAACCCTGCTCATCGAAAAAGAGAAGGAGCTGGGTGGCGACTGTCTCCACTACGGGTGCGTCCCCAGCAAGACCCTGATAAGAACGGCCCAGGTCTATCACCTGATGAAAACCTCAACGAAATTCGGGTTGCCCGGGGTGAAAGTCCCACCGGTTAAATATACTCATATAACCAAGAGGATACAATCGGTGATCGGCACCATCCAGGAACATGATTCCGTGGAACGTTTCTGTTCCCTTGGTGCCAAGGTAATCTTCGGGACTCCAGTTTTTTCCGATGACCACGCCATCAGAATGAATGGAGAGACCTATACCGCCAAACGATGGGTCATTGCCACAGGGTCTTCACCGGCGGCTCCTCCTTTCAAGGGGCTCACTGAAACCCCGTACCTCACCAACAAGGAGATCTTTTCCCTCGATCGGGTGCCCGAATCCATGGTCATCCTGGGCGCCGGGCCCATTGCCACGGAAATGGCCCAGGCCTTCTGCCGCCTGGATACGGAAGTCCACGTGGTTCAGCGGAGCGGCCAGATCCTGAGCAGAGAAGACAAGGACATGGCAGACCTGGTCATGGAGGCCCTTCGCTCAGAGGGAGTCAGATTTTATCTTAATAGCACAGTCCAGCACATATCCAGCCATGGTGAGGATTCGCAGGAAGTGGTGATCAAGCAGGGAGACAATACACCAGTCTCTCTAAAGGCTGAAAAGATCCTGGTGGCCATGGGAAGAAAACCAAACATATCGGACCTGGGCCTTGGCGGGATTGACGTGGCCTTTGACCGGAAAGGCCTCAAGGTGGATGATCGCCTGAAGACCACCCGGAAACATATCTACGGGGCCGGTGACGTGACCGGTGTCTACCAGTTTACACATGCGGCCGGGTACGAAGGGGGTATCGTAGTGAGTAATGCGGTATTCCACCTCCCGAGGAAGGTAAACTACAAGTGGATTCCTTGGTGCACCTATTCGGACCCGGAACTGGCTAGCATCGGTATGAACGAAAAGAGGGCAAAAGAGGCGGGGATCAGTTATTCGACCTTTACAGAACCCTTCGCGGGAAATGACCGGAGCCTGGCCGAAGGAGAACGTGTTGGGAAAATCAAGATGCTCCTGGACGAAAAAGAGAACCCGATTGGCGTCCAGATCCTGGGACCGCACGCAGGGGAGCTGTTGAATGAATGGGTTGCGGCGCTGAACGGAAAGGTGAAACTTTCTACGCTTGCCTCGGCCGTCCATCCCTATCCGACGCTGAGTGAGATTAACAGGAAGGTGGTGGGGGCCTACTTCTCTCCCAAGATATTCTCCGACAAGGTCAAGAAGGGACTGAAACTTTTCTTTCAATTGAAAGGAAGGGCGTGTGAGAGTGAGGCGTAAGGCGTAAGGCATAAGGCAAGAGAAAAACCAAATGCCAAATAGGTCACAATGCAATGAGGGAATCTGACATCGGGCTCAAAGGAATCGACAGCGTTTTCTTGAACGCGCGAAGCATTTTTTGAAATTTGGGCTTTGGGATTTGTCATTTATTCGACCGGAAGGAGAAAAACATGCAAGTAGCGATGATTGGACTGGGGCGGATGGGGATGAATATGGCGCGGCGTTTTCTGGAAAAAGGGCACGAGGTGGTTGCCTACAACCGCACCGCCAGGAAGGCGGAAGAACTTGCGGGGGAAGGGGCGACTGCCGCTTACTCGCTGGATGAAATCCCGGGCCTCCTGGATAGACCACGGTCCGTGTGGATGATGCTCCCGGCCGGCTCCACCGTGGATGATCATCTGGCCAAGCTGTTGAATCTCCTTGATCCAGGAGATATGATCATCGATGGGGGAAACAGTTTTTACAAGGACGACCAGCGGCGCGCCGGCGCCGCGGAAAAGGCCGGGCTGTCCTATGTGGATGCAGGCGTTAGCGGAGGTATCTGGGGCCTCAAGGAAGGGTACTGCCTGATGGTCGGCGGCCCAAGGGAAGCGTACGATCATCTGGAACCTCTGTTGAAGTCCCTCGCACCGGATGAAGGGTATCTCTACTGTGGGGCCGGCGGCGCCGGCCATTTCGTGAAGATGATCCACAACGGCATCGAGTACGCCATGATGCAAGCCTATGCCGAAGGGTTCGAACTGCTCGACTCGTCCCCTTATGGGAAAAACCTGGCGTATGACTCCCTGAGCCACGTGTGGAACAGGGGAAGCGTCATTCGATCTTGGCTGCTGGAGCTGGCAGAAGGGGCGTTTCAGGCGGATCCGGATCTTTCGAAAATCCAAGGTTATGTGGAGGATTCCGGAGAGGGTCGGTGGACCGTGCAACATGCCATTGAAGCCGGGGTTTCGTCCCCCGTGATCACCCTTTCCCTCTTTGAAAGGTTCAGGTCAAGGAAGGAAAACACCTTCTCGGATCGCATTCTTGCGGCACTCAGAAGGGAATTCGGCGGGCATGCGGTAAAAAAGACCGGATCGGATTAAGCAAAGGGGTATCAATCTTGTTTTCACCTTTCCGTGCACGAGGGTTCAGAAAATTCATGAAGCAGGCCAAAAGGATCCTGGAAGACAACTGGACGGGGGCCTACACAAAACCATCGCCGGGGCTCTACCCCCACCAGTGGAACTGGGATTCGGGTTTTATCGCGATGGGATATGCCCATTACGACGAGAAACGCGCCATGCAGGAACTGCGGTCCCTTTTCCAAAACCAGTGGGAGAACGGAATGGTCCCACAGATCGTCTTCAACCCGGAGGCGCTCGGGCACTATTTCCCGGAACCGGATTTCTGGCAGGTGCCGGACGGGAGGCTCACGAGCGGAATCACCATGCCGCCCCTCCACGCCATTGCCTGTCTCCATATTTACGAGCACGCAAAAAGCACAAGCAGGGCTCCTGATTTTCTGAGGGAAATATTCCCTAATCTGGTTTCATTGCACCGCTACCTCTACTTGAACAGAGACCCGGAAAAATCCGGCCTGGCCTATATCAGGCACCCTTGGGAATCCGGTCTGGACAACTCCCCGGCGTGGGACGTACCGATTGGGAATGTGGTCGTCGACAGAAAAAATCTCCCTCCGTACAGACGCAAAGATCTGGAACATGGCGTACCGGCGGAACAGCGTCCCAGTGATGCGGATTATGACCGCTATGTCTATCTGGTGGATCTTTTCAGGCGTCACGGCTACCGGGAAGATGAGATCTACAGGGAATGTCCGTTTCTCGTCCAGGATGTGCTTTTCAACGCGATTCTCTGCAGGGCGAACAGGGACCTATCTGAAATTGGCCGAATCATAGGTGAGGATGTGACAGAGGTGGAGGAATGGCAACAGACCACCTCAAAAGCCATTCGAGAAAAAATGTGGTGTCCTGAGTGCAGGAAATTCGAATCCATCGATCTCGTGGCCGGAGAACACATCCATACGGCTACGGCAGCGAGCTTCATGCCCCTTTTTTCGGGGGCCGCATCTGAAGAGCAGTCTGGTATCCTGTATGAATCCATGAACTCCATCTCTTTCTGTGCCTTGCGCCAAGGAAACTGTTTTACCATCCGCAATTACGACATGACAAGGGAGGATTTCGACGCACGCAACTACTGGCGAGGACCGGTCTGGATCAATATCAACTGGATGCTCTCCCAGGGGCTCAAGGAGTACGGGTACCGTGAAAAATCCGATGCCATTAGAAGGGACATGATCCAATTGCCGATCCGATTCGGGTTTTATGAATTTTTTGATTCTCAAACCGGGAAAGGCTATGGAGCCCCCGGCTTTTCGTGGACGGCCGCCCTTTTTCTCGATCTGATCTACGAATATTATGAGAGAGACCCCGGATACGGAAAACGGACGGGAAAGAGACATGCCCTGGGGAAAAAAACCATTTTGAATCTGGATCGAAAGCGGTCTCATGCCGGCTCGAGTGATCCGGCCGGGGCCCTGATGGCCTCGATCACAGGCCTCAGAGACCGGTTCTGTGAAATGGGCCGGGGTTTGGTGGATTATGAGGCCATGAAAGGATCACCCGAATATGAGCGATACCGGGATATCGCGGGAAGCCTCCGCTTTTTTAATCCCAAGACCCTTTCTCCACCAGAAGAAAAAAAGGCCTTCTGGGTCAACCTCTATAATACTATCGTCATACATGGAATCGTTGAACTGGGGCTCACCGCCTCGGTTACGGAAGTTGCGGACTTTTTTATCAATATTGCCTATAATGTGGGCGATTACCAATTTTCGCCCGACGATATGGAACATGGGATATTGCGTGCCAATGCGAGGCCTCCCTATAGAATGTCGCGCCAGTTTGCAAAAAACGACCCGAGACGATCTCTGAGCGTGGAAGAAATTGACCCCAGGATCCACTTTGCGCTGGTGTGCGGTTCACGCTCCTGCCCGCCCATCCGCTTTTATGAGGCTGAGAAAATCGACCTGCAACTGGATGCGGCTGCGGAGAGTTTTGTGAACAGCTCTGAAGTCATCATTCTCCCTGAACGAAACAAGATCTTTCTATCCCAGATATTTCACTGGTATGGAAAGGATTTTGGAACAAGAGAAGCGATGTTTAGCTTCCTGATGCTATTCCTGGCTGACCGGGAAAAATCAGAATACCTTGAGGAACACATGAATGACATAAAAGTGGAGTATTTGTTCTATGACTGGAATCTGAATCATTAGTGAACTGTTAGCTAACAGCTCATTCAAGGAATGTGACTATGGAAGATACAATCATTGCTTCAACCACCACATCCGATCTCAAGGTACCGACGGAATCCTGTCTCATTGACAGGCTTCCGGACCCCTGCTCGGTTGTTATCGTAGGGGCGTCCGGGGATCTCACGGCGCGAAGCGTCGTGCCGGCCCTTTTCAACCTTTTCCGCAATGGGGGGCTTCCGGATCCAACCCTCATTGTGGGGTGTGCCCGCACCAACTTCGACGATTCCAGTTTCAGGGACCGGATGAAAAAGGCACTGAAGGACAAGGGAGATTTTGATGAATCCGACTGGGAGAGATTTTCCGGTCTTCTGCACTACCAAACGGTGGATTACAACTCGGATGCTTCGTTCGTCTCCCTTGCCGGTTTTGTGAGAAAACTCGAGAAGGCGCGCGGGCTGGACAGAAACAGGTTGTTTTATCTGGCGATTCCTCCCTCACTCTACGAATCGACTGCGAAGATGCTGGGACAGACCGGACTTTCAAAAGAAAATGAAAAGAGCTGGTCCAGGATTGTGGTTGAAAAACCCTTTGGCAGTGATCTCTCTTCTGCCATGGCTCTGGATCGGGCCATTCACGAGCACTGGAAGGAACACCAGATATTCAGGATCGATCATTACCTGGCCAAGGAAACGGTCCAAAACATCCTGATGTTCCGTTTTGCCAATGCGATCTTCGAACCCTTATGGAACCGAAGGTACATTCGCTCTGTGGAGATCACCGCGGCCGAAGCCCTCGGCGTCGAGCACAGGGCAGGGTATTATGAACAGGCAGGCGTTCTGAGGGACATGTTTCAAAATCATATGATGCAGCTTCTTGCGTTGACGGCCATGGAACCTCCCGCCCAATTCGATGCTAATAGGATAAGAGACGAAAAGGCGAAGGTTTACCGTGCGCTGAGACCGTTTCCGTTAAAGGATCTGGACCAATACCTCAGGTTGGGGCAGTATACTTCGGGTCGTGTCGATGGTGTGGCGGTTCCCGGGTACAGGGATGAACCGGGAGTGGCTTCGGATTCTCTGGTTCCCACCTTTGCCAGGATGAGGGTCCTTGTGGACAACTGGCGCTGGCAGGGCGTTCCATTTATTATCAAATCAGGCAAACGACTCGCCCAAAAGCTGACGGAAATCGTGATTCACTTCAGGGAGGTTCCTCACTCCATATTTCGCGAGGTTCTTGGAGAGGAGATCGTGTCCAACAGGCTGGTCCTGGGCATCTATCCTGAAGAAGAAATCCAGTTGACTTTTGAGACCAAGAATCCGAGCGCGAGGGTGTTGCTGAGAACAGTGACCATGGATTTTCTATACAGGCAGAGCTACAAGGGACCGGTCCTGGAAGCGTATGAGAAGGTGTTTCTGGATTGCATGCTGGGGGATCATATGCTCTTCTGGCGTCAGGATGGCGTGGAACTCTGCTGGTCTTTTCTGACGCCCATCCTAGAGGAATGTGAGGCCTGTGGCGACCGGGCGGAAATGCTTCGCTTCTACCCGGCAGGAAGCGACGGGCCGGGTCAGAGGGGTTAGGGTCATACCGTTTGCCCGGCTCTTGGGGGTCATGACTTGGTTGGAAGATTTAAATGTCTATATTTGATGAAAACGAGTTCCAGAAGAAAAGGAAGGTGAAGATGGAAACCTATTACAAGCCGGAAGACTTGGGAAAATTCGAGGAAATAGGGAAAGAGGCGCCGGAGCTTGCCAAGAAGTTCTTTGACTACTACAGCGCGGTGTTTGCGGAGGGAGAGCTTTCAGAGCGGGAGAAGGCCCTGATCGGCCTTGCCGTGGCCCATACGGTCCAGTGTCCCTACTGCATAGACGCCTATACCCAGGCCTGTCTTGACAAGGGGGCAAGCGTCGGTGAAATGACGGAAGCGATTCACGTGGTAACGGCCATCCGCGGCGGGGCCTCGCTGGTCCACGGGGTGCAGATGCGGAATGTGGCCGAGAAGCTGTCCATGTAAGAGAAAGGAGATGTGAGATTCATGAAAACCGCTGTTTCTGAAGTGGAAACATTCCATGGCATCGAGCACCCTGAGGTCCAGGTGGAGCCGTTCCGGGCCATGCTTGAGAAACATGGCCTTTCCCTGGTGCGGAATCGGACGACCACCCTGCAGGTCAACGTCGGTCTCCTCTGCAACCAGGCGTGCAAGCACTGCCACCTTGAAGCAGGCCCCGACCGAACCGAGCTCATGGATAAGAGGGTGATGGATGAGGTCGTTTCTTATGCTGACAGAGGACATTTTGAAGTGATCGATATCACCGGGGGTGCACCCGAACTCCATCCGCACCTCATGCCGTTCCTGGAAGCCGTCGCACCATTGTGTGATCGGCTGATGGTGAGATCGAACCTTTCGGCCATGGAAGAGGTTGGACCCCAGCGTTTTATCAAAGTATTCCGCGAGTACCGAGTAGTGGTGGTGGCCTCCCTTCCTTCCATTAATCCGAGACAAACCGAATCCCAGAGGGGAACCGGCGTTTTTGAAAAAAGTATGCGGGCCCTCCGGCGTTTGAACGAGGCCGGGTACGGGATGGAGGGTACCGGGCTTGAGCTGGACCTAGTATCCAACCCTACCGGCGCCTTTTTTCCCCCTTCCCAGGCACAGGCTGAAAAGAGATTCCGTGATCAGCTGCAGAAGAAATGGAGCATACGCTTTAACCGGCTTTACATCTTTGCCAATGTCCCCCTCGGCAGATTTCGCGAGTGGCTTCGCGTTTCAGGGAACCTGGAGTCGTACCTGGATCGCCTGGCAAAGGGTTTTAATCCCTGCGCCCTCAATGGGGTGATGTGTCGAACGCTGGTCTCCGTGAGGTGGGACGGAAACCTCTATGACTGTGACTTCAATCTGGCGAAAAAATTGCCCATGGGAAAGCAAAAGACCCATGTCTCCGCAATGGACGGTCCCCCTGAACCGGGAAGCCCCATAGCCGTTGGGGATCATTGCTATACGTGTATGGCAGGCCCGGGATTCACTTGAGGGGGCGCCATCGTAGCCTGAGTTCAGGCCGAGGGTCTTTCGTAACATCCACGGAACCCCGACGAACGTACCCGAGACGAAAAATATGGCCGAAAAGTCGCGAAAAGGAGCTGTGCTGAAGGCGCTGTTGCTGCTGGTATTTATTTCCGTAGCCGTCGTTGTGGTCCGTTTTACGCCGGTAAAGGAGCGTCTCACCGCCGATGCCCTGAGTGATTTTCTCGGATCCCTGGGTTTGTGGGCGCCCATTGCCTTCATGGTCATCTACGCGGCCGGGATCTGCTTCTTTATCCCGGGGACACTGCTGACTGGGTTGGGAGCAGCCATTTTCGGCCCATACAAGGGGTTTGTCTATGTCTGGTTCGGGGCCATGGGCGGTGCCAGTGCCGCCTTTTTCATAGGCAGGACCCTGGGGAGAGAGTTTGCCGCGTCGTTGATCGGAGATCGGCTCAAGAAGTATGACGACGCCATAGAACGAAACGGGTTTGCCACGGTCCTCTATCTCCGGCTGGTCTATTTTCCGTTTACGCCCATGAATTTCGGTATGGGGCTTACCAAAGTGCGTTTCAGGGATTATCTTTTTGGAACAGGCCTCGGTATTATCGTGGGGACCTTTATTTTTACCTTTTTCGTCGGGACCCTGAAGGAGGTGTGGGCATCGGGGAAGTGGGGGGATCTGATTTCGTTCAAGGTATTTTTCTCTATCGGGCTCTTTGTCTTTTCCTTTTTTATCCCCAAGATCATCAAGAAATTCAAGGGGGAGTAAAAAGTGGTTCATTTGGGGGAGGGAAGGAACGGCTCCCCGCTTCTAAAAAGGACCGTGATTTGAAAACTGGTAAACTGACGAGAGAAATTATATTTGTTGAAACTGTGGAAGCTCTTGCGGAAGAGGGAGTTCGTTTTTTTACTGAGGTTGTTGAGGGTGCAGTGGAGGCTAGAGGCAGGTGCATGGTGGCCCTTTCGGGCGGATCGACCCCAAGGAAGATGCATGCGCTCCTCGCGCAGAAACCCTATTGCTCCGGGATTCCGTGGAGCAAGGTCCATCTCTGTTGGGGTGATGAACGGTGCGTCTCTGCGGACAGCCGGTGGAGCAACTACGGCCGGGCAAGAGAAGATCTGCTGGACAACATTGATATCCCGATCGGAAACGTTCATCCTATGCCGGGCCATCTACTGCCGGAGGAGGGGGCATTGCGCTACGAAAAGGAGATCCCGGAGGCCTTCGATCTGGTCTTCCTGGGGCTGGGAGCGGACGGCCACACCGCGTCTCTTTTCCCCGATCACAGTGCCCTGGAAGAGCGAAAAAGAAGGGTGGTCCCGGTGACGGGAGGAGATCCCGATGTTCCCCGCCTTACCATAACGTTCCCCGTTATCAACAAGGCGAGAAATGTGGTGTTTCTTGTGTCGGGAAAGGAAAAGGCGGAAATGGTGAAGTCCGTGATTGAAGATCATGAACCCCACCTCCCGGCCTCCCATGTCCTGCCTGCCAGCGGGTCTTTGACCTGGATGCTTGATCGGGAAGCGGCCACCCTGCTTTCAAAGGAGACGATCGGTGCGTGAAATGCCCAATGAGAAAACGTTCCTTGCCGGGGACATCGGGGGGACCAAGACAAATATCGGCCTTTTTGAGCCGGGGAAAAGAAGGCCGCGCCTGAAGACGATGCGCACCTATGCCAGCAGGGACGCAAAAGGGCTGGAGACCATCCTTGAGCACTTTGCCAAGAAACATGCTCTCTCTCCTGCAAGTGCTGCCTTTGGTATTGCGGGCCCTGTGGTGAGCGGCCGATCCAGGACTACGAATCTTCCATGGGTGGTTTCGGAAACGAGGATCAGGAATTATTTCGGGTGGAAGAAGGTACGCCTCCTCAACGATCTGGCGGCAACGGCCCTGTCTGTCCCGTTTCTTCATGGCAATCAGATCTGCCCTCTCAATCAGGAACGGGGACAGCGGCATGGTCCCATCGGTGTTGTGGCTCCGGGAACCGGGCTGGGAGAGGCCCTGCTGGTTTATCAGGATCACCACTATGTACCGATCTCATCTGAAGGGGGCCATGTGGATTTTGCTCCCAGGACCGAGGAAGAAGTCTCCCTGTGGCACTATCTGCACGGACAATTCGGTCATGTGAGCGTGGAACGGGTACTCTCTGGGCAGGGCCTGGTGAATATTTACCAATGGCTCAAGAACTCCGGAAGATACCAAGAACCAGGCTGGTTCAAAGAACGTATTGAAACCATGGACCCTGCCAAGACCATCACAGACGCCGCGCTCACAAACGGCCTTCCCCTGTGCAGGCGAGCCCTGGATCATTTTGTTTCGGTGCTTGGGGCCGTATGCGGGAACCTGGCCTTGACCGCTATGATCACGGGAGGGGTCTACTTGGGCGGGGGTATTCCGCCGAAAATTCTGCCGGCCCTGAAGGAGGATCTTTTTTTGAAGGCATTTACCAGCAAGGGGAGGTTCCAGGGATTCCTGGAGAAGATACCCGTCAGGGTCATCCTTGACAGCAAGGCAGCCTTGCTGGGGGCGGCAATCAGCGCGGAAGAAATGGCACCATAAGAAAAGAAAGTGGCCATGTGTTTCAAAGAAGTGATCAATGGAAGAAGGGCGGGCAAGCCGGAAACAAATAAATGTCAAAGCTAAAATGTCAAATGAAATCCAAATGGCAAAACGAAAAAATACATCAGTCTAAAACAGCGGCGGATATTCGTAACCACTCGCGTTCTTATACGATTAGGTCATTTGGCATTGGGTATCGATTTGACATTGAATAGGATGACACGAAAGGTTTCGGGTGCATTTTAGTCACAGGTCACTCATGAGTCATGAAACCAGGTAGGCCTGAGAGGAGCGGGAGAGTTTCGGGAGAAATGACAGCGCGGGCAAAATCCAGATACCGATCACTGGGAGACATAAGTGGTTTTTTAGTGCTTCTGCTGGGAATGGTTTTTTTTCTGGTGTATCACACTGAAGAACTCGGGTATCATTGGCAGTGGTACCGAATTCCAAAGTATTTCCTTTGGAGCAGGGACGGGACACTTGTTGCAGGGCCACTCATTCAGGGATTGCTGGTTACCTGCCGGATTACGTTGGTGAGCTTTGTCCTGGCATTTGCTGTTGGGCTGCTAACCGCACTCTTGCGGTTGTCCCGCTCCTTCGTGGGAAGTGCCCTTGCCCGTGTCTACTTGGAAGTGGTCAGGAATACGCCGCTCCTGGTCCAGATTTTTTTCGTCTACTTTGTCCTGGGGCCAATCCTGGGTATTCCCCGGTTTTACGCGGCCGTCCTGGCCCTCAGCTTTTTCGAGGGTGCCTATGCCTCGGAAATCATCAGGGCGGGGATCATTTCCATCCCGGGAGAACAATGGGATGCTGCCTACAGCCTGGGTCTCACCAAGTTCGGGGCCTATCGAAAAGTCATACTGCCGCAGGCCATCAGGTGGGTCTTGCCCCCGTTGACCAGCCAGGCAATTTCCCTGGTAAAGGATTCAGCCCTGGTGAGTACTATAGCGGTTTATGACCTGACCATGCGGGGGCAGGAGATTATCTCGGAAACGTACCTGGTGTTCGAGGTTTGGTTTACGGTGGCGGCGATCTACCTGGCGCTTGCGCTGCTGTTGTCCGCGGTCATTAATGTCATGGAACACCGACTCAGGATCCCGGGCTAATGGGAAATGGATACTTTGAACGGAGAGATCCAGGCCTCTCAATCTGGCCGGGATGTTTTGGCATGGCTCATTTCACAAAGGGTGTGAAGAATGAGATGTTGCAGATGATCACTGGATGATAAAGGAGGGAATGTATGGAAACCAGGAGATTTGTAGTCGTATTGATGGCAGTTGCTCTTTTATTGTGGTTGCCAGGTTTCGGTTTTGCAGGACAGATCCAGAAACAGCTCGTGGATGAGAGCACGATTGAGCAGGTGCTAGTGCGTGGTGTCCTGCGGGTGGGGATGTCTACTTTTGTGCCGTGGGCCATGAAGGACAAGACCGGAAAATTGGTCGGGTTTGAGATAGATGTGGCAAGGAGGGTTGCCAGGGATATGGGTGTCAGGGTGCAATTCGTGCCCACGAAGTGGGCGGGCATTATCCCGGCCCTTCTCACAGGCAAGTTTGATGTGATTATCGGGGGCATGGGAATCCTCCCGAAGCGGAACCTGAAAGTAAATTTCAGCATTCCCTATGATGAAACAGGTATGTCTCTTGTGGCAAATAAGAAGTTGGCCGCAGGTTTCAAGACCCTGGACGATTTCAATCAACCCCGTGTGGTGATTTCGGTCAGGCTGGGAGCGACGCCGGTAGCGGCCGTGAAGAAGTATATGCCGAAGGCGGAACTACGGCAGTTTGACGACGAATCCCAGGCGATCCAGGAGGTGGTAAATGGAAGGGCTCATGCCATGGTTGCGTCCGCCCCTCTCCCTGCTTTCCTCGCCCTACAATACCCGGAGAGGCTTTTTCTGCCCCTGCAGGGGACATTTACCAGAGAGCCCATCGGTTTTGCCGTCCGGAAAAGCGATTTTGATACCCTGAATTTCTTAAACAACTGGATCACCGTGGTCAAGGCAGAAGGGTGGCTCAAGGAGAGGAAACACTATTGGTTTGAAACGAGAGACTGGGAAGGTCTCCTGAAATAGGGTTCGGGGTAGTAACGGCTGTGCCGGAAACGATGAAGAAAAAATGGTCCTGGCTGGATATAACCTTGATTCTCCTTTTCTTGGCCGCGGGAATCTGGCTGACATACCGGATCAAGGTTGGTATTGATTACCACTGGAACTGGTCTGCCATTCCCCAGTATCTCCTGAGATTTGACCCAGGGAAGGGGACATGGGTTTCGAATCTGCTCCTCCAGGGTCTTTTTGCAACGATTCGGTTGAGCGTCTGGGGAACACTGCTGGCCATCCTGCTGGGCACCATAATGGGACTGTGCCGCATCAGCAGAATTCTGTTTTTGCGGCTCCTTTCCAGGGCCTACATTGAATTTAACCGGAACCTTCCCCCCATTGTCTTGATCTTTCTTTTCTATTATTTTGTCAGTACCCAGGTGGTGGGAAATCTTGATTTCCAGGGGCTGCTGCAATCCCTGCCGGCGAGATTCCAGTCTCTGGTGGGGATCGTTTTCAGCCCGCCGAGCCTTTTTGTCCCGTTTGTGTCGGCCCTGGTAACCCTCGGATTTTTCGAAGGAGCCTATATCGCGGAGATCATCCGGTCAGGGATCCAGTCCATTGAGCAGGAACAATGGGAAGCCGGCCGTGCCATCGGGTTGTCGCGCTGGCAGTTGATGAGGCTTGTTATCTTCCCCCTGACCATCAGAAAAATCCTGCCGCCGCTGGCAGGGCAGTTTGTCTCAACGATTAAAGATTCAGCTATTGTTTCCGTGATCTCCGTGCAGGAACTGACCTTTCAGGGGATGGAATTGATGGCATCCACCTACCTGGTATTCGAGATCTGGATTACCGTCACGGTCCTGTACATGGTTCTGACGGTCCCGGTCTCCCTTTCAATCCAGCGCCTCGAGGTCCGCCTCAGGAGAAATATTTTTTAGGAGAGAAAAATGATCAGATACACCGGGATAAACCATCTGGCAATGGCCACAAGAAACATGGAGCGTACCATTCGCTTCTGGAGGGACCTTCTGGGAATGCGTCTTGTGGCGGGCCTCGGAAGGCCCGGCTACCGGCACTACTTTTTCGAGATTTCAGCGCACGATATGATCGCTTTTTTCGAATGGCCGGGGGTAGAAAACATCTCTGAAAAAGATCACGGTGTGCCGGTAAAGGGGCCATTCGCTTTCGATCACGTGTCGTTCGAGGTAGAAACTGACGACGATCTCTGGAGTCTTAAAGGTCGCCTGGAAGGAGCCGGTTTCTGGGTTTCAGAAGTGGTTGATCATGGCTTCATCCATTCGATCTACAGCTTTGATCCCAACAACATCCCCATAGAATTTACTGCACCTGTTCCAGAAGTTGATGTAAGAAAAAAACCGAGGATGAAGGACAAGAAACCAAGCCTTGTAGCGCTGGAAGGATCAGATCCTCAACCGGGTCACTGGCCTTCCCCGGAAACGGTCACCGATGGAGAAAAAATTGTTTATCCTGGGGAAGGAAGAGTCTTCTTGGAAGAGGAAGATGAGTAGTAATATAAGGAATCTATGGGGAGAGAGACGAAAAGAGAAAGGATCATTGTTTTCGGGCGGTACCCGTTTCCGGGCAAGGTGAAGACGCGCCTATTGCCGCATCTGGGGCCTGCAGGGGCGGCCGATCTGCAGCGACAGCTTACTGAAGCCACCGTTCATACGGTCAGGATGTTCACTTCCGGCCCCGGGAGGGATGCGGAGTTCTGCTTTGATGGGGGCAGCAGGGACAAAATAGGCAACTGGCTGGGGCGCGGGATCCTCTTTTCCCAACAGGAAAAGGGGGATGTGGGGAAGCGCATGCATGCTGCGCTCGTGAAAGCATTCCAGAAAGGATGCAGGCATGTAGTACTCGTGGGCACGGATATCCCGGGCCTGACACGCGGCCATTTGCAGGAAGCATTTGATGTGCTTCGGGAAAAAGACGTGGTTTTGGGCCCCAGTACGGATGGCGGATACTGGCTCGTTGGAATGAATCGGCCTCTGGATATCTTTGAGAGAATAGCATGGGGAAGCCATACCGTGCTCGATCAAACTCTTATGGTGGTCAAGAGCAAGGGGCTGAAGTATTATCTCTTGAAGCCACTTATGGATGTGGACACCATTGAAGATCTACAGAAATGGAATCCCCGGTTGGCGCAAGGGCGGCGGTACCTGTCGGTCATCATTCCTGCCCTGAACGAAGAGGACAGCATACGAGAAACCATCATTGCGGCGAGGGACCGGGACGCGGAGGTCATCGTGGTGGATGGCGGCAGCAGAGATCGCACCAGGGATATTGCCAGAGAGGGCGGTGCAGAGGTTGTCGCGACAAGGAAGGGGCGCGCATTCCAGCAAAACGCGGGGGCAGCGGCAGCAAAGGGAAAAGTGCTCCTTTTCCTCCATGCAGATACGCTCCTCCCGGTACGCTATGTGGACCGTGTTTTTGAGACCCTTCTCCCCAAAAGGACTGCGGGAGGCGCATTCCGGTTCAAGACCGACTGCCGGGTGCCGCTCATCAGCGCTGTTGAATGGATGACGAATGTCCGGTCTCGCCTCTTCCAATTGCCGTATGGGGACCAGGCATTGTTCATTGAGAGAGCGCAATTCAACGCGGTGGGTGGGTTTCCCCATGTCTCCATCGCGGAAGATTTGCTCCTGGTGCGCCGCCTCCGGAAACACGGCCGCATCAGGATCGCAGAGGCCGAGGCTGTCACGTCTGGCAGACGGTGGCAGCGCGTGGGGGTGGTTCGAACGACTCTGATCAACTGGATCATCATGACGGGCTGCCATCTGGGCGTCTCTCCGGACAGTCTGGCACCGCTCTACCGGATCCCGAGGGAAGGGGCGAAAAATCAATCTCCCATCTTGGCCATATAGTCGTCATACAATGTTTCGAGAGCGAGTTTGTGCTTGGCCTCTTCCTGAGCTAGCATCTTAAAAATCCGATCCAGTTCTTTGTCATCGATTTCCCGGCCGAGCTTGTTGTAAAGGGCAAGAGATTTTTCCTCTCGTTTCATTGCAAGGCGCAGAATATCCGCGTAGGACATACCCTTTTCATACGGGATATCCACGAGGTAATCACTTCGTTTCATGTCCGGGATCCATTTCAGATCGTAATCCGCAATGGTTTTTTCACCTTTAAGAAATCCTTCGAGCAGAGCCTGGTGTTTGCGCTCTTCGTCGGCAAAGTCCTTGAACATTTTGCGGGCATCTGAAAACTTTTGCTGGGAACTCGCGTCTTCGTAAAAGAAAACCGCCTCCTTTTCTTTTTCAATAGCAAATTTGATGATTTCCCTGAAACCTTGAAAGCTCATAATATTTCTCCTTCTTGTTTCCTATTCAACCAGCTTGAATTTTGCTTTGACAGCACCGCATACCGGACAATTCTCGGGCGGTTCGTCCTCGCTGATATAACCGCAGACCTGGCAAACGTAGTACTTGGAACGGCGTTCTGCCAGCATGTCATTCATGGCCTTTTTATAGAGTTCCGCATGCCTGCTTTCCACGTCACGCGCGTGGGAAAAAGCCCGCAGTGCGCCCTCGTTATCTTCATCGGTGGCATCCTTAATAAGCCCTGGATACTCTTCCACATTAGCCTTGATTTCGTTGTGGAAGGCCGCGTCAAGGTTCTCTTCGGTTGATCCTACCTTGCCTCGCATCAGGAGCAGGAATCTGCGTGCATGGACGGACTCTGCATTGGAGACGGCCCTGAAGAGACGAGCGATCTGTGCATAACCGTCTTTGTCGGCCTTCTTTGCAAATGCGTCATTCCGAATTGCTGCCTTTGATTCGGCGGCGAACGCGTATGCGAGATTTTTTTCTGTTTTTTCGGACATTGTGTGGGCCCTCCTTTTTGCGACCTCCAAAATAGGGCTGATTTTTCGAAGAGAAAATGATATAGGTTAAAACTGAGAATCGGGTATCGAACCTCATATCCTATTTCTTGCTTAAAAGCAAGCTTGTTTGGAAGGGGAAGCCCGGGCTGAAAGCGTTCGCGAATCATTTTATCTGTAAACAATCCATTTTAGAAAGGAGGAAAGAAATGAGTTACAGTGAAGAAGAACTGAAAGGAAAGTTATTTGAAATGTATCCTGAAATCAAGACCTACGGGCTCAATGTGGGGCTCCAGTTCGATGAAGGGAGGAACGCCTGGGTCGTGAGTTTTGCCAAAGGTGCCAGCAAGCGTCATGCCTTTCTTGACAAACAGGACGCGGATGCCTGCATGGATGGAAATGCATGCATCTATCTGGGGGTGCTGATCGCCCAGTATATCAAGGATCTTGAAGCGGAGCTCACCGGGAGATAGAAACATCTTGTATGAGTAATGGAAACAGAGATCAGCAAGTCTTCTTCTGTACCAATTCAGAATGCCTTTTTGTTGGTAAAGGGGGATCAAGAGATGGAAGACAAGGAGAAAAAGGAATTGCAAGAGGAAAAAGAGAGGGAGAAAAAGAAGCAGTTGAACGAGCAACTCCCTGCGTGTACCACGGCCCCGAGTGCTGAGCACGCCCGGGGATCAGACGATGATGAACCGTGTGATGACGGCAGGAGCGGATAAGGAAAAGGAGACTTCATGATGAAACAGTATGTGATTATCGGGAATGGCGTCGCAGGAACGACGGCGGCGGAGTATATCCGCAAGAACGATGAACAGGGGGAAATCACCATCGTAACCGATGAAGATGTTTCCTTCTATTACCGGATTCGCCTGAATGAATATGTCTCCGGGGACATATCTGAGAAAGATCTCGCCGCGAAAGGGGAAGAGTGGTACCGCGAGCAGAAAATTGATCTCAGGCTCGTCACCCGGGTGATGGACGTGAAGCCCGGCGAGAAAGCACTCGTGACGAAAGACAAAGACGAAATCCCCTATGATGTGCTCCTGATTGCAACCGGCAGTCATTCATTTATTCCCCCCATCAAGGGAGCCGAAACCAGCGGTGTGTATGCCCTTCGAAACATCAGGGACGCACGTGCTATCTCTTCCGCCGCGAAGAAAAATGACCATGTGGTCCTCATTGGAGGGGGGTTGCTGGGCCTCGAGGCAGGAAATGCCCTGCGAAAACTGAAAAAAGAGATTACCGTCGTGGAGTTTTTTCCGAGGCTCCTGCCCAGGCAGCTGGATGTGGAAGGGGCACGGCGGCTCCAGACAATGATGGCGGCAATGGGGTTTTCTTTCAGACTTGGTGCCAAAACCCAGGAAATTGGAGGAGGGAATCAGGTCAAGGGAGTCATCCTCGAGGGAGGTGAAACTATTCCTACGGGAATGGTGGTTATTTCAGCCGGTGTTCGTCCCAATATGGAGCTTGCCGCGTCACTCGAGCTGGAGTGCGATAAGGGCATCAAAGTGGATGAACACCTTGCTACAAACCAACCGGATATTTATGCGGCCGGTGATGTGGCGGAGTTCAGGGGGATGCCGTACGGCATCTGGCCTGCAGCCATGGAACAGGGAAAGATTGCAGGAACGAATATGGCAGGAGGTGATATGCGATATGAAGGGACCACTATGGCAAACAGCCTGAAAGTGGTGGGAATCGATCTTGCCTCGGCCGGAAACATAGATGCGGAAGGGAAACTCGAGTCAACAGTGGTCCAGGATGAGAAAACCTACAAAAAGCTGGTTATGGAGGAAGGCAGAATTATAGGCTGTATCATGCTGGGAGATACTAAAGGTTTCAACAGGGTCACCAAGGCAATGGCTGAAGGGCAGGCCGCATCAGCTTTATCGGACCTCTTTTCCGGGAAATAAGAAGAGTCAATAGATGAAACTCATGTCGCTGTTTAAGCCGGTCCAGGATATAACTGCGGATGAAGCGAGGACATTCATTGAGGAACACCAGGAGGGATCATATACCCTGCTGGACGTGAGGCAGGAAAGAGAATATGCAAAAGCCCGGATACCCGGAGCCAAACTGATTCCCCTGCCTGCGCTCACTGACCGTCTTCGTGAACTGGATCCGCAGAAACCCGTCATTGCCTACTGAGCTGCCGGCGGACGCAGCCGTGCTGCTGCGCAGATACTGGAAGGTGAGGGTTTCAGAAAAGTCTACAACCTGAAAGGAGGCATCAAGGCCTGGCACGGGTTCAAGGTGGCCGGGCCGCCGGAGATGAGTTTGGAACGTTTGAAGGGCATTGAAACGCCCCAGGACATCATCCTTTTTGCCTGCGGCATGGAAAAGAACCTGGGCGGTTTCTATACCGAGGTTTCGGGAAAAACAGGCGACGCAGAAACAGCACAGTTGCTCAAGAAGCTGGCAGGGATCGAAGAAAAACATAAAGATCAGCTTCTTGACCTTTACAGGAGTATAACAGAAGCGGATGATGAGGGTGAGGCATTCGAGACACGGGTTGCCTCTGGAGTCCTGGAAGGGGGCCTCACCACAGGGGAGTTTATGGAAAGGGTCATGGGACAGGAATATTCCATGGACGACGTGTTCTCTATCGCCATGATGTTTGAGGCCCAGGCCATGGATCTCTATATGCGGTACTCGGAGGAGATTAAAGAACCGGATGTGAAAAAGCTGCTTCATGGCCTGGCACAACAGGAAAAAGAACATCTGGCGGCCCTCGGAGAACTGATGAACAAGAAGACATAACGTGGCTTGACGACCGAGGAGCTGAAGGGACAAAACATGTCATGTTATTTCAGGTATATGAAAGACATCCTGGAGGAAGCGGGAATCACCGTAGACAAACAGAACAAGAAGGATATTGACAGGGTGATCCACTCCATTGTGGATGTGGAATATAAGAATTGTTCACCAACGTGGAAAAAGGTGAAAGAGCGGATCAATGGCGATGCGTCGGAGCGGGCGAAATTTATCTCCGAATTGAAGCAATATATCAGTTCCCAAGGATAAAGGTGTTGTAGACCTGCCATCCGGCGTAAACCTGATGCAAGGACGGCGCGAGGAGCGTCAGGTTCGCGGTCACTCTGGCCTTGATATACAAGGGAAATTTCTCTGTAGTCCACCGCTAAAAACAACATCTTTTCACATCACCCGGCATTCCTTGCTTTATCCAGACGTTAATCCAGGTACATGTTGACAGGAAAGTATTTCTGGATTATGAAGACGGATGCGTCACGAGCCCTCCTGCCGTATGAGTTTCATCCGATCTGCAGACAAAGTCTCGGGATCACTCGTTATTCGGCAGTATGCGCAGCTACTCGTTATAAATGATTCGCTGATCTGGCAGTTCCATTACCGACGGATTTTTCTGCATGAATGAACTCATCCGCGAGATACGATCATATTTTCATTTTCTCTTTGGCTTAAGAGGCTTTTTCAGAACTGTCCTCACCTTGAAACAGGCGGAACAGATTATCCGACATCGGTTTCAGCAAAGGGAAAAAAATTTTCTTTGCCTGGCTGAAAAAGCCATATTCGAGAACCCACGGAGCCCTTACCGGCCATTGTTGAAGATGGCCGGTTGTGAATTCGGCGATTTGCGGCAGATGGTGCAAACAAGGGGTTTGGAGAAGACGCTCGACGAACTCCGGAAAAACGATGTCTATATCACCTTTGATTCTGGATGAACCGTTCGGGTCCCTTGATGCCCAAAGCCGGACACTGCTCCAGGAGGAGTTGCTGCGGATCTGGGGAGATCAAAGAAAACTGGTGATTCATGTCACCCACGATATAGAGGAATCACTTCTGCTGGGAGATCGAGTTCTTGTGATGACGGGCCGACCGGGAAGTATTCGAGAAGATATGCAGGTGCCGATCCGGCGGCCAAGGACCATGGAGAGTCGGAATCAATCCGATTTTGTGGAACTGAAACGGCATATCTGGGAGCTGGCAGGCGCAAGAGGGCTCATCTCCTCCCTGTTTTTCCCCGTTCCGTCGGCGATTTTCAAGAAATTCATTGAAATGGCATACAGCGGGCGGTTGGCGGATCACCTGGAAGTGACGGTGCTCCGTTTGTTGGTCGGCATGTTTTTCGGAGGAGGCATCGGCCTTATTCTCGGTTTGATGATGGGATGGTCAAACCGCCTGCGTTCCGCGCTTGATCCCCTGGTGGCTCTGCTTCACCCCATTCCCAAGATCGCCGTTTTCCCCCTGATCATGGTCATTTTTGGTATCGGAGAGGTCTCAAAAGTTGTTCTGATTTCGCTGGCGGCCTTTTTCCCCATGGTGATCAATGCCATGGCAGGCGTTCGGCAGATTCACCCCGTGTACTTCAAAGTCGCCAGGAATTATGGGGCGAAACCTGGTCAAGTGTTCCAAAAGGTGGTGTTGCCCGGCAGTATTCCGTCCGTACTCGCCGGTGTCCGGATAGCGACGAACACAGCGCTGGTGTTGACCATTGCCGTAGAACTGCTGGCCTCGGACAGGGGACTCGGCGCCATGATCTGGATGGCATGGGAAACCCTTCGAATGAGTGAACTGTACGTTGGGATTCTGGTGGCTGCATTGCTTGGGATCGGCTTCAATGTTCTTTTCTGGATATGCATGAATCGACTGGTGCCCTGGAATCCGGCCAATAATGCCTAAGTGTTTCGATTGGCAATTGCATTAACATATTGAGGCATTGTTGGCAGTGACGCGGCATATTCGCTCTGCTTCGTTCGCTTCGCCGTCCCTGGCTCCGCTCACTGCGGTTGCCGTCCCTTTCCCGCCCATGGCGGGACTCCAGGGCCGCCATGACGACGCCTCGGGAACATCCCGTTCCCCTGCCTTCCCTGAAAGACCGATTTTGCACAGAGTTGAGATACGTTAACGTATTTACGAATCAATGGACTAAGTGCACGTTTTCGTAAATAAGTTGACATAATCGTTTCCTCATAACGGTCACAAGTATTGAATTATGTCTCTACCACACAGAGTACGCTGAGATGATCCTTTTTTTCGGTTGTCCCGAAAACATTAAGGACAAACGAAAATGATCAATGCTGCCCAGTGCAGGAAGAACGTTCCATTGGATTGGTGAAAGCTCTAATCATTTGAAGATGCGGGGAAAATGACGCTATTTCCAAGGCCGTTCAATGGTCAGTCTTCTCATTCCCGCAGGCAAACAGGGAAACATAATGGTACGGCCCGATTTCTCTTGTGGCTATTTGATGGAAACCGTACCTATCCAATGTCTTTTCCAGATCTTGCGTTGAGATTCTAATATGCATTGGCGGCCCCGGAGGCTCTTCTCTCTTCTTAAACTCAACAATAGCGAGTTGTGCGTCTTTTTTGAGGACTCTTCTTGTCTCCACAAGAGCCTGTTCATGAACCCCGGCCTGCAGGAGATCATGAAAAACAGTGGCCATCAGGCACAGGTCAACGGAATCTTCGTCCAGGGGCAGATTTTTGCCCATATCCGCAACAATAGGCATAACGGTCTTTATTCTTTCTGCGATAAGCGTCTGTTTCAGAATGTCTATGCCCGGTTTCCACAGATCAACAGCATAGACCCTGCCGTTGTTTCCCACATATTCGGAGGCCGCAATGGAATAGCTTCCGATGCCGCATCCCAGGTCAAGAAAGATATCTCCCTTTTTAAGGCCCATTCCTGAGAAGAGTCTTTTTGAATCAATCAGATCAAAGCTGCTTTTCCCTGCACCGGGAGGCTTGGAATTCATGGAATTCTCCTTTTCAGGGTTTTTGCCTGTGGTTCAGCGAGCCGACATATAAAATTTAGGAGCAGCCCCGAAATCTGTCAAGTGGTGATTCCTTTTTCCCAAGAACCCTGCATCATTGTCGTCCATTTCGCGCCCCCGCTCCAAAGCGAACACGACGCTGCTTCGGAACAACCCCTTTCCCGGATCCCGTCCTGGCGAGGAGATGATGCCTTGACGGCGGGTCAGGAACGTTGGGGGCTCATTGACATTAGAAGGATTTTCTCATGATGACTCCTGAAGGACCGGCAAAGGAGTGCGGGGAATTGACCTCGGCAGCCTGGCGGACAGCGTGGGAAAAACTCACGGAATGGACGGACATTGTTGAGGGAAGCCCAATCAAGACCGGGGTCAAATTTTCTTACCGGCGCTACTGGAAAAGCCGGAACAAAAGGGCCGGAATACCTGTCACACGGCGATTACACCGGGAAATCAGCAAATAGATGGGCGGAAACGGCACAACTCATAACAGGATGCATCACGTCGTGTTCGCCGATTAGGAATATAATGATTTATCCAACGAGATCAGGGAGGGCCTCGTGAATGGTGGCAAACCGGAAATGAAACCCGGCATCGAGGAGCTTTTTCGGGATGACCCGCTGACCTTGCAAAAGAACCGAGCCGAACTCTCCTTTGATCATTCTCAGGACAAATCCAGGAACCGCCGGCAGAAAGGTGGACTTTCCCAACGCCTTCCCGAGGTTCTTAGTAAATTCCCGGTTGGTGACCGGTTCAGGGGCCGTGAAATTGATAGGCCCTGAAAGGGAATCTTGCTCCAGCAGGAAGAGGAAGATATTCACCAGGTCCTTTTCGTGAATCCAGGAGAACCACTGCTTCCCGCTCCCCAGGGCGCTTCCCAACCCTTTTCGGAATAGGGGTACCATCTGGGCCAGCGCCCCGCCGCCCTTTCCCAGGACGATCCCGAACCGGCAGGTGAGCACTCGGACACCGAACTCCTCCGCCCTGAGTGCTTCTTTTTCCCAGTCCAGTGCCATTTTTGCGAGATAATCATTCCCGGGAGGGCTCCCTTCATCCAGGAATTCATCGCCGTGGAACCCGTAGTACCCGACTGCGGAGGTGGAGAGCAGGACGGAATCGAGGCCCTTTCGCCCTTCAATTGCGGTAATCAGGTTCCTGGTGGTCTGGAGCCGGCTTTCCCGCATCAGGATTTTCGCCTCCTTCGTCCACCGCCTGAAAATAGAAGCACCTGCAAGATTTATGAAAATATCATACCCTGCTGCCTGGTCCTGCCAGGGACCTTCTCTTGTTGGATTACCGTGGATGAAAGCAACTCCTTGCTCCAGTGTGCGATCCCTGGAGATACTTCTTGAAAGAATGCCCACCTCGTGGCCCTTGGCCACAAGGTGTCGGCTCAGCGTCGTGCCGACAAAACCTGTTCCACCTGTCATGAAAACGCGCATAGGGATCTCCTGTCATCAAAGCACATTGGGTAGGTAGGAAACTCGTCGGGTTTTTCGATTAATACCACGCTTCCCCGGAGGCCGTTTTCTCTGCTTGACACAGGGAATCTGGTGCTTATTGTAAGAGCAAGACCATGCATGATAGATGAACCCGCCCTGAAAGAGGGGCTACGAGCCGGGTTACAGGATCTTCGATCCGCCCGGCTTTTTTTGGAGGTTATACTATGCACGAAACACAAGGTTTTTTCAAGACGAAGATGGATAAATATCACTCCCTGTTCTCAGCGGATTCTTTTTTTCGATTGGATAACGGGGACGACAGCCTGTTTTATAAAAAGGATCGCTTTGTCAGCCATCTGGATTCCGTGGCCCTGGCCACCGTGAAAAAAGTGATCGCGGAACTTATTGTTGAAGATCACCCCGTGATTCTGGACTTGATGGCTAGCTGGGATTCTCATATCCCAAATGGACTTCAGCCGTCACGTGTGGTGGGACTTGGGCTGAACGAACGAGAACTCAAAGAGAATAGAGCTTTGACCGAGAGGGTGATTCACGATCTCAACAAAGAGCCGATTCTGCCCTTTCCCCCGGACACGTTCGATGCGGTCGTCAATACGGTCTCCGTGGACTACGTGACAAAGCCTGTGGAGGTCTTCCGGGAGGTGGGGCGGATCTTGAAACCGGGTGGTCTTTTCGTGGTTTTCTTTTCGAACCGTTTTTTCCCGGAAAAGGTGGTCAAGGCCTGGCAGGAGGCAGGCGAAGAGGAGCGGATCATCCTTGTGGAGGAGTTCTTTACGCTGGCGGGATGCTTTGATGATACATCCCTTTTTGTATCCAAGGGCAGGCCTCGTCCCGGGAACGACAAGTATGCCCACCTGGGCATCCCGAGCGATCCTGTTTACGCCGTTTATGGTGAGAAAAAGGGAGGAGATCCAGCCAGGAAAAAACGGCCAAAGGTCAACCTGCCATTCGGTGAAAAACCCGATCCCAGGGAAATTGAGAAGGGGAAAACAAAGGTGAAAGACACGCTGGAATGCCCCTATTGCGGCGAAAGGCTGAAAAAATGGCTCGTGCCTGATAATCCGTTTTGCCAGACCTGGGATAATGATTACATGTATATCTGCTTCAATGACCAATGTCCTTACTATGTCCGGGGGTGGGATCACCTCTGCTCAGAAGGAAATAGAGGCATGTCGTATCGCTTAATGTATAATCCGGAGAAGGATCGATGCCATCCGATCCCCGTGCCGTCACCCAAGGCCCTGAAAGAAGGAATCGTTGAGGAATCCTGAGCAGATCTCTCTTTCAATGAGCTGGCTGAAGCGGAATTCCCGCTTCGGCTTTCATGATTCCCGTAGATTCTCCAGGACGGGAGGGAAAGAATGCAATGTTCTGGTCCGGTGCCTCTGTTGCAGGATGACCGTCCGATTTGATGGTTGCTTCTGAGTATGGTATAAGACTGTACTATCATTGCTGAAGCAGTGAGCGTAATCGAAAGATCAACAAACATGGTGCATGCAACATCTTGATGGATGTTCATGGAGGGAAGGAAACATCCCTGGAGAAAGGGAAGAGGGAGGATTGAGCATGCAAAGAGGCCCTGTCCTGGTCAGTGGCGCCACCGGCTATGTGGGCGGCCGCCTGGTTCCTTTGCTTCTGGATTCCGGGTATCGCGTGCGCGTTCTGGGACGTTCCCTTTCCAAACTCGAGTCGAGGCCCTGGGCGCGACATGAGAATATCGAGATGGCCCAGGCCGATTTTCTCGATTATACGTCTCTTGAGAAGGCGGCCGAGGGATGCTGGGCGGGCTTCTATTTGGTTCATTCCATGAACCTCAGGCACAAGGATTTTGCAAAGGCCGACAGGGAAGCCGCCCGGAACATGGCAAAAGCGGCCTCCCGCGCGGGAATGGAGCGGATCATTTACCTCGGGGGTCTGGGTGTGGAGGGCAAGACCCTGAGCAAGCACCTGCGTTCCCGGACGGAAGTGGCACGCATTCTACAGGCGGGCGGCGTCCCCACGACATTCCTCCGGGCAGCCATGATCCTGGGATCGGGAAGTGCATCCTTTGAGATGATGCGCTATCTGGTGGAGCGGTTGCCTGTCATGATCACACCCCGATGGGTACGGAACGCCGTCCAGCCCATCGCCATCCGGGATGTCCTGGGTTATCTCAAGGGGTGCCTCGATCACGAAGAAACCCTCGGCGGGACCTTCGATATCGGGGGACCGGATGTCCTGACCTACGAGCGACTCATGGAGATCTACGCTGAAGAAGCCGGCCTGGCAAAACGCTGGATTATCCCCCTGCCGGTGCTCACCCCCCGCCTCAGTTCCTACTGGATTCATCTTGTAACGCCCGTGCCTTCCCATATTGCGCGACCGCTTGCCGAAGGACTCCGGAACCCCGTGGTGTGCAAGGAAAATCGGATTCGTTCCATCATTCCCCAGGACCTGCAGAGCGTAAGGGAAACCATCCGGCTGGCCCTGGGCAAAATAATGGAGCAGTGTGTGGAGACCTGCTGGGCCGACGCGGGACCGGGCAGCTATCCCGAATGGCACCAGTGCGGTGACGCCCCTTATGCGGGCGGGACCATCATGGAGTCCGACTACCGTGTGGTTGTGGATGCACCGCCCAAGGAGGTGTGGAGGCCCATCGCTCGCATCGGGGGAACGAGAGGCTGGTATTCGTCCAGATTTCTGTGGGCTTTGCGGGGTTTGATTGATCGGCTGGTGGGTGGAGTGGGGCTCAGCGGTGGACGCCCTGATCCTGTCCGGCTTCGGCCGGGGGATCCGGTGGATTTTTTTCGGGTCCTGGAGGTCAGTGAAGCGAGCCGCCTCCTCCTGCTGGCGGAAATGAAGTTTCCCGGAGAGGCGACCCTGGAATTTCGTGTTTATCCTGTCCCGGAAGGCGGGACGGAGCTCCAGCAGCTCTCCCGTTTTTTGCCCAAGGGCATTTCCGGCCTGGCCTACTGGTATGCCCTCTACCCCTTCCACCAGTATGTCTTCAAGGCGATGCTGCAAGGCATTGTCCGGGAGGTCGGTAAGCCCATCATCGAGGGGCCTGACCGGTTCGTCCCGAGGGTCCCCAACGTTTGCCGTATGGATCCAAAACAATAGGTCTGGGACCATGGAGGCGCTGAAAACCTACGATTGGCCGGGAAACATTCGGGAATTGGAGAACCTGACTCACCGGGGGATGATCGTGTCTGCAGGGCCTGACCTCATGGTGAAACTGTCTGAAAGGACTGCTGAATTCGACCGAGAAAGCTCGACGCTGCAATACGTGAAGCGAAATCACATCCTTCGGCTATTGAAAGAATCCGCCTGGAAGATCGAGGGCAAGAATGGTGCGGCCAATCGGTTGGGGCTGAATCCGGGCACCTTATGATCGCGAATGAAAAAACTAAGTATTCATAGACCCCAATGAGATGATGCGTTTTCTGTTTTCTGATCGTTAGAAGAGGACCAGGGGTACAAAGAAAAGCGTTTTCTCTTAACAACACCCGATATTCATAAGGATAGTACACCCATGAAAAAGAGCGAGCAATTTCGAATACGGTTGAAGGAATTACTCAATTCTCAGTCTCTGGCAGCCTTATCCACCCACCGTGCCGGTCAGCCTTATGCCAGTCTGGTTGCCTTTTACGCCGCCGATGATCTGAAGCATATCTACTTTGTGACGCCGAAGACCACACGCAAATATGCCAATCTAGCGGCCGACAGCCGGGTGGCTTTGATGGTCAACAGCAGCACAAATAATACCTCTGATTTTCATCAGGCCATTTCCGTAACCGGAGTCGGAAAGGCGACAGAAGTCGTTGGATCGGAAAGCGAGGCGATACTGGTGCAGTATCTGGCCAAGCATCCCCATCTGGAAGATTTTGCACGTTCTCCTACGTGCGCCCTGATAGGGGTGGCCGTGGAGGTTTATTATATGGTTAAGAACTTTCAAAATGTTATGGAGCTGCACCTGGAACCATGAAACGGATTCTTTCCGCAGAAGAAATCCAATCCGGGGACCGTCACCGCGTGGGCGGCAAGGGATATGCCTTGTCGCTGCTGGTCAAAAGAGGTTTCAGGATTCCCAGAACCGTCTGCATTACCACCGATATGTATCGTGAATATGTTCGCAGGACCGGTTTGCGCGAACGTATTTTGCTGGAACTTCATCGCAAAGATTTTAAAGAAATGCGATGGGAAGAGATCTGGGATTGTGCCACGCGAATCCGCAATATGTTTCTGATCAAACCACTTCCGGAAGATCTTGCACGGGAAATGTGCGACGGTATCGGCACACTCCTGGGTGAGCGAACGGTGGCCGTGCGTTCGTCGGCGCCGGGAGAAGATGACGCGCAGTCATCATTTGCAGGGCTTCACGAATCTTTCGTGAATGTAACCGGAGCGGAATCGATCTTAAAACACATCCGCATGGTATGGTCCTCTCTGTGGTCGGATGCCGCATTGTTGTATCGCCAGGAAATCGGTTTGGATGTTGAGGAGAGCTCAATGGCTGTGGTGGTGCAAGAGACCGTGGTTGGTGACAGGTCGGGGGTGGTCTTTACTCGCAACCCCAATGACGAGGATCAGGGCGTTGTCGAATCCGTCTACGGACTAAATCAGGGTCTTGTGGATGGGACTGTGGAACCCGATCGCTGGATAATGGATCGATTCAGCAATAAGATTGTTGTGCATACACCCCCTGAGCGCAAATACTGGATGATACCAGGCCCGGAAGGTGTGCGCCTGGCGGAGTTGCCTGGAGAAAAATCAGCCCATCCGCCGCTGACCACTCAGGAGGTAAATTTCGTATTTAAGTCCGGCCGCAATGCTGAGGAGCTTTTCAAAATGCCTCAGGATGTCGAGTGGACCTATGACAGGGATACGCTGGTCTTGTTTCAATCCCGTCCCATTACAACGCTCCGTTCCCACAAGCCGAAAGACGAGCGCGTCTGGTACCTCAGCCTGCATCGAAGCTTCGAAAACCTCAAGAAACTGCGCCGAAAAATCGAAGAAGAGCTGATTCCTGGCATGGTCTCGGTGGCAGAAAGCCTGATTGGCACTGATCTGGTCAAGTTGTCGGATCAGGCCCTGGCCGTTGAAATCAGAGAACGCCGGGAAACCAACCAGAAATGGGTCGACATCTACTGGGCGGATTTCATTCCTTATGCACACGGTGTGCGGCTGTTCGGCCAGGTTTATAATGATGCCGTGGAGCCCGATGATCCCTATGAGTTTCTCGACCTTCTCACCAACACCGGTATGGCCAGTATTGAGAGAAACAACATGTTGATGGAGTTGGCTGCTACTATCCGCATCGATGAACATCTGGCGGCAAAACTGAAGCAGGGTGATCATACCAATCTAGATGCCCGATTTCTTTCACGGATCGATGAATTTATGGAAAAGTTCGGCGACCTGTCCTGCGCGGTGACCGGGGGGAAAAATTGCGTTCTGGGGACCGGCCCGCTGTATCGGCTGCTGTTGGAGATGGCCGATCATCCATCCCGGAACGGGGTCCGCAAAAAGAAGAATCGAATCAGCCGACTGCATCAGAATTACTTGGACAGCTTTGACGACGATCAGAAGGAACGCGCGGAAGAAATGCTTGAACTGGCCAGGAGCAGTTATCAACTGCGTGATGACGACAATATCTATCTCGGCCGTATTGAAGCGCAGGTTTTGGCGGCGGTCCAGGAAGCCAGGCGTCGCCTCGAGGACCGGGCAGGTGATCAGGCCTCGGAAGTATTGGTGCAGGTGCTTGCGGAGGCAGATTTCGGGTCCGAAAACCAGAAAGCATCTTCCGGCGGCAAGCCGTCGGGCGTTAGGTATCAAGCCAGGCAGTTGATCGGTCAGCCCGCAGGTCCCGGGATTTCAAAAGGCAGAGCCCGGGTGATCCACAACCATTCCGATTTGGCCGATTTCAGATACGGCGAGGTGTTGGTGTGTGATGCGGTTGATCCGAACATAACCTTTGTCGTCCCCCTGGCATCGGCCGTTGTCGAGCGCAGAGGCGGAATGCTGATTCATGGTGCGATCATCGCACGCGAATACGGGTTGCCCTGCATTACCGGCATCCCGGATGCAACCACATTGATCCAAACCGGGGATGAAATAACGGTGGATGGATATCTGGGGATTGTCACCATCGGCGACACGGGGATTTAAGACCATGCCCTCCATATATCTCGGGACCATGACATATCAAGGGTTCAGAACCTTTGACCGGCGGAGTCTTTTTTCCCCTGCTGCCGAATGCGCCCGTTAGAGGAATAGAATGGCAGAACAAAAGGAGAGCATGGTTTCTATTGAATTTTCGGGCAGGGAGCATGCTGGCTGGGTTACAGGCTTTCTTGATATCCTCGCACAACACCGGGCAACCATTCATCACCTGGAACAGACTCGCTCGGGTGAAGCCTTTTCATGCTGCGCCGTGTTGGAGCCCTTGCAAAGTCCTGACTCGGAGCAGGCCCTGAAAGAAGCTTTCCTTTCATGGACCGATTCCGTGCACCTGGACGCCTGTTTTCACTTTTACACGCCGGAGATGGCAGCTGGTTGGGTTTATCGGGATCAATATCTGCTCACTCACTTTGGTGATATTTCCCACATGAAGGCTCTGGCTCGAGTTTTCATGGAAGAAGGCGCTTCCATAGATTCAATGAAAACCCAGAGACATCACCAGGCTTTCTCTATGAACGTAGTGATCGACGTTCGAAATGTTCCCGACATTCCGGGGCTGAAAAAAAGAATCATGATAAAGAGCCGGGAACTGAGTGCGGACCTGGCACTCCAGCGGATGGAGGCATACCGGAAAAGAAAACGTATGATTATTTTCGATGTTGACAGCACTCTGTTGGAAATGGAGACTATCGACCAGATGGCCGTGCGGGCAGGGGTATATGAACAGGTCAAGGAGATCACTTCCCGGGCCATGCACGGCGTACTTGATTTTGAGGCTGCCCTCATTGAGCGTGTGGCATTGCTCACGGGACTGAGCATCAGGGAGCTTGAAGGGATCAGGGATAATCTTCCCCTTTCTCCGGGCGTTGAAGAATTGATTGCAGTGCTTCGACGGCTGGGATTTAAGATTGGCATTATCAGTGGGGGGTTTGATTTTTTTACAGAGCACCTCAAAGAAGAATTACATCTGGATTATGCCTTTGCGAATCGCCTGGAAGTGTCGGATGGGGCCCTGACCGGAAGGGTGACGGGAAAGATCGTGGATGCGGAAGAAAAGGCCCGGATTCTTTCTCAAACGGCGTGCGACGAAGGTATTCTGATGGACCAGACAATCGCAGTGGGTGACGGGGCAAACGATGCGCCCATGCTTTCACAAGCCGGACTGGGCATCGCGTATAACGCGAAACCAAGACTTGACCAGGTGGCTGACGCGAGCATTGGAAGGGCGCGGATGACCCACCTTTTCCATTTCCTGGGCATCACAGAAGAAGATATCGCTGAGGTCCTGAGTTGCACCCCGTCAGAAGCGTGGATCCGGATGGGCCTTGATGGTTGATGAGTTCAATCCATGAACCAGCGGGTTCCATAAATATGACACCTCATAAAGACAGAAGGAGGAAAAACATGGAGGCATTGAAAGACTATTTTGAGACGACAAGGGGAGTGGGCGTCATTGCCACAGCAGACAGGGAAGGCAAGGTCAACATGGCGGTCTATTCCAGGCCCCATTTCTTGGAGGAGGGCTCACTAGCTTTTATCATGCGGGACCGCCTCACCCACCACAATCTCCAGTCCAACCCCCATGCCGCCTACCTTTTCGTGGAAGAGGGGCAGGGGTACAAGGGGAAGCGCCTTCATCTCACGAAGCTGAAGGAAGAGGAAAACAGCGAACTTATCCAAACCCTCGCCCGGAGACAATATCAAAACGAGAAAAAGGGTGCGAGGTTCCTGGTTTCTTTCAAAGTGGACAAGGAGTTGCCGCTTATCGGAGCAGGGGAAGAGCCCTCGGTTTGATGGGCAAAGGCGACGGAAGGACAGCCTTGGCACTGAATAGTTCGGTCCCGGCACTTCGAATAACGCCCTGTAATGAGGCCCCGGTAAACGGGCAAGGCGCATTTGTCCTCTACTGGATGACGGCCTTCAGGCGTCCAGGCTGGAACTTTGCCCTTGACCGGGCCGTGGAGTGGGCCAGGGAACTCCGAAAACCGGTCGTGGTCCTGGAACCGCTGCGTTGTGACTACCCGTGGGCAAGCGACAGGCTCCATGCCTTCGTGCTGGAAGGGATGGCGGACAATGCCCGCGAACTGGCAGAGAAGCCGGTCCTTTATTACCCGTACGCTGAGAGAAAAAAGGGCGAAGGAAAGGGACTGCTTGAGGCCCTCTCTCTGGATGCATGTGTGATTATAGGGGATGATTTTCCCTGTTTTTTTCTCCCATCGATGATTCGGGCTGCCGCTGGGAGGGTCAAGGTGCGGATGGAAAAGGTGGATGCCAACGGTCTTATTCCGCTCCGCCTCTCGGAAAAGGTCTTTTTTTCTGCGTACCACTTCAGGCGTTTCACGCAGAAGAACCTTCCTCCGCTCCTGAACCAGCGGCCGAAGTCCCGGCCATTTGCCGGGCAGAGACTTCCCAGGCTTTCCACCTTGCCAAGGCGCATCGGTGAGAGGTGGCCGCCCCTGTCTACGGACCAGCTGAAAGATGGAAAGTCCTTTGTAAAGGGGCTTCCCATAGACCATCAGGTATTGCCCGTGGATTATCGCGGGGGTACCGAGGTGGCTCGATCAGCCCTGAAATCGTTCCTGGAGAGAAAGCTTCCCTATTACAAAACAGACCGCAACCACCCTGACCGGGCGGCCGAAAGCGGGCTCTCCCCTTATCTGCACTTCGGTCACATCTCCTCACATGAAATTGTCAACAGCGTTCTGAAACGGCAGGGCTGGAGTCCTTCAAGCCTCAAAGAGGAGGCCAAAGGACAGCGGCAAGGTTGGTGGGGGCTTGACGAACATGCAGAACCATTCCTGGATCAACTGGTCACATGGCGGGAACTCGGGTACCAGTTCAGCCAGAAACAATCCGACTATCATAAGTACGACTCCCTGCCTTCATGGGCCGTGAAGACGCTCTTGGAACATGAGGGAGACCCGCGGCCTCGCCTTTACACGCTGAAGGAGTTCGAGGCAGCCCGCACTCATGACCCGGTGTGGAACGCGGCCCAGAGACAGCTCCTCGTGGAAGGAAGGATCCACAACTACCTGCGCATGCTCTGGGGCAAAAAGATCCTGCATTGGACACCTACTCCCAAAGAGGCATTGCGGATCATGGAATGGTTGAACAACCGTTACGCACTCGACGGAAGGGACCCCAACTCCTATACAGGCATTTTCTGGGTGCTCGGTCGACACGACAGGGCCTGGGGACCGGAGCGCCCTATCTTCGGGAAGGTCCGCTACATGACATCCGAGAGCACGGTGCGCAAGGTGCACATAAAGGAATATCTCGAAAAATGGGCTTTCATTTAGCCTTTACCGTTCTGATCCTATCATCCGCATGCGGAGGGAATATGACGGACGCACCTCAGGCAGTAGCCTCTGTGGACCTCAACAGGTACATGGGCAAATGGTATGAAATAGCAAAGATCCCCAACCGTTTTCAGAAGAAATGTGCTGGAGACATCACCGCTGAATACAAACTGCAGAAAGACGGCACTGTCTTGGTGGTAAATTCGTGTCTGGACGACGAGGGAAAACGCATGGTCGCCAAAGGTATCGCAAAAGTGAGTGATCCCGTGACCGACGCAAAGTTGAAGGTGAGCTTTGTCAGGTTTTTGGGGGTGCATCTCTTCTGGGGTGATTACTGGATCGTCGGTCTCGACAGGGAATATCAATATGCCATTGTGGGGGTCCCAAGCAGAAAATATGGTTGGATACTGGGGCGGAGGCCGGAACTTTCGAATGAAGAATGGATTGCGGTTAAAGATATCTTGAGGAGTCAAGGTTATAAACCGGAGGACTTTGAGAGAACCAGACATTTGCCCCGGCAATGAATGATTCCCGTGGGGCGCGTCAAGCAAGGCACCTGATATCTCGATTTCTGGTGAGGACACTGTGTGTCAATAGGCAAGAAGTGGCAGGATTTTGCTTGATCTGCAAGACCATTGTGATATCGTAGATAACTACCCGGGAGGGAGGACATGGGGGCCTCTTTGAGCGGGATCCGGAAAAAACAGAGGCCCTGTGGGTTTCTATGACAGCCGAAGGATTATCAAAGTGATTATTCCAGAATTTGAATACGTTGCTCCAGGAAATCTCCAGGAGGCCTTGGATTGCCTGGCTTCCCATGGCGTCGAAGCTGTGCTGCTGGCGGGCGGCACAGACCTGCTGGTCCGCATGAAACAGCGACTTGTGAAGCCGCGCTTGGTGGTAAGCCTGAAAAACCTGGAGGGCCTGAGAGACATAAAAGAAGAAAATGGTGAGATCGTCATTGGTGCCATGACGCCCCTGGTTGAGGTGCTCGAAAGCGAAAGAGTTGGAAAGCATCTGCCTGCCCTGAGACAAGCCATGGGAAAGATTGGAGCCCCGTCAATCCAGCACTTTCGTGGGACAATTGGGGGAAACCTCTGTTTAAATACGCGGTGCCTGTTCTACAATCAATCCCAATTCTGGCGCTCCGGCAGGACTCCGTGCCACAAGGACAACGGCCAGACCTGCTACGCTGAGGAAAACAGTGACCGGTGCCGCTCGGCCAACCTGTCCGACGGGGCCTGCGCCCTGATGGCGCTGAGCTGTGAGGTGGTTCTGGCTTCGAGCAGGGGGGAAAGGGTGCTCCTCGTGGAGGAGTTTTTTACCGGGAAGGGGGAGAGTCCTTTTGCCATTGAGCCCGACGAACTCGTGCTGGAGATACGTGTACCAATGCCCGGAGAAGGGGCGGGGAGCAGCTTTCAAAAGATATCATACCGCTCGGCAATTGATTTCGCCCTCGTATCGGCCGCAGTGTCAGTCAGGGTAATGGATGGACAATTTGAGGAGGTCAGGATTTCCGTGGGCGGAGCAGGTGCAGCACCCCTGCTTTTGAAAGAGGCTGCTGCAACCCTTTATGGGAAGCCCTTTAACGATGACGAGGCCATCGAGGCCACTTCGGATCTAGCGAAAAAACATGCGTCCGCCTTTATGGTTGAGAATCTGGGGTCCTGCCTGGAATACAGGCAAAAGATGATCCGTATCCTGGTGAGAAGAGCATTAAAAGAGGCCATTGTAGTAGCAACAGGCTGATGCGGGTGGTGAAGAAAGAAGGAAACGGGGATCATATCCCTGGTTCAATAGAACACTGGGGAAGGAATATGTTATGAAAAAGAAGGTACCATTGTCCTTTGCGGTAAACGGCGAGGAAGTCGAGCTGTATATTTCGCCCAACAGGACCCTGCTCGAGGTCCTGCGGGAAGAACTGGAGCTTACCGGTACTAAGGAGAGCTGCGGAGAAGGGGTGTGTGGATCATGCACCGTATTGTGTGACGGGGTCCCGTTGAGGAGTTGCCTCACCCTGGCCCTGGAGATGGAGGGTCGTGAAATAACGACCGTGGAGGGTCTGGGAGAGCAAGGGAGGCCGGATCCAATACAGCAGTCCTTCATTGATCACGGTGCGGTTCAGTGCGGATTCTGCACTCCGGGAATGCTCATGTCCGTCAAGGGATTGCTGAAAAGAAACCCCACGCCGAACGAAGAAGAAATCCGCCGAGGGATAAGTGGAAATATATGCAGATGCACCGGCTATGCGAAGATTGTTGAGGCGGTGACGGCCGTCACTACGGGCTCCGGCCGGAATGCTACCGGGAGTTAAGAATGGAAAAAGGTTTTTCCCTGATCGGGAAACGGGTCCCGAGGGTCGATTCCCTTTCAAGAGTGACAGGAGAAGTGCAGTTTGCCGCGGACCTGAAGCTCCCACGAATGCTGGTGGGCAAGATCAAACGGAGCTCCCTGGCCCATGCACGGATACTGCATATTGATACCTCACGGGCGGAACGGCTCAAAGGGGTGAAGGCCGTTGTCACGGGGCAGGATACCGGCGGAGTCAAGTGGGGAGTGTTCCGCTACACCCAGGACATGGATTTTCTTCCCAGGGACAGGGTGCGGTATTTCGGAGAGGAGATAGCGGCTGTGGCGGCGGTGGATGAAGAGACCGCGCTTGAGGCGCTGGACCTGATTGACGTGGACCTTGAAGAGCTTCCCGCGGTGTATGACCCCATTGAGGCAATGGCATCGGAGGGCCCGTGGATACACGAGGATTACCCCAATAATGTAAACGTGCACGTCAATATCGACGTGGGTGATATAGAAAAGGGCTTCAAGGAGTCCTCCCTGATCCGTGAAGATACCTTTACCGCTGCTGAAGACGACTATTTTATGGGTGAACCCTATGCCGTTGTAGCCCGTTTTGATGACGACGGCAACCTGGAGATATGGATGCCCAATGCCGGGCCCCACATGAAATCAAAGCCCCTGTCAAACGCCCTCCAGATGCCGCTCCACAAGGTTAAGGTGCGGAAGATTGCCATTGGGGGGGCCTTCGGGGGGAGATCCGAGATCTCGCCAGCCGACTACATCTGTGCCCTTCTTTCAAGAAAGTCCGGCCGACCCGTAAAGATCGTTTATACGAGAGAGGAAAATGCGGTCAATGTCCGCATGGGCCATGCCCTTATCACCACCATAAAAACAGGCGTAGACCGGGAGGGGAAGGTCCTTGCTCGGGACATCACCTGTTACATGGACGGAGGGGCATATTCCTCCACAGGCCCTATTGCCACCTCAGTGCCATTCCTGTGTATGGAGCAGGCGTACAGGATGGAGAATGTGAGGTACAACGGATACAGAATCTTCACGAACAAACCCATCAGGGGCATGATCCGGATGCACGGCCGCTCCTTTGCCTGCGGAATAGACCTGCAACTGGATATGATGGGCGAAGAACTGGGCATTGATCCGGTGACGATGCGACTCCGAAATGCCAGGCAGGCAGGGGAATACACGCCCACCGGGAGTTACGTCTCTTCCTGCGGCCTGACCGAGTGCATTGAAAAGGCTGCTCTAAAGTCCGGGTGGAAAGAAAAATACGGGAACCTCCCACCGTGGAGGGGCATCGGCATCGGCATAAACTCGGTCCAGACCGGGTTTCCTCTTGGCATCAGGGGAGGATCCCAGGCCATCATAAAATTCAATGAAGACGGCGGGGTTACCTTGATTTCAGGTGTGGTGGACAACGGCCAGGGCAATGATAATATGCTCGTCCAGGTGGTTGCCGAAGAACTGGGCCTTTCCATGGCTGAAGTGATGCTGATCACGGCGGATACCGAGGTGACTCCGAATGACCCCGGTTCCTATTCCATGGTGACCACCTTTGCCGGGGGAAACGCCGCCAGGCTGGCCGCTGTTGATGCCCGAAACAAGCTCTTTGATATTGCGGCAAAAGCGCTCGAGGCAAACCCGCGCGATCTCATGCTAAAGGACAAGAAGATATCTGTTGCCGGGAGCCCGGATCGTTTCATCCCGCTCAAGAAGGCTGTCCGGATGGGACTTATTCAGGGGATGCCGGTCTCAGGAGAAGGACACTACGCGCCAAAGGTCGATCACACCAGGGAATGGGTGAAGAATCCCAAGGGCCAGCTCTCGGAGGCATTTTCGTTCGGGGCTACCATAGCCGAGGTCGAGGTGGACCCGGAAACAGGCATGGTCAAGGCCTTGGAGGTCACGGCGGCCCAGGATTGCGGCTTTGCCCTGAATCCCATGCTGGTGGAGGGACAATTTGAAGGCAGCGTGGCCATGGGAGGGCAGGGTGGTATGCTGACCGAGCACCACTTTTGGGACGGGGGGAGATGCCTGAATCCCACGCAACTGGAATACAAGGTCCCCCTTGCCTGCGATATGCCCAGGATTAACAACATCATCGTGGAATCCCTGGATCCGGCGGGGCCGTATGGTGCCAAGGAAGCGGGCATGTCCATAGCCATGAGCGCGGCTCAGGCCTATGCCGCTGCAATAAGCAATGCCATTGGCGTGACCCTCACGGATTTTCCCATGACCCCGGAAAAGATCCTCAAGGCCATTGAAGAGAAGAATCAAGGAGGCAGGTAGGCACTGCAGAAGATTTCGCCTGCTTACCAACCACGATCTCCAGTCCAAGCCCTATGCCGCCTGCCCGTTTGTGGAAAACGGCGTACAAGGAGAAGCACCCATTTGTCCTCTATTAGAAGATAGTGAGGCAATTCACAATGCCTTTTTTGATCGGTCTTTTAAGGAGGATTAAAGTATGAAAGCAAAATATTTTTCTGATACAGACACCGCTCATATTGAATTTTAGGATAAGGAAATCTATGAAACAAAAGAGATAAGTGCAATTAGTGAAGAACGTCCCCCTTTTCCCATCAGAAATAGGCGTGGATATTCTTGATCCTGGCGGCCATGTCGGTGAGTTGGGCGGTCAGGGTCTCCACGAAGGCCTTGGCGTCCCGGGCCTCTTCCATGTCCACCTTGGCCAGCACGCCCGCCATCTTGATGTCCACGGGGATCCTGTCCACGTCCAGGGGTTCGAGGTGCAAAAGTTTCATGCTGCGGCGCAAAGCGAGCTTCCCATCGGACTCAGGCGTCATGGGGAGCAAGGCCACCACCCTCCTTCTTCCGATCTGCCCCAGGACGTCCGTTTCCCGGAAGATCACCGCGAGCTTCTGCAGGAGCGCATCCATGAGGGATTGGCGGTTCACGGTTTCCGCCCCCTTCTTGACCCTGGCCTTGGCCTTGACCAGGGAAAAACCCAAGGCGGCGAAGGGCGTGTTATAACGTCTGGCACGTGCTATTTCCTTTTCCAGGAAAAAGACCAGTTCGTCCGACTTCAGGATGCCTGAAGGCAGGCCCTTTCCGGCCTCCAGATCCTTGATCCGCTGCTTTTGGGCCAGGATCTCCGCGTGAATCTGCCGAAAATCGTTCTCGTCGATTTCACCTACCCCCACCTTGGAGCGGACGACTTTGAGGATTTCCCCCAACTCCTCATTTTCACTCACGCTGCGTTCCAGGGTCTGAAGCACGCTAAGGCGCTTGGCCGGGGCCTTTTCAGACTGCGCCCCCTGGCTCTTGAGCCAGTCCAGCCGCAGGTTGTCCAGCATATCGTCTACGCGCTTGTTCAGTTTTTCTTCCAATCGCGCCAGGATATCATCCTTGACGTCCATGCGAGCCAGCTTCTGGACGATATTGGACTTGACGTCCGTCATGACCTTTTGAAGATGCGCTTCCCCTCCATCTTCCTCCCCTTGGGCCATTTCCGCGCCCATCCGGGTGCCGAGCCGCTCCACATAATCCACCAGGAGATTGGAGAGGACCTTTTCGTCCCCGGTGCCCTTCCGGATTTCGGCCGCCAGGTAGATGAGTTCGGCGGCCTGGGAGGGATTCTTTTTCACCTCCTCGAAAATTTCTTCGCTGTCCACCCCGATCTGTTCGGAACTCTCGTGAATGATCTTGGCCAGGCCGTCGCTCTGGAGTTCCCGCCCCAGGTCCTGGACGAGCTTCAGATACTCGGGCAGGGACATGCCCTCTTCCATGAGGGCTTCCTTGATTTTGGGAAGAAGCCTTCGGAGTTCTGCGGGGTCGGGGACCAGCCGCCGGAGGATCTGGGCCAGCCGGGAGGTGCTGATGCGGCCCGCCTGGTACTCTTCCCTGATAAGGGAAAGAAGGACCCGGTCCGCGATCTCGTTGCTTTTCTCCAGGATCTCTTCTTCATTTTCGTAGCTGATCCCTAGGGCCTTCTGGGCCTGGATTCCAGCCATGAGCTGATGCTTCATCTCGAAGACGGCGGAGGCCAGTTCGGAAAGCTCCACACTGCCTTGACCGGCGATGTTTTTTTCCACCTCCTGCTCCATGACTTCGAGTTGCATGTAGAGTACGGCACCGTGGCCCGCGGGAGCATCCTCCACGGCCTGGGGATCGGCGGCTCGCTGTGCTCCTCTGCCGGGTTGTGCCTGGCCGGTTCCGGGGAACTGCGCAGGGCCCTGTCGCCCCGCCGTATTCTCCGCGGGGATCGATCCCCCGGACGGGGCCCCGGTCCCGACAGCTCCGGAGGGATGACCCGGGCCTCCGCTCCCAGTAGGTCCTTGCCGGTTCATCCCTGCAGAAGCGGCCTGGACCTCTCCACCCCCAGGAGCGCCGTTCCCTCCGGAAATCCCCCCTGACACTTTTTGCTCGTTACCCTGCGCGGACCCCGTTCCCCCATCCAGGTCCGCCTGGATCATGTTCCGGGTGATGCCTGCCGGGTTCTTCACGAGGTTTTCGATATTGAGCGTCTTGATGAACTCCTCGGTCAGGACGCTCTCCAGGAGGGCATCGACGAACATCTTCCTGGATTTCAGCCGGTCCTCCTCCATCATGGCCGGCGTAACCTTTTTGAGGGCCTCCTTGGAGACCACTTCGTCATCTTCCGTGACCTTTTTATAGAAGACGTGATTGATTTTCATGAAATCGACACCCTTTGCCTCCAGGGCGTCCTTCATTGCGTCCGCATTGGGGTATCTGTTCAGGGAAGAGGCTATTTCCAGGAAAATGCGGATGTCGTTCTTGTCCACACCCTTTTCAAAGGAGATGGACTGGATCCCTGCCTTCTTGAAGTGAGTGGCGATGCGACTTACGTTCACGCGCGGGTCGAGAGGTTCCTCGTCAATGAAGAACCGTCCCTGGTTGAAGATGAAAACGAGGGGCGAAATGTGCACCAGCAGAGGCTCCACCGTCTGGTGGACCAGTTCGATGGACTGGACCACGTAGGGATGGGATGTGTCGTACATGGTTGCCCGGTTGAAGAGCAGGGCGATATTCCGCCCGAACTGCAACAGCTGCCCTTTAATGGGTTTGGGCGCCGACATGGGTCCTCCTCGCGGCCGCGTCTTCAAGCCGTCGCGCACGATATTCCTCTAGGTCCGCTTTGAATTCACGGGCCGAACCGTACCGTTCTTCCGGATGAAAAGCGGTGGCCTTTTGTACGATCCGGTCCAATGCCCCGGTAACGGCGGGATTCAACTGGGAAGGTCGATGCTGGAATAAGTGGTCCTGTAAGGCCAATTTGGCCTTCAGGAGCTCTCTGATATTGTTCACCTTGGGAAAGGGCAGCTGGCTTACCAACATCTCAAACAGCATCGTGCCGGTGGCATAGATATCGGTCCTGGGATCTACAGGGGCCTTTTGAATCTGTTCCGGTGCCATGTAAGTCGGTGTGCCCAGGAGCATGGAGGCGTTTTCCTCAGATCCCCGGCACACCTTGGCGAGTCCGAAATCCGTGATGATGGGTCGCTTCGTGTGGGACTCAATGAGGATGTTAGCGGACTTTATATCCCGGTGGATGATCTCCTGCTGGTGGGCGTAATCGAGGGCGTCGAGGACTTCAGTGACGATACGCAGCGTGGCACCCACGGGGAGAAAGCGCTTGGAAGGCAGGGGATTCTTAGCCGCCATCTTGATGTACTGGGCAAGGGACTTCCCATTGACGAGCTGCATGGTGAAAAAGAGGAATTCGTCTGTGTTTCCCACCTCGTAGACCGGAATGATGTTTGGGTGGGACAAGATGGCCGCGGCCTCGGCCTCCTGGCGAAAAAATTCCGCACTCATTTCGTTGATCAGGGATTTCGGGAGTATCTTGACCGCAATCCGGCGTTTCAGGGTCTTCTGGTAGGCTAAAAAGATCACTGCCATACCCCCCCTTGCCAATTCCCTGAGGAGAACGGAAGTGCCCACCTGCCGGCCAGCCAGGTATTCCAATTTCATGGTCGTAATGCTTGTCATCTTCCCCGTCGCGCCTGCCAGGGCGCCTTTCTCAAAGATTATATCCACTCTATCGGCAGAATTGAGAAAGAAATTTAGTACAACCTCCGCATTTTTTTGGGGACGTTGTTGACTAATTACACTAACTGGAAAGAGAAACCGGAAGGCGGTGCCTACGGCAGCGTAAGCCAATAGGAACCGGCGTTACTCTCAAGGCCCGCATTGCTGTTGTGTTGCACTTGTTTTGGATTCGAAACGATCAAACATGGTTTCGAAGCTTGAGTTCCGATGGATGGGGGGAGAGGTAAACCTGGCCATGAAGATAGGGTTGCTTATATTTCCTGACGTAGTGTTTAAGGAGGGTTATGGGAACGATAAGGGGGAGAAGTTCATCGTGATAGGCATCGATCACTTCAAGAAGTTCCTGCTTTTCGTCCGGGGCAAGCTCTTTCTTGAAATAGCCCATCATGTGCTGGAGTACATTGGTGTGCTTCTTGACCGTGGCGTGCAAGCGCAACGCCTCCATGAGCAGGGATTCATAGCGGGTATAGACCTTGTCTACCTTTAATCCTTTTGCCTGGGCCACCAGCCTTCCCATTTCCCGGTAATGTTTCGTGCTGTGAGAGAGAATGAGCAGTTTGTGAGTGGTGTGAAACGCCACGATGCTTCCCAGGCTTTTTCGTCCGGCCTGGGTATTCCGCCACCTTTTGAGGGTGAAGATGCGTTCAATAAAATTTTCTCGCAAACGGGGATCGTGAAGTCTTCCTTCCTCTTCCACAGGAATGAGCGGGAAATGTTCCATGAACGCCCTCGCGAAGAGCCCCACCCCCGTCTTGACCGGCATGCCGCTCTCCGTGTACACCTTCACCCGTTCCATGCCGCTGCTGGGCGATCTGCTCTTGAAAATGAATCCGCAGAGGTCTTCTGTCTCCAGTTCCATTACCCTTTTTCGGGCCCACGTGACGAGAATGTCCGTCATGTCTCGCTTTGTCCTGACCGTGATAAGTCGAGGAGACTCCGGATCACCCACAAGCCGCATGGGTTCGCGGGGTACGCCCAGACCAGCCTCGGTTTCTGGACAAACAGGGACAAATTCCACATATCGGCCCAGCGTGTCCGTCACATACCTGTCATGGGCATGCCCGCCGTCATATCGCACCGGCTCGCCCATGAGGCAGGTGCTGACCCCGATTCGTATCTTGTCCATGAGGCTGTCTCCTTGATGATTTTCTGCGGCAAGCATACATGAACACACCTTTCTGGACAATAGAAAAGCGCTCAGAGCGTTCATTGAAGGGCTTCCTGTTTGCCGGGTGCGCGAGGTTATGGTACGATAGCTTTGGTACTGAAGAATTCGGTAAGAAGGGACAACCATGGACAACGACATTCGTGAAAAGGCAAGGGAATTGATACGGAAGCAGGGAACCTGCGTGCTGGCCACGTCCGCAAAAAATCACCCGCACTGCTCTCTCATGGCCTACGCCTGTAATGAGAAGTGCAGCGAACTTTACATGCTTACGGGCAGGGAGACCCGGAAATACAAGAACCTGATGGAGAACCCGGCGGTGAGCATATTGATCGACACGAGGGGGTCGACACTTGAAAGCGACCATGAGGGGACGACTGCGTTGACGCTTTCAGGGAAGTTTGAACCGGTTATCTTGCGATCAGAAGAGACGGGAATGAGAGAGGCCATCAAGACAAGACATCCGGGTCTTGGGGATCTCCTGGATGATCCTGAAACCGAGGTGGTCCGAATCAAGAATGAATCCTTCCTGTTGCTCATGGGGCCGAAAGATGCCTATTATGAAGAGAACGTCACATGGTGAAGGAAGAAAACCGTCGGCTTTTCCGGTTGGCGCTCCTTGGTGGTGAGCCTGGCGCCTCGAAGCTATGATGAGAAGTCGGGAAGATCATGATCAAGATTGGCATAAAGAACCTTTGGGTGTGTCCTGAATTTCTTTTTCAAGGGCTGCGCTCCCTCCTGCTGTACCAGGGTAGAAATGGTGCTTTGAGGATCGTCCAGGTCCCCAAAAACCATGGCCTCGGTGGGGCACGTCTCTACACAGTACGGCTGCTGCCCTTCTTTAACCCTGTCCGTGCATAAATCGCACCCGGCAGCAACTTTCCCGTTTTGCCCCATGTACCTTGCGCCGTAAGGGCACGCGAGGATGCAGAGCTTGCATCCCACACATTTTTTCAGGTTTACGGAGACGATGCCGTGTTCATCGATGAAACCGGCATCAAAACGGCACACGGACACGCAGGGCGGATAATCACACTGCATGCACATGACCGGGAAGATCCATCGTGAAACGGCCGGAAATTCTCCCGTTGTTAGGTCCATGATCCTTATCCGGCCCTCTTCTCCGGCAGGAATACTATGCCAGTTCTTGCATCCGACCACGCAACTTTTGCAACCGGTGCATTTGCTTCCGTCAATCAGAAGACCATATGCCATTTCATAGTCCTTCCTTGATGGGGGATACCCACTCAGGGGGAGATGCCTTTTTTATCCTCACCAAGGTGTTTTTCGTGAGGTCACCGGTGAGCGGATCCATGAGATCCCAGTCATACAGGACATTGGGGTTGGTGCCCCCTTCAAAGGGGGAGGTTTCTGGAATATCCAGGGATTCACACCCTTGCCACCAACCATGCTGTGCCATAACGATATCGGGGCGGATGGAATGGAACAGAAGGGCCACCGCCTTCATCTTTCCGTGAGGTGACACAATATCGATCCAATCTCCATTCCTTATGCAGTATTTTTCCGCTGTAACAGGATGGATCTTGACGACAGGGTGTTTCCTGAGTTCACGGAGCCAGGGGATGTCCCGCATCCAGGAATGATGATTGATATAGTCCGAATGTTCGTCTGTGAAGAGAAGGGAATATGCTTCGGCAAGTTCAGGAGCATTGAGAGGGTCTTCCGGCTCCCCATGGTAGACCGGGAAGGGTTCGAATCCTTCCTCTTTGAGGATCCTGTTGGCGAGCTGGATTTTACCGTTGGGCAGGTCTTTGAACAGTTCATCAAACCTCTCTCGACGGTCCATCCATTCTGTTCGAGGGAGATAGATTCCCTTGAGCTCGTGTTCCTCCAGGTGGTCCAGGGCGATGCCGACGGGCGCGAGAAAATCCTTGACCATAGCGTCATATTGCCCTTCCCAGAAATCCTTGTCCATGCCTAGCCTGCAGGCCAGGTCAAGGGTGATCTCCAGTTCGTCTCGTGCCTCCCAAAGAGGATCAATGACTTTCCGGCTCATGGCGAGGTGATTTTTCCAGAGGGCTGGTTGCTGCGAGCACTCATATCTGGTGGCTGCAGGCAGGACCAAGTCCGCATACCGGGTTGTAGGCGTAGGAACCACGTCTACGACTACGAGGAATTTGAGCTTCTGTAGTGCCTCGGCAACCAGGCGGGGGTTCCGCGCGGTGCTCAACGGATTGGAGCCGAATATGAGCATGGTCTTTGGGCGATAGGGTTCCCCGGTCACCAAGGCATTGATGACACTATGGGAAAACGATGAATTTCTTCCCGATGAGCGGATGCAAAAGGTATCACCACCCAGGACCTTTTCCCTTGCTTGGCGGGATACTTTTTGAGCAAGCGTGGAAAATCCGAGTTTCCCAGCCGGAAAAAGCCAGACGTTTCCCCCCGGCCGGTCCAGATGACCGGTTATGGCCATGAGGATGGGGACAGCCGTAGCGAAGGATCTCAAATCTTTTTTTTGGGGGGCCTCTGATACCCGTATGCAGGCCCGTTTCGTGGTCGCGTAAAGCCTTGCCAGTTCTTCGATCTCTTTCGCGGGTATCCCGGTAATCTTTTCCGCCCAGGCAGGATCATACTGTTTTACCTGTGCCGCGATGGCCTCAAATCCCTCACACCATTCAGAGACGAACTCCCTGTCGTGGAGGTCCTCTTTCAAGATGACATGGATCATGGCGAGAGCCAGGGCACCATCGGTACCCGGCCTGATAGGGAGCCACGTGGAGGCACGTCCATTGGCGCCGAGGGGGATCAACTGGGGATTGATGATGACAAGCTTCGCTCCTTTTTTCAGGCGTTCAATGATTTTTCGGGGCACACTCCTGAAATTGGTGTCCTGGGTTTCGGGTCCGCCCCTTGCGGGGCCTCCTTTTCCCCCACCGGTGAACCACTCGATGATGAGGTCTGCGTGATCATAGTCCGGCCTGGCGTACGTGGGGCCGCCGATCACTTGCTGATGATACATCAACTGGGGGGCATAACACACGGAGGGACCCCAGTTGCTGAAAGTGACAGAACCAAGGGCATGCAGGAACCGCATCCACAGGAGATGATGGAGTCCGCCCCATCCGGAAGATTGACCCTTGGAGAGAATGATCTGCTCGGGTCCGTACAGCTCTTTTGTTTCCATGATGTTCCCGACGGTTATCTCCAGTGCTTCATCCCATGAGATACGGGTGAAATTGCCGTTTCCTCTCTTGCCCTTCCTCAGGAGGGGATACTTCAGGCGATTGTCGTTATAGATCCATTGGACCGCGGACTGGCCTTTGGCACACAGTTTCCCGTTATTTAAAGGGTGGTAAGGATTCCCTTCAACCCTGGTAAATCTTCCTTCCCGTACATGAGCCAATATGCCGCAGTTATAGCCACCATAGGAACATCCATGGCACATTGTGGGAATGATAACCTGGTTGCTTTTCATGTTCATATATCTCTTCCCGTATTCGAGACTTGACGCCTTTGCCCACGTAGAACCGGGGAACCGGCACCACGAGGAGTGGAGGTATGAGATAAATCATCTCTATCGGATGGTGTCCCTTACTACTTGGATTCCCTGATCAATCAATGACCTTCATCTCCTCCACCCAATGATTGGGTAGAAATACGGGGTCCGGTCTTTCCGTAGAGATGAAGTTGTTTCCGGGACCGATTCTCCAGTAGTAATTTCCGCCGGAAGGCACTTCGTACCTTTGTCCGGTGTTGGGGTCTTCAATCAGCACCTCGTTTCGAAAGGCCCTGGACCATCGCTCATGCGTTCTTTCCTGCGCCCGGGAGCGATTCATGTAGGTTTGATGGAGCATGTCGTCCACCTGTCTGTTCGTCTCGCTCCGGATTCGGGACACCTCCCCGGTTAATCTGCTCTGACGTGCCCTCCAGTTGGGATTTTCCCGATAACCCAGCACCATTCGATTCAACACCCCCTCAGCAACGGATTCGGCGCCGGGCGCCGCAAGGTAGCCGAAAAGATGGGTGACGTACCAATTGCCCCTGTTCGGGACCCCTTGGGTCGGCGCCAGGACCGTCTGAACAAAGGCGTATCCCTTCCGATGCCCCGTCTCGGTCTGTGCATCAAAGGTCATCTCGGCGGTGTCCACCCGAACGGGCATTCCGGCCCGGGCCCATAGCGATTGGGCCTGTTGGGAGAGTTGCTGGAAATTTCTCTCCCGAACATTACTCACCGGTCCCACCCGCTGGGGGAGATAGATCGTTTTCAGAAAAAGGGTGGATGGGAGGTACCGCATGACCAGCAGCTTGCTCTGGCCGTCGCGACTGAACCACCCCCCTTCAACGACTCCGTATTGCTGCAGTATCGGGGCGGGAAGCTCCATGGGCGGAATGAAGGAGTCGCCGATACGGGCCAGCATCCGGTTATCCGCACTGGTCACCAGGATTTCCGCCCTCACGTCAAGGGCGCTGAACCGTTTCAGCCCGCCGTCGACATTCCACCCTTTGGGTACCGGGCATGCGAAAGCCCCTTCCAGAGGATCGCTCCATGGCACCATCTCTGGGAGCGGTGCTTCGGCCGTCTGCCCTGCTTGTCCCGCTGCTCCGCTTCCCGAATAGAAAAAACTTCGCAAGATCCGCTTCATCAACGGCTCGTCCTGCTGCCATGTTCCCACGTTGGCAGCAATGGCATAGACCACGCCGCGGGTCTCATGTTTAAAGCACATGGCCAGCCCCCTGAAACGGATTCCTTTGGGCGCATACTCCATTTCAGCTACCGCCACCTCCGGGGTTCGGGATACCACTCGAGTCTTAGAGATGCTCACCCCGGGAAAAAGGTCGGGAAAAATTTGGCCCAGGCCGCCCACCACACCGGTTGCCCGACCGTCAATGCTTTCTATGGGCTGCACCAGTACCAGGGCCGAAGCCGCGCCTCCCGGGCCGGCACGGTAGGCAAGAAATGCGCCGCGCCCCCTTTCCCTGATATTCCAGCCGTGAGGATGAAGGACCACAAGGCCGCCGGGCCCCCTGAAGACCCTCCACCCTGTTGGGAGCACGAGCCGATGCTGCGGAGAAGGCGACAGGGCGGACCCCTGTGGAGAGCCTTGGGCTGCGACGGATGGCGGTGCCAAGAACAGAAGAGCCACCGCTGAAAAAAGTGCCGTTCTTTTTCTGTCCATAAGCTGTTCCTCCCTCTTTTTCAGTCCAATTCCAGTGAGCTCTATTTTCGATGAAACCCTGAAAAGCCGCGCCATTGGAGACTTACCGACGGTCTGACATGCACACGACGAAGTATTTTTCGAAAGTGATCATCTTTGTCTTTAAAGGACTGTCTCGTTTCGAAGGTGTGCCCTTCCCACCAGGAGATGGGCTTGAACGCTTTTTGAAAGATCTCCACGGATAATCTCCGAAAAGAGGTCAAGGGATTTCAAGATGGATTGCTTTGACTGCATGGAAACAAAAAAAGATCCCCGTGTCAAGAAGACTCACAGGAGCGAGGGGAAGTTGGTATGCGGTCATTTCCTGGATGTCACACGCTGGGGGAAGACTTTATCGCATTTCTTACCATTTTCAGGCTTGACTTTCACCACGGGCTTTCGGAATAACATATCAAAACTTATGGAATCGTAAAGAGTCATCAAGACTGGGCGACTATTGGAGCGGAGCAAGGGAGACACTGCAGCAGAGAACTATTTGATATCCTCGATATGAATGTCTTCGGAGGCGGCATGGAAGAAATAAAGGGTGTTTCCACTGATGCAAGGCCCCTCTGGAAAAGGATCATTAAGCCTGCCATCTATATTGCCATCGGCATTGCCATTGCCTTTCCCCTTTTCAGCATGACCTATTTTACCATGGTACGGACCTCCACCCCCCCCCAATTCTGTGCGTCCTGCCATGAAATTCAGTTTGCCTACAACACCTGGAAGACCTCCACCCATACCAACAATGCCCAAGGATTTGTGGCCGATTGCATGGATTGCCACCTGCCTGCGCCGGCAGATACGTTCAATTTTTTCTATGCAAAGACCGCCCATGGCATAAAGGACATCATTGTTCATTTTATGGGCGGAAAATATGACCACCAGGAGCAGCGGCGCATTGCCTATGCCTCTTTCAAGAACCAGCAGTGCCAGAAGTGCCACCGGAATCTTCTCTATATTCCCAATAAGCGGGGGGCCATGCTGGCCTATCTTGATGTGGTCTACACGAGGAGGGGATATGAGAAACGGTGCGTGGATTGCCATAATAATCTTGATTACAATTCGAGGACCATTTATCAATACAAGCAGTACCTTGAAACGTACAGGGGCCTCGGGCTCTAGGGAAGGGGGGCAGAATGAAAAGGATTATTTTGATCGTTGCCTTGCTATGCGGCCTGGGAGGCCTTGTAGCGGCCGGTTCGATTGTTGCCAATGCCAAGACCGCCCCGAATCAGGCGAAACAGAAGGAATTCAGGATGGAGCGCAAAATGCCCGAGGAGGCTGTCGCCTGCATTGAGTGCCATAAAAAAGAAAGTCCGGGGATTTTTTATGTGCTTCCCACAGAATCCCTTCCAGCTCGCTATGTACGCCTTCATCGTTTCTCTGATACATGAAGGACCGGGGAAAATGGGCTTGACATGAGGGGATAAAGGTACTTTTCTGATTGTGTCATGGAGACTCTTCTGTCACAGAAAAAAATGAACCGGGAAGCGTTGGAAGCCCTTTATCATCGGTACAACGATGAAAAGTATCTCCAATATGATCCCATCAAATATGTGTACGGGTTTGAAGATCCGGTGGAACAGGAACTGGTGGCGCTCATTGCTTCCTCCCTGGCATTTGGGCGCGTCACGCAAATTTTCAGGGCCATAGACCGAATTATGGAAATTGCCAAAGGCGAACCACTCTGCTACATATCTGCGCTTGATGATATCCCGGGAAGAGAACTCCTATCTTTTCAATACCGGTTCGTCCGCGGTGCGGATATGCACCGGCTCTTCAAGGTTGCCTGGAGTATTATCAAGACGCATGGTTCCCTTGGAAGTTTTATGCGGCAACATTACGGGCCGGGTCAATTTCTCGGGCTTGTGGAAGAGATCACAAAGACCTTTCAAAGCGTGCATTACCTCGTCCCATGCTCCCTGAAAGGCTCCGCCTGCAAGAGGCTGTTCATGTTTTTCAGGTGGATGGTGAGAAAGGATAATATTGACCTGGGCCTCTGGGACTTTATCAACCCGGCTGAGCTGATTATCCCGCTCGACACGCACATCTTTCAGGTAGCAACGGCCCTTAAACTTACTTCCCGGCGAACGCCATCCCTTGCTGCTGCCCTTGAGATCACAGAAAACCTGCGGAAGTACTCGAGGGACGACCCCGTGAAATACGACTGGGCGTTAGCACACCAGGGAATCCTGGCCAACAATTTCCGAATCGCTCCTGCCCTTTCTTGACAAAATCCTCCGCGTTTCTTAGATTACCTGTAATGATACCGCGCCTGCCCCTTTTGATTCCGAACACTCTTTCCTGCTGAGTGACCTGCGAGCTGGACTGGCCTCGTTTCGAAAAACAGTGTGTGGAGATGGTGAAAATTGAGGAAGAGGTCCTCAGGCAGTTGAACAACTGATGGAAACAATTACTCAACTATTGGATAACAAGTCGTTTTTAAAGACCCTGTTTAACGCGATCCCGTGCGCGATGCTTATCCTGGATGGCGACCGGCGCATCCATGCGGCCAATAATTTCTTTTTGAAAGGATACGGCGGTTCCGAGGATCAGGCTCTGATGAAGCGGGTGGGCAACGTGATTCAATGTGTCAATGCCCTGAAGACCCATGAGGGATGCGGATTCTCGGAAGAATGCAGCTCTTGTGCAATCCGGAATACCGCCTTGAAAGCCGTCGCAGGCCAACGTATTGAGAGAAAAAGGGCCAAAATGGAGTTTTCCCTGGACGGCCGGTCCCAGGACCTTTCTCTGCTCATCAGCGCAGCGCCCTTTGAGCATGATGGAAACCACCTCGCCATCGTGATGTTCGAGGATGTAACGGAACTCAATCACCTGCGCAAGCGGCTCAAGGCTGAGCAGAGCTTCAGGGGAATCGTCGGGCAGGATCCTCGGATGGAAGAACTGTTTGAGACCATCAGGGACGTGGCGGATGTTGATGTCCCGGTGCTCATCCAGGGGGAGAGCGGAACCGGCAAGGAATTGGTTGCAGCCGCAATCCACAATGAAGGCCCGCGCGCAGGCAGGCTCTTCGTGCCGGTGAACTGCGCGGCCCTGCCGGAAGGGCTCCTTGAAAGCGAGTTGTTCGGGCATGTAAAGGGGGCCTTTACCGGTGCCATACGGGACAAGAAGGGCAGGTTTGAACTTGCGGACGGCGGCACCCTGTTCCTGGACGAGATCGGTGATCTGCCAAAGACCGTGCAGGTAAAGCTCCTAAGGGTCCTTCAGGAAGGTACATTTGAGCGCGTGGGCGGAGAAAAGAGCCTGTCTGTGGATGTCCGCATCATCAGCGCGACCAACAAGGATCTAACCGAAGAGGTGACCAAGGGACATTTTCGGAAAGACCTCTATTATCGGATTCGAGTTGTCCCCATAACGATACCCGCTCTCAGGGAACGAAAAGACGACATTCCTCTTCTGGTGGACCACTTCCTGAGAAAGACGGCAATAGAGGGGTATGAGGCCAGGGGGATTTCCAAAGAAGCCCTAGCGCTGATGGTCCATTATCCATGGCCGGGAAATGTCCGGGAACTCCAGAGCGCCATCCGTTTCGCCCTCATCATGAGCAAGGGGGAGGGCATCAGGCGGGAACACCTGCCAACGGAGCTGCGTGAATGGGCGTCACAGAGCCGCACCCGGGGTCCTTCCAGAAAACTGGATCGGGACAGGGTTTCAGCCGCACTGAAAAAGACGGGCGGCAACAAGGCCAAAGCGGCGCGCTTCCTCGAAGTGGGCCGGGCAACGCTCTACAGATTCCTTGATGAGCATCCGGATATCAATTCTGAATAGACCCTTTGCCCAGCACAAAATTGATAGAATCACAAAAAGTTGCACATTACCGGGATATATGAGACAGAAACGGGGCACACACCGCCCCGGATAAGTGTGCCGCCAAGAAAGGCCCGGAAAACAATATGTTGATATTTCAAGTCCTAGCCCGACGATCAAAAAGATTTGATATCCCCGTCTCACAAGTCCTCGTCCGGCCATAGATAAGATTTTGTCAGGATCAAAATACCTCTGTTTTAATTAAAAAGTACGGGATTTCCCTTATTTACGCTTGCTGCTTCTTTTGTTCTACTGCCGCGAAATGAATCTTTGGATACTACCAGGTGCTTTTAGATACAGTAGAAGAAATTGAAAAAGAAAGGGGTCTAGCATATTATGTGTACCATATGCGGTCATTTTGTTCAGAATGGAAAAATTAGCTCAACGGATATCTATGACATGTTGCAAAAAATGGAGCATAGGGGACCCGATACGCATGGTGTTTATCTCGATGGAAAGCTCATCAGGGTCAGGGAGGTCGAAGAACTGAGTGGGGACCTATCAGAGGAAACTCATATATCCCTCGGCCATTCAAGGCTGACTATCGTGGGTCAGGAAAGCACAACACAGCCCTATACTTCTTGTGATGGGAAACTTGCGTTAATCCATAATGGAGAGATATATAATTATCAAAAACTAAAATCGCTTTTGTTCAAGCAGCATGAATTTAAGACGAGTAGCGATAGCGAGGTCATAGTTCACCTTCTCGAAGAGACCTACCAGGGAGATCTCCTGGACGCGATGAAAAAGATTATCGGCCTCCTTGACGGGATGTATGCCATTGCTGTCACAGACGGGACTTCCGTTGTCGTGGCAAGAGATCCTATCGGCAAAAAGCCCCTTTATTATACTAGGAATGGAAATACCACGTACTTTGCTTCAGAAAAAAAGGCCCTCTGGAATGGACAGGATGACCCCATAAGACTGAATCCCGGAGATATCTTAAAGATAGATAACAATGCAGGGGTAGAGGTGCACGAAGGATTCCATCTACAACTCCCCCAGATCGATATCGTTGATTTCAGGAAAGCTGTTGAAATTTATAAGGAAGTTCTAATTAACGCAGTCAAAAAAAGACTTACGGGGCTCAATGAGTCACGGATCGGTGTTATATTTTCCGGTGGTATCGATTCCGTGCTCATATCAAAACTTCTGCAGCGCGAGGGGAAAAATATTATCTGTTACTGCACCGGCACCAAGGAGTCCGGCGACATTATTGCCGCGCGCTCAGTGGCTGATGATCTGGGTCTTGAGCTCAAGATGACGATTATCGAAGAAGATATGGTCGAGGCAATTTTACCTGAAGTTATTCGGAACGTTGAAGAGAGCGGTCTGCTGCAGGTGGAAGTAGCCATTCCCATGTATCTGGCAGCTAAATTGGCGGCCGAAGATGACATCAGAGTCATGTTCACCGGGCAGGCCGCGGATGAACTGTTTGCGGGGTATCCCTGGTATAACGACGTTCTCAGCGAATTCGGATACCTGCGTCTCCACGAAAAACTCTGGGAGGATCTGACCTTTTTATATACGGATACGCTTGAAAGAGAGGATAAGCTCACCATGGCCCATTCCATCGAACTCAGGGCGCCGTATCTGGATAGAGATGTGATCCAGACAGCCATGCGGATATCCCCGAAACTGAAGATTGAGGGAGAAGACGACAATCTTCGAAAAAGAGTCCACAGACAGGCATCAGTTGAGCTGGGTGTTCCTCCCTACCTTGGTTTCAGAGCGAAGGATCCCGCTCAATCCGGTTCAGGGATTCACGGAATTATCGAAAAAATTGCCAACAATCACACCAAGAAAATCGATTCCGATCTCGTGGATGAAAACCTTAGAAAGGACAAAGGCAGTCTCTACAGGTACGGCGATGATATCTATGGCAAAGATTCCACCCGGTCTTACCTGCAGAAAATAGAGGAGGACATCCAAAGGAGGTATATTCCCCCGTTTCTGGCAGACCAGTCTGAATCGAAGACGGCGGCTTGATCACGCACCATGGTCCGTGGCCGGTGTTCTGAATGGATCAGGGTTTCCGACTCTCAGCTCATAATGGATAAAAGAAAGGGATCTACTGAATGTGAAAAAGAAAACAAAATTAAGGACATGCATAGCGCAAATAAATTATCACTCCCCTGATGTAGAAAGACACGTTGCAAGAATAAAGGATATTATCAAAGACCATAAATCATATGACCTGATCGTTTTCCCCGAATTGATTCTCCATGGTCATCCCTCTTCTGAAAAACCAGAGCCTTTCTTGTACAGGAAGATAGAGGCCAGATATAGTGCGATTTCCAGGGAACTTCATCAGTTCGTGAGCAAAGAAAAAGCCAGAGTCATTATCGGGGAGGTGAAAAGATGGGGAGAAAGATATTTTAACCTGGCGACTTACATAGACAAGGAGGGAACGCAGAGTTATACAAAAACGCATGTGCATTGGACTGAAAATTTTGTTCCCGGCAGAAAGCTGGTTCTTTTCGATTCCCCTATTGGAAAAATCGGCATAACCATATGCTTTGACGCTGCATTTTCGGAAGTGTGGCGGGTTCTCGCACTCAGAGGGGCTGAAGTCATTGTCAATATTTCGGCCGTTCCAAAAACTTTTCCTGTGGAATACATGTGGCGGCGTTTCATGGGAGCGGCCATCAATAATCAGGTTTTTGTGGTGTATGCCAATAGACCCGGCCCTTTTTTTTCTGGTCACAGCGCTGTCTTTGACCCCATGGGAGAGGCTGTTGTCAAAGCAGGTTCGAAAGAAACGATCCTTGAAGCCGATATTGACCTGAGGAAGGTTCAGAGATGGCGCGACCAGGAACAGATATATCCCTACAGAAAACCTCTCCTTTACCGTGAAATCGTGAATCGTCACAAACAGGATTTTACGACTTTGCCAAAAGAACGCCTGGATAAGAGGTATGCAGAAGCAGGCAAGGTTTTTTGAGAAAAAGGCACGGTTCATATGAAAAGTTTAGGGAATAAATGGCTTTTTTTCATAGTTATTTCGCTCTTAGGATTTGGGGCGCAGTATTCCTATGCAAAAGAACCGACAACTCTCGTGTTTCTCACCTGGAAACCGAACCAACCCGAGGTCTGGAATCGCCTGGTCAAGGAATTTCACCGCCTGAACCCGGAAATTCGCGTCAAATTTCAGGTGGGACCTCATTCTTCGACCCAGTACCATGCTATCGTGACGCAACGTCTTAAGAATAAGGACACCAATGTGGATGTCTTTTTTATGGATGTGATCTGGCCCCCAGAATTTGCCAATGCCGGGTGGTGCATGGATCTCACACACCGGTTCCCGGTTCAGGATCAGGAAAAGTTCCTTCACGGACCCATCGCTGCAAATAGATACAAAGGGAAAATTTACGGGGTTCCCTGCTATCTTGGAGCGGGGCTTTTCTATTTCCGGAAAGACCTCCTCCAGACATATCGGTACAAACCTCCCAAAACCTGGCAAGAGATGGTTGACCAAGGACGGATGATTATTGGAGGGGAAAAAGAGAAAATCCTCCACATCTACTCTGCGCAATTTAAGCAGTATGAGGGCCTGGTTTGCGACATGTTGGAGTTCATATGGTCTAACGGGGGATCGGTGATCGATCAAAAGACAGGTGAGCCCACTCTAGATCATCCTGATGTAATAAACGCAATCTCCTTTGTACGGGATCAGATTATAGGAAACGCCGCCCCCGAGGGCGTCATAAATTATGAGGAACCCGAGTCATTAGATCTTTTCATTCAGGGGAAAGCGATATTTCATCGTAACTGGCCTTATGCCTGGTCCGTGGCAAACAATCCGCAGAAATCAAAGATAGCAGGGAAAGTCGGCGTTGGAATGCTTCCAGCCTTTGCGGGCCATAATTCCGCCTCTACCCTGGGCGGCTGGCAATTCGGTATCAACAGATTGTCCAGACATCCCCAAGAAGCCTGGCAATTCATTCAGTATATGACCTCACATCAGGCACAGAAGATCCTTGCTCTAGAGGCGGGCCTTGCGCCAACACGACGATCGGTTTACAATGATCCCGATGTTCAGGATAGAATGCCTCATCTGAGGGCCTTTTTACCGGCCTTTGAGAGGGCGAGGCCTCGACCTCTTTCTCCTGTCTATCCCATGATCAGTCAGGAGCTTCAGCGTTTTTTCAGCCAAGCCATCGTGAATAAGGGATCAGACATCTCAAAGCTTGCCAGGAACGCCTCGGCAAGAATTCAGAAACTTTACAAATTGGGGGCCATGATCAAGTAATGAATCCAAGGGACCAGAGACTATATCTGGCTTTTCTGTCGCCGGTTATACTCGTACTCCTTTGTTTTATTATAGTGCCCATCGCCTCCTCCTTTTTTGCCAGCTTACATCGGATCATCATCGGATTGCCCCAGCTTGGTAACCCTTTTGTGGGCCTAGAAAATTACCGGGAACTTCTCAGAGATTCGGTAGCCAGACATTCCTTCTGGATTACCGTTATTTTTGTCGCCGTCACGACTTTTTTTGAGCTTCTGATCGGTCTTTTCATGGCCCTTCTGATTAATCATCGCTTCCCCGGTCGAGGAGTGCTCAGGGCATGTGTACTTATACCGTGGGCTATCCCGACAGTGGTTTCAGCACAGATGTGGCGATTCCTGTTTAGCGATGCCTATGGAATGATAAACTATGCCGCCTTCGGAGCTGAAACTGCTCGATACATTCCGTGGCTGGCCATACCCGGCACGGCACTTTCCGCCATCATTATTGCAGACATCTGGAAAACGTCGTCCTTTGCTGCTTTATTAATTTTGGCCGGGCTTCAGGTTATCCCTGAGGAACTTTATCAGGCAGCCAAGGTGGACGGGGCACGCCTATGGGGAAGGTTCTGGCATATTACCTGGCCTCTTATCCGTCCGGCATTACTCATATCCCTCCTTTTTCGTACCATAGATGCCTTCCGGGTATTTGACCTGGCTTTTGTGATGACGCAGGGGGGACCGGCAGATGCGACCAATGTGCTTCAACTCTACGGATACAAGAAAATGTTCGTGGAAGGGTGGATGGGATACGGAACAGCCATATCGGTGTGCATTTTTCTCATCGTGTTGATCCTGTCCATCATATATGTGCGGTTCGTCGGCAGGCGTTTGCTGGAGGCCTCCGTATGAGCAGAAGTTTCTTGTCGAAAACCGTCTTTATCTTCGGCGTATGTCTCGCTGTCTCTTTCTCTCTGGTTCCTTTTCTGCTCTTTGTCTCATCTGCATTCAAGACACAAACGCAAATAACATCTATCCCGCCCCAGTGGTGGCCGGACTTTTCATTGAAATTTTTTCGCTCCGCCCTAAAAAACTATGGCATCATGCACTATCTATTGAATTCCATTATCGTTGCGGGTACCACTACTTTGGTTACGATCTCTTTGGGTGCCTTCAGTGGCTATGCCCTGGCTCGATTGAAGAAAAAATGGGCACACCTGATTCTTATGGGAATCCTCGCCTGTGCCATGTTTCCGCAGATTGCCATTGCCGGGCCTATATGGCGTTTTCTTCAGATTATGGGATGGCTCAACACCTATCATGGCCTTGTTCTGCCCTACGTGGCCCTGACGCTTCCTCTTGCCATCTGGATTCTGACACTCTTTTTCCATGAGATTCCCCGAGAGCTTGAGTCTGCAAGCTTAGTGGATGGGTGCACCAGGTTTGGAACCTTTATCCGCGTGGTTCTTCCACTCTCTACTCCAGGGCTGTTTACAGCCTCCATCTTGTGTTTTATTTATGCCTGGAACGAATTTTTCCTCGCCCTCCTGATCATGACCGATCCGGCGAGACAGACAATGCCTGTGGGAATTGCCTTGTTTCAGGGAGAACATACGGTCCCATGGGGTGAGATAGCGGCTGCTTCCTTTATTACAACAGCGCCATTGGTCATCATGGTTCTGGTTTTCCAAAGGCGGATTGTTACGGGATTGTCTGCCGGAGCGATTAAAGGATAAAAGAATGGCCTCACTGGAAATCAATAATATCAGCAAACGATTTGGGAAGGTGGTTGCCCTGTCCCGGATAGACTTTCACGTGGAAGATGGGGAATTCTGTGTTCTTCTCGGTCCTTCGGGCTGTGGGAAAAGTACGTTATTAGAAATCATCGCCGGCTTGATCCGTCAGGACCAAGGCACTGTCTTTATCGACGACCGATCCGTAACAAACCTCTCCCCGAGAGAACGGGATGTGGCCATGGTCTTTCAAAATTACGCGCTCTATCCCCATATGACCGTGGCCCAAAATCTGGGATTTGGTCTTCGGATGCGGGGCGTACCCAAGGAAATGATTGGAAAAAGGATCATGGAGACAGCAAGGCTTTTGGGGATTACGGAACTGCTTGACAGAAGGCCGAAGGAACTCTCAGGGGGACAGAGGCAGCGTGTTGCCATGGGCAGAGCCCTGGTCAGACGTCCGAACGTATTTCTCCTCGATGAGCCCCTGAGTAATCTGGATGCACGTTTACGGGTCAATGTCCGGCTGGAGCTCAAGAAACTTCATAAGCAGATCCAAACCACTACTCTCTATGTGACCCATGATCAGGTGGAGGCCATGACGCTTGGGGACAAAGTGATTGTTATGCGAGAAGGGAAAGTCCATCAGATAGACCGACCTGAAATCATCTATAACAAACCCGCAGATACATTTGTGGCCACTTTCATCGGGTCTCCTATGATCAATTTATTTAAAGGCATAATGACAGAACAGAAAGGGCGATTCATTATTAAAACCCAGGATTTTCATCTTGAATATGTTCATGGTGATTTGCGTTTTGGGAACGGAGAGTTGGAAATAGGCGTCCGTCCCGAGGATATAACAGTGGTTCGTGAAGCCGAGAGGGGTCTCAGGGCAAAGGTGGAGGTGGTAACCGATGTTGGTGCTGAAAAGTACATCCACACCCGGCTGGGATCTACCAGTCTCACGGCGAGGGCCGCCAAAGAGGACTCATTTCAGTTAGGTGAAACTATTTCCCTGGTTATCCGCCCGTCCCGTCTCCATATTTTTCATGACGGCCGAAGGATTTAGCACTTCAGTGAGTCAATACTGATTGATCCCTGACCTCTTTCACCGGCGAGTAGTACCTCGACCAATCCAACAATCTCTTCCGCTCCTGTTGTTTCCTTCGAAAGAAAATACTGCGCCCCATTTTGATATGCCGCCTCTTGGTATTCCGGTAAATCGTGATGGGTTAAGATGATAATAACCGCATCAGGATATATTTCTTTTACTTTCTTGGTTAGCTCTAAACCGTTTTCTTCCGCTAATTCAATGTCCATGAATATGAGATCGGGTCGGTACCTCAAGAGTTTTATGCGGGCCTCCCTTCCATCTGTCGCCTGCTTAATCGAAATTGAAGGAAATTTTGAAATCAAAATCTCTTTTATTGTGGCCCGAAAGCGAGCACTGTTTTCAATAAGCAATATCTTGATTCTTTTATTCATTAGAGACCTTTAAACCACTAAATATCTCCTCATTCCTGTTACCTCATTCAGTGTTATTTCTAACTAAAACTTTACTATAATTTTGTCTCATAGTATATTCATTCTATCCTGTATTTTTCGCTATATATTCCCTCAGTTGGAGTTTTATTGTGGTTGAAAGAAAGAAAATTGTAATAGCCGAAGACCAAAAAATACTGAGAGAAGGATTGAAGTCCTTGTTAACGTCAACTGATGACCTCGAAGTTGTAGCGGAGGCGGAAGACGGCCTTAACGCTGTACGCTGTGTCGAAAAATATAAGCCTGATCTCCTCTTGTTAGACCTCAGCATGCCAAGGATGAATGGCATATCGGTTATCAGAGACACAAAGACACAGGTTCCAGAGACGAAAATACTCGTTTTAACTGTTCATGAATCCGAGGAGTATATCCTCGAAGTCTTTCAGTCAGGGGCAGACGGTTATTGTCTCAAAGATGCCAGCCGTTCCGAATTAATAATGGCCATAAAGAGGGTTTTATCAGGAAATCGATATATAAGTCCCGGGATTTCCCAAAAGGTGTTAGAGGGATACCTGAAGGATAGAGAAACGCTAAAATCCAGTTCATCATGGGATAGTCTCACCAGGCGGGAAAGAGAGATCCTAAAGCTGGTTGGTGAGGGGTATAAGAACAGGGAGATTGCCGATTACCTGTGCGTAAGCGCAAAAACCGTCGAAAAACATCGAAGCAATATCATGCGGAAGTTGGATCTCCACACGGCATCCGCCCTGACAGCCTATGCCATCGAGAGAGGACTGGTTACTAAATCAGTTAAAAGGCCATGAGACGCGGATTGCAGTTCCTTTTCCTTTGCTGGTAGAAATTTCAAAAGAACCTCCAAAGATTTCCGCTCTTTCTTTCATGCTGGCAAGGCCCAATCCGCTTGTTTCATTTTCGCCACCCGGTATGTTCTCAAGATCAAATCCCTGACCGTTATCTTCAATAGAAAGCTCCGTACTCCCTTCTCTTTCCTTCAGAGAAAGCCGCACCAGATTTGCGTCGCTGTGTTTTGCAACGTTATTGAGGGCCTCAAGCAATAGCTTGTAGATCACTGTTTTCAAAGGCTCTGGTATTCTATTCTCTTCTATATCAAATATTTTTTCTACCCTGATACCTGAATAGACTTCCTGAAAATCCCGGCAATACCAACTGATAGTTGCAAGAATTCCCAGATCATCGAGTATGGGGGGTCTCAAATTTCTGTAAATCCGCTTGGTCTCTTTCATGGTTTCTTGGACCATCGTGACGACCTGGTTTAATGAGTTTACTTCTTTCCCCGCATTTCTTTCCACATCATCAATATGTTTTTCGAGACTGTATTTAATGGCGGTTAAACTTGCCCCCAATATGTCATGGAGGTCCTGGGCAATCAATCTCCTTTCATTTTCCTCGGCTTCTAAGAGCCTCGAAGAGAGAATACGAATCTGTCTCTCGGATTCCTGAACAGCCTTTTTCGCCTGTTTACGTTCCGTGAGGTCAATAAATGAAGCCATCCTACCGGCTATATTACCGTTATTATCTGTAACATTTGAAGAAGAGACTTCTACAGGAAACTTAGTACCATCTTTATGCTGAGCCACAAATTCCTCAGTCTCCCCTTTCGTTTCATCAATGATAGTCTTGACGTCGGCAAATTTTCTCACCTCTTCTGTCGGGAAAAGGTCTGCTGCGTTCCTTCCCAGTATTTCTGATTTTGCATACCCGAATACTCTCAGAAACGCGGGATTGACATATTTAATCCGTCCTTCAAGGTTTGTAATAATTACCCCACTCGCTGAAGAGTTCAGCGCATCATATACAATGCTCAATTCCTCTTCCATTCTCTTGCGCCTTGCTTCCAGTTCTTTTATCCGCGACATGCGTCCGCGCAGGTCCTCCAATTCATCCATGAGCCGCTTTCTTGTTTTGGCCTCACCTTTCATTTTCGCTACCCTGTAAAGAGCTGCAAAAGAATCTATTTTTCTTTCGATGTTGGAAAAACATTTTTAGCTCTCTCATCAGTCATAGAAAATAGGGAAATTAACCTGGCAAGTCAATGGCGTATATGTAATTTCAACACGCCTTGGAGATATTTGTGAATGGATGGAAAATGTAATCCGGAAAGGTAGGAAGCTTTGGTTGGTAAGATTCAACTCAACTATTTTTTTCACCGATTCGGGAGTGGCCTTCATTTTTCAGGCAAACCGTAATCTGTTGGGGGCCATATCCTTCTTTTTTCAGATACGCGGCAATCTGCTGAGGGTTGTGGCCTTCTTTTTCCAAGACACGGAATCTGATCCTGATCTGTCTCTTAATAATCCTGTCAGTCTTCTGCTCAAGGCATTTTAATGCAGCCGCCATTATCTTCGTACTGTCAAACGCCGGGATTCGCGCTTTCAGCCGATTAAATCGATCGAATGAATCTTTATCAAGGAGTATCCTTAGTTCCCGCCTATTTTCACTTTTCTTTCTGTGTTTCCACCACATGACATGTTTGCGTGTATCTCGATCTGTTGTCACAGAATCTCGGTAGTTGATACGTTGTCCTTTCCACTTCTAATTGATAGTCATATGCCTCCCTATCAAAATCAAGCCAATCGATGAATAAGGCACATCCTGTATTCATTTGAATGAAACCCTGTAATACAATCCAGATGTTTCAACAATCCAATTCGGATGGTAATCAAATTGTTCATATCTCAGGCGATATCTATTCATCCTCCTGGTCCAAAGACTTTTGCAAAACAATGGTAAAAACAGAACCCTTCTCCAATTTACTTTCAACACGGATTCGTCCTCCATGACCTTCTACAATGGTCTTTACCGCGGCCAAACCCACACCAGAGCCTTCATACTTTTTTGTACCTTTTCCCCGATGAAAGGCGTCAAAAATATGGGGAAGATCTCCCGGATCAATCCCTCTTCCTTGATCTTCTATCCTGACAATGACGTCGTTCTCAGTCTCATGGGTGGTAAGAGCAACTTTCCCTTCACGTTTCGAAAACTTAAAGGCATTATCCAAAAGATTGGCAAAGACCCTGCGAAGCCGCTGAGCGTCAGCACTGATAACCGGTAATGCTTCATCCGTTTGAAACTCTAAATGAATTCCACTTTGTTTGGCCTTTACCTGATAGGCTTCAAAAAGCTCCATTAATTCTCTGTCCAAGGAGGTAGGCCCAAAATCCAGTTTCAGTTTGCCGGTTTGCAGGCGGGCAAAATCCAGAAAATCTTCGACCATAAATTCCAGGTTCCCTGATTCTTTTCTGATAATTTCAAGATATTTTTTTTGTTTTTCTTCACTCATGCTGGGCGCCCTTTTTAAGAGGCGCAAAACAAATCCTCCGATAATAGTAATTGAGGATTTCATGTCATGGGCAAACATGGAGATGAGATTGTCCTTTTCTCGCTCCATAGCTTTCAGTCGGGAAATATCATGAAACGCCTCAACCCCGCCGATAAGGCAACCTTCATCATCAAATAGGCCTGCGGTATTCATTCCGACGTGTAAGATTTCTCCCTGCTTATTGCAAACGGTTGTTTCCATTTGAGATACGGGTTTCTTGTGTTTGAGTACACCTTTTAGAGGACAATTGAACTCACACATAGCTCCTTTCAGAAGCGCTCCACAATAATGACCTAACGCCTCTTCTTCTGAATAACCGGTGATATCTTCGGCCCGGGGATTAAACCCTGTTATCTTAAAATCGGCATTCACCGTTAAAACAGCTACCGGAAGGCTGTCAATAATAAATTTGTAAAAAGCTAAGTCATAGCCCTCATTTTTGTCTACTGCAACGCCGTTTTGCCTTTTGTCAACATGGGCCATAAAATCTCCTTTTGGGAATTCAGACTAATGCGTAAAGGACCCAACTGGAATTATGAACGACCCCACCACAAGCAGCGGGGTATCAAAACCAAAACCATCTGAGGCCCAAGGGGTGGGGAATTATACTCTTGACTCCTCGGGCTGGATTGAGACAAGACCTGAGGAAACGGAGGTCAGGTCATTTTTGAATTGGAATGGATAAATCATATTTTTGTCAGCTTTAAAGTAAATGGTGTTTCCAATGTATTCCTGCTTCTCCATTCATGTATTTTTGCCCAAAAAGACTAAATTGGATGGACCTTGGGACAGACTTTTTCTCTTGAGGAAATTTTCGAAGACCAGACTCAGCATACCCCGGATGCCTTCGTAAGGGAAACGGCGTCGAACAGGGCATTTTTTACTTATGCCCCCAAAATACATGATTTCCCTTATTTACCTATTACGCTTTGTTTATCTATCATGTTAGGATAAAGGTCACATCAAACTGATGAGGAAAAAGTCTCTGGGATCAGGGGTAAAATCATTGATGTGATTGAAGAGGTAAAAAGAAACAAAAACGGGGTTTCATGAAATACGGCTCTGGTCTAAGGGCCTCTTCTTCACCGGGTTGGATTCTTGGGCCATGAACCCGGAATGCTCCGAGCCGATCAACATTTTGATCAGGTCTTCCGTTTCAAGATCCTCTGTTTCGGAATCTACCTCAAGCGTCTCATGAGACATTATTGTTCCAAAAACACTAATG
>CAZJRD010000005.1:0-121006 GCA_964548365.1 uncultured Desulfobacteraceae bacterium | reverse complement strand
TCGTTCCAGTTGCGCGGATTCATGAGCTGCCGCGGGCCGATCCTCGCCCCCCTGAGACGCTGTATCCTGCCGATCTCGCCCAGTTCCCGCGCAAACAGGGGTACAAAGCGCAGACTGGTGGAGATCACAAATGCCATGCGCGCCGGCAGCACTTTCCGCAGGCTCTCGGTCATGCGGCTTCCCGTGGTGGTCCGAAAGAGGACAGCACCCGGCAGGAAAAACAACAGTATCCGGGAGCCTACCTGCGCTCCCGGCCACAATCCATCCTGCACGCCGTACCGGATCACGTAAAGACCCGTCACTATCAATATTTGCAACAGGAACCATCGCGTATCTCGCCAGAGATCATGCCATTTCAGGCCCGCCGCGAAGTAGAAAACCATGTTCAGAAGCAGCAGTCCTCCCAGTGCCGCCGGCCACCGGGCGGTAATGGCCGCCACGCCCATGGCACCTGCCAGGACAAGCTTCCATCCCGCACCCAGCCGATGCATGAACGAATCGGAGGACCTGAACTGAAAGGCGTGCCCGGTCAGATGACCCATTCCCGTCCCATCACCCACAGGTCATCCTTCCCTTCTCAAGGATCCACTTTCGATCCACTTGGCACCCTTTCCAGGACCCGGGATCGTGAGATGTCACTATCATGGAACTCCCGTGACGTGTGCAAAACTCCTCAAGAATTTTCAACAGTCTCTCACGCTGCGGGAAGTCCAGTCCTGCGAACGGGTCGTCCAGCAGAAAGATTTCAGGTCTCGACGCCATCACCGACGCCATGGCAAGCCGGTGCTGTTCCCCGTAGCTGAGCGTCAGGGGAGAGCGGTCTTCCAGGTGTGCCAAACCGCATAGATCCAGTGCCTCTCTCACCCGGAAGTGAACCTCTTCCGGCGGTAGTTGCATCCTCTTCAAAGAAAAGGCGGTCTCCTCTTGGACACTTTCTTCAAAGAGCTGCCTTGATGGATTCTCCAGAAGCATTCCCACCCTTCCCACCAGATCGCCCACTCTCGGATTGGAGACCCCCGCCACCCGCAGGAAGCCCGAATCAGGAGTGATCAGGCCTGCCATGCACTTGAGGAGTGTCGTTTTTCCAGAGCCGTTGCGTCCGAAGATCACGGCGAACTCTCCCTGCCCTACTTCCATATCGATGCCGCTAAACAGTGGCGCCCCGGCCCTTCCCGCGATACACAGACCTCTGATCTCCACGCAAGGGGATCCAGGTCCCTTTGAAGAAGGACGCGATTCACCCGGATCATCCCCGAGAGGCTTCATGGGGGCAAGAGCCGTTTCCCGGTCAAGGTCCATAATGCGCCCCCTGTCCATGAAATAGAATCTGTCGGCCAAGGACCTGAAAAGATTGATTTCATGATCCGCAATGATAAGCGTGTGCCCCCGGTCCTTCAGCGTCTCCAAGATTTCAACCAGCCTCTCTTTTCCAGGTGTGTCAAGCTGCGCCGAGGGCTCGTCAAATAGTGTCAAGGCAGGCCCCAGGGACAGCACTGAAGCAATGGCAAGCCTTCTCTTTTCGCCCGCGGACATCTCTTCGACGCTTCGCTTTTCATATCCTGTGAGACCCACAGAGCCGAGGGCACCTATCACCCTTTCTCGTACTTCAAATGCGGGCAGGCGCAGGTTTTGGGGACCGAAGGCCACTTCATCCTCTACAGTGCTGCAAAGGATCTGGGTTTCCGAATCTTGAAAAACCATCCCCACAGATCTCTTTTTTTCCTCCTTTGAAAAAGCGATCTTCCCGGAAACCTCTCCCCGCTTCAAAAGTCCCTGAATGGCCAGGACAAGAGTCGTCTTGCCGCTTCCTGATGGCCCGGTGACACATACACACTCTCCAGGAAACACCTCCAGGGATACTGCGTTGAGCGCACGGGATGAGTGACCCGGATATGTGTAGGAAAAATCTCTTATGTCAAGAAGCGCATTCAATAATCTCGCCTTTCTGCAGCCATAGAGGGCATCTTTCGCTGGGTGGAATTCACGATCGGAGTTCAATATTTGCCGGCTTCCACGGACAGGAATATCAGAAACGGACCTCGACGCCGCCGTAAACGGTCCTTCCCGCCTGGGGGAACCCGTAGCTCTCCTCGTAGTTCTGATCGAACAGATTGTTGGCACCCAGATACAGGCTCATTCGATCATTCAGCAGTGCCTGCTTCAGCTTGACGTTGAACAGGGTAAAATCGTCCAGCTTCCGTTTCATAAGCGGCGATTTTTTCGAGTAGTAGTATTGATTCGCGACATAGAGCATATCGGCGTACACGGAAAGGTCAAAAGGAAAGCGATAGCGGACTTCAAAGGCGACCTTGTCCCGGGGACGATACTGCAGTTGATCCACTTCCGTCCCCGCCGAAAGATCTTTGGTTTGCATGTACGTATAGCCGACCTTCAGGTAAAGGGCCTCGAAGAAGCGGTTTTCAACACTCACTTCAATCCCTTTGAAACGATATTTCTGATTGTTCTCGTACAGGTTCGTGGCATCATTCTTTTCAATGTAATCCCTCACATCGCTCAGAAACCCCGTCAGACTCGCCCTGGACTTGAAAGGCAATTCCTGGTCCATCCCAATCTCGTAGTTGTCGGATTCCTCGGTCGTCAGGTCCGGATTGCCGCTTTCCGGGTCATACAGCTGCTGGACCGAAGGGAATCGAATCGTCCTCGCCGCCGAGGCCCTGATCCTCGTCCCCTGCAGTGGATCATAGTGAGCCCCCAGCATGAAACTCGGGCGGGAATCCCCCTCGCCTCCATCCTTCTTGAACCAGTGGTAATTATAGCCTAGCACGAGACCGGTCTTTTGCAAAGGAGATACCTCGTATTGCAGGGCAGTGGAATAATATTCCACATCATTTTGCTGGTCAAGCGACTCAAACGAATTGGTTTTAACAGCCGTCCAGCCTCCAACGTCCCAATCATCCCTGCGCCCATTGAGCCCCACCGTAAGAACACCGGCCGATTTCAGGTCCACTTTCCCCTGCAGCGTTAGTCCCTTGATCGTGTTTTCTGTCTTCTCATGGAAAGACCCTTTTCGGGTCTGTGTCGTGTATGACGAATCATCATACTGATTCTCCAGTTGGGACATCCTGTTGACATAAAACCAGGACCGAAGCTCCACCGGTCCCGGCAGGTCATATCTCCCTGACACCTGGAACGACGCCTTATTATATCCATCGATTCGCTCATACTTGGGCGTCTGGGCAAAGGGGTCCTTCTTGTCGTTGATCACGCTCGATGGTATCCCGTACTCCCCGCTGGAATAATTGAAAACCGCCCCTACACTGCACCGGTCGTTTGGAGCAAACCCCATATTGGCGAACAGATTGTCCTGCCTCCTGTCGCTGTTTTCCCTGAGCCCCCCGTCCTCCTCAGAAGTGGGATCAAATTTGTTCGACATCCGGTAACCGTCACTCCTCAGACTGCTGCCGCTCAGAAAAAAATCCATCCCGTCCTTGCCGCCGGAGATCGAGGCACGTCCCAAGCCCGTGCCTCGATCGGCTGCTTCCCCCGATGCCTGCCCGTGAAGGCCTTTGGTCCCCTTCTTTGTTATGATATTTATCACGCCGCCCAGTCCTCCCTGGTCGTAAAGAACCGAGTGGATGCCGTAGGACACCTTTATCTTCGCGATATTTTCCACGGGAACGGTGGATGCATTAAACTGCCCGTCAAAGGTAGAATTGAAAGGAATGCCATCCAGGAGGAGGAGGACGTGCCGGGAGCGGAAGCCCCGGAGGTCTATGAAAGACTCTCCCCTCGGTCCGACCCTCACCTGTACTCCGGGCAGGAGCTTCACGGCCTCGGCCAGGTTCCTCGCGCCACTGGCCTTTATTTCGTCTGCCGAAACTTCTCGGACCGTTCCGACTGATTCGGCAACGCCCTGCTTCGCCGTTACCACCACCTCTCCCAACGTATATACGCTCTCATCTTCGCCCTGTTCCGAGGCGGTTGCAGGCCTGTTTGTGATCATCATCCCTGCTGCGGAACATATCAACCCAAGTACGAGCCATTTTCGAAACCTCATTCGCATCTCCTTTTCTCCTTTCCTCACCGAACTCCTTTTGATAGAATCGTATGAAGTCCGTCCTTGGACTTCTCGCCTGCTCACGATTTGTGCCTCGAGAACCCTACTAGAAAGTTTCGGTAATACTTACTACTTTATCCACCTTATTGTCAACACCAATTATTTATCAGCCTATTCCTTTCTTAGAATCCTCATAACTTACTTATTCCAACCAGAGAGCCCCTCCACAGAGCGCCAGACACCAGACGTTCCCTCAAAGGGTGCCCGGGAAAAAAGCGTTTCTTGAAGTGACTTTCATGAGAAAGCGCCATATTTTCGTGACTTATCTTTAGAGAAAGTCCGACAAAGTCGGGAGAGACTCCGAATAGAAGAAAGGTTGAATCCGCAATCTGTTGAAAAACAGAAATGCCAGTCGGAAGGTCTAATTCAGCTGAAAACGAATGGGGATTTTCACCCGCATGTCCACAACCGTTCCATTCTCTGATCCGGGTTTGAAAAGCCACTTCCTGACGGCCGCCAGTGCGGCCCTGTCGAGGCTCGGGTGGCCGCTCGACCTTGAGACCCTTACATCCCCTGCTCTTCCGTCCTTCTTGACGAGAACCTCTACTATTACGGTCCCCTGAAACCTGCGGCGCCTTGCCAGTTCCGGATATTTCGGGCGGGGATTCTCCAGATAGAGAGGGATTGCCACTTGGGCCGCCGGCCCTGATGGCCCGAGTTCGGTCCCGGCAGCAGACGGACCCTGTTCCGGTATTCCAGGCCCTTGACCAGGATACTCGGTTAAGGCATCCCGCACGATTTCCTCACTAACAGGCCTGCTTTCTTGAGCCTGTTCGGAGTGGGCCGCTTTTTCTTCCTTCACGCTCCGGCTGCTCCTTTTCTCTTCGCTTATTGCATTCGGCACGGGAACGGTCCGGTGTGATAATATTTCAGGTTTACGAGGGGCAGGAACAGGCGTTGGCTCTTCTTTCGGTTTCGGGCGCGGGCTGACCCTGCGAGGCGGTTTTGTCTTTAAAACGGGTGTTGGCTTCCGGGGTGGTTTACGTTCGGTTTTCCGAGGTGCTGCCGGGGTCGTTTTTCCGATTTCCGCAGCCTTTTTTCTGACGGTTGCTTCAGGGCTGGGCACCGGTTTCACGGAAACAAGCGTCAGGCTCAGGGCACGATCATGAGCCGCTCTATGGATCGTTCCCGAAAACCATCCGGCGCCACTGCTCAACAGCACTACATGAATTCCTGCGGCCATGAGCCCTGCCAGGAGCAATCTTTTCATCTTGGTTGCTCCGCCTCGGCCTGAAGAGAAATCCTTGTCAAACCCGCCATCCTGATCTGGTCCAACACATGGAACAATCGCTGGTAGGAAAGCCCGCGATCCGCGAAAAGAAGGACTCCAGCTTCAGATTCACCTGCAGCTTTTCTTCGTAACGTGTCAACCAGGCTCTCCCCGGTCACCTCCTCCTTGTTCACAAAAACACGGCCATCGGCCTTGATCGTGACCGAGAGAATCAACTGCTTGTTCACCTTTGCCGTGGTGGAGGTCGGAAGCCGCACAGGAAGTCCCCGGTGCACGGCCATGGAGAGCATTGCATAGATAAAAAAGACCAGCAGGAGAAAGACGATGTCAATGAGGGGCAGCATCTCAATACGTGCCTTTTTCTGTTGTGGTCGATATATTTTCATGACAACGATACAGGTTGTTTAGCACCTTATAAGTAAATTTGTGTTCGAAACGAGCACAATATTTTTGTGGCGACCGTATTGAATGTCAAATATCAAATGACCAAATGAACGAGAAGTTCGCATCGCTCTCGGTTACTCTGTTGCCTGTTGCTTCAGCAGACAGGTGACCGGGATACGTTTTGTCATTGAGGCATTTGGATTTCACTTGGCATTTGAGCTTTGACATTTGTCATTTTTCGGTTTATCCAAGGCAGGATTTAGGCTGTAGACTCCAATATTACAGCCTAAATTCCTACAGCCTACCTCCCTCCCTGTCGTCCTGTTTCAATTTTTCGTACACGATCTCCAGGCTGGTGGCATACTTTTCAATGATCATCGCCGCGTTTTCCACCCGGGTATTGAAATAATTATAGGGGAATACCGACAGGATGGCGATGGCGAGCCCGGCGGCAGTGGTAATCAGGGCCTGGGCGATACCGGCGGTGACGGCTTGGGGGTGGGCGATTCCCGCCGTACCCAGGAGATCAAAGGATGAGATAATACCGAGGACCGTCCCGAAGATACCTAGGAGCGGGGCCACGGTGATCATGGTGTCAAGGACTGCCATGAATCGCCGCATGCGCTTCATTTCATCGGCCGCCGCCGATTCCATTGCCTTGACCATGGAAAATTCGCGATGCAGTATCCCCGTGACCAGGATCCTGATAACGTAATCCCTTGATACGGATACAATCTCCCTGACGCCATCCCACTCCCCTTTCTGGCACAAAGTGAGCACGCGGTCCACCAGGGACCGATCCCGCCTCGTGTCTTCCCTGAGCCAGAACAGCAATCGTTCAATCACCACGGTCATGGCGATAATGGAACATACAAGGAGCGGATACATCACGGGTCCGCCCTTTACAAACAGATTCATCATGGTTTCTACCCCTTCATTCATGGAACTATGCACCCAAGATTTGCGTTCGAATTTCCCGAAAAACGTCGCACAAGCCAATATGTGGACATCTGTTCAATGCCAAAATCCAAAGCTCAAATTCCAAATCAATGTCAAATTTCAAATGAATCAATTAGCTTCCATCCATAAATGGCTGTTTGTGACAATCTCAGCGTCAATCTGCGGAATGTAATTTGTCATTGAGACATTTGGATTTCATTGTGAATACCCTCCCTGGCGACCGAGAACTATTCCGAAGCATCCCCGAGAGAGGCAGAGGGAGAAAGCCTCTTTTCAAGTGACCGGTGAGAGGACGCTGTCTTTTCGTGACTTATCAGTGGGGGAACCCGCAGCTCGACGAAGTCGAGAATGCGGAGGGGGTAGCTATCCCACGCTGATAAGTCACTCAAAAGACCAGCCCAGAGCCTTGGAACGGAAAAAAGGTTTTCTCCCTAACCACTTAGTATAACCTATCCCCTTGACCTCCACCAGTGGTGAAGGTGTTTCATCTAGACTAGATGATGCTTACCCGGGGGGTGCCGGTGGCAGGGTTATTGTCCACGGAGACCGGACACCCGTAGACCGCCTCCACGTTTCGCGCGGTCAGGACCTCCCCGGGGGTGCCCTCCGCATACACTTTTCCCCTGTCCAGGAGAACAATCCTGTCACAGTACCGGGCAGACAGATCAATATCATGGGAAACAATCATTAGGCTGAGGCCCCGTTCTTTTTTCAAGGAAGAGAGAAGCTCAAAAATTTCCTTTTTGAATCGAAGATCCAGAAAAGAAGTCGGTTCATCCAGCAATACAAGCCCCGGTTCCTGGGCAAGGGCCCGTGCGAGCAGGACCCGCTGTTTTTCCCCCCCGGACAGCTGATTGATCGGCCGTTGAGCAAGATCCGCGCAGTGGGCGGCTTCCATTGCCTCAAGCGCCACTGCCATATCACGCTCCCCTTCAAATTGGAACAATCCCATGTGCGCAAAACGCCCCATAAGGACCACTTCCAGGCAGGAAAAAACGAACTGAAAGTGATTTTCCTGGGGGACCATGGCTATCTCCCTTGCAAGGGCGGTCCTGTTGTAGGCCTGGATGGGCTGACCCCTGAGCGACAAAGTTCCTTCATGGGCATCCAGAATTCTGTCCGCGACCTTGAGCAACGTGGTTTTCCCGGACCCGTTGGGCCCGAGGATCCCCACCAGTTCTCCCGCGCCTATCTCCATGGATACGCCGCGGAGCGCCCAGTGGGAACCATAGCGATATCCCACCCGGTCCAGGTTCATGACCCTGTCCATCGACTTCCCCTTTTTCTGAGAAGATAGATAAAAAACGGTGCACCCAGAAATGCCGTGATGACCCCAACGGGCAGCTCCGAAGGTGAAATAACGGTCCTGGCGAGGGTATCCGCCGCGATAAGGAAGATCGCTCCCCCCAAAGCCGAAGTCGGCATCAGGAGCCGGTGATCGGATCCAAACAGCATTCGACACAGGTGGGGGATGACCAGGCCCACAAAACCAATGAGTCCTGAAAAGGCAACCACCAGGCCGACCACGAGCGAAACCACCAGGAAACAGATCAGTTTCGCCTTGCCTACGTCCACCCCCAGGTGGAGTGCTGCCTCTTCTCCTGCTGTTATCAGGTTCAGGTGCTTCCCGAAGCAGTAAAGAATGACAAAGCCCACAACTACCGCAGGGCCCGCGATTACCAGCTCTCCAAACCTGCTCTGGCTCAGGTCACCGTAAAGCCAGAAGAGCATGGTATGGAGCCTGTCATCAACGGCCGTCGCGATAAAAAACATGATGACCGCCGTGAAAAACGCGTTGATGATGACCCCTGCCAGGATGATCGTGGATGATTCCATCCCGATATTTTTCCGCCCGAGAACGAGTACCAGGTACATGGTGAGCAGGGCGCCCCCGAATGCCAGGGAGGGAATTCCGAAAGTGAAACCGAAACCGAGCATAATGCCAAGCACCGCGCCGAAAGCCGACCCGCTGGATACTCCCAGGATAAACGGGTCTGCAAGAGGATTCCTGAGGAGAGCCTGGAAGACCACTCCACCGAGCGAGAGAGAAAATCCAACGAGACCTGCCAGGATAATCCTTGGGAGGCGTATACGAAAAATGACGAGTCTGGCAGGGTCCGTTGCCGCGCTATTCCCAAAGAGCACATTCCACAACTGGCTCCAGGTAACTGTGGCCGTACCAATCATTGTTGCCAGAATAACCGTGAGGACCAGGAGGACTGTGAGAACCATGCATGTCTTTACAACCTTCGCCCCCGTGAGAGGCCTTGCCTCCATTCTCATCTCCTCTTGGCGGTTAATTGGAGTCATTGTTTTCCGCTTTCCGGCCGCCATCCCACTTCACCTCAGGATGAATAAGCCCGGCCATAATCTCGAGCCCCCTGATGATACGAGGAGAAGGTCTGTCAATAAGGTCCGAATCAATCAGGTAGACTTTCCTGTTCCTGACCGCGGGAATGCTCGGCCATTGCAGCCATTCCTGCCGGGCCTTTTCAAAACGCCCGCCCCGTTCCATGGAAGAGATGATGATCACTTCCGGGTTACAGGCGATGACCTCTTCCCTGTTTATCCTCGGGTAGGTTGGAAAGAGGTCCGCAGCTATATTCATACCTCCTGCCAACCGGATCACATCATTATGTATAGTATGCCTGTTCACCGTCATTATTGGCTTTAGATTGATCTCAAGGAATACTCTGGGTCGCCTGAGTCCTTTGGTCTTTCTCACCACCTCCTCGAAACGCTCGGTCAGGGCCGCGACCAGGTTCCGTCCTTTTGCAGCGATACCGCACACCTCTGCAATGGCAGCGATCGTGGATATGGTCTCTCTGATCGTCCTGGGATTGACCACATAGACCTGGATTCCGGCACGTGCAAGCAATGCGACCACATTGCGGCTGTTTCCGTCCATTGTTCCCAGGACCAGGTCCGGCTTGAGCTCAATGATCTTCTCCGCGTTCACCCTGATGTAGCTTCCCACTTTCGGCTTTTTCATGGCTTCCGGGGGATAGTAGCTGTACCGGGTCACCCCCGCAACACGGTCACCAAGCCCCAGGTAATAGAGAATCTCCGTGATATTGGGTGCCAGGGATACAATTCTTCGGGGCGATGACTGCAGGATCACCGCCCGGTCGAGAGCGTCATGAAAAACCCTCCCGAAACAGGGGGCTGCGCCGAACACCAGAAGGCTCCATGCCAGGGCAAAACACGCTCGCACGATTTTTCGGCAGGGAACCGGCATATTCCCTCCGCTACGTTCTCTTCGCCCTCCATGGCCCCGCTCACTGCGGATGTCGTCCCTTCTCCCGCCTGTGGCGGGATTCCAGAGAGACATGACGCCGCTCCGGGAAAACCCCGATCCCCTGCCTTTCCTAAAAACCATATTTTGGTCACCGTTCTAATGCGTTAGCGTACTCGCGAATCAATGGACTGGATTTTCCCAAAAAAAACCCAGACCGATGTTCTCGACCTGGGGAAATCCCGTTTTTATCCTCAAGATCCTGCGCTAGGAATTCCTGTCTCCACGAAAGGTATCCAGTCTGTTCAGGCAGGTCTTCTGACTTCCCTGCCCTTTTGACAGCCTTCCCGACGGTTAGCTCTTAGCTTGTAGCTGACAGCTCATAGTCTGAAGCATTTTCTTGTCGTCTGCTATAAGCTAGTCCGGCAGTGGCGTATCAGGAGGCTGTTAGAGAATAGCCTCCTTGTCAAAAGGGTCCCTTCTCCCCAAGGGAGAAAGCAGGATTACAGCGGCGGGCCCGTCCCCGAGTTGCACGGGGTTCCCTATTAAGCAAAAGCGAACGCACCTGAACTTTTTTTTTATAATGAAATTTCCCCCGGAAGTCCAGCCAAATCGTCAAAAAGTTGCTGCCCGTGAGAAATACGGTCTAGCGCGAGAGACCGATCTTCCGGATCTGTTGAAATCTCAGGAAGTGGTGAAGAGGTTGAAGGAAAAATGAAACAGGCTATGCTCTTTTTTCTTCGTGACTGTTGGGAGGGCTTCGTATTTTCGTGACTTATCTGTGGGGGAAGCCGCAGCCAGGTCCTCAGGGCGTTTTTTCCTGAGGACTGGAATGCGGAGGGGGCAATGCTCCCCCGTGGATAAGTCACTGAAAATACCAGCCCGGGAGACTCGGAATCGAAGAAAAAAGGGCATAGCCTGTTCGGGATTTTATGAATTACTGAGTTTCAAAGGACGCAAGAACCGAAAGAGTCACAAAGGATTATGGAAAAGTTATGCTTGAGAAGAGCGTTCCGAAATGATAGAGAATAAAGTATAAAATCTCCAAAGGAGTGTCACAAAGCAAATGACAAGGGTGGTTGAAAACGCCAGGGAAGTGCTCGAGATAGAGGCGCAGAGTATTGTTGCGCTCATGGATCGGATCGGCCCCGCGTTTGAGCAGGCCGTAGACATGATCATGAAAGCAAAAGGCAGGGTCATTCTTACGGGCATGGGGAAATCAGGCCTGGTTGCCAGGAAGATATCTGCTACCCTGAACAGTACGGGGACTCCTTCCCTTTTTCTTCATCCGGCCGAGGCCATACATGGCGATCTCGGCATGGTCACCTCCCGGGATATCGTCCTTGCCCTGTCCAACAGCGGCGAGACGTTGGAAATCAAGACCATCTTGCCGCTTATGAAGGATATGGGAGCTCGAATCATCTCCTTTACCGGCCGCACCGATTCAACCATGGCACAACTCAGCCATGTAGTCATAGATGTGGGCGTGGAGCGGGAGGCATGCCCCATGGGGCTTGCCCCGACCGCGAGCACCACTGCGGCCCTCGCCATGGGCGATGCCCTGGCAGTGGCCCTGATCCACCGTCGCCGGTTCAATCAGCAGGATTTCAAACGGTTTCACCCCGGGGGGAGTCTTGGGGAACGCCTCTCCATTAAGGTGAGTGAGGTGATGCTGACGGGAGACTACATCCCGGTTGTCTCGGTTGAGTCCGGCACAAGGGAGGCAATTGAAGAGATAAACACGAAGCGCATCGGGGCGACCCTTGTGGTTGACCATGATCAACAGGTGATTGGGATCATTACAGACGGTGATCTGAGAAGGGCCCTGCTCCGCCACTCATCGGTGCATGACATGAAGATCGAAGATCTCATGTCCCCTTCTCCAAGGACCATCGATCAGGAACAAACAGCGGCAGAAGCACTGGCCATGATGGAAATGCATGGCATAACCCATCTGGTGATAACCGACCGCCGGAACCGGCTTAACGGCATCGTCCATCTCCATGATCTCCTGGGGAGAGAAGAATTCAGGATCAACGGGGGTCTCCATCCTTCCGAAGAGTGCGATTTATAGACCGTTTTCTGTTGAGCGCCCGTCCCAGCAAATCCCCGATGAGTGCGCATTCCAGGCCGAAAGGAAGATAGCCCGCATATCCCAGGATCGGCATTTCGAATATCTGGAAGCGGTGCACAAAGGGAATGTGGTACGTCCACTTGGCCAGACTCCAGTAGTTCCACATCTCCCAGAACCAGCCGCAGAAAAGAGCGGCGGCACAAGAAGATACCACCACACGCCAGTCTCCTCGCGGAATGCCCGAAAAGATGTTTTCCTCACTGAAAAGGACCTGAATGGAGAGGAGGATAACGAGGGGTGAAACCCAGAGGAGTGAGAACAGATAGTTTGGCCACACCCCGATGCCCAGCAGCCCCAGGCCCGCGGCGCCCAGGGTCACACACGCCCAGGCACTCGGCCGGGGAAACTCTATGCGGACCCACTCCCGGAACCCATCGCTCACCCATGCCATCCCGCCGATCCACTCCTTGGCACTCAGCACAGCCGCCAGCACCGTTGAAAACGGCACCGTTGCCCGCCAGAAATACGACCACCCATTCATGGGAACCTGCACATAGGACCAGTTTTCCACAAAGCGGTTCAGGTATTCAAAAAACCACCAGAACGCCGCAGACACCGGAAAAAGCACGATGAAAAACATGGGACGGTCCAGCATGAGACAGCGACCGCTTCGCCGATAACTCAAACCGTTCATCACCACAATATAGGAGAGCCACAAGGGGGTAAAGGTATGGAGCTGAAATGGTTTGTACCAGGGAAAGCGGGTCCATGCCAGCAACCAGAAAAGAAATCCTCCTATGAGGCCGGCCCAGCCCCACCACGGAAATGTTCGAGTCTGCCTTTCGTTTCTCTTCCGCCCGGATTCTTTCAGGGCACGAACTACAAAAGGGGTCAGAATGCCCGCGATGAGCACGCTATAAAAGATAAAAGCGATCCAGGAAAAGGTGGGGTGATGGACATTTCCGCTCTTGGGAGGAAAAGTGAGGTACGGTTTCACCGGTGAGCCTGAGAGAAAGACCCCAAGCAAGGGAAGCCCCAGAACCATGGAGGCAAGAAGCGTGAATTTAAGAAAGATTTTCATCTGCACGGTTTTCGGGTGATCGGGAGGTCCAGCGTTTAAAAAACGGCAGGGCCTTTTTTACATCCACCATGTGCTCACGAGTCGCCTTTTCTCCTTCTCTGATCAGGTCCCTTGCCAGCAAGAAATCTGTCCAATGCAAGTTGCCCACATCGGGGCGGATCACTGCGTCTGCCTCTTTGAGATCTCCCTGCTCCAGATGGAAAGACATGATATTTGTTGCGCGCACATAAACGTCCATGGCTGTTTTCATTTCGTCAGCTGTCTCGATCTCGCTCCCCACAGTGACCGCAACCACGAACTCAGCCCCCATTTGTCTGACAACCGAGGTGGGCACGAGACTCACAATGCCCCCATCAGAAAGCAACCTGCCGTCATCCGCCACCGGTGGTACTGCTCCGGGAACCGCGCAACTCGCCATAACCGCCTTCCGTAAAGAGCCGCCGGATATTGCGACCGGATACCCGCTGACCAGGTCTGTTGCTACGGCCACAAAAGGAATTTTGAGTTCCTTCATCTCTATATCGGGCAGGAAATAGTCGATCATGGCCTGAAAATCTTCAGCGTGAAGGATTCCGGGCCGAAACATGGCCTGGGCAAGAATGATCCTGTTTTTGAAAAAGGCCTGGATCTTCTGCGTGAGGCTGAAGTGCTTGCTTTCCTGCATCTCTTTTATGGACTTGAGGGCCGAGTCTTGAAATGTCGGGCTCTCCAGGAAACCATCCACCAGTTCACCCATCTCGCGGGAAGATATACCATTGGCAAATGCCGCGCCCACAAGGGCCCCGATGCTGGTGCCGGCAATAACATCTATGGGGATTGATTCCTCCTCAAAGGCCCTGAAGACGCCGATATGGGCCAGGCCCCTCGCTCCTCCTCCTCCCAAGGCTATCCCGATTCGTTTCCGTTTCCATATCATTACAAAAACCACCCTTTCAGGACCGCCGGTCCCGATCCCAACCATGTTCTTCGCCCGCTTCAAACCATGCACTACCTTCTTTAGAATCTACATTTCCTGTGCTCCTTTTTCAAGCAGTAAGTCATGAGTCGGAAGTATAAGAATTTCTATTTACCTTTCTCCTTTAACCTTTATTCTTTTGCCTTATGCCTCCTAGCCTCTCCCGCTTCCAGCGGGATCTCCGCTTTGCTTCGACGCGCGTGAGACACTTGTTTTCCCTCATTCAAAACTCAAAATTGAGCATTCAAAATTGCTTTGTCCTGCCTTTCCCCCTCAAGTCCGTCGAAGACGGACGGTCCTCGCTTCCTTTTGCCTTACGCCTTACGCCTTCTATACACAATCCGCCTTGACATCTCCCGGGAAAAAGAATATAGACCAGCCTGTGTCTGAGGGCTTCCCCAGCGCTCAAAAAACATACTTCTTTACTCCGTGCATGAGGAAATAATCACATGAAATTACACGAATACCAGTCAAAAGAGCTCTTCAGGCAGATGGACATCCCCGTTCCTTCAGGACGTCTTGTGCGTTCTTCGGATGAAGTCGAGGAGGCACTGGACACCATAACCGGACCCCCTTGGGTCGTCAAGGCCCAGGTGCATGCGGGGGGCCGGGGCAAAGGCGGGGGCGTCAAGATCGTCCACAGCCTGGATGAGGCCGTCTCCGCGGTTGATATTTTGCGCAAAACACCGTTAGTGACGCCGCAGACCACACAGGAAGGAGTTGTCGTCCATCAGGTCCTCCTGGAAGAGGGCATGGATATAGAAAAGGAACTTTACCTCGGGATGACCGTGGACCGGTCCACCGCCACGCCAACCATGATATTCAGCCATGCCGGTGGAATGGAAATAGAGGAAGTAGCGGCCAGCACTCCCGAGCTCATCCTGAAGGAGCATATAAATCCCGGAACCGGCTGGATGGGATATCAGGCGCGAAACCTGGCTTTTTCCCTCGACCCGGTGCCGCAGCCGGGAGTGATACGCGGGCTGACGAACGTCATGCTGAAAATCTCGAACCTCTTCCTGGACCTGGACTGTTCCCTGGTGGAAATCAACCCTCTGGTAATCACGAGGGACGGGAAGGTCGTTGCACTTGATGCCAAGATCACCATTGATGACAATGCCCTCTTTCGCCAGAAAGACCTGGCGGCACTCGATGATCCGAACGAAAAAGATCCGCTCGAACGTATGGCCGGGGAATATAACCTCAATTACATCAGGCTCGACGGGAATATCGGAGCCATGGTGAATGGCGCCGGTCTCGCGATGGCCACTATGGATGTCATCAAGCTGGCAGGTGCCGAGCCCGCCAATTTTCTTGATGTAGGTGGCGGCGCCACTGAGGAAATGATCACCAAGGGATTTGAGATCATCCTCAAGGACAGCCGAGTCAAGGCCATATTGATCAATATTTTCGGGGGCATCCTTCGCTGTGATGTACTGGCCAGGGGAGTGATTGAGGCAGCCAGAAAAAATGAAATCACCGTTCCCCTGATTGTCAGGCTGGAAGGGACGAATGTGGAGCAGGGGCGGGAAATTCTCAATGGATCAGACCTCGAGTTCCTGGTGGCCAAAGACCTGGCGGAAGCCGCTCAACTGGTTGCGAAGCAAGTGGAATAATGGATTCATGTTTCTTGTGTATAAATTTTATGTACTCCGGAACTGATTCCAGGATCTTCACGCATTAAGTGGTTAATGCCAAATGTCAAATAAGTGTCAAAGCCCCAAATCACAACGAGATATTTATCCTGGAAGACGTATTGGACATTTGATCATTTGGATTTTGTCATTTGAAATTTTGCGGCAAAGGCAATGGAAAACGGTGATAAATTAATCTGGAGTTGTTGAGCTATTTCTTTACAATAATGCGAATGCGGAGCTGCATATGAGCATACTGGTTAATGAGAACAGCAAGGTTGTTGTCCAGGGAATCACCGGCAAAGAGGGAAGTTTCCATACAAAACAGATGCTGGAATACGGTACCAGGATTGTTGCCGGTGTGACCCCCGGAAAGGGGGGCATGGCCTCTGAAGGGATCCCGGTATTCAACACGGTGCTGGAGGCCGTGGAAAGGGCAGGCGCCAACGTATCCTGTATCTTTGTACCCCCACCATTCGCCGCAGATGCCATCATTGAAGCGGCGGCGGCAGGCATCACCCTCATCGTCTGTATCACGGAAGGCATCCCTACCCTGGATATGATAAAGGTGGCCGCTTTTCTCAAAGACAAAAACATCACATTGATCGGCCCAAACTGCCCCGGAATCATCTCTCCCGGAAAGACCAAGGTGGGCATCATGCCCGGGCCCATCCATCGTGTCGGCGGGATAGGAGTTATCTCTAGAAGCGGAACCCTCACCTATGAGGTCGTCCACCAGATCACCATGGAGGGACTTGGACAATCCACCTGCATCGGCATCGGTGGAGATCCGATCATCGGGACCAGTTTCATCGATCACCTGGAAAAATTTGAAAAGGATCCGGATACCCAAGCAGTGGTTCTCATCGGGGAGATCGGTGGAACGGCGGAAGAAGAGGCGGCAGAATACATCGGGAACTCGTTTTCCAAGCCTGTCATTGCCTTTATCGCCGGGCAGACCGCTCCTCCCGGCCGACGCATGGGGCATGCCGGTGCCATTATTTCCGGAGGCCAGGGTAAGGCCTCGGACAAAATCAAGGCGCTGCAGGAGGCTAACATCGAGGTTGTTATGAATCTTGGACGCCTCGGGGAGAGTGTTCGGGAAGTTGTAACCAGATAACACGGGTTTCGTGAGTTCGTGCCCATCCATAAATGGCTATTTTGCCCGGTGCCGTTGTTATGCTCAAAGTCCGGGATCTTCGACTTGATCTCGAACAAACTATCTCATTTATGGATGGACACGAGTTCGCTTGACGCAGTTCGTTGCTGGTGATACTCTTGACATATTCAGACGGATGGCTTTGACAGAAAAATCATCCGGAAACTTCGGAGGTATACTCATGTTTGGAATTGGAATGCCGGAATTGATCATTATCCTGATCATTATCCTGATCATCTTTGGGGCCGGGAAGTTACCCGAGATCGGCAGCGGCATCGGGAAAGGTATAAAGAACTTCAAAAAAGCAACCAACGAGGCCCAAAAAGAGATCCAGGAACCAAAAGAAAATAATGAGACCGAATCTCACGATGATAAGGCGTAATAGCTGAATAGTGATCATCCACAAAAACAGACAAAAAGCAAAAACATTATCTCACAGAGAGACGCAGAGACCACAGAGTTTTAAGAACAAAAACGAATTTTTTCGCTAATTGCTCTGAGTCGAGTGAACGAAGTGAGCCCCGAGAGCGGGATCTTCGCTGCGACGGGCGTGAGAAAAGTGATTCCACCTAAAATGGAATATCATCCTCCGGCACGGTAACCGGTTCCTCCACCGGGTACCTTTCATCCGGAGTGCTCGCCCTCCCCTCTTTTCCTGCGGGGCCGAGCATCTGCATGGTCTGCGCGACTATTTCAGTCGTAAACCGCTTGTTTCCGTCCCGATCTTCCCACGACCGCGTCTGCAATTTCCCCTCTATGTACACCTGCTTTCCCTTGTGAAGATATTCACCACAGATTTCACCCAGGCGGCCCCATGCAACAATGCGGTGCCATTCGGTCCGCTCTTCATTGCTCCCTTCCTTGTTTTTCCACTGTTCGGTGGTGGCAATACGGAAATTAGCCACCGCCTTGCCGCTGGGGGTATACCGCACCTCCGGATCCGCTCCCAGATTCCCGATCAGTATCACCTTATTAATGCTCGCCATGTCAGGTTTCCCCCTTCTGTTGAGTAAATTGGATTAACGGCTTGGACAAGCTCCACTGAATTCATGAAATGCCTGAAATCATGACTCAGCCGGAAAAGTAGCACAATGAGCCAGCAGAAATCAAGGGTGTTTGTCACCGGAAGCGGAGTAGGCTGTAGGCGGATGGTGTCGTGGGTGCAACAGAAAGCCGGCGATCATTTCCTTGTTGACGAAAGAGTGCAAATGCGCTAATCTCCTGTTAATTCAATATAATTACGCTTATAGACTTGTTCCTTGCGTTTCGGTAAGAAAAAAGGGAGGAGTCTGTTGGAATTGAGAGCAAAATCGAAGAATCTTAATTTAGAGGGAGCCAGTTTCAAATGGTAAAAATAATCCCCCTTGGCGGGGTCGGGGAAATAGGACTGAACATGATGGCTATTGAGCACGAAGATGACATCCTCGTGGTGGATGCGGGGCTGATGTTCCCTGATGAATACATGCCCGGCGTTGACCTGGTGATCCCTGACTTTGAGTATCTCCGGGAGAACAGGGAACGAGTCAAGTGGGTCATCCTGACCCATGGTCATGAAGATCATATCGGGGCCATGCCCTTTTTCCTCAGGGAGTTCGCCGTCCCCGTGTACGGGTCCAGGTTTACCTTGGAACTCTTGAAAGAAAAGCTCAAAGAGCACCGGCTCCTTGAGGCGGCAGAACTGAGAAGGGTCGATGCCGGAGAAAAACGCACCTTCGGCCCCTTTGAGATCGAATTTATCCACGTGAACCACAGCATAATAGACGGGTTGGGGCTTGCCATCCGTACCCCTGAAGGCATCCTTATCCATTCCGGCGATTTCAAGATCGATCCCACGCCCGTTGATGGTCTCCTCACTGATCTTCCCCGGTTTGCCCACTATGGTGAAGAAGGTGTCCTGGCATTCTTTTCCGACTCTACGAATGCGGAAAAGGACGGGTTTACCCTGAGTGAAAGTGAGGTCCGCAAGACCCTGGCGGATATTATTGGCAATTGCGATGGACGGATCATCGTGGCCATGTTCGCGTCCAATATTTCCAGGATACAACAGATCATCAACCTTGCCATCGAGTGCGGCCGGAAGGTGGTTTTCAACGGGAAAAGCATGATCACCAATGTGAATATCGCGCGGCGAGAAGGCTTTATTCACTTTCCGGAGGACGTGGAAATAAGCGAGCGGCAGATAGGGCAGTATCAGGACCAACAGGTCGCGATCATCACCACAGGAAGCCAGGGAGAACCCATGTCCGCCCTCACCCGGATGGCCCAGGGGCGGCACAAGAACATCAAGATCAAACCCGGTGACACGGTGATCCTTTCTTCCAAGTTCATCCCCGGGAATGAAAAGGCCATCGCGACCATCATCAACAGCCTCTATCGCATGGGAGCCGAGGTGGTGTACGAAAAGGTCTCGGCCATTCATACCTCCGGACATGCCAACAGGGAAGAATTGAAACTCATGCTCAGCCTCGTGAAGCCCGAATTTTTCATTCCCATCCACGGAGAGTGCCGTCATCTCATGCGGCACCTCCAACTGGCAAAGGAAATGGGAATACCACCTGAGCGTGCACTGCTGGCGGAAGACGGCGTTGAAATCTGTTTTGAAGGCGGCAGGGCCTTCTTGGGAAAACAGGTGCAAAGCGGGCGAGTGTTTGTGGACGGGAAAGGGGTCGGCGATGTTGGTGACATGGTCCTTCGTGACCGGCGCCGGCTCAGTGAACACGGCATGGTCATCGTGCTCCTGAACGTGGACGAAAAAACAGGGAATACCATTTACGGTCCTGACATCATCTCCCGGGGATTTGTGTTCGAAGATCAGGGCCGTTTTATTCTGGAGGATGCCAAGTGCGTGGTTCTTGAAATAATTGATGAACTTGTGCAGGCCCCGCCCGTGGACTGGCTCGACGTGGAGTCGGAAATAGAAAGACGCTTGAAGAAGTTCTTTTACAATGTTATTGAACGAAGACCCTTGATTCTCCCCCTGATCGTCACGGTGTGAGGCAAAAGGCAAAACGCTAAAGGCTAAAGGGTAAAGACGCAGGGCTCAAAGGAAATGGTTCATTTGGATTTTGCGCATGTTGAAACGCAAAAACTCATAAGAGCTCAAACAGGATATGCTCTTTTTTCAGAGTGACCGGTGGGAGGGCTTCCTCTTTTCGTGACTTATCAGTGGGGGAACCCGCAGCTCGACGTAGTCGAGAATGCGGAGGGGGTAGGTATCCCACGCTGGTAAGTCACTTAAAAGAGCAGCCCGGGAGACTTGGAATCGGAGAAAAAGGAGCATAGCCTGAAGCAGGCTTCGGTCGGATGAGCCAAGAGATGTTTAGAGAAAGCCGAGGAAGATATTGACCAAAAAAGAGACCAAAAAAAAACCTGCAAAGGATTTGCAGCCCATCCGGAGAGAGATACGGGGGCTTGTTTTCCTGCTGCTGGCCATACTGGTGGCTGGGAGTCTTCTCTCCTATCACCCGGCGGACAAGCTCTTGTGGAATGTCACCGGACCGCTCGGGAAATCACAGAACCTGTTCGGCACTGTGGGCGCCCACATCGCGGGCGGCCTCCTCTTCCTCATCGGCTTTTCCTCCTTCTGGCTTGCAATTATTGGTGTTGTGCTCGCTCTCCTCTCCTTTAAAGGCCGCCCCCTTTCTTCTCCCGTCATCAATGTCATAGCCGCTTTCGTCCTGATCCTGACCTGTTGCGGCATCCTGAATATTGAATTTCCTGATGTTGTTCGCTTCAGGGAAGGCCATGTTATTGCCGGCGGTTTGGTGGGGTTGTACTTGGCCGGGTTTTCCGTAGAACTGTTGAATCATTACGGTGCCCTGATCTGCCTTGTCGCCCTTTTTGTTGTCTCTCTGATGTTCTGTACAAAACTTTCGCTCGGATGGCTTTTTTCGACCCTCTTCACCTGGGTTTCAATCTTTATCAGACAACTCCAGACTCTTTTTCAAAAGCGCCGCGAGCGGAAAAAGCGGGCCAGAAGGACCAGCGTAGCAAGGCAACGGACGAGGCCGGCACCAAGGGTCACCATTTCAGACCCGGTTCCCGAACCCAAGAAAAAACCCGTGCAGAAGGCTTTTTCCTTCATGAACCTGGACGGGCACTTCGAGCTTCCTTCTCTCGACCTTCTGGATGACCCCCCGGAAGGCAAAAGCAAGAGTATTCAAAAGGAAAGTCTGGAAATGAACGCCCGGCGCCTCGAGAAAAAACTCGCCGATTTTGGGGTGCAGGGAGAAGTGGTGGAAATCCTGCCCGGGCCCGTTATCACCATGTACGAATTCAAACCGGCTCCCGGCGTGAAGATCAGCAAGGTAGCTTCTTTGGCCGACGACCTCGCTCTTACCCTCAGGGCGTCCAGCATTCGCATCGTCGCCCCCATCCCCGGGAAAGCGGCCATCGGCATCGAAATACCCAACAACCAGCGGGAGATGGTCTACCTGAAACAGATCCTCTCCAGCTCTGCCTACCAGGAATCCAGCTTCAAGCTCCCCATTGCCCTGGGCAAGGATATCACAGGGTCCCCCGTGATCACCGACTTGAGCAGGATGCCCCATCTCCTGGTGGCTGGAGCCACGGGCACGGGGAAAAGTGTCTCCATCAACACCATGATCAACAGTTTGCTTTTCAAGGTCTCTCCTGAGATGGTCCGTTTTCTGATGATTGATCCCAAGCGAATCGAACTCTCCATTTATCGCGATATCCCGCACCTGCTTCACCCGGTTGTTATCAAACCCAAAGAGGCCACAAAGGCGCTCCGCTGGGCCGTGCAGGAAATGGAGAGACGCTACATGCTCCTGTCGGAGCTGGGTGTACGGAACATTGAGGCCTATAATCGCAAAATCCAGAAAGGGGTGAAACCCCCTGCCCCCGATAACGGCGAATTTGACAGAAAACCCCTGCCCTACATTATCCTCGTGATCGACGAACTGGCTGACCTTATGATGGTATCTTCAAGGGAAGTAGAGGAGGCCATCACTCGTCTCGCCCAGATGGCACGGGCCGCAGGCATCCACCTGATCATCGCCACCCAGCGGCCTTCCGTTGACGTCCTGACCGGCATTATCAAGGCCAATTTTCCCACGCGGATTTCATTCCAGGTCTCTTCCAAGGTGGATTCCAGGACCATCCTGGATGCCATCGGCGCGGAACACCTGCTGGGAGAAGGTGATATGCTCTTCATGCCTCCGGGGGTAGGCCGTGTCATCCGGATCCATGGGGCGTTCGTCTCAGAAGATGAGATCAAAGGGGTAACCGACTTTCTGCGGAAACAGAAAAAACCGGACTACGACGAGACCATCCTCTCTGTTTCCGAAGACGATGGCACTGACGCGGCCGAACTGGAAAAAGATGAAAAATACGATCAGGCCATAGAGGTTGTCATGCAGACGGGGCAGGCCTCCATTTCCATGATCCAGCGGAGACTCCGCGTGGGATACAACCGGGCCGCACGGATGATTGAACTCATGGAAAGGGAGGGAATCGTCGGCCCCTCTGACGGCGTGCGCCCGAGAGAAGTTTACGGGCGGAAAGGAAGTTGATATGCGGCGAGCAATATACCTTCTCTTCCTGATCGTTCTTCTCTCCTTGCCGGTTTCTGCCTTGGCGGGGGAAGATGTAAGTTCCTTGATGGCAAAGATACAGGAAAAATACCACCACTTGGAGGCAGCAAGCGCTTCTTATACGCGTGACGTGATCACCCGCTCGATGTCAATGATGGGCATGCAGACGAGCGGGGACCTGGCAACAGGGATGCTTTTTTTTCAGTTCCCTCTCTCTATTCGGATGGAACAGAAAACGCCCCACCATGAAATTCTGGTCTCGGACGGCACGGTCCTCCTGTGGTATCTTCCGGACAAGAAGATCCTCTACAAGTACCCGGCTGAAAAGTTCGGCAAAGAGCTGACCGTCCTGAGAGACCTGTTCCGGGGCCTGGACCAGGCAGAAAAACGGTTCCACATGGAGCTCCTGGAACCTGCCAAAGACAGTTCACTTCAATTGAAGCTCACCCCCTATCCCCCATGGGAACAGGTGGACTACCTGGTGGTCTCATTTTCTCGGGAACTCGATATCAAGGGTCTGGAAATTCATAATCTCCTCGGCAGCGTCACCCGCTTCAACATAGAGGGATTGAAGGCCGCCGGTCCTTTTAAAAAAAAATTTTTCAAATTGCAGGTGCCGGAAGACACCAAAGTCATTGAAGAGCAATAACTCGTGCCATGCGAGCCTACAGATCAGGCAATCGGATCATGTGTAATTGTTTGGAAATCGCAATATGCAGGTAAAATCCAAATGACAAAATCCAAATCTCAAATGAATGACCAATGCCAAATGACCAATTCCTAAAATCCGGATGTATGAATCCATCACCTGCCCCGACGGATTGAGGCGAAAAATCTCTCTTTGACATTTGAGCCTTGAAATTGATTTATCATTGGGGCTTTGACATTTGACATTGAACCATGTGCGGGTTCCGAAGCAGTTGCTTTCTCCTCCCGACCGGCACATTCACCTCCTTGGATACACTACTTTTTCAGGGCCTGATCGAAGTCCTCAATCAGGTCATCGGTAGCTTCGAGCCCCGCAGAAAACCTGATCAGGGTGTCTGATATTCCAAACGCTTGCCGTTCCTCGGGTGTGAGGCCCGAATGGGAGGTAGTTGCAGGCCGGGTAATCAGACTTTCCACTCCTCCGAGGCTGGGAGCCACGAACGGGATTTGAACGTTCTCCAGAAAACGGTCCGTGGCTTTTAGATCACCTGCCAGTTCAAAGCTCAGCATGCCGCTGAACCCGTCGAACAAATCACGCGCCCGCTCATGTCCGCGATGGCTTTCAAGTCCGGGGTAGTTTACCTTCTCGATTTTCGAGTGCGCTTCCAGGAAACGGGCAATTCTAAGCGCGCTCTCATTCTGGTATCTCATGCGGACCGCCAAAGTTTTGAGTCCACGGTCGAGCAGAAAACACGCGTGAGGGTCGAGTGATCCCCCCAGGTGGTTCATTGTGTGGGTAATCTTTTCAACCAGTTCAGCCCGCCCGATAACAGCGCCCGCCACAATATCGGAATGACCGTTGAGGTACTTGGTACAACTGTGTAGTGACAGATCATAGCCCCACTCCGGCGGCCTGAAGTTGACCGGGCTCGCGAAGGTGTTGTCAATGACGGAAATAAGCCCATGGGTCTTTGCAAAGTCCGTGACTGCCTTCAAATCCGCTACACCAAGCAGCGGGTTGGTCATGGTCTCCACGTAAATCATCCTGGTTTCAGGCCGCAGGAGGCTTTCCCATGAATCAGGATGATCACCATCAAAGAAATCAAAGGAAATTCCCAGGGAGGCCAGATCTTTTGTGATGAGGCCGTGTGTCCCTCCATACAGGCATTCCTGCACCAGAAAATGATCTCCGGGGGAAAGAAGCGCCAGGAATACAACAGAAATGGCGGCCATACCGCTGGCCGTTACCAATGCATCCTCTCCATTTTCCAGGGCCGCCAGTTTTCGGTGGAGCGCCAAATGATTGGGCGTGTTATTGAGACGGATATATCTCAGGTCATGGTAGCTCCCTGCCCCGGTATATAAAAACGTTGATGACTGGAAAACGGGCATGCAGACCGCCCCTTCGATCGGTATTTCCAGATCGCCGGCATGAATCAACTTGGTTTCCAGGTGTCTCCCGGATTTTCCCATACTGTTTTCTCCTTTGCGTCAATCAAGCTCTGTTTCGCCCGTTTTACCGGTTGAGCCCGTTTGCCGGTTAGCTGCTCCAAGCGGTTTCAGATAAAATATTATCTTTCCTCTTTTGCCTTTCGCCTTTAACCTTTAGCCTTATGCCTGTCTTTATCAATAATCATGGGGAATACCCTTAATGTGCAGCATCAGGTGTTCCCGATCTTCAAGATCTTCCAGCCATCCGGAATTCGCATCCTCCTTGCTGTCAAGGTCTTTGATATACGGCTTGATATCCAGCAGGGGCGTCCCGTCAAAGGCATCCAGGCCAGAGGTGAAGACTTCATTGTCCACGACTCGCTTGACCTCAACAATGCTCAGGCCCAGTGGATTGGGACGTACCGGCGATCGGCTGGAAAAAAGCCCCACCTTTTTCCCCGGGGTCCAGGGAGGCGTCACAGACATGGAAGGCTTCCTATTTACCCGGTGGATCAAATAGAGGACATAAATATAACGAAACCGGTCCAGGTCCTTCAAACCCTCCGCATACGAAGGATCAACACAGAGACGAAACTCCCCTTTATCATTTGCTAAAGGCTGATAGGGAGCACTATCCACATAGGGCGTTCGAATAAATCCGATGGGCTTCAAACGATACTCTCCATGATCCTGATCCACCCGTTTCTTTGCCGTCCCGTCCCGTCCTTTGCCTTTGCCAGGCTTTTCAGTTGATGCAGAAGAATTCATGATTCTCTCATTTCCATTTTTGCACTGTTTATGCAACTGATTTTGTGAACAAAAAATGCTGCGTCAATCTTGATGCCGGGGAAAAAAGGATGGATTCTGAAAACATTGGGGAGCTCATATATCTCTCCCGGTATGGGCATCAAGACCCGATCTCCCCACTCCATGCTTTTGAAACTCCGTACGGGTAGCAGTATCCTCCAATCATAGCCCAAAAGCAATACTTCTTCGATATCTTCTCCGGGTGCGATAAGGCCGTCGATCTCCTAATAGGATATCCCGCCTTTCTCGACCGCAGCGTTCAATATCCGCGCAAGGGATGACACATAATCCCGGAAAAAACTGCTTAGGGCTTTTTCAATCTGCTTCTGTTTGTTCATAGAATCTTTGATCCTATCTGTTCCCGGATCAGGACATTCTTCTGCTTCCTGTCAACTCTCTTCATTGACACCTGCGCGCCATTTTTCTATACTTTGTTTTCTTGATAAGAACAAGAATACAAAGAGATTACCATCACCATCAACTCAAAAGAGGATATTTCTATTCTTACGCCATGAGATTATCAAGACACTTTGGAAAAACGCTCAGAGAGATACCGAAAGACGCTCAAACCGAAGCATATCGACTCTTGCTCCGAGGAGGGTATATCAAGCAAGTATCGGCCGGCATCTATGCCTATATGCCGTTTTTCCTCCGTTCTCTCAACAAGATTTTCCACATTGCGAGAGAGGAAATGATCACAGCTGATTTTGAGGAGTTCTTGCTGCCCCTTCTTCAGCCAGGCTCTTTCTTCACCCAACCTGAAACGCCTTACTCATATGATCTTTTCGAGGGGATCTTCGAGTTCAAGGGCTCCAAGGAAAGCAGGCTCTATTTGGGCCAATCTTATACAACTTTCGTTGCTGATCTTGTGGGAAAAGAGATATCGTCCTACAAACAGTTGCCGAAGAGACTTTTTCAAATTGCCACAAAATTCCACGACGAAAACCGACCGCGTTTTGGATTAATCAGGGCGAGAGAATTCATTGCCGCTGATGCATATAGCTTTGATATTGACCAGACAGCGCAAGAAGCTTCATATTCTGAAATATGTAATGCCTACCAGCATATATTGAACCGGGTTGGTGTCCAGCACAAGTTTGTGGAAGCTGATGCGGAATCATCTCGAGATGAGGGATGCCATGAGTTCATCATAACTACCGACGCCGGCGAAGACATATTCCTTTCCTGCGATACCTGCAATTATGCAGCAACCCGGCAGAAATCAGAATCGCGTCTTCAGGTTTATCCCCAAGACGACAGTGAAAATCCCATGGAAATGCAAGAGGTTTATGGAAAGGGATTGATAGGAGTTGAACCTCTGGCAGAATTTCTCAACATCCCTGTATGGAAGACCACCAAAACGCTTTTATTCCAAGCTGACGACAAGGTAGTTGCGGTTATGGTCCGAGGAGACTGCGGGGTAAATGAGGCCAAGGTAAAAAGATTCCTGGGTTGCAAAACACTCTCACTAGCCTCATCCGGAGTCATAAAAGAAATTACCGGCGCAGAAGTGGGATATGCAGGTCCTATCGGTCTGCCTCCCGAGGTGGCTGTAATTGCCGATCATTACACCAAGGACAGGGTCAATTTTGAGTGTGGGGCCAATCGAACGGATTACCATATTATCAATGCAAATTTCGGGCGAGATTTTCCCCTGCCGGTGTTTAGTGATTTTAAGCTAGCCAAGGGAGGAGAGTTTTGCCCTCGATGTGAAAAAGGCGTCTTAAAGGAAGCATATGGCATTTCCGTTGGGCGCCTGGTCATGGAGAAGCCGGGAGACTTGAGAAATATTCAAACCCATCCCACTTACATCGATAACCAGGGAAAGTCCCAACCTCTGATGATATGCCATTACTCTCTCGGGGTAAGCAGGATGGCTGCTGCTATTATTGATCAGAGCCATGACGAGTTTGGGATCATTTGGCCTCCACCTGTTGCGCCTTTCCAGGGCCACCTGGTTGCCCTGAATCTCGAAAATCAAGAGGTAAGGAGCGAGGCTGAAAATCTGTATCAAAAGCTGATCGATGATAATGTTGAAATTCTATTTGATGACAGGGACATACGCGCGGGAGAAAAATTTGAAGACGCGGATCTCCTGGGAATCCCAATACGCCTGACGATCAGTAAGCGAACTATCAAAGAAGAAAAGATTGAGACAAAATTCCGAGACAGGAAGGAAACGCAACTGCGGACATATGAGGAAGTCCTGGAACTTTTCCAATCTCTTAACCAACAAAAATAGTGGAGCCTCACGCGCAATCGCGTAGCTTTCTGCGCAGGCGGGCAAATGCCCCGCGCGACAAACGTCCGCGTCGTGACGGAAAAGGGGAGTTGGCTTTTCATCGATGACTGGTGATAAAGGGATCATTTTCAATATTAAGAAATACGCAATTCATGACGGACCTGGAATCAGAACAACTGTCTTTCTGAAGGGATGTCCCCTCTCATGTGGGTGGTGTCACAATCCGGAGGGTATCTCCAGCAGGCCGCACCTGGTCTATCGCAGGGATTTGTGTATCGGGTGTGGTGAATGCGTCTCTGCCTGCCCGAATGACGCCATTTCCCTCACGCCGGAGGGGATAAAGACCCATTCTTCTCTCTGCAAACTATGTGGGACTTGCGCGGAAGTCTGCCCGGCAGAGGCACGAGAATTCATTGGACAAACCCAAGAAGCCACCCGCATAATGGAATTGATCGAAAAAGATATGCCTTTCTTCGATGAGTCCGGTGGCGGGGTGACCTTTTCCGGAGGAGAACCGCTGCTCCAACCTGCATTTCTTTTGCAACTGCTTGAGGCCTGTGGGAGAAGAGGAATCCATCGCACCGTAGACACATCAGGATATGCAGATACGGATACCGTCATGGCGGTCGCTGAAAAGACAGATTTTTTTCTCTTTGACCTCAAGCTGATGGATCCTGAAAAACACAAGCGCTTTACTGGCGTTTCAAACGAAAAGATCCTTTCAAACCTCACTCATCTAGCGAAAGAAGGGGCGAATATTTCCATCCGCATACCCATGATCCCCGGAATCAATGATGACGAAAGGAATATTGAGCAAACAGCTACTTTTGTTGAAAAGCTTCCCAATATCCGTAATATTCATATTCTGCCGTACCATGACGCTGCCAGAAATAAATATGAAAAACTCGGCATGAACTACTACTTCAACGGCCTCCAAACTCCTGGCGAATCACATAGAGAAGCCATGTCGCGGAGGCTCGCAAGAACAGGTTTGGAGATCAAATTAGGAGGATAACCACGTTGAATACAAGAATAGAAAAGTTAAAAAAGGCGAGTTTTGAGGCCGAACCATGCATATCCATTGAAAGAGCACTCCTCGAAACCGAATTCTACGAAGAAAACATGGGCAAATACTCGACCCCTGTCCTTCGCGCTCTCACTTTCAAGCATCTCTGTGAGAGCAAAACCATTTATATTGGAAATGATGAATTGATCGTTGGAGAGCGTGGGCCTTTTCCAAAGGCTGTTCCCACATTCCCGGAACTGACCTGCCACACGGCGAAGGACTTCAGGATTTTGAACAGCAGGCTTATGACGAGATATAGAATCTCTGAAGAAGACATCAAGACCTATGAGGAAAAAGTCATTCCATTCTGGGAAGGAAGATCAATGCGTAACCGTATTTTCCGGCATGTTCCTGATGCCTGGGAATCCGCTTACCACGCAGGTCTTTTTACCGAATTCATGGAACAACGTGCCCCTGGTCACACTACCCTTGACGGCACCATTTACCAAAAAGGCATGCTTGATTTTAAAAGAGAAATTGCAGAGAGCCTCTCCTCCCTCGACTTCTTGACAGATCCGGAGGCCGCCAAGAAGGCCGAGGAACTGAAAGCCATGGACATCGCCTGCGATGCAGCTATCATATTTGCAGAGCGCCATGCCGATCTGGCTGAAAAAATGGCGGCTGACGAAGCAGATGCCGAAAGAAGAATGGAACTCACAAAGATTGCGGCAATCTGCCGGTGGATCCCTGCCAACGGTCCAAGGGACTTGTGGGAGGCCCTTCAGATGTATTGGTTCGTGCATCTCGGCACCATTACGGAGCTGAACGGATGGGATGCCATGAACCCCGGGCATCTGGATCAACATCTCTATCCTTTCTACAAAAAAGGCCTGGAAGAAGGAACAATCGATCGGGAAACGGCCAAAGAACTCATCAGCTGTTTTTGGATTAAGGTAAACAACCATCCCGCACCTCCCAAGGTCGGGGTTACGGCTGCAGAAAGCGGCACGTATAATGACTTCACAAATATCAATCTTGGAGGTCTCCTCTCTGATGGTTCTGATGGCGTGAATGAACTTTCGTACCTGATTCTCGAGGTTATAGATGAATTACATCTCCTGCAGCCCCAAAACAACGTGCAGATCAGTAATAAGACCCCAAATCAGTTTCTCAAGGCCGCCTGCCGTGTCATTCAGAAAGGGTATGGGTATCCTTCTGTTTTTAACGCCGATGAGGTTGTCATGGAGCAAATACGAGCAGGAAAGACGGCCGAAGATGCCCGTGAAGGGGGGTGCAGCGGATGTATTGAAACCGGTGCATTTGGAAAGGAAGCATATGTGCTGACCGGGTACCTCAACGTTCCAAAGATACTGGAAATCACTCTCAACAACGGTGTTGACCCTCTGAGCGGAGAAATCGTAGGAATTCAGAGCGGGGATCCACGGTCATTTGAGAACTTCGATGCACTCTACGCAGCCTTTGAAAGACAGCTTGCATATATCGTGGACCTGAAAATTCGGGTCAACAATTATATCGAAAGGGCATTTGCAGAAAACGCCCCCGCCCCCTTTCTGTCGGTGGTCATCGCTGACTGCATCGCCAAGGGCAAAGACTATTATGACGCCGGGCCGAGGTACAACACTAACTACATTCAATGCTGTGGCATAGGGACAGTAACGGATAGTCTGTCGGCCGTTAAAAAGCATGTATTTGAAGACAAGGCCGTCACAATGGATCACCTCTTGAACGCCCTCTCCAATAATTTCGAAGGAGAAGAGGCTCTACGACTCAGGCTGAAGAACAAGACTCCTTTTTTTGGCAACGACGACGATAGTGCCGATAGTATCATGCAGAGAGCATATGGATCCCTGTTCACGGAGATCGATGGAAAACATAATACCAAGAACGGCGAATATCATCTCAACATGCTTTCCACAACATGCCACATCTATTTCGGTAAGAAACTTGGGGCCTCGGCAAACGGGAGATTCTCCGGGCTCCCTGAATCCGACGGCACATCACCTTCCCAGGGAGCTGATCGCAATGGACCCACCGCGGTCATCAAGTCACTGGGAAAAATGGACCAAATCAAATCAGGCGGAACTCTTCTCAACCAGCGTTTTCTGCCAAGCGTTCTAGAGAAAGAAGAGGATCTTGAGAAACTGGCGCACCTCATTCGGACCTATTTCAAACTGAACGGGCACCATATCCAATTTAATATAGTAGATACCAAGACCCTCCGCAGCGCCCAGACGCACCCGGAAGAATACCGTGATCTGCTGGTCAGGGTGGCAGGGTACAGTGATTATTTTGTGGACCTGGACGTCTACCATCAGGAAGAGATTATCAGCAGGAATGAGCACCAGGGCTTCTGAGATTCCTTTGTTCGAAAGACAGAGGTGCGCCGGTAGGGTCAACCAGTATGGGTGAACGTATGCGACTGAAAAATAGAATAGCTATTGTCACCGGGGCGAGCCGGGGCATTGGCAGTGCTATAGCCTTAAGCCTGGCCCAGGCAGGTGCAGACGTTGTCGTTAATTACCACAAAGATTCCGACGCAGCCCAAAATGTTGCACACAAAATTGAGGAAATGGGGCGACGGTCCCTGGTTTTCCAGTGTGACGTCTCCCGCCGTGAAAAGGTAGACCAACTTGTTAAAAGCTCGTTACGGGCGTTTGGAAAAATCGATATCCTCGTCAACAATGCGGGTATATTTATTCCAAGTCCCATTGAAGAGGTGCGGGAGGAAGACTGGGATCGGGTCATGGCGGTAAATTTCAAATCAGTCTTTCTCTGCTGCCAGGCCGTGGGCAAACACATCATTGCAAGGAAATCCGGCGGAACCATCATTAATGTTGCCTCAATATCTGCTCATCTGCCGGAGATCAATGGGGCATGCTACACGCCCAGCAAGGCCGCGGTTATTGGATTAACGAAATTGTTGGCCATTGAATGGGCCAAATATCATATTCGGGTGAATGCTATCAGCCCGGGCCCGGTAATGACACCTTTACAGCGTCAAGCATATCCGAACGAAAAACTGCTGGACGCCCGTAATCGTGCGGTACCTTTGGGAAGACATGGCAAACCCGAAGAAATCGGCGCTGCTGCGGTTTTCCTCGCGTCTGACGAGGCTGCCTATCTTACCGGGGAGGAATTGACTATAGATGGTGGATCACGGATCTCCATGTTTCATCTTGTCCGCCAACTGGCAGGATCTCCGTGACATCAAGAGCCACACAACAACAAAAGGGAATGGCCTTACATGCATTTGACGGATGAAGAAAAGTTAATTCTTGACGGCAACAAGGGAGAAGCTGCTCGCCTCGCCATGTCCATTTTGGCTGACCTTGGCGAGCTTTTCGGTGCGGAAAGCATGATGCCCGTCTCTCAAGTCCATATCGATGCAACATTGTATATGGTGGATGCAGGACTCGAGTTTGCAGAAAAACTTGCCCGCCTGGGCGCACGGGTGAACGTCCCCACTTCCCTCAACCCAAGCGCTATAGATCTTGTACGCTGGAAAGATATGAAAGTACCACCTGCCATTTTCCCAAAACACCAACGTTTGGCTGAAGCCTATTTGAAGATGCAAGCCACTCCCACCTGGACCTGCGCTCCTTATCAGCAGGGCATTATTCCGCGGTTTGGAGAACAGATCGCCTGGGGCGAATCCAATGCCATTGCTTTTGCCAACTCGGTCATCGGAGCGAGAACAAATCGGTATGCCGACCTCATGGACATCTGTGCCGCTATTGTCGGGAAAGTCCCCAAGTTCGGTCTTCATCTCACCAGGAATAGAGTGGCCAAGGTATTGATTGAACTTGAAGGGTTCACGTCCTCCATGTTTCAGAATGACGCAATCTATCCACTCCTGGGGTATCTTGTTGGTGAAATTGCAGGCGATCAAGTTGCGGCGGTCTCGGGGATACCCTCCCTTGTGACCTTTGACAATCTCAAGGGATTTTTTGCCGGTGCCGCCTCTTCAGGCGCCGTGGGACTTTGTCATCTCATAGGAATCACCCCCGAAGCTCAAACCCAGGAGATGTGTTTCCATGGGGGCCGCCCGAAAAAAACAGTACAAGTCACTCCGGAAATGATCGCTGACTCTGAACGTGGGCTGCAGACCGGCAAGAGCGGGAATATCGATTGGATCACCACCGGCTGCCCCCACTATTCTCCGGCCGAATTCATGCGATTAGCTCAATTGATGAACGGGAAAAAAGTCAACAGCTCGGTAGCTTTCTGGGTCTATACAAGCCGATCCGTCTACGCCTGGATGCAAGGAAGCGGAATTTTGGGGCAACTGGACGATGCGGGAGTAACCGTTTTTACCGATGGTTGCCCCCTTCAGTACCCCCGGGAATCATGGAACTTTCGTGCCGCCATGACCGATTCCACCAAATTCGCCAACTACTGTTACTCGCAGACAGGTCTTCCCGCAGCATTCGGCAGCCTTGAGGATTGTGTTGATACTGCTGTGAGCGGGAAATTTCATCGGAGAAGATCGCCATGGGCAAAAAGCTGAAGGGGTGTTGTGTTGTACCCGGAACTGCGAGCGGAGAAATTTTGGCCTCCACGCATTCCATCAGTTTCTGGGGAGGAGTGGACCCCCGAACCGGCCGCATTAACGACCCGCGTCACGAGCTGTTCAGAGCATCAGTTGCAGGAAAAGTGCTTGCGTTTCCTTTCGGGAAAGGCTCCAGCACCGGATCCTTGATCATACTGGAACTGGTACGCGTGGGGAAGGCCCCGTCAGCCATTGTCAACGTGCGGACCGAACCTATTCTTGCTACAGGCCCAGTGGTCAGCAAGTACTTCTACGGCAAGGACGTACCAATTATCACCCTTGATGAGAATGCATTCGTCCTGCTGAAAACAGGTCAATTTGCAACCATCAATGCGACAGAGGGATATATCATCCTGGAAAATTGACTCCAGCCCAAATTTCATTCGGGTCGGAGCCGGTCGTCCATCATTGCTCCTTCATGGGCCTGCAATGCCGTTTTGGCGTAGAGAGCCAGGATCCCTCGCTGTACTTTTGGTTGAGGGGGAGACCATTTGGCAAGTTTTCTCGATATTTCCTCTTCAGAAATAGCAAGATCCAGTCTTCTCGAAGCAATATCTATTACCACCCGGTCACCATCTTCCACGATCGCTATTGGGCCGCCAACTGCGGCTTCGGGAGCAACGTGTCCAATGGCAGAGCCTTCAGTGAAACCTGAGAACCTGCCGTCGGTAACCACAAAAATATCATCGGCCTTGCCCATTCCGACCAGTGCATCCGTGGTCATCATCATTTCCCTCATCCCGGGCGCTCCTATGGGGCCCTCATAGCGGATTATGATCACATCTCCGACCTTCACCTTTCCTGAAACAACGGCGTGGTGTGCATCTTCATCGGAATGAAAGACCCGGGCAGGTCCTTCATGGCTCATGCGGTTTCCCGGGATAGTGGTCGTACGGCATATGGCCCCTGAGGGTGCCAGGCTGCCCTTCAACACGGCGATACCGCCGCTCTCGAAAACAGGTTCCTTCAACGTCGTGAGAACAGCGGTATCTCGCGACCTTGCATCATGGATGATCTCTTTCACCGTCATCCCAGAACAAGTCAAGGCGTTTCCGTCCAGCATTGATGAAAGTTCTCCCATGACTGCAGGGACCCCTCCCGCATTATGGAGATCAACCACCGTAGCGGAGCCTGTTGGAATAACTCTCGAGATAACCGGTACTTTTCTCGAAAGACGGTCAAAATCATTAAGATCAAGATCTATGCCCATCTCTCTCGCGAAACTGATGAGGTGCAAGACCGCATTGGTTGACCCGGCGATACCAAGTTCCACCACAACTCCATTCAGCAGGCTTTCCCTGGTAATTATTTTCGAAGGGGCTACATCGTCTTTGACCATTTCGACTATTCTTCTCCCGGTCTTTCTTGCGAACCGCAATTTTTCAGCGTAGACCGCAGGCACGGTAGATGATCCCGGCAATGCCAGGCCCATTGCTTCCGTAATAATTTGCATGGTGTTTGCCGTTCCCATCAAAGAGCATGCGCCGGGCCCGGGACAAACCTGGTTTTCAAATGCCTTCAATCTCTCCAGGGTTCTTTCTTCACCATTCCCGGCGCTAAAAACCTCTTGGCCCAGTTGGGATGTTACAACCTCTTTCCCTTCGAATTTTCCGGGAAGCTGCGGGCCTCCAGATAAAAAAATAGTGGGTATCCCGGTCCTGAGCGCCCCTATGATGACCCCCGGGATGATGCTGTCACAGGAGGCCAGCAGAACAAGGCCGTCAAAAAGTTGCTCATTTGCCACGATTTCCACGCTGGAGGCTATGACATCCCTTATTACCAATTCATAGCGGAAATAAGGAGTTCCAATGGGAACTTCACCACACGTTGAAATGGTGCTGAATTCAAAAGGAGTCCCGCCGGCCTGCCAGATACCCGCCTTCACATATTCAGCTAGTTTATCCAGGTGCACATGCCCCAGCGCCGCATCATTGGAGGTGTTGACAACACCGATCAAAGGCGATGAAAGATCAATATCGTCATACCCGCATCCTTTGTAAATAGAGCGCCGGTGGGCGGCACCGGGACCGGAAAAATACTTTTGCTCTTTTGATCGGTATGTCATTTTTCCTCCTGCCGACAGCACATAGACTCCCGTTTCATTCTCCGCTGCCGCGTTCCTGATCTTCAGGTTTTTTTTCTTATTCTTGTGAAAGGACCCCGAAGGGAACCGGTTTTATAGGCACTCTGGGTGTAAAAACTTCCCTTTCTTTGGGCACGCCTGTCAGTTTCCAAATCAATTCGTTTATTACCTGTCCACAAAAACGGGCCTGGCAGTGCCCCATTCCCAGACGCGTCCTTTTCTTGATGTCATTTGCATCCCCGGCACCCTGAGCCACCGCCGAACGGATGTCTTTCATGGTTACCTCTTCACATCGACATACCTCGGTATCATCTGATATGATATCAAGAAGGTCAGGGCCCGGTCTCGAGAGAAGCTCCATGGCCCGGGCAAATTTCTTAAATCTTTTCAATCTGCTCCAAGAAGCCTTTAACACACTCTCTGCCGTTTGTCTGTTCGTGTAGCCCAGTTGAACGCATGCTTCTATGGCTGCTATTTTCCCTTCCTCAATGGCCGCTGGATACCCTTTGACCAAACGACAATCCCCCGCCACAAAAACCCCTGGCTTTGAGGTCTCCATTTTTTCGCTGAGTTGTGGTCTCCAATAACCGAGTTGATCATCAAAAATATGATCACAGCCGCAAAGTCGGGTTATTTCACAACATGGGATGAGACCATACCCGTAAGCAATGCAATCTGCCATGATTTCCTTTTCTGTCCCTCTTATGGGTCGTCCTGTCCTGTCAACACGAACGATCTCAGCCTTTTCAACCTGGGTAGTGCCATGAACCCTTGAAAGAGCATGAGAAAAAAAGGTTGGTATCCCCTGCTTCCTGATACTAAACAGGTAGCTGAAGCCCGATTTCAACACCGAGCCATTGACATTCAAAAGCAGCTGGGCACTCCTGGCTAAAACGTCTCGGGGGGAAACTGCGTTGACAATGCCTGCAATTCTGGCACCTGCATTGATCAAATGATGAGCAAGGACAAGCTGCAAGGGTCCGCTTCCCGCAATCAATATTCTTTCTCCAGGTATAATGCCCTTCTTGGCCAATGTATTTAGTCCGCCAACTGAAAACACACCGGGAAGAGTCCATCCCGGAAAAGGCACAATCCTTTCAAAGGCCCCTATGGAAATGATCAGTTTCCTGGCCGTTATGCTTTTCACCTGCTCGCCGGACATCCCTTTCCGGTGAACGGCCACGATCCAACCATCGAGAATATTCCACACCTCTGATTCAAGAAAAAGAGATATTCTGCTGCTCGCGCTTTCCAGGCGCTGGAGCAAAGGAGACCCGATTCTCTTCTCAATCTTGTCCGGCAGTGTATCCTGCAAATGATCATGCGTGTGACTGAACACTTTTCCACCGGGGATTGAATTTTCATCAATGAGGGCCACAGACGCCCCCATGCCGGCAGCCTCTATTGCTGCAGAGATCCCTGCGGGACCGGCCCCAATTATTGCCAGGTCAAACTCCTTCATCCCCCCACCTTCATCGTGGTTTCATTCTGGGTTGTAACCTTGCACCCCGGTGTTGCCAGGGTCATGCAGGTGCGCACATTCGGTAGGCCGTTAACGATCATCCTGCATTCGTAACAAACTCCCATCCCACAATAAAAACCCCTGGGAGCATCATTTCTTGTTTTTCGGAATACCCTGAAACCACTGGCCAGCATGGCTTCGGCAATGCTCTGCCCACTTTTCGCCTTGACCTTCCGTCCATCTACCTCAATTTCGAATATATCGTTTTGTTCCATATCAGGATACCAGATTAATTCGTCCTGGAAGACGCCCTTCCTTCCTTTTGAAATCGGCTCAACTTTAAGGGGTCTACGTTTATGGCGAGGGGATCCCCGCAAATCATTTGAGTAACCAATTTTCCGGTAATAAGTGAAAGCCCAATGCCATCTCCTTCATGACCTGCAGCTACATAAAATCCCCCCACCTGAGTCTTCGATATAATGGGGAGATGATCAGGCGTGTATGGCCGGAGCCCGGCATAACTCCGTATGACATTGATATCCTTGATTGCGGGGAAAAACCGTATGGCTCTCTGGGCCATGGCCCGCAGCACCCTGACATCGCAAGAGGTATCTGCACCTACGAAACGGCGGCTGCTTCCAATAAGAAAATTCTGAGCTTCAGTCGGTTCGAAGACCAGCGCCACCCCGAATTTTTCCATTTCAGACGTGACATTCCTGGCGTAATTTCCCCCCTCGAATTTTGCCATCATATAACCAAATTCCATCACTTTGCGCCGAGCCACCGGAAACGTGCGCTCGGAAACCAGCATCTGTCCTTGCCTGGGCTTGACAGGTATCTCCAACCCTACCATTCTTCCAATGACTGGGGCCCAGATACCTGCGGCATTGACGACTTGCGGGGTAGTAATTTCATTTCGTTGAGTGATTACTTTCGTAATTCCGCCATTGATATCTCTCTTGATATCCAGGACCGCATTGTGAGTCAAAATCCAAGCCCCTCTCTTTTTGGCATCCGAAATGAGACCATATGCCAGGCCCATTGGATAGAGTGAGCCATCACCATCCGTTTCCATACCCCCTACAATATCTTCCGCCAGATAAGGTTCCACTTCCCGAACCTCGTATCGGTCCAGTATCCGAACCGGAAGCCCTTCCGCAGCGAGTCGGTCGCAAAATGTCTTGGCGACCTCCATTTCCTCGTCATTCTCGATCGCGAGTAAGCTGCCTTTCTGGGTCCAGCCGATATCATAGTCCAGTTCTCGGTCTATTTGTGGAAACAGGTCCTGGCTGAGCTTGTTCAATCTCGTATCGAAACCGGGCTCCTTGTCACAAACCAGCACATCCCCTTCACACCGACCCGAAGTGCCCGATGCAATAGCACCTTTTTCCACCAAGGCAACTTTGACATTGTTCCGCGTCAGGAAGTAGGTGATTGCAGCACCTACCACTCCCCCACCGATGACAACGACATCAGCAGTCTTGCAAACCGTCATTTCTTCTCCAAGTCGCGGGACGACCCCGCTGGGCAAGAATATGAATCATGAAAATCAAAGTTAGACGTGGACGATCAGATAAGACCGATATCTGCCAACATGGACCGCAATTCACTTTTTTGTTCATCGCTGATAGGGAGAAAAGGTCTACGCGGAACACCACCCGCCAGGCCGATGACGCTCATTGCCTCCTTTACCTTCCCGGTGAGCTGTCCCTCCTCCAGGTAATGCAGCAGCGGGAGCATGTCAAAAAAAAGCGCCCTGGCCTCTTCAAATTCTTTATCTTCCACTAAATTGAAAAGCTCAACAGCCTTCTTGGGAAGAAAATTGGCGATGGGAGCAACCCATCCCCCACATCCAAGCATGAGACTTTCGAAGATCAGGTCATCCCAACCGCACCAAACATCAATATTATTACCGCAACGACGCATAATATCATGGATTCTCTTAATGTCCCCTGTGCTCTCTTTGATATACGGAATATTTTCATATTCCGAGAGTCTCTCAACGACAGGGGGCAGCATATCAACCCCGGAATACCAGGGGTTATTGTAAAGCATAATCGGGATGGTAACGCTTTCAGCTATGGACTTGTAATGTTCAAAAAGATCTTCCTGGGTCGGCAGCCCATAGTATGGTGTAACAATAATGGCGGCATCTGTGCCTGCCTCTTGGGCATATTTTGTCATTTCAATGACTTCATTGGTCGCATTTGCAGCCGTCCCTGCTATGACTGGGACTCTCCCAATAACCTGATCAACGGTTACATCGATCACCCTTCTCCGCTCTTCAATGGAAAGACTGGCAAATTCACCAGTGCTGCCGAGACAAATGACACCGTGGATTCCTTCTTTGATATACCAGTCAATGTTTCCCCGAAATCCATTCTCATCTATACTCCCTTCCGGGGTAAAAGGAGTAACCATCACTGTAAATACCCCTTTCAGTTTTTTCATTTCAATCCTCTCCTTTCAACTCAAGAGGAACCCATTCCTGTGTGGATCATCCGGGTCTATCAGGAACTGGCTCATTCCCATGATGTAGGCGCTTCCAGTTACTTCCGGAATAACCGCCTGGTAAGGGCCTACCTTTGTTTCTTCCACTGCTCGCGCCTTAAAAATGCTTCCAATAATGCTTTCGTGGATGAATTCCTCGTTCAGTTTCAGCTCTCCCTTCGCATAGAGAGTGGCCACCTTTGCCGAGGTCCCGGTCCCACATGGGGAACGGTCAATCCCACCATCTGCAAAAAACACCGCATTTTTCAGATGTGCACCCGATGATTTACCGGGCCTTCCATAAAATTCCACATGCGTACATTCATTGATAAAACTCTTTTCCGGGTGCTGAATCTTGACCTGGCTGTTCACCGCCTCTCTTACCAGTGTGCCTTTTTCAATGATCTCGCTTGCATTTTCCGGAAGGATTTCGAGACCCACTGCATCTGCAGGAAGTATTGCATACACATTCCCGCCATAAGATACGTCCATCTTGATCTTTCCACACCTCGGCACGTCAACTTCCACATCTTGAGCAAAGACAAACGACGGAATATTTCGGAACGTTACCGATCGTGCCTTTCCCTCTTCCACCTTCACTTTAACCCGAGTCAAGCCTGCAGGCGTATCAAGGGTGATTTCGGTAAAGGGTTCCTGAACTTCCACCATCCCAGCCTCGACCAGCGCGGTACTGACCCCAATGGTATCGTGTCCACACATGGGTAAATAACCACCTGTTTCAATAAAGATAACACCGACATCAGCTTCAGGATGCGTCGGTTCAGTCAAGATGACACCGGACATGACGCTGTGTCCCCGAGGCTCGAACATAAGTGCTGTCCGAACCCAATCCATGTTCTCTTTCATATACTCCATTTTTTCCACAATTGTTTTTCCAGGGATGTAAGGAAGTCCACCAATAATGGTTCTGGTGGGTTCACCCCCTGTGTGTGTGTCAATGGTAGAAAATACTCGGTTGATCTTCATTCCAAAAATACCTCCCGTTCACATTCTAGATACCCAAAAGCTGTAAAACCCTCTTCAGTTCATTCATTTCCTTTTGTGTCAGGGGTTGAACAGGCTTCCGGCAGGGCCCCACCTTTCTTCCCGACAGATTTGTCGCTGCCTTCACCGATGCATTGTATACATGGGTCCAGAAAAACAGGTTTGCAGGAAACATCCGGGCCCACAGTTCCCTTGCTTCCTCGATCTTTCCAGACGTCATGTAGTTATAAAGCGTAACTGCCTCCTTCGGCATGGCATTGGGAGCACCCCACACACATCCGGGGCATCCAGCCAGGAGACTGAAAAACGCGATGGGGTCTCCACCGTTAAAAACGGTTGCTCCTGTTGCGAGCAATTCCTGTATCCGGATAATATCACCGGTGCTGTCTTTAATATACTTCACATTGTCTATCTCCCCGAGGCGCTGGAAGAAGTCCGGTGTGATATCAATGCCGGAGTGGACTGGGATGTTATAGGCCATGATCGGAATATGAATAGCCTCGGCGATCTTTTCATAATGATAATAGACTCCCTCCTTGTCAGGGCCTTCAAAATAGGGCGGAAGAATAAGAACACAATCCGCGCCTTCGCCCTCGGCATGTCTTGCGTACTCAATGGCATCTCGGGTATTGATAGCGGATGTCTGCACCAAAAATCCCGCCCGCCCGTCGATATGCTTCGAGGCAATCTCGGTGATTCTTTTCCGCTCATCCGGCCGCAGATAGGCGAATTCACCAGTTCCACCACATACGAGGATAATATGTATCCCGGCTTCAAGCATGGAATCTATATGATTCCTCAATGCGGTTTCATCCACCTTTTCGCCATCCTCGAAGAATGGGGTGCAAAGGGCGGCACAAATTCCTTTTAGCTCTTTCAATATCAAACTCCTCCTTATACACTATTTCTGGTTCATCCGGATCCTGCGTACTTTGAAGCTCAAAGATTTATTCTAGCGTGTACAGGATATGCCCTTTTTTCTCCGATTCCGAGTCTCCCGGGCTGGTATTTTTTGTAACTTATCCACGGTGGAGTTTTGCCCCCTCCGCATTCCAGTCCTCAGGATAAAGCTCCCTGAGGTCTGGCTGCGGCTTCCCCCATAGATAAGTCACAAAAATACGAAGCCCTCCCGAAAGTCACTTACAAAAAAGGGCATATCCTGTTCCCATGGAACTATTATTCTTCTGGAAAGTGCGCTTTAGTCGGATGAACCCTATTTTTTACTTCGGATTTATCCGGCTCTATACCCAAAACCATAAAGTTTCTCAGTTTTTCCGAGCTGGAATCCCACAGGAAATGGATCATCAGGATCAACCATAAACTGGCTGATACCCGTTATATGCGCGCTCCCCCGTATCACCGGGATTACAGCGTCATAATCGCCGACCTTGGTTTCTTCTATCAGTTTTGCGTAGAACAAGCTTCCAATGATGCTCTCGTGAACGAATTCCTCTCCAAGACCGAGCTTGCCTCTTGCATGAAGTGAGGCCATCTTCGCACTTGTTCCTGTCCCGCATGGAGAACGATCCATACCGCCAGGAGGCACAACCACAGCGTTCTTCATATTTGCCTCCGGATTCGTTGGTGGGGCAGAAAATTCCACATAATTTATACAATCTATCTCCGGTTGTTCCGGATGATGGATCTCAAATCCCTCATTAACCGCCTGCCAGATTCTTGACCCCGCTGCGATCAATTTCCGTGCCTGCTCAGGTCTTATGTCCAAACCTATGCTTTCAGCCTGCAAAATGGCATAGAAATTGCCACCATAGGCAATATCAATTTTTACCTTCCCGATCTCAGGCACCTCAACGAACACATCTTTCATGTAAAGGAAAGAAGGAACATTTTGGATGGTAACGGCGATTGCTTTTCCGTCCTCCATGTCCACCTTGGCTCGCACAAGCCCTGCAGGCGTATCAAGCACGATTTCTGTTTCCTGATCCGATATTTGGAAGCCCCCCGTTTCAACAAGAACGGTACAAATGGCAATGGTTCCATGGCCGCACATGGTGACATACCCGCCTGGTTCTAGGTAAATCACGCCGATATCTGCCCTGTCATCACAAGGGGGGACAAGGAGCGCGGCATACATATTACTGTGCCCTCTGGGCTCATGCACCAAAAGTGTTCGAAGATAGTCCAGGTGATCCCGCACATACTTTGATTTCTCCAACATAGTTTTACCGGGAATGAAAGGGATCCCTCCCGTTACCACCCTTTCGGGATTGCCCTCTGCGTGGGCGTCAATAGCGGTTATCAGTTTAGCAGACTTCATACGTTATTCCCCTATTCATTCCAAAAAATAGAAAGGCTGAACAGTACCCATAACTTGGAGGAAATCAGGAAGAAAACGAGGGTTAATCACTTGATCGAGCAGCTACTGCATTCAAGGCATCCAGGAAAGCGCTAAAACCGCCTTTCACATTGATGATCGCCGAGGCCTGTTCATTGAGTCCCCCCGGTGTTGCCGCCTCTACCGCAAATTCAGAGAAATCACTCTTGTCCATTGCCATAGCTTGAGCAGCCAATGCGCGGAACATTGAAGCAGTGAACCGACGTGCAACGCATTCTTCTATCCCTCCAGTCGCCGCCCAGTCAGAAATTGCGCCCATTAAAGCAAAAAATGGGCTTATCAGGGCAGTTACCGATGCCAATACCCCAACTTCCTTTTCAGAGGAGACCACGACCAGGGTTCCAATCGACTTGAATATATCTCCGATTTCAGGGTCATCAGGATAAAGGATAACAGGTCCTTCATGTTGGGCGACCGTAGGCAGGGGCACCGCCCGGACAACATGATCAAGGTCTCCGATAAGTGTTTTGATCAAATCGATCGGTGTTACGGCGATTAAAGAAACTATTTTCTGATCCTTACGAAAATGGAGCTGAGGGAGCACATCAGGCGCAATTTCAGGAAGTAGGGCCAGAAACACTATGGCACTTCCATCAATGACGGCTTGATTATCCTCCGCAACACGAACCTGGGAAAATCCAGCCGCGAGTTTGGCTGCCTTTGCTGCATTCCGTGGAGATACTAGGATACTCTTCGGCTGATCCCCGGTGCTGCAGAGCCCTTCAACCAGAGCTGAAGTGATATTTCCAGTGCCAATAAATCCCACACTTTTCATGAAGCACCTTTTTACTTCTTTGTCTGTCTTTTATTCCCCGCTTACGGGCAAACCGATTAATCGGTCCAACCCTGAAAAAATGCCATTGTAAAAGAAGAGCGCAATCACTCGCCCAGGAAGGCTTCTCGGATTTGAGCATTGTTGAGAATGGAGTCAGCCGACCCATCAAAATAGTTCTGCCCCATGGCCAAGACATATCCCCTGTCAGAAATACTCAGAGACCCATGGGCATCCTGTTCAATGATCAGAATACCAATTCCCTCTTGATGCAATCGCTTTATCTGATTAAAAACCTCCTCAGTAATCTTTGGAGAAAGCCCGGCAGACGGTTCATCCAATAAGAGGAGATCAGGTTCGGTCATGAGTGCCATGCTCATGGCGAGCATCTGTCTCTCACCGCCGCTGAGGGACTTTGCCCGTTGCTTTCTTCTGCTACCGAGAATGGGGAAGGTTTCAAAAGCATTCTCTATACCTTTTCTGAGTACTTCACTATCTTTCGAATACCCCCCCATTTCCAGGTTTTCCAGAATTGTGAGAGAAGGAAACGTATTTTCCAGCTGGGGGACATAGGCTATGCCTTTTTCTACTTTCTTGTTCGGGGCCAATCTGGTTACATCTTCGCCTGAAAACAAGATACTTCCGGCACGAGGCATGAGATATCCCATTATCGTTCTAAACAATGTTGATTTTCCGGCCCCATTGGGTCCGATGATTGTCACTATCTCATCTTTTCCAACGGTTATGGACACACCATGCAGGATATCTGTTTTCCCGTAACCTGATACGACGTCATTTGCTTCTAATAAAGCCATACAACTCGAACCTCCCGGAACCACAACCGATTCAAGCGCCACCCAGATAGGCTTCCAGCACTTTTTCGTTCTTCTGAATCTCGGCCGGTGTACCCTCTGCCATCTTTTTCCCAAAATTGAGTACGTAAACCTTATCACAAATACTGCTAATAACCTTCATACTATGCTCGATAATAAAGACCGATTTATGTTCCCTTTGCTGCAATTCTTTTATGGCCTTCATCAACTGCATCGTTAACGTAGGATTGACTCCAGCGGTAGGTTCATCAAGGAGAATCATATCCGGTTGCAGCATAAAGACCCGACCCAGTGAAAGAAGTTTTTTCTGTCCTCCCGACAGATCGCCCGCATACTCGTTTTTCAAGTCCACCAGTTGGAGTACTTCGAGCAGTTCCATTGCCCTGTCGAGATTTTCCCTTTCCACCCGAGCGGTTCGCCTGCGTGTAAATAGTGCACTGAAAGGATTCTCACCACGTTGTTCCTTGGCCGCAAGCATCATATTCTCCAATACGGTCAACTTCTCGGGGGCTTTGGCAATCTGGAAAGTGCGGCACAGCCCTTTTCTGGCAATCCCATCCGGCGTCAATCCGTCCACTCTTTCTCCCTTGAACAAAATTTCACCACCGTCTTTCTCGTAAAATCCTGATACAACATTGAATAAGGTGGTTTTCCCTGAACCGTTCGGGCCTATCAACCCAAAGATTGAATCGCCTTCTACCTCAAGGGACACTCTATCCAACGCCCGAAGGCTGCCAAAATTTTTTTGCAGGTCCTTGATTTTCAGCATAAGAGCGGTTACTCCCCATCTCTCCTTTTGAGATAGTAAACTTTCTTTTTTTCCTTTATCAGTCCTTCCGGCCGATACGAAATAAATAAGATGATTAAAAGGCCAATAATAAGCATTCGTAAGGATGCCATAACATCGGGGCTCAAGGACACATATTCACCTATGAATCTCGTAGAAACGTTGAAAAGCTGTATAATTACAGCTCCAAGAATAGCGCCCGCATGGTTTCCCCTGCCTCCCACGATTATCATTGCCCACATGAGAAACGTCTCAATAGGTCTAAAGTTTTCGGGTGAAATAAAGGTGATATAATGAGCAAATAGTGCTCCTGCGAGCCCCCCCACCATTCCAGCGACAACCATGGCCTGCAGTTTTATCTGACGGGTATTTTTCCCCAGGCTCAGGCACAACTCCTCATCATCTCGAATTGCCTTCACATCCCTGCCGAATGGGGAATCGCTGAGTAAAGAAAGGGCAAAATAGATCAGCAAAACACATATAAGGACCAAGACAAGATAGAAAAGGGGATAACTGTCCCTGGAAAAGAGAAACTGGAACGGCTGAGGAATGGTCATAACTCCAAAAGGTCCCCCGGTCAGCCACCCTTCATTGAGGGCGATCAACCTGATTACCTCTGCAGTCGCTAGTGTTGCGATTGCCCAATAATCTGACTTCAGAGATCTTGTGGGGATACTCATTAGGTACCCGAACAGACCGCTGATGACCATCCCTCCCGCAAAGCAAAAAGGGAGGGGGATTCCAACTTTGGTTGCCAGGAGCGATGATGTGTAAGCCCCTATACAGAAAAAAGCAACTTGGCCAAAATTTATCAGGCCTGCAAAACCAACCTGAAAGTTAAGGCTCATGGCAAGCAAGCCATAAATACCGACCATTGTTAGGAGATAAATGAAAAAATTAATTATTGGCATCTTATTTCTTCCTCAAGATTCCGGTTGGTTTCCAGAGCAAAATAATTATCAGCATGACAAAGCTGATTGCAGGTTTGTAACCGGTACTTATTTGAATGGAATGGACATTGAAAAAACCACCCAAATTGATTAACCGGCTCAAGTCCAGGGCCAGGACGATATTTTCTGCAAATGCGAGAATCAATGCGCCCACCATCGCACCGTATGGATTTCCAATACCTCCCAATATTGTTGCACAAAAGACCGGAATGAGGATGTCAAAACCAAGTCTTGGATAGAGCACATGCTCCATTGCGATCATGGTTCCCCCAATAACACCGTAGGCACATGCCAAAAACCACATCCATGTGATCATCTTCTCAGAGTCGATGGCGCAGGCACTGGCCAGCACCCTGTTGTCAGAAATTGCCCGTAAGGATTTCCCGAATTTTGTTTTGTGCAGGAGAATGTGAAAGGCTACCATAGAAAGAAATCCCACGAGAACTATTTTGATCTGGAGCGGGGTAATCCGCGCCCCTAATATTTCAAAAGGCTTCCTTATTGCTATTGCATATGTCTTTATCTCGCTCGTCCATATCAATCGCAACATATTCCTCAATGCAATCTCAATGCCCATGGAAATTATCATTAAAGATACCGGGTTAGCCCCAATAACCCTTAATCGCTTGAAAAGAATTCTATCTATTGCTATGCCAAAGAGGCCGGTAAATAATGCTGCCAAAACGATTGCTATTAAGAGGTTTATTCCAAATACCTGATTAAAAGTATACGCTAGAAAGGCACCCAAAACAGCATAGTCAGCGTGAGCGAAATTGGAAAATTTCAGGATATCGAACACCATTGTCAGCCCAATCGCCAGCAAACTCAATTCCGAGCCTCTGATCAGACTGTTCACTATAATTTGAGAAAATTCCATTATCCTCAACCTGATTTGTCAGTTATTTCAAGAGAAATTCTGAAAGGAAATCGTATAGACAAAATAAATTTCCCACCGACCTTCCAAAAGGCCGGTGGGACTTGCATTTCACTTGATGGATAGGGCCTTCTCAAAGAAGCTATATCCACCACCTCTAATGCATCAATTTACTTCTTGTAAGGTACTATCTTTCCATTCCGTATGATGACGTTGGAATACTTCCCGAAACCCTGCATGCCATCTTTATCGAAACGTTTGTCACCGCCGGTGGATTGTCCTCTGTACCAGTCATCAATCTTTCGCATGTTATCTCTGATAGCGGTGGGATCTGTTGATTGAGCAAAATTGGCGGCCATCGCAATCATAATGAGTGCATCATAATTCATCGCAGCGTAGGCTGTTATGGGTTCACGCCCCATTTTCTTCTTGAATTTCTCCATATACAGGCTGCCTGGTTGAAGTGGATTAAGGCCTTTTATTCCTTCAACAACCTGAGGAATGTCCTTTATTGCCGACGCAAAGCTTGATGTCATTTCAGGCACATACCAGGGGACCTGATTCACATTGAGCATTCCCATCTCATATGCCTGCTTCGCAATAACCAAGCCCTCTTTGGCGTAAAAGGTTGCGATAATCCCATCAGGTTTTTTTGAAAAGAGCCTCTGAAGTTCCGCCTTGTAATCTACCTTGTTCAATTCATAAACAACACTGGTGACGACCTGTGCCCCTTGTTTTTTCAGGTTCTTCAAGGTTTCATCCATCAAAGCCTTTCCAAAAGCGTTGTTCATAAACATGGTTGCGAATCTCTTTTTTCCCGAATCTGCAACCGCGAAATCAGCAATCACCTTACCCTTGTAGTTATCCAGAACGTTTGTGAGAAAAATATACGAACCTACGTTGCGAAAAAGTGGCGATGTCGGAGGCTGGAAAACAGCCAGGATTTTGTTTTGTTGGCAGTATTTTGCAATGGGCAGGGCCACACCGCTGGAAAAACCACCAGAAATAATCTTAACCCCATCTACATCTATTAACTTTCGTGCGGCATCCATGCCGGGGGACGGACGAGTCTCAGTATCCCCAATAATCAATTTTACCGGCCTTCCAAGGATACCACCGGCCGCGTTAATTTCCTCCTGTGCCAATTTAAATCCGGTCAACAGATCTTCGGACATAACCGCCTGTGTTCCTGTGATGGGACACAAGATACCAATTTTGACCGGTTCTACGGCATCTGCCATACTAGACCCAATGACAAAACACAGCGACACTGCAATTGCTATCATGAATGCAAATTTTTTCATCTTTGTTCCTCCTCTACGTTGATTAAGAACATTAGTTTCCGGATATCTCAAACCATGATCAATTGCCTCATTCGACTACCGCACTGTTCACCTCCTTTCGTAAGCGTACTTTTTCGGTTTAAATAAACCCAAAAGCCATGCCGAACCCTTCTGTTACCTACCCTCCCCCGAGAGCAGGCGGTATGAAAAAAACGCTATCACCCTGAGATAGAACAGATTCCAAGTCAACCTGTTTTCCATTAACGAAAATGAGTCTGACATATTTCATCGGCAGCCCTATCTTCCTGGCCAAGGTTTCTACAGTATCGCCATCTTCAACAGTCGCTTTCCCTTGATGGAGGTTTTTCTCGTATAGCAAAAAGCTTGAGATAAGTTTTACAGAAACTTCCATTGGGATAAACTATCTTCTCTATTATGACCGAAAGAGTCTAAAACAACAAGAACTTTCCGGAGATGAAACATCCAATCAGAGACCCAAAATACACTATTCACACTCTGCTGCGGAATTGATCTCTCCAAAATATTTAAAGGCCGAGTCGATCCAGAGTGTCCCGAGTTGGCTCGCCATTATCGTTCCAACCCCGGAGAGCATAATAATCCTTCATTAGTTTCCTGAAAGGCGGCACCTTCCCCGCTCTGAATCCCTCTTTGGCCGGCTGAAACATTTTGCCCGGCAGTACGTCCGATTTTGCATTATACCCATCACGGATATTGATAAGGCGTTGAACAGTAAAGATGCTTTCCCCGGCATCCATCAGCTCACGAATGGAATAGTCCCATCCAGTAACAGCATTGAAAAACTCTTTGATTTCTGTAAATGACATGCCACCGCCGTCAGTCATAAATGCGCAGATCACCAGAGAATTTAAGAGGGCGAAGTAATCCTGGCATCTGGCTGCTACCATGCTTTGATTTTCCCTTTCAAAAAATTTAACCGTGCCTTCCCTGATGCCAATTTCAGGTATAAAGAAACCTCCCATTTCCACATCTTCGCATCCACCTCTGAAATGACAGGCCCCGCGGGTACCAGTAGCATAGGTGGGTGCAAGGGAGATACATGAACGCGCATCATGAGACGGGAAATCCAGACCCTTGCAATGTACCACCGCCTTTACAGCTTCACTACTGATGCTTTCAGCGGCTCTCAATGTCCCTGCTGAAAATACGGCCCCAAAGTCTTTCTTATTGCCGATCTGGTCCAACAAAGCAAACAGGACATGTGGTTCTCCCCACTTGAGTTCCAAACCGCCAGTATCTTTGGACGTCAACCAGCCCTTTTCAAAACACTCTATGGCAAACCCGACCATGGACCCCGCTGATATGGTGTCCAGGCCCAGACGATTCGCCATATCATTCCCTTTTGCAACCACCTTTGGATCGTCAATAAGCAGATTGGTACCCATCATTCCATACGTTTCGTATTCAGGTCCCACCCCTTTCAAAACATATTCCGGAGGCTCTTGTACCGAAATCTTTCGATGGCACCCAATAGGACAAAATTTGCAGGGGTATGGCACAGCGCTTAAGACCTTGGTTGAGTTGGGAGCACCCAGCCTTTTGGCTCCTTCCGGCCAGACATCCCCGTTCCAGTATTTTATGGGCATATCTCCGAGACTTTCAGCGGTTTCACACAAGGCAGGAGTCCCATGCTCCTTAAACCCGTTTTCTTTAACCTCTTTCAATATCTTTTGCTGATACTGCTTGATCAATTCCGGTGTCTTATCACGATCATATGGCTCGAGTTTTCTTGTCCCCTTGACTGCAATTGCCTTGAGCCCCTTGGATCCCAGGACAGCCCCCAACCCGCACCGCCCGGCAAAGCTGTGCTTATCAACAACAACGCATGCTATCGCGACCTGCTTCTCTCCTGCTGGTCCAATGGAAGCAATACTTAATTTTTCGTCACCGGTCTCATTACGTATGGCGTCAATCGCTTCATAGCTGTCCCTTCCCCACAAATGCGAAGCATCTTTGATCTCAACACTATCATCAACTATCTGGAGATATACCGGTTTTTCAGCAACCCCTTGCACTACAAGCATGTCATAGCCGGCATCTTTCAATGCAGGCCCCCAATCAGCTCCAGCAGCTGTATCCGCAAACGTGCCCGTCACAGGAGAAATCCCTGCAATGCTGAATTTTGCGCCACCTGGTATCGCCGGTCCCTGAAAAGGCCCTGCGGCAAAGACGACTATGTTATCAGGGCCATAAGGATCAATTTTTCCCGGAACCTCATCTAACAGTATTTTTGAGGCAAGGCCCGCACCCCCAATAAACTGCTTCAGGTCTTTTTCATCGATGGATTCGACCCAGCTTTTCCTTGCCGTCAAATCCACCCTTAGTAACCGCTGCCAATAACCGTTGCCCATAAAGCACCACCTCTACTTTAATGCCTCGCGACCGGATTCAAAAGCGCTTTCCGATAGCACATGTTTCAGTCTCTCCGACACCAGCTCCAGGTGTTCTTTCATGCTTTCAGCCGCTTTCTGACTTTCCCCCTTTGATACGGAAGTTATGACCTGACTGGCCGTGGAAACCGCCTGTTCCCGCGCCGACGGGAGAGTTGCCCAGAATTTGCCAGCAAAAACCTCCATTTTCTGGATCAAGAGCTTCATCATCTCCCAAATTACATCATTTCCCGAAGCTTCTGCAAGCAGAAGATGAAACTCCAAGTCAGCACGGCTGATGCTCTCAAGGCTTGCGTCAACATCCTCCATCTTCTGAACGGCCTTTCTCATCTTCTTAACCTGCACAGGATCCACTCTTTCAGCCGCAAGTTGGGCGCATTTATATTCAAGACAATCCCTGGCCTCCATAATATCAAAGATAGTTCCCGACTCCAGAACCTCTTTAAGTCCACTGTCTAATAAATCACCGGGTAAACCCCGTTCTTTGATAAAGGTTCCTTTTCCCGGGAGGATTTCAAGATACCCAAGAACGCTCAGCGCCCTCACAGCTTCCCTGATGGATGATCGCCCAACTCCGAATATTTCCATGAGCCGCGGAGCGGGGGGAAGCCTGTCTTCCACCCGCAGGCTTCCGTTTTTTATCATGTCCAGGATTTTCTCTATCACCAATTCAGCGGTGGTATTACGCTTTATGGTATTGCTTTGCACTGTAGGTTTCATTTTTCAATTTTTTGTTTTGCCGCAGTCCTCTCCAGCTAATTGCCCATAAGCGTCGCCAATAAAAATAGCATATCGACCGGAAAAGTTCATAACAGATGAAGGTCATACCAGTATACTCGAATTACCTGGCTTGTCAAGAAAAAATTACTTTATATCCGATTGAAATTACAAGATATTATCTTTTTTGAACCAAACTGAAAAACAAGGCCCAGGAACAGGCACAACTTCCGAGTGCCAGATCCGCATGAAGTTCAAGGATTTTCAAATGGAGCTGTGTTACGGAGTAGTTTATACTCAAACAGCGAGAACGAATTAGGCCTAGTGGACCATGACTTTACTGAGGACTTTTCCGACTCTGTTTAGGCTTTCCAGGCTGTCCGCAGGGAGGAAATGATCAATATAGGGAAATGCAATCCGCATGCCCTGGCACACGGGCCGGTAATCAGGATCACCTGCCAGGGGATTGAGCCATATCACGCAATGGGCCTGCCTGCTTATGGCCGCCATCTCCCGCCTCAGGAGTTCCTTGCCGCCCAGGTCCCAGCCGTCGCTCATGACCACCACCACTGTTCTCCCGCTGAGCAGTTGAGATCCATGGGCCTGATTGAACTGGTGCAGAGAATGACCGATCCGGGTGCCCCCTGACCAATCAGGGACCTCTTCGGAAATGCGCTCAAGGGCTTTTTCAATGCTGAGGTGCTGAATGAGGGCCGTGACACGCGACAGAGACGTAGAAAACACAAAGACTTCCGCCCTTGGACCCACGCCACGCAGACCCAGCAGGAAGGGCATGACAAATCTGGCATAGCGATCCATTGATCCGCTGACATCCGCCAGGATCACCAACCGCTTTAGACGCTTTTTTCTCTCCCTGAAGAAGAGTTCATAGGGCAGGCCACCCCCTTTAAGGCTCTTTCGCATGACCATGCGAAAGTCCATATTTCCCTGTTTCCTGGATTTTTTCAGGCGCCGGGAGAGGGCAAGATGGAAGGCCGCCATCATTTTTTTGAGGGCAAGCTGTGCTACCTTGACATCCTTTGGATCCAAGTGGAAGAGATCCTTTTTCTCTATCCGCGATACGGGGCTGTAAGCAATACCCTCCAGCTGCCTTTTTTCCCCGTTTCCTGTATCAATGCATACCGAGGTCTGCACTTCATGGATCGTCTCTTCCAGGGGCCCTTTTTCCTGCTTATCTATGCGGGCAGATGGGAGTGCTTGCTCATTTTCCTGGGATTCCTCTTTCTCCACCCTGAAAAATTCCGCGAAAAGGTCCGCGAATTGTGCCCATTCAATATCACTGGAAGCAAAATTCACCCGAAGGGCGTGAAAGAAATCCGTCCGGTTGAATAAAGGAATATTTCCTAAACTTCTCAGGGAATCCAGGATGCTGCTCTGGAAGACTTTATAGCCACGGGTCTTCAGAAAACCGGCGAACTCCACAACCTGTCCGGTGATCCCGGGCGGCAGGGTGTCACCCGGTTGAAGAGAGGTATTGGGAACGCTCCTCACCATGGCTCCAGATCTCTTCCTTGAATTTCTTGATGTCTTCCTGGTATTTCAAAATGCACCCAATGGTCGCATCCACGACCTCTTCTTCCAGGTAGGAATGGTGCATCGTCATCAGGGCCTGTGCCCAGTCCAGTGTCTCGGAGACACCGGGTTTCTTAAGAAAATCTACCGCCCTGATTTTTTGCATGAACGCCGTCACCTGGCGCGCAAAATCTTCTTCAATATCGGGGATTCGCGTCATGATGATGCGGTATTCCTTTTCAAAGGATGGATAGTCGATCCAATGGTAAAGACAGCGGCGTTTCAGCGCGTCGTGGACATCCCTGGTCCGGTTGGAAGTGACCACCACTATGGGTCGCCTGCCCGCCCGTAGTGTCCCGATCTCGGGAATGGTAATCTGGAAATCGGAAAGCACTTCCAGGAGGAAGGCCTCGAACTCCTCATCCGAGCGGTCGATCTCGTCAATAAGCAGGACAGGTGCCTTTTCATCTGTACTCATGATGGCCTCCAGGAGGGGCCTTTTTATCAGGAATTCCTGGCTGTATATAGCCCGTTCGATCTCCTCTTTCCCTCTTTTTTGCTGCTCTTCTATCCGGATATGCAGGAGCTGCTTGGGATAATTCCACTCATAGAGCGCGGTTGTCGCGTCTAATCCCTCATAACATTGGAGCCGTATCAGGGACGTTTCAAAAAGGCGGGCCATGACAAGGGCTACTTCGGTCTTTCCAACGCCGGGTTCACCCTCGAGGAAAACAGGCTTTTCCAGGCGATGCGCCAGGAAGAGTACGGTCGCGAGCGCCCTGTCCGTAATGTAATGGGCCTCTGCCAGCTCCCGGGCCACCTGATCAATTGAATCAAAATGATTTCCCAATACTCGGTTCCTCCTCGTTGAAAATACCGGGCGGTTGTGCTATAAAGCCGCAACAGCATACAAGTTCGACATGCACAATCTCAAAATTCTGTTACTCTGAGACCATCATGGCACACGAAAACAAAAAAGAAAAGTCCCTCTCGGGGATAGAGACCAAACTGGCCCGCCTGGAGGAGGTTGCTCTTGAACGAGGCATTCAGCTGCACTATGACCGCCTTGAGGCCGCCGGACTCAAGTTAAGGGGGGGGTTATGCACGGTGAGGGGGGAACGCCATCTTTTCATAGACCGTCGGAGATCCATCGCTGAGAAGATAGGCATCCTTGAGGATTACCTGGAACACACGCCGGTGAATGTCAGCAAGGAGGATGCTCTTGGTCGCATCCGCCCTCCGCGTAAGGGCAGGTAACCACATTGCAGCCGCATCCCTTTTTCTTGCCGGTAAAAGTCCGATAAAGGGCACGGGCTGAAAAAAAGGCTGCGACGGCCACGATTCCCCAGACGATAACTGATTCGATGCTATTCATGGGTATCTCCTGCCCTCCATGTTCGGGCGAGTTTTGTTACTCTCAACATAAGGATGATAATCAGGATTGCCAGAAAAATTTCCCACAGCAAATGGTTCACGTCACTTCTGGACAGGCAACACATCACTCCGGTTCCGTAAAATGTCCGCCGGATTTTTTGTTGTCCTTTCCCTCATTTTCATCCTTCTGACGGAAACACCTTGTCCGGCCCGCGCGCCGATTCCCCGCCTGCGGAAAATCCCAGCGAGCGCGGGGCTTCTTGTCATGGATGGAGCCGGAAACATCCTGGCAAAACAACACACCGGGGACAAATTTGTACCCGCATCGACGCTGAAAATTCTTACTGCCCTTGCCGCGCTCCATTTCCTCGGACCCAAGTACCGGTTCAGGACCGAATTTTTTCTCACTCCCGCACGCGACCTGGTGGTAAAGGGATACGGCGATCCCTTTCTCATATCGGAGGTCTGGCAAGACATTGCCGGGCGCGTTGCAAAAAAACTCCATTCCTTTGAAAATCTGCTTCTTGATGACACCTATTTTGCCCCCGGTATCAGCATTCCCGGCCAGGGTCGTTCCACAAATCCTTATGATGCTCCCCCTGGGGCTCTGTGCGCCAATTTCAACACGATCTTTTTCACGAGAGACGCCCGGGGGCGTATCCTTTCTGCTGAACCCCAAACGCCGATGATTCCTTTTGCGCGGGAAAAAATAGTGGCACTTGGAGAAAAAAACGGACGGTATACCTTTTTCCACGACCGCGGCCAGGCGCTCCTCTACGCCGGTGAGCTTTTCTCGCTTTTCCTGGAAAAGAAGGGGGGAATGAGGATGGGAAGCATCCGTCCGGGCGCTCGTAAGCCCCAAGACCAGCTCATCTACACCTATTACTCCAAGTCCACGCTTGAGGACATCATCAAGAAAATGTTTGCATTTTCAAACAACTTCGTCGCAAACCAGCTCCTTCTCTCCGCTGGGGCAACAGTCTATGGAGCGCCGGCAACCCTTCAAAACGGTGTTCGTGCCCTTTTGGATTATGCCCGGAATAACCTGGGACTGAAAGACCTTGAAATAGTAGAAGGATCGGGCATTTCCAGGAAGAACCGCATCTCTCCTGAAGACATGCTCGAGGTGCTCCACCGCTTCAGACCCTATCGCCATCTTCTGCCGCGGGAAGGCCCGTTTCTTTACAAGACCGGGACACTCAAAGGCATCAGAACCCGCGCGGGATACATTGAAAAAAAGAATGGCAAAACAGGATATATTGTGCTTTTCTTGAAAAACGACCATCCAGACGCGGATGATCTCATGCGTTATCTCGAAAGGCTTTTTTGAAGTGAGTTACTTCTTGAAAAGAGCATCCAGGGCCTTTCTGGCTTCTACCTTTTTATTGATATTTCCCCTCGTGGCACCTCTGGGCACAAAGTAATCACAAAAATTGGGCCGTTCCTTGTCCACGACCCGTTCCGCTGAGACCTCCCTGCACTCGTTGTATGCGTGGGGATCATAGAACTTACACTGCAGACAACATTTCAACGGTCTCCCACAATGGGGGCAGTCTTCCTCCCGCCCTATTCTTTCGCTCGTTTCGATCTCACCTTTACAGAAAAAACAATGCATGATTCTTCTTCCTCCGATTCTGATATCTGATGACATTACGAGAACTATCGGTTATCATATTATTATGGGTTTTGATGAGCAGAATTTCACCATTATTGACCACACCGCCGACCTGGGTCTCCGAGTGCGCGGGGAAACTCTCGAATTCCTCTTTGAAAACTCCGTCCAAGCCATGCTCAACGTCATGGTCAAGGCGCAGGCCCTGCAGCCAACGGAAACGGCCCCTATCCGCCTGGACGGCCGAGACTTGGAAGACCTGCTGGTCCGCTGGCTGGGGGAGGTCCTTTACTGGTTCCAAGGGGAAAAAAAGGTGACAATACATGCCAGAATTCTTTCACTTTCGCCCAAACACCTGGAAGCAAACCTCCATACTGTTCCCTATGATCCTACTCAACATGAAATACTCTGTGAAATAAAGGCGGTGACCTACCACCAGGTCAAAATAAATCACGGACCTGATGATGTTTGGGAAGCAAAGATCATTTTTGACGTCTGATTCCCAATGCAAGAGGTGCACCACATGGACATTCAACTGGAAAAGCTGGATTCCTGTCGTTGGGTCATTCCGAAAACCGGGCAGATGCGAGTTCCCGGGCTCATCTTCTCAAACGAATACCTGCTGAAAGATGTTCAGAAGGATCAAAGTCTGGTGCAGGTCTGCAACGTGGCCACCATGCCGGGCATCGTCGGGTATTCGCTGGCCATGCCTGATATGCACTGGGGATACGGGTTCCCCATCGGGGGCGTCGCCGCATTCGACATTGAAGACGGCATCATTTCTCCGGGCGGAGTCGGGTACGACATCAACTGCGGATGCCGTCTCATGACTACTTCACTCCTCGCAGCCGATATAACCGATCTCATGCGCCACCTGGTATCAGAGCTTTTCAATAACATCCCCACCGGCCTTGGCTCAAGGAGCTCGGTCCGTCTTTCAAAAAAGGACCAGGACAGGGTGGCCGTTGAAGGTGCGGCCTGGGCCGTCAAAAACGGGTACGGAGAACCCGGAGACCTCGATCGGACTGAAGATCGAGGCACCATGGAGAGGGCGGATCCAACGGTCGTGAGTGAACGGGCCCGCAAACGGGGCATCGATCAACTGGGGACCCTCGGTTCCGGCAATCACTTCCTGGAAATCCAGGTTGTCGACACCATCTACGATTCACAAAAAGCCCGCACTTTCGGCCTTTTTAAAGGACAGGTAACAATATTCATCCACTCAGGATCCCGGGGGTACGGCCATCAAATATGTGATGACTTCCTCAAAGAAATGGGAAACAAGATCCCGTTTGATTCCTTGCAACTACCGGACCGACAGCTCATTTGTGCTCCAATTTCATCCGACCTGGGGCGCCGGTATATCTCGGGCATGGCATGCGCCGCAAATTACGCGTGGGCCAACCGTCAACTACTCATGCATTCGACCAAAGAGGTTTTTCTGCGCACCCTCGGAATCACACCGAGAGAGCTCAACATGCATTTACTCTATGATGTCTGCCACAATATCGCGAAGCGGGAAGAACATATGGTAAACAACAAGAAAAAAACCCTCTATATCCACCGGAAAGGTGCCACCCGATCCTTTCCGCCGGGACACCCCCTCCTTCCCGAGGCTTATCGTTCCACCGGCCAGCCGGTCCTAATTCCCGGCGATATGGGCACTTACTCCTATGTGCTCGCGGGAGCTGAAGCGGCCATGCGACACAGCTTCGGCTCCAGCTGCCATGGGGCAGGCCGGGTCTTGAGCCGATCAAAGGCTATTAGAATGTCAAAAGGTCGATCCATTCATCGCGAATTGAAGGACAAAGGAATTCTTGTTCAATTCCGGGGCAAAAACACACTCAAAGAGGAAATGCCAGATGCCTACAAAGATGTATCCCAGGTAGTAGGGGTGGTTCATGAGGCCGGATTAGCAACAAAGGTCGCCCGGTTGAGACCACTCGGCGTTATTAAGGGATGAAGCCTGGATATCCGGTTCCGATAAAAACGATTGATTCTGCCAGGAACTTTAGCAACTCCTATCAACCCCGTCAATAAAAAAGGTACACGGATTCCCGCTCTAGCACGGCTTTCTCAACGATCTTCGTCGCGAGACGGTGGAGAGGCCCATGGATATAAGGCGCGTGCAGGGAAATGACCGCAGGCATACTTGCAGTATGTCGAGGTCATTTTTCAAGCGCAACGCAGGAGGCATGGGGCTATCCGCCATCGCAGCAGATTATTGGTGAGAAATCCGGGCTAGGATCAAGATCGACGACGAGTTGCACGGGAACGATTCAAAAAGCCGAAATTGCTTGCCTTATTGAATGCAATATCATACATATATGCGACTTAACGACCAACAGCGAAAAGCGAAAAGGAGCGGAAAGATGTCCTATGAATTGAGTGAAGAACAAGTCATGCTGAAGGAAACGGTATCTCGCATTGCCAAGGAACAGATCGCTCCAGGTGCGGAGCGGAGGGACGAGGAAGAGAAGTTCCCATGGGATATGGTGGACATCCTTCGGGAAAATGGCCTTTTCGGCGCTGATTTTCCTGAAAAGTACGGAGGCTCCGAGATGGGCCTCTTTTCGCTATGCTTGGCGATCGAGGAAATCGCCAAGGTCTGTGCCTCAACCGCCGTTATCCTCCTCGTCCATGAACTGGGGACCATCCCTCTTTTTCTGGCAGGGAACAATGAGCAAAGGGATAGATACTTTCCCAAGCTGGCAACTGGAGAAGATTTGATCGCCTTCGGCCTGACAGAACCGAATGCAGGCTCAGATGTCTCCGGGTTACGGACAAAGGCAGTGAAAGATGGCGACTCCTATATTCTGAACGGTACCAAGGTATTCATTTCCCATGCTGATGTGGCAGATGTTATCTGTATCGGAGCACGCACGGACCCCAACGTCCCCGGGCAAAAGGGGACGGGTGTCTTCATCGTGGATAAGGGAACCCCCGGATTCAGCATCGGGAAAAAAGAGAGAAAAATGGGCCTCCGGGCATCTTCCACGGTTGAAGTGATCCTGGAAGATGTACGGGTGCCGGCCGGAAATGTTCTTGGAGGGGAAGGCGCCGGTTTTCCCATTATCATGAAGACCCTGGATATTACCAGGATACCCGTCGCGGCCCAGGCCGTCGGTATAGGTCAGGGGGCGTTGGATTATGCCTTACAGTATACAAAAGAACGGGTCCAGTTCGGCAAACCCCTGTTTTCCTTCCAGGGGCTCCAGTGGATGCTTGCTGACATGACCACCCAGCTTGAAGCCGCCCGCCAGGTAACTTACAAGGCGGCTTCCCTCTTTGAAAAACAGCCGAAGAACATGGAAAGACTGCCCAAGGACCTTGTTCGATACTCGGCAATGGCAAAACTGCTTGCCGCTGAAACGGCCATGAAGGTAACAACGGATGCGGTCCAACTCCTGGGAGGATATGGTTTCATAAAAGACTATCCGGTGGAAAGAATGATGCGGGATGCCAAGATCACCCAGATTTATGAAGGCACCAGCCAGATACAGAAGGTAGTGATCGCGTATACACTCTAACAGAGGTGTAGGGCGTGAGGCGAAAGGCACAAGGCATAGGGAGTAAAAAGACAAGGTCGAAGGAGTGAGGCGGAAGGCGGAAGGAGTCGATGGGCAAAAACGATATTGCATCGATCATACTGGCTGCGGGAAGGGGGAGCAGGATGAAGGAATTTCAAGGAAACAAGACACTGCTGCCCCTGATTCCCGAAGGATCACCCTTCAAAGGCCGGAAATCCATACTCCTCCATATCCTTCGGACCCTCCCGCCAGGTCCTAAAGCCATTGTTGTCCACCATGACGAAGAGGCGGTGAAAGGCGTAACCGCAGGCCTGGGCACCACTTACTGTCATCAGCCCGTGCTCAACGGAACAGGTGGAGCTTTGCTCGCAACCCGCGATTTTCTCCGCCAAACCACCTGCGAAAACGTCATCCTGACCATGGGGGATATTCCCCTTGTCTTGCCCGAAACGTACCTGCAGATGACAGACCAGCTCAAAAAGGCCCCCATGGTGGTACTGGGTTTCGAACCGGTTGACAAGAAGCAGTATGGTGTCATGGAAACGAATGGAAGCAAGGTCAGCCGCATCATCGAATGGAAATACTGGAAGGATTTTGCAAGGGAAGTCCGGGACTCCCTCCGACTTTGTAACTCGGGCATTTATTCCGCCAAGAGAGAGACGCTTCTCCACTACCTTGACAGGCTGGCTTCAAGCCCCCATGTTGTTCAAAAAGAAATAGATGGCAGGTGGAGCCGGGTGGAGGAATATTTCATCACCGACCTGGTGGAGTATATGCACGAGGACGGGGTTCCCGTCGGATATATACAGGCTGAAGATGAATACGAGGTAATGGGGGTGGACGATCTCTCTGCTCTCCAAAAGGCCCAGCGAATTTATCAGGAACGCTTTCTCTGATTGCCGGCTTCGCCTGAGAGGATATGCTTGAGTTCCTCAAGGTCATCCCTGTTGCCAAGTGCGATCAGGGTATCCCCCTTTTCCATCCTGGTCTGTGAAGAGGGATTAAAGATCATCTCCCCCTCGCTCTTCCTGATGGCAACGATGATGATATTCAGATCCTGCCTGATGCCTGACTCCAGCAGATTCATCCCGGCCAGGCGCGAACCTTCCCGGACCGGCAGATCCTCCATTTTCAGTTCGATATTCTGATCCTCGACGGTCAGTTCCAGGAAACTCGTGACCGCCGGTTTCGCAATGGTGTGGGCCATCCTCTGCCCTCCGATCACATACGGCAGGAAAACACGGTTCGCCCCGGCCCTGACGAGCTTTTTCTGGTTCTTTTCCTCGTCGGCCCTGGTAATTATGAATAGGTCCGGGTTGAGCCCCCGCGCGGTCATGGTGATAAAAAGGTTGTCCGCGTCAGTCGATACTACTGAGACAAGGCCCTTGGCCCGGTCGATCCGCGCCTCCATGAGCACCTCCTCATTCGTTGAATCGTCCAGGATGTAAGGGATCCCTGCTTCTTCCAACTGAGGTTTTATCTCCTGATCCATGTCAATCACCAGAAGCGGTATCTTTCTGGAAAGCAGTTCATGGCAAATGGTTTTTCCGATACGCCCGTATCCGCAGATGATATAGTGATCTTTCATGGCTCTCTTTTTCAGTCCCAATTTACGCCTCCCCAAGATCTTGGTCATCTGAAATACTACCATGGTCTGGGCCACCAGGCCCAGGATATAGGCAACGATGCCGATACCGACAAAGATGAGTACGATTGTGAAGATATGGCCGGGTTCCGAGAGCGGACGGATTTCACCAAATCCGACGGTGGTAATGGTAATAACGGTCATGTAGAGGGAATCCAGCACATTCCACTTTTCGATAATCATGTATCCAAGAGTCCCGAAACAGAGAATGGCCGCCAGAAGCCCCATCCCCCTTGCCACATACCGAGGACTCAGATGAGATTGTCTGGAATCAAACCCTCTATGGATCAAAGGAAGCTCTCATTTCACCGGGGAGGAACTGACAGCCTCCACCGTAAACTCGCTCAGGTTCTCCGGGAGCTTTTCAAAAACAATGGTGAAGGGGATGGATCCATCCTGGGGGATATCCGCATTTTTCCCATCCCTGCCCAGCCTGTTTTTCATCGCTTTTTCAAGCTCCGGCAGAGTCACCTTGTTCAGTTCCGCTTTTGTGAAACTGTTCCCGGCGTACGCGAGTTTTTTCCGGACCACGTTTCCCTTGTCATCCAGGATCGTGCCTTTGATGAGGATAAACCTACGGTTCTTGGAGTATCCATTTGTGACGATGCCCTTAATAACGAAAAGACGCCCTGCCTTTTCGGTCTTCACAAAGGAACCCGTCACCGCCTTGAAGGAAAGCCTTCTTACTCCCCTGTCAAGAACCGTACTCTTTTCAAGCGGTTTCAGGCGAGATAGAAAATCAGGGAGGTATTGGGGCGCCCAGTAGATGACCGCAACCACGCCTCCAACCAGAACGAGAAGAACAATCAGGATGGCAACCAGCACCTTTGATGTGCCGGACTTTTTTCTGCGAGGCGAGACAATGTCCATCTCCGGTGCATAGGGCTCCTCGAATTCCTCTTCTTCCTCCACTTCCTCTTCAGGTTCAAGACCCAAGACCTCTTCATCCGGGAGTTCTTCCATAACTCCGATCTCTTTCTCGGAAAACCCGGAAGAAGTGGCTTCCTGTTCTTCCAGGGATTCTTCGAGAATCTGATCAAAGGCGGTTTCATCATCGGCCGGAGTCTCAGTTGCCTCTTCGCTCACCAAGGGCGACGAATCCAGGGCAATCGTTTCCTCGAATTCCTGCTCAGCAGTGGAGGTAAGGGTTGGATATACCAAGAAAACGTGCTTACAGATAGAACATCTGACCTTGGATCCTTCCTTGGCGAGTAGGCTTTCATCAAGACGAAATGTTGTCTGGCAATTCTCGCATGTTATATTCATAGCTCCTCTCCTCCTGGTAACCCATCTCTTTGACCAAATGTCACTCGCAAACGCCGGGCATCACAACTCGTGAACACTGTAATGCCAGGTCCGGAAGTCACGCTTTGAGCACATAGATTTCCGGCAAATTCCGATACTCCTCGTTATAGTCAAGGCCGTAGCCGACCACAAAGCCGCTCCCGATGGTAAACCCGGCATAATCGATGGTGACCTCTTCCTGCCTTCTCTCCACCTTGTCCATGAGTGCACACACCTTCACCGACGCGGGATCTTTTTCTTTCATCTGCTTCAGAACGAAGGCAAGTGTGTTCCCCGTGTCAACAATGTCTTCCACGAGGACGATATGCCGATCCCTGACAGGCTTCTCCACATCCTTGGTAATCTGGATTTCACCGCTCGAGGTCATCCGGGATCCGTAACTCGCGGCTCTCATAAAATCTATCTTCATGGGGATGCTGATCTCCCGCATCAAATCGGCAAAGAATAAAACGACACCGTTCAGGACTCCCACGAAAAGAGGATCTTTGCCCGCATAGTCAGATGATATTTGTTCTCCGAGTTCCTTCACCCGTTTACGAATGTGGCTCCTGGAAAACAGGAGTTCCTTTTCCAAAACGTCAAGCCCGGATAAGATTCCGGCGCCCCCCCATATTAACGTATTTTCTCAATAAGCCGGGCACTCATTGCTCAAGAAACCTTCTCCCCGCAGTCGTTGCAATAGGTTGCGCCGGGAAGGGTTTCCTTGCCGCAATGGGGGCACACCCCGCCGCTCTTTTCCACCTTCGCCCCGCACACCATACAGAATTTTGCCTCCACCGGGAGGTCCACACCGCACTGGAGACACCGGTTCACCACCACCAATTGCTGCCCGCACATGGGACAAAATCTCGCGTTCGCATCTACCGTGCCGTGGCATTTCGGGCATGTCACCTGCTTCTTCCGAGCAGCACCATTCATGGATTGCTGGAGCATAGAAGGCATCATCATACCCAGGCCCGCACCCAGACCAAGACCCATACCGCTTCCAGTCCCGCCTTCTCCGCCAGTGCCACCCTGCTGAGCAGCATCACCCATGGCCTTGGCGGCCTTGAACTTCATAAATTTGTCCAGGTCTCCAACCGCCATGAGGCCGCTCTTCTCATCGATCAATTTCTGCACATCCGCAGGCGGGGTGATGGAATTGATAAAGAGATCCTCGAGCCGCATGCCGAATTTCCCGAAATCTTCCTGGACCCTCGCTTTTAACGCGGTCCCCAGTTCGTCATAATACTGCGGCAGATTAAAGATGGTGTCCAGCATTTCTCCAATCATATCATTAAAACGTGAGACGATCACCTGCCGCATATAATCGCCGATGCTTTCCGTATCATAATGTCCCTGCGTTCCCACCAGCGTATTAATAAAAAGGAGGGGCTGCAGGATGCATATGGCATAGACGCCAAACGCCCTCAGACGAACAAGTCCCAGATCTCCGTCCCTGAAGGCTACGGGTTCCTTGGTTCCCCATTTCATATTGGTAAAACTCTTGAGGTTTACAAAATAGACCTCCGCTCGGAATGGGCTCTTGAAACCGAACGGCAGACTCAAGGCCCTTGTCAGGATGGGAAGGTTCAAAGTGGAAAGAGTATGCCTCCCCGGGCCGAGCAGGTCCAGCCCTTTCCCGTCCCGGAAAAAAACCGCAGCCTGATTTTCGCGGACGATAACCTGCGCGCCGAACTTGATATCCCCCGATCCCTCCTCCGGGATCCGGTGGACCATCTCCTGACCTGTTTCATCGAACCACTCCATCACTTCCAGAAATACCATGCGAATCTCCTTGTCACTTCTTCAGGATCGTTTCCCGTTCCTCCAACTGCCTCTCCAGGTCCGTAAGCATCTCTCGCACATGATTCGTCTTTTCTTCCGCAGGAGTCTCGCGCGCTTCGGTCATCTCAATAACCGCATCTTCGATTTCCTGTACCAATCCTGTCAGGGCCTTATCAAAGACATAGATACGGTCAAGGGCTTCTTCATCCACCTGGATGTGGGAAAAAAGGGGCGCATATCCGCGTGAAGCGAACTCAAGCATCCGGGATGCCTTTTCAAGCTGTCTGGTGACATCTTCCACCCGCTGAATGTGTTTAAAAGCCCCTTTCTTGGCAAGGTCCGTCTTCAACCATTCCGCCCTGCCAAGCAACTGATCAAGTGTTGCGCTGAGTTCCATCCTTAAGGACTTGTCCGCTTCACGACTTGCTTCCCTGTCCTGGTACGATCCTATTCCCGGCAGGATTCTCGCCGCGGTCTTCAGGGCATGATCCACATCTTCTTTTTTCATCATCACTCATCTCCTTCCCTGCCGCCCAGCTGCTACGCCGCCCAGCTTCTTCGCCTTCTGCTTCAGGGCTCCCCACCATTCAGGGATTCTCCGTTAGCACCGCCCGGGAAAAAGACGTGGAAGGTGGTACCTCCGGAATTAAGACAATCATCCTGGATATTGCAAAAATCGCACCACTCGATGTTTCCGGGGCACTGATCACTGTCCCGGGGAATATAAACGCATCGGGTTGAAACCATGTCTATCTTGAATCCATACCGTTCAGAGAAAATCTTCATCCGCAACAGGTCCGAGCCCTTCCCTCCCGCGTTAAAATCGTAGGGCCGTTTTGAGGAGTAGTCCAGAGTTTCCTGGGTCGCGAAAAAACCTTCAAAAATCCGTCTCTGGTTGTCAGGCGTGATTCCCACACCATAATCCATGACCATCAGTTCAGCGCCCCTGCCCCTTTTCTTGACCGATATCTCTATTCCCCCCCCGTCAGGGGTATTTTCCACCGCATTTTTGATCAAACCCTCCACAACCTTTCGCAACGTATTCCTCGGGATTCGGACGGATGATACCTCCTCAAAATGCTCTCCCACCGACAATACTCGATGGGAAAAAAGCGGCCTGATTTCCTTGAGTACCCCGAGGACAAATTCATGCAGACGGATCTCTTCAGCTTGCTCTTCCTTGGGCCCGAAAATCTCGTCAATCCGTTTTCTGACAAGTTCGACCGCGTTGCCCTCGCCCACCTGCTCCGCAATAAGGGACTGGAGTTCATCAGCACATTCATCCAGCAACCACGAGAGTATCCGGTGGCTCTCGTACTCCCTTTCCCTCATGATGTCTTCCACCTGGTATTGCATTTCCAGGATGCGTTCCAGGTTTCGTTCAGCCCGTCTAATGGTCGGTGTCCACGTTTCCCTCGGGACAGATGATAGTTTCTTGGCAAGGATATTGAGGGACGCACTTAAGACGGCCAGGGGGGTCTTGAGTTCATGGGAGAGATGGTTGATGACCCGGTCCTTGGCCCGGTTCAAACTGGTCACCTCCTGGTAGGCCTCTTTCAGTTCTTTTGCAAACTTGGCATTTTCTATGGAAAGCGCAACCGTGCCGGCAATCATGCCCAGGAGTTCCACATCTGTCTGATCAAACGCTCCTACCTTTTTATTAATAGCGCACAGCACCCCGATTGTCCGTTCCTTGCTTTTCAGCGGGACATCCAGGAGGCTCGTGGTCTTAAAACCAGCCTCAAGGTCGACCACCGTGTCATGGTCCGGGTCCTCAGCCGGATTCATGACTATCTCAGGTTCTCCAGTCCTTATCACCCTTCCCGCAATGCCATTTCCAGCAGGGAAACGGATAAGCTTCACCCTTTTTTCAGCGGCTAAATCGTCGTGAGCGGCACCTTCAAAATAGAATTCATGATTCTCTTCATCAAGCAGGATAACCAGTGCTCCTTCCGTTCCAAGGAGCTCTTTCACCTCTTCGCTTATATAGTCGAGAAGTTCTTCCAGATCAGGGTGCTCGGGCAGGGCCATACTGATTCGCAGCATGGCGTCGTTGTTTCTCTGAATACGTTTCTCCCGAGTGATATCACGCAGGATAACAATTTCTCCTGACGGTTCATCCTCTGATTCCGAATAGACCGCCGCGCGCATGACAACATCGAGGATACGACCATCCTTTGTGAGGCGCTTGGTTTCATGCCGGAGGATGATTCTTTCTTCAAATAACCGCCGTATATTGGCGCTCGTCTCTTCCTCCAGCCCGACCGGTACATAGGGGATATTCTTCCCTTCCAGTTCTGCAAGACTCCATCCGAAAATATCGGTGAAAGCAGGATTCAGATAGGAGACAAGGCCGTCCAGGGTAAAAACCACGATAGGATATGGGACAAAATCCAGGAGCGTTCGATAGCGGTGTTCGGATTTCCGCAGTTCTTCCTGTGCGTTGAATCGGTCGGTGATATCTCGAGCAATCCCGCGGAACCCGATCTTCTTTCCTTCCTGATTCGTGATGAGGTTGGCGGAGAGCTCGACGAAACGAACGTTTCTCTCTTTATCAATGATAGGCCAGAGCAGATTGGAAATTCCTTGTTCTGTTTCATATATCCTGTTAAAGGTCTTGAAAGCCTTAGGCCCGTGTTCTTCGTCCATAAACTTGGCAAAATTCTGAAACTGGATTTCCTCCCTTGAATATCCGAAAATCCTGCAAAGCGAGTTATTGAAGTAGAGAAAATTACCATGGATGTCCACTTCATAGACACCTTCGCCGATGTTCTCAATAAAGGCCCTGTACCGCTCGCTGGACAACCGGGCGCAAGCGACCATCATCTGGGAATCCTCAGAGGACTCCTGATCAGGCTCTTTTTTGGACATCTCTTCTTCCAACCCTGTCTCTACTTCACCTGATTCGTTCTTTTTCATAGCGAAAGACTTTCTTGACCGTCAACCTGGACTTGGGATTTAAATTACTGGACTTTGCACGCCTTTTCTATATAGTATATGGGAGTTGTTGTCATTATATTTTTCGCGAGGAGGCTGCGGGAAAATGCTCACCCGGGGCGTTATCCGCAAAAAAAATACTATGAAAAAGACGACGAAAATACCAAAGGCCACCATAACGAGGCTTTCGTTATACTACCGGCAACTGGAACTCCTTGAATTCGATGGGTACCGCCTTGTCTCTTCTGAAAAGCTGGCATGGCTCTGCCAGGTCAATCCTGCCCAGGTGCGAAAGGATCTCGGTTACTTCGGGGAGTTCGGCATCCGCGGAGTCGGGTACGACGTGCGCGACCTCCAGGCTGAGATAAAAAAAATACTGGCCGTGAACCGGGACTGGAACATGGCCATCGTCGGAATCGGGAAACTGGGTTCGGCCATCCTGCAGCATCAAAATCTCAACATCAGGGGATTCAAATGTGTGGCAGCCTTTGATATTGATCCCAGAAAAGTAGGCAAGATCAGTCCTGTCGGCATCGAAATCAGGGATATTGAGGAATTGGAGAAAACCGCCAGGGACCTGAACATAGAAATCGGTGTCATCACGACCCCCGCATCTGCCGCCCAGGGCATCGCCGATCGCTTTCAGAGGGCGCACATCAATGCAGTCTTGAATTTTTCACCTGCAAGGATCACCGTCCCGGAGTGTTGCCTGGTTGAAAACATCGATTTTACCGTCACCCTGGATATGCTGACGTATAAGCTTGGTAATGATATCGTGCAACAATATACCGCGTGAACTGACATCCCTTTCGGAGGAATGAATGATGAAAAAAAGTCTTATTTCCATTGCATGTGTAATTGCTCTTTCCTGCTTTTTCTGTCATTTGGCGTGGGCCCAGGAGACCAAGAAGCCAAAACTGGTCATCAAAGAACCCATTTTCGACACAGGAGAAATAGATGAGGGAAAAATCGTCAAGCATACCTTTTCAGTGTATAACAGCGGTGATGCCACCCTTGAAATCAAGAATGTGAGGCCCGGGTGAGGGTGCAGCGTCGCCCATTTTGATCGGGCTATCCCTCCCGGTGGAGAGGGAATCATAACACTCAGCGTTCGGACGAGCGGGTACCAGGGCAAAATTCACAAGAGTGCCAGGATTATCAGTAATGATCCAACAAACAAGTATGCCCAGGTGGGAATAAAGGCCTTTGTAAAGGTCTCCATCCGTGTTTCCTCTCGCTATGTCTACCTGTTTGGACCTATGAATCAGAGAATCACGCGCGTTGTCAATATAGCGGCAGGACTCGAAAAGCCGCTAAAAATAGAACCGGCATCATTTGATCTTGTTGACAGGATTTCCTATTCCATCAAGGAAACGGAGCAGGGACGGCATTTCTTGGTCCGGCTGACCAGTATCCCGGGAACAGCCGGAAGATTTCATGGTGTCTTGAAACTGAAAACCAACTACCCTGAGAAGCCCGAAATAATCATTTACATCAGGGGACGTTTCGAGAAAAAGCGTGCCGGCCTTTCATCCGGCAGCGCCGGCTAAGCGACCGAAGGATTTCGCCAGCATCGTGCCATTGAAAAGAAAACAAGCATCAGGCCAGCGGAGCGGGAAAACATCAACTGTTGAGATCTTCACTGATGGCTCCTGTCTTGGCAACCCAGGTCCCGGCGGATACGGAGTTATCCTGAAGTTTGGAGAAAAGGAAAAGGAAATTTCGGGGTATGTTCCACACACCACCAATAATCGCATGGAATTAACGGCCGTCATTGAGGCATTGCGGATGCTCAAGAGGCCGAGCATGGTCAGGGTGATTACCGACTCCAACTACGTGGTAAAAGGAATGAAGGAATGGATGGACGGCTGGATCAAGAAAAACTGGCACAATTCTCGGAAACAACCGGTCCTGAACAGGGATCTGTGGGAACAACTCCTCGCTCTGACGCAAACCCATTCCATCGAGTGGAAATGGGTGAAGGGACATCACGGACACCCTCAAAATGAACGCTGTGACAAAATGGCTAAAAATGCCATCGAAAAAGGTCTGGCCCGGCAGGTGGGTTTTGAAAATCATGAAAAGATGGAGTAAGTCATGAAATGCCCAAAGTGCGGATATATGAGCTTCGATTTTAATGAAATCTGTCCCAAATGCCAGAGAAACATCATATCTGAGCGGGAAAAAATGAACCACCTTCCTTTCGAGCCTGAGCCTCCGTTCTTGCTGGCGAGTGTCCTTGCCCAGACCGGGGATTCTCAGGTGGGTATGGAACTCAGCAAGGCCGCAATCGTAGCCGGCGCCCAGGAAGCTGCGGTCCCCCTGGAAGGAGGGCCAGATCTGGATATGGAACTGGAAACAGCACCTTCCCTGGAAATCGATTTGGAAGAAATTTCACCTGAAGAAGCTACCCCGGAATCGTATACTGTCCCCCCTGAGGGGGAGACGCTTCCCATCGAAGACCTTGAATTTGAAAGAGAAGAACCCCCGGTCGAACATGAACTGGTGGAGGTATCCACGGGAACATACGCTTCCCCCCTCGATGAAGAAACCCTTTCACTGGAACTAGAAGATCTCCTCGAGGCCGACAAGAGGTCGGAAGCGGTGGAAGAAAAAGAGCCTGACGAAGAAGCCATGACGATGGAGATGGACGCCGTTGAACCGCTGGAAACCGAGTCTTCCCCTGAGGTGGAAGAACCTGAAGAACTCTTTGATTCTTTCGATATGGGGGAACCAGAACCGGTTGAGGAAGAGGTGCAACCCGATGAAGAAGTGATCCCGGAACCCCCGGTTGCCCTCCCGGAGCCGACTCCCGGAGAACCGGATGAACTGTTCTCACCGGATGATCTCAAGGGTTACAAGGTCGGGCAATACAACATCCTTACCCAATCGAATCCGGCAAAAAACCAGGAAGAGACGACTTCTTCCGTCGAGTCCAGCACAAAGACGCCCCCCGGAGCAAAAGGTGTCTGGGATGAAATCACCAAAGACCTGGAGGACCTCGAATTTGATATTGACGACTCCTGACCTGCCCTTTACTTTTCCGGGACAGGCACAATTTTGGCTTGACCTGTCATTGCTGAATCACTATAATCGTTCTCACATCAGCCGAGATAGCTCAGTCGGTAGAGCAGGGGACTGAAAATCCCCGTGTCCACAGTTCAATTCTGTGTCTCGGCACCAGAAACACCAAGGGCTTGCAGTGATAAACCGCAAGCCCTTTTTTTGAGATAGTTAGCCCGCATTTCTCGCGGACAATCTACAGCGGGTTGGGGACGTTCTTCACTTTTTACACTAAACTACCCTTGTCTATAAGACGAGGGGTTTAAGAGGGGTCGATTTGAAATCGACTATTGTCAACCACGGGCTCACCCTCTTGCTCCTCGATATATTGTTGAATCATTTCGTCCGTGATGTTGCCAGACCTTACCGCGAGATAGCCTCGAGCCCAAAGATGTCGACCCCAGAATTGCTTTTTCAAATGCGGAAACTCCTGAAGCAAAATGTGCGAGCTTATGCCTTTTAACCACTACATGATCTTGCTGATATTCTGCGTAGGCCGATACGACAGGAACATATGAATATGGTTACTGGCAACCTTGCCTGAGATAATTTCAATCTCATGTTCCATCGCTATCTGTCGCAGTATGTCACACGTTCGAACCGCAACTGGTCCCGTTAACACCTTTTTGCGGTATTTTGGAATCCAGATTACATGAACCTTCAGGTCCGTCTTTGTATGGGCTCCGAGTTTATAAAGTCGCATGGCGACAATATAAACTTTTCTTCGCCTGAAGGCGAGGGGTTTCCACCATCCCCGAAAGAGACACTAATTCCGGTTTTTTTGTCCTCATACCTGAGTTTGTGTAATTTGTGAAGAACGTCCCCTCTTTGGATTATTTTCTTGTCCAAGTGGTAGTTCGCCCGAGGAGGGAAAATCCGATATACCCCCTGAATTTCAGGCTTCCTTCCTCCATCCAAGCCTTGCAATTGTAGGTCTTGCCCTTGTCCGGGTCATAGATCTTGCCTCCTCCCCACTTATTGGGACCCTTGTACTGGAGACCTTTGAGAATTTCCAAGCCCACAATCTTCCGGTTCCGCAAGGACTCGTCCGGATTCTTTTCATCAACCTTTTCCTTCCCCTCCTTGTTCAGGGGTACTTTGAGCCATACGATCTTGCCGCAGTAGGCATCCCCGCAGTGGGAGACTTCGACAACGGATTTTCCATTCGCGGTCAACCACTTTCCAAGGATGTTATCCCCTTCTGGATTTGCCGCGTACGCGTTCACCCCAAGTGCCAACGACAATCCCGCCAAGACCAGAATCCACTTTTTCATGACCAACCTCCTCCTTCCTTTTGCATTTTTCCTTTTACCTTCCTCTTTCTCTCTTTACTTCCGCACCGGAAGAAACAATCTCATGTATGTCAGGGGATTGGAGAATACCGACCGGTAGGTCTTCCTGCCGAAGATGATATCAGCCATCGTTTCACACATTTGCTCGCCAGAGACACGGAAGAGCCATGACTTTATCTTCGGATAATCATATGCCAGACGGGAAACGAACCAGCCCCATTTCAGGTCTCTAACGATCTTTTTCTGGAGTACTTCCTCATAATACACCTTGACCTGGTCCGGCCGGAACACGCCTTTTTCAAGGGCGGCCGCGGCGATTTTTCCGCTCTCAATGGCCGCAGAGATCCCTTCACCGGTGACTGGATCAACCAAGCCGGCCGCGTCTCCCACCAGCAAAGAGCGCCCTCTGACAAAACCATCGCGCCGTGGCATGGCCGGGATCACGAATCCCTTTTTCGAGAAAACCACGGAGTCTTCCATCCCGAGATATCGGAGGTATTTTTCCAGGGTATTCTCAAGATGAAGGCTTCCCTTCCGCATCTGACCCACCCCTATGGAAAGATGCTCCTTTTTCGGGAATACCCAACCATACCCTCTCGGAACAATACCGAAATCAAAACGGACGACACCATCATAGGTACGGAGCCGATCAGGGGCAACCCCGACTTCAGTTTCAAAAGCCGGCACGAGATGCCCCTGTTTCTCAAAACCCGCCTTTCGGGCTACGAGACTCAGCGCACCATCCGCGCCCACCAGAAACCGGGATGAAAACGTTCCTTTGGCAGTTAAAATTTCAACGCAATCCCTGTTTTCTGAAAAATCCAGCACCTTGCACTTGGAAACAACGCGAACACCTGCTTCTTCAGCGGCATTTACCAGGGCAAAGTCAAACCTGTCGCGCATGGTCGTGGAGACGATAGGTACGGCTCTCTTGACCAGGAAACGAAGCCCTTGATCAACCACGTGCACCTCCGCCCGGGTGCAATGTTTTTCGATGACGCTCGCCGCCTGCTCGGGCAACCCGCGCAGAACCCTTGGGATGATTCCACCCGCGCAGATCTTTACGCGTGGAAGCTTGTCTTTTTCGAACAGAATAACCCTGAACCCTTGCCGTGCGAGATATCTGGCAGCGGTGGCACCGCCCGGCCCCCCGCCAATGACAGCCGCATCGAATGTCTCGCGGGTTCTCTGGATTTCCATGGCCCAAACATATTCAACTTTGCTCGAAAAGTAAAGCCGCCAGTTACACCAGTTCGTTCTTTTCAATGCATGATCCAGGTTGCATCATGCATCATGCATCAGGCACAGGAATCACTTCTTTTCACCTTTTTCTTTTCCGTCCTATCCCATCAAGTATTATCTTCTTGATTTTCCACTATCATCTGGGGTATGGAAAGCACAAGTCACTCTTTCGCAAGCAACGCACGCCTAACCAAGCTATGTAATTCGTTACCACTAGTTATAGTTATTCTACCTATAAACCTGGGGAACAATAAACGGATTTCCCCCCTGGGAAATTCTGACTCTTTTAACTTGCTTATATAACTAGTAAATATGCCGTTTTCTTCTTTTTTCTCTTTTTGGCCCCGATGTTGCCTTACATGATCGTACGCGGGCAACAATCTTCGGCCCGGTCACAACACATTACCCAAGGAGAAAAAATCATGAAGCAGCACCCCATCAAGCCCGTTCTCTTGTTGTTTCTCTGTGTTCTCGTCACATCCTTGCTTGCCGTTCCGGTCGCTCGGGCCAATGTCCAGGCCCAAAAGATGGCCTTCGCCTCCGATGTTGTCGAAGAAAGGGTTAATTGTCTCATCACCTTCCTGAAACAGAAAAAGGACATGCAGATTCCTGATGATTTCAAAACTGTTTCTGGGCTCCAGAAAGAAATTTCCCAGATTGGCAGGCCTGGTATCGTGGTAGAGGCCGAGGATGCCGAGCGGGCCTTGAACAAGGCCGCAAAAGAACTGTTAAACAAATTGCTGCAGCAGTTGGCAGAAGACACTTCATACAGAAACATTGTTGTTGCCCTGCTTCAGAGCGTTGACGAACTCCCCGAAGGGTTCTGCCAGCCGGAGGCCTATGAAACGGGAAAGGACCTCCTGGTAACCGGGCGTGATTTGAACGACGACCGGGAAAGGTACAAGAAGCCGATAGTGGTACAACCGACAAATCCTGATCATCCTGTACCGCCCATTCCCCCCATACCGCCAATACCGGACAATTGGAATTTCATCTACTATGGCAAAGGATACCTTCTCCCCACAGCTGTCGTTGACGGGAAAAACGGGATTCTCTTTCTGTCCAGCGATTATTTTCATTCCAATCCTGGCAATACCCTTGAACAGCTTGATGCATATCCCCCATTTATCGCGCCGCTCTGGATCATGTCTCATGACGGAAGCCCTTCTTTCCAAGCTGATGAGGGAGGGAATTTTCCTTCGGTTGACCAAGTTTTTGATCCTCCCACGGTAACCGGCACCAGTGACTTTTTCAGGTACGCCTATAATACGGCCAAAGACGCGCCTACGGCCCCGTTTTCATCAACCCTCTACACGAATCCTGACAGCAATGAGAGCGACTGGATCCTCTTCAGCTATGGAAATGTACAACTGCCGTATGACCAGTATCAGGCTTTTGTTGGTCTGGTCCCCGGAGACGGGAGTGAAAACCATCCCGGGCCTGGACAACCTCGAGGACTGGCCCCTGTGGATCTTTCAGAGGAATCGGGGGAAAGGATTTATGATGATACCACAGACTACCTGTGGATTTATGAAATGTTCAATAAGAATGGCGACTCCCAGGATCAGGGATTCGACCTGGCCGATCATTTTCTGATCTTCAGGCCCGACGGGGACAACAAGTACACGGTGACCGCCGGGACACGGGACATGGTCGTGGATTCGCTGGGGCTGGATGAGAAGGAAACCAGCCTCGATATGGCCATCATCAACTTGAGAGACCCGGATCTTCTCGCCAGGGTTGACGGCGAGGAGTTCGTGGTAGGTCCCCCTTTTCCGCCTACCTATGCATCCAACGATGCTTTCCCCGGAATAGAAAATTGGCCAATCAGGTGGGACTATAAATATAAATACGGGCTCCAGACAGTCGGCCAGAATAGCGAATGGGGCGGCTTTCAGATTTTCACCGATTTCAATACGCTGAATACGATCAACGGGAACGGGCTCCTGGCTTACGCCGTCCAGGTAGAAGAAGACCGTGTGAACGAGAAAATCATTGAGATCGCCCGGGACGCGGACGCGATGAAGCTCCGCGTGGAAACCATCAAGAACCAGCTTCAGTGCGATGATATCCGGGCCCGGGACGCCCTGTTCGCGCAGGAGGCCGATGCTCAGGCAGGCCGGGTGACCAGGGACCGGAACGGCAACTGGGTGCGGGCACAGCAGTATATCCTCCGGCCCGACAACAAGACCGTTCAGGTACTCAACGTGGCACTGCGCGGGCAGGACGCGGGAGACCTGGCAGGGCTTTCCACCATGGATTTTACCACCACGTTCAAACAAGAGTACCAGGGCGACTTGCGCAGTCTCCCGTGGGGAGGATGGCTGGGGACCCAAACCGACGGAAAAGTGAAATGGATCAACACCGATTACAGCAGCCCCGATCTTGATCAGATGTATGTCAAATTCACCAACCCATCCGGCGAGTACCTGAAGGAATCCCGTTGGTTTGGCGAAAAGGCCTATTGCCTCATCCACCAATTCGTTATGGGAGAAGAACTGGAACTCTCGTCCCTCAAGAATGGGATGCATTCCTACGGCTACCATTACACTGATGTGCTGTCCGATCCTGAACTGTATCCAACGAACAAGGTCCTCCTTCCCGAAGGTTCTTATGGCGTGGAAAAAGTTTCAGGCGCCGGATTCAACTATACATTCGCCGGTGATTCGAAGATCAATGTGGCTTTTTTCAAGTTGGACGACTACGGGAACGACCCTGTGGAAGCAGTTGATCTGGCGGACATGTGGGACGCGCTGCGGGTCAATGAAGACTGGTGGGGATCACCCAACATCGGGGATAATAACCTGGAAATCGCCGTTGACCGGGAAGCAAATTACTTTGACAAACCCATTGACGTGGTATACATCCCCATGTCACGGATGCTCTGGAAAAACAAAGAGAGCAACAATTATGATTAATTCCCCGAAGTAAAAGAAAAAGCAATTAGGGGATTTTGACCGGAGGGCAGAGCCCGGTCAGGGCATGCCCTCTTTCACTATAAGGTCCACGCATGCCTGCTTCTAGTGTTGTCTTTCGCTGGAAGCTTCGGGAATCTTAGTTCAGAGATATTCAAATGAGGTGAAAATGAAATTTTTCGAATCATGGAGGAATACATCCTTCCTGCTGCTGCTCATCCTGGTTGCACTCTGTTGCCTTTTTCCCGTTCTATCCATTGCTGATGAGCAAAAATCTTCAAAGGAGGTCATCGCAAAAGAATTGCCCTCGAGCGAACAGACCTTTGGAGGGAGTCCATGGGATCGCTGGATATTCATTGCCAATGGAGATGCTTTTTTGAGCCTTTCCCGCCTCAACGGGGCCGGGACCGTGGGCGGGGGAAGCGCTGATCTGCTCCTTGCTCCGACTTACAAGTATGACGACAAGACCTTTTTCATCTTCATGTACGATGGGCACTATTACAAAAAACGGGACTTCTATTCAGATGAAATAGGGCCACGGGAACGAACGGAATTCCAGGGGCACACGATTCAGCCCATGCTGAGGAGAGACTTTGGCCCAAGGGACCGTTACTCTCTCACTCCTTCTGTTTTTCTCACGTACACCTTTAACAAGGACATCGATTCGGAGCGGTGGAATGAAGGGCTCTATAATTACCGGGACAAGGGTGGTTCCCTTGAATTCGATATGCGTGAGGCTATCGTTCCGGAAGGCCTGTTCAACTGTACCGTCCAGTATTACAAACGGCGTTACCCCAATTATGCTTCTCTCCTTTCCCTGACGGGCCTGGACCTCAGCACAGGTCTGAATGTTGAAAAAAACGAAAAAGATTATGATGGTCTCCTCTTGAAAAGTGGATACAGCCACGAAAGGCCGATCGGTTTTTCTTTTCAGACACAATACGCTTTGCTCTACAAGGACCTGGATGACAAGAAGGTGGTGGATTCAGATGGCGTGCTCACCTCGGACGGCCAGGAAGACTATCAGCATACCGTTGATCTGAACCTCTGGTACACGCTTGATATCGGAGGAGGCCTGAGAGTGGGTATGGACCTCCGGGGTGGTCTCAAAAGAAGCAATCAGAATTATTACGACGGCATGGAGACGATCATCCTGTCTGACGACGAATTCACCTCTGATTATTATGACTACAATCAATACCGCATCGTTCCGAACATCTCCTACACCCTTGCCTTTTTCCCGCTCACGGCGAGTGTCTCTTATTCCTACCAGGAGATCAGGTACACGGACCGAAAGGCCGCTTTCGCGGACGGTTCATACAAATCCGACCTGGAACGGGATGTGGAAAGGGCGGTGAACTTTCGCTTGAGTTATGACCTTTCAGACCGCTGGAAGCTGATCGGTCAATGGGATCATACGGAAGCCCGATCAAACAACGACGACGAAAGGGTGTACCGGTATGATTACGTTATCAATACCTATGCCATCGGTGTTGCATTCCAATACTAAAGGGTTTGTTGAGTTCATTGGGTTTGTTGGGTCCGAGCCGATCAATCAGTCCTCCAGCTTCTTGCGGAGAATCTCGATGAACTTCCGGTTCCCCAACTGCCTCGCGATCTCGAGCGCTTCTCGGTAGGTTGTCCGCGCCTCTTCCGCCCTGCCGAGATATCGTTCATAAATAAATCCCATGTTATTCAGGGTGATCACATTCCCGAGCCGGTTCCCAGTCTCTTTATCCCATTGCAGCAGCTCCCGGTATTCCGTGAGTGCCCGGTTAAAATCCCGCTCCCTCAGATAGGTGAGGGCGATGTTGTTCAATGACTTGGATACCTCGGTTTTCCAGCCCATTTCCTTATAGATCTCCAAGGCCCTGGTAAACAATTCCCTCCCTCTCACGAACTCGCCCCTGTTCGTGGCTATGATGGCAATCTCATTAAGGTTGTTGGCCACGCCCGGCCTGAATCCCGCTTTTTCCGCCAGGGCCATGGATTCTTTGAACCTGACCAGGGCTTCGTCAGAGCGCCCCTTTGTTTCCAGTATCTGCCCCTTATTGTAAAGGAGTTCGGCTCTCTTTATCTGGTAAGACCGGGGAGAACACGCCGGGAAATGCAACAGGAGAAGCAGAATCAGGGTGAGCCACCCCGAGAGAAACAGGAGTACTTTCTTTTCCCTTTCCTTCATCAATCCCTACTCCTCAAGGTGTTGGTCCACATACCTGGCCAGAATCTCCGCCGTGGCACGGGGAGGCCGAACAACCATATAGTGGTCAATAATGGCATGTGCCATTTCATGGGCAAGCATCCCCTCGTGGAGATCTCTCGCATTTACATATATTGTATTGTTCCAGTACCGGTACCAGGCCCGAATCCGGCAGGGTTGTCGGTAGATTTGGAAAAAGGCCGCGTGCAGTTGACTGCTGTCGTGATAAACATCAATCATTACTTTTTCCATGCTCTTCCGCATGTCAAGTATTTGCTGGACCCTTTCAAATACGGCATCCACCTTCCGACCTGTTTCCTCTGCCGGGTCTTTTCCATGCCGGGAAGATGAGAACAGCAGAACCCGGTGATTTTCAGCTGAAAATCTTATTCCGTGATTGAACCGCTTCAGGTCTTCAGGGGATTTGTACCGGATGATAGTGTGTTTGGTTTCAACGGCCTGCCACTGCAGATCTTTGACCTCATTACCAGCCGACTTGCCTCCCGGCAAAAAAAAGAGGAGCGCCAGCGAAGCAACAAAAATTTTCTTCATGCCAAGAGGAGGTATGCACCGTCTCCTCCCTTTTCCACGGCTCCTGCATTGCAGACGGGAAAATATCATTGCTGTATCACAGCACAAAAGTGTCCTCAATTTGTTTCTCCACCTGGGACAACTGACCAATCACCACATCCGGGGCATTTCGCGCTATGGCCGTCTCTTTTACTTCAGCTATTCCATCACGGATTTTAACGACCCTCCCGCGCAGGGTCTCAACCATGCGATTGAGGCCTTCCGCCACTTCTACCATCTGGTCCTGTTTCCTCAGTGACATCTTCGTGCGCAGGTTCCCCGCTGCAATATCCTGCAGCTCCTTTTCAAAACGAAATAGCGGCCCCGCTATTTTGTGAGAAACAAGCAGGGTCACAAAAATGACGGCCAGGCTTATCAGGCCGAGAACGATAAGATTGGTATAAATGACTGCGGGGAGAATTGCCGAACCGGTGCTCTTGATCACGAGGCGGGAATGGCTGAATGAGGAAGTGAGGGTATCCTGGGAAAAAAAGAAAAGCAGTGCAGTGGAGATCACAACCCCTCCCAGCACCACGCCACAGAATTCCAGGACAAACTTAATCTGGAAATCTTTCTTGATGAAATATTTTCTTCTCCTGTGAGTTCCGCTTTCCCTGGACATTGCCGTCTCCTTTTCCAAAAAATTTGAGCATAACGACGATATCGAAAAAAATAGCCATTTATAAATGGGTACTAGAGCAGCTTTTCGTTAATCTTAATGTCCGCCTTCTTTTTCAGGTCATTGATCCACTCCTCCAGCAGCGTTGTCTTTTTCTCTTCTTTCAGTTTCTTCTTGATCTCTTCTCTCACGTCGTTCAGGGGGAGGAGCGTCTCGTCCGCCGCCTTCATGGCCTTGTAGCGTGCGTTGATTTCCTCTTCAGAAACATATGTTTTCTCCGCAATATCCTTTGCCTTCAGCGCGAGCAGGTCCCTGATCAACGTTGATTCCCAGTACCGCTCAATGGCCCTCCTGAACGCTTCCCTGGTATCCAGCTTCAATCTCCGTGCCTCCTGGATCAGGATTTCCTTCTTGATGATTTCGCCCAGGAACGCCTTTCTCGCACCCCGTGTCAGTTTGAACTCCTTGTCCATCTCTATCTCGGAAGCAAGCTGCTTTTGAAATTCATCAAGGGTGAGATTGTAGTCATTTATCCGGGCAAGTATCTCAGGCTTCTCTCCATTCTCGCGCTTGCAGCCCGAAAAGCACACAAGGATAAGCAATACGAACAGGCAAAACCATTTCTTTCTCATGACTGTCCCTCTCATTTTTGCGTCAGAGTGTCATTATTGCGGAGCATATATGCATCCTCCTATACAATGCTCCGGTCCAAATGTAAAGAATCAGCGGCAAGCCATCTTTTTGGTTCATCCGGATCTTGCGTACTTTTGAAATCAAGGATACCCAAAAAGCCCGAACAGGATATGCTTCTTTTTCTTCGTGACTTATCTATGGGGGAAACCGCAGCCAGGTCCTCAGGACGCTTTTTTTTGAGGACTGGAATGCGGAGGGGGCAAGTCTCCCCCGTGGATAAGTCACTGAAAATACCAGCCCGGGAGGCTCAGAATCGAAGAAAAAGGGGTATAGCCTGTAACACCTAAATTTTCTCAAAGTACACTTTAGCCGGATGAACCATCTTTTCTTGGTAAGATTGCTTTGCTTCGCTCGCAATGACAAGAAGAGAGGATTTGTGCTCAGATTTGATTTGGGTGCCAGGGAGTTTTGTATGAGGAGCGTGTGAAGATGTCACCAGTCGAAAGGAACCGGAATGTGGCCTACCGCTTCACGGCATATCTCATCCATGGCGCGGGTCATGTTGATAGGCCGAAGGGAAAAGCCGGACCGAGGCATTGCTGGGGTATTTTTTAGAACAGGGAGTGGATGATACCCGGATGGGAGATTTTCCCCCATTTCAGGACTTTACAAGACGCAGGTTAAAAGCGTGGCCCGCTATTTAGGCCTTCCCGGAGAAATCATTCGCCAGCGGCCCTCTCCGGGCTTTGGAGGAATCTATGATGAGGAGATACTGGGGCCATACGAACTGCTTGATCAGATCCTTGCAGGCTTTGATCTCAGGTATCCCAACGATAAAATTGGCCGCTGGGTAGCCTCAAGGGGCCGTGGGATCGGCTCGGCAGAAGCAGGCAGATGCATCCGCTTCCTGAGGGTCCTTTCCCGCTATGCAGCCCAGAAGTAAACCCTACTTCCCCCACTCCTCCAGGCCGTCCCGTTCAACCGCGTGCTCCTGGATTGGTCTCACTTTTCGATACACATCCAGGGGGCCTTGCACTTCCCCTCCCACGGTCAGGAGATCTTTTTCAATGGAAATACCAAAAACCCGCTCATTTTCTTCGAGATAGGGGCGGATCAGATTCCAGTCCTTTTCATCCAGGGGGACAATTTCTCCCCCGTTGAGCTGTTGCTCATCCACCTGACTGTGCGGATCTCTCACGTAAATCGCCCCTCCGGAGGCAAGGGAGAACAGATTGGAACCAGGGTACGGCGTTTCCTGGGGCAGGACGTTTCCATCATTGTCGAACGCAATCCCGTTCAGCACCACGAAACCACCGCCGTTGTGGGGATCACCCGCCATAAACGATTCTGCCAGATAGTCCAGGCATGTGCCGTTGATAACCACACGTGGCCTTCCCACTGCATTGATGAGCGGCCGGCCCGCTGCATTGCCCATGACGTAGACCTCGCCACCCTTGGCGCCATACATGAACGTCTGGCCCGTGTCGCCGTGGATTACCATCTTGCCTGATTTCATGATCTGCCCAAGCTGATCCTGGGCGTTCCCGTGGACGGAGATGGAAAGGCCGTCAATGCCTGACCCCAAATAATCCCCGGAACTCCCATATACATCAATTCTCACGCCCTGGGTATTGGCTCCGAAACCGCATCCATGAAAACGCTGGCCCCGGAGGCCAAAGACGATGAATCGGTGCCAGCCGAGGTGATAGGCATTTACCATGAGCCGGCTGTCACATTGATCTCCTTCCGGCGGGAACAGAGAGGCATCAATAACAAGAATCTCTTCGGAGGGAAGAGGTTTCCTGAGGGAATCTCTCGATTCCCAATCAACGAACCGATGAGTGCTGCCATTGCCTCCAGCAGCAAGAGGCGTTACCCCTCGCAACAGGTATTCAACCCGCTGGTGAACAAGCTGGAGGATGGATCGCTGCTTTTTATTAAATGTGGGATAGCGCCGGTCCAGGAGCAGGGTCAAGGTCTCGAGTGCCGCGGGAAACATTTTTTCGTCTTTGGCTGCGGCCTCTTGCAACCACGAGAGACCTTCGAGCAGATTCCCATAGCCCTGCTTTTCCAGAAGGCTTTTCATATATTCAAAGCAAGCATCAGCACGCCCCTTTTGCAGGGAGGAGAAAAATTCCGGTTGAGTGCCTTTCTGGTCTCCAGCGACGTCGTACATCCCGCCCTCCACATAGGGCTCCTGGTTTTCAGGCACGCGAATTTCATGCCCGAACTTGTCGGCGCAGTGCAGGGTCCGTTGGTTCTTTGAGCCCTCTTTTCTGTCAAGATTGAAGACAAATGCCCCGCCGTCGGTATAGCTGCCCCCACGAGCGTTCCAGTACCGATCCGCCACCGTTCCGACCCTGGGGTCTTCCTCGGCCAGGCTCCGCAGGGTTGCGTCAATGGCCTGCTTTTCAGAGCACACGAGCCCCACCTGTACCTCACCGTCATGGAATGCGAACACCTGAGGCCGAAGCATGGATGTATCGGTTATCCCGATGAGTTGCAGTTGGCCTTGTTCCGTATCATTCCTGGCCACAATAAAAAACCAGGGGCCGTCGGGTGAGCCATGAATATGGGTGGCCTGGAGGGCCCGGTACACTTGCTGCTTTTCTTGGGGAAGCTGATCAAAATCATGCTCCATGGTAGGTGCCAGGGCCTCGATGACGAATTCAAGGGGATACTGGTAGGTGCGGCTGTAGAGATCAAAGAGCAGGACCGAAACCTCGGTATCGGTCAGAAAAAGGGGATAGATATTGCTCTGTTTGAGATACTCGGTCACCGAATGATAGTTGGCAAAATCTCCGTTGTGGACCAGGGCCTCGTTTAGCCCGATAAATGGATGAGCACCCCCAGGGTGCCATACGCGGCCTTTCGTGGGATACCGCTGGTGGGCTATCCAGATATGTGCCTTGAAATCGTCCAACTTGTAGTACTGCACCACCTGTTCTGCATATCCGACAATCTTCAGGATAAAAAAGTTCCTGCCGTGGGACATCACAAAGGCGCGCTGTTCACGGGTAGCATCGTAATAGTTCCTGTTGATCCTGAAACTGTTCTGATAGACGAACTCATCCTCTGCCTGCCGCTTACTCAATCCCTGCAAGTTCCGCTCTTCCCGAAAGGCCCGAAGCACTTCTGGTTTTACCCGCACCAGGTAGCGCCGGACCTCCGGCGGTTTCACCTCAAGGCCGGGGATATCGCGGTAATCCTTCACGTGGGAGAGTTTCTCCGCGTGGTCTATCCTGAAGTATGGCTTGATAAAATGTTCTTCCAGATCATTAGTCACCTGCTCATCGAGCACGGCGATGTGGAAGAGGTAGTCCTGTTCCAGCATTTCTTCCGAGATACCTAAGGCATCATGATCAAACCCCATGGCAGCGATGCCACCCCCGCGCCCGTTTCCGCGGTTATGCATTTGGCGGGAAGGTTCAAAGATGTGCTTGCCCCGTACGGGGATGCTACAAGCAAATCCCGTTACCCCGCAACCCCCTTCCTCTGCCTCGGGACCGAGATTGGGAAGAGGGGGAATATCTTCGACGAGATGTTTCCTGGAGGCAATAATGCTGTCAATTATTTGGTTCTGCTTCATAGTTGCCGTCACCGCTTTCCTTCATAAGAGTTTCCGGACGGGATAACAGGGCGAAAGACCTTAAGCCTTACGCCCTATGCCCTACGCCTCAAGATTCTTTTTGCATATAATCCAGGTGTACCAAGCAATCGGTCCTGCCGACGAGTTCCCGGATGCTCTTCATGTTCAGCCGCTTCAGGATACGGGCCAGTTCCACTATCCAAGCCAGGTACATATTGATAATCCGCCGGGTTCCCCAATCATCGTTTATCTGTTCCATGAGCTCGGGATCGGTGGTTGCGATGCCCCGCGCGCATCCTCTTCCACTTTCACAATTATGACACCTGACGCACTCCAAAGCTACCAGATCGGCAGTCCCGATGCAGACACCATCCGCGCCCAGGGCGATAGTCTTGGCAATGTCATGGGGTGTCCTGATGCCCCCGCTGGCAATGACCGTGATCTTGTCCCGCACCCCTTCCTCTTCCAGGAAACGGTGCACCTTAGGCAGGGCATATTCGATGGGCATAGCAATATTTTTTTTGGCAATATCAGGGGCCGCCCCGGTGCCCCCGTAACTCCCGTCAAGATGAATGATATGGGCACCGGCGTAGTAGCTCCCCACCGCCACCATATCCACGTCGGTCGGAGTAGAAACCTTGACTGAGACCAGGGCCTTCGGGTTTATTGCCTTTATCCAGTCAACATGTTTTTTGTGATCCTCCACCGAGTAGACACTGTGGAAGGGAAACGGTGAAAACAACGGGTATCCGACCACGGCTTCCCGCATACGGGCGACACTTGGAGTGACCTTGTCACCAAGCAAGTGCCCCCCCAGTCCCGGTTTCGCACCTTGGGCATACTTGAACTCCACGATCTTGACTCGTTGGATGGTCTCTTCCCGCACCCCGAAGAGTCCTGTGGCCACCTGGGTGATCATATGGTCGTCGTATGGTATCAGTTCGTCGGGGTATCCGCCTTCACCCGTACAGCAAAACGTTCCCAGAGCGGCGGCCGCCCGGACACGGCTCAACATGGTATGAATGCTCACTGATCCAAAAGACATGCCGCCGCCGTAAAAGGGCACCGGTATCCTGATGCGATGGGCGTCATCACCTCTCCGGTTCAGTTCAAGGCCCATATCCGGCTTTCCGGAGGCATCTTCGGCAACGCTGCTCTTTTCGGATTTTGGCAGTACCAGGCGTAACTTGTCAAATCCCCCGCCCGAATCTCCAATTTTATATTCCAGGCCCGCACTTGGAACCCGGCCGAACTCAGCCATGTGCCAGGTACTGGTCAGGAGGTCTGCGGTCCACCGAAAATCCCCAAGGGCGTCGAAATCCTGATTCCGTTTCAGTGAAAGGGCATTTTCCGGACAGGCCTTGTAACAGGGTTCAGGGCAGTCAGGCCCCACACACCGGTACGGATGCTCGACGAATACCATCCCTCTTCTCATCACATGAACCCCGTAGGGACATAGCTCCACGCATTTGCCGCAGGCAATGCAGTCATCGGTCCGGTACAAGCGGTATTTCCCGATGGGGTTTCTAAACCGGGACGGAGTTTCCACTACTTCCGGACAGGTAAAATCCTTCCTGCTATTCAAGCTCATATCCCTCCTTCAGCTCCCCCAGGGATCCGAACGTGCTTTCATCCAGGTCCTCAAAAAACATGGCCCTTCCCGCTTCACCGCGAAGGCGACGCGCATCCCTGATCCCCATGGCTCCCATGACTTCAAGAAGTTGGTTATGCCAGGCACCCAGGAGATTAATGGTCCGCAGGGCCACCCACTCGGGGGAAGCTTCCTCGATGTGCACCGGACAGGAAAGGTCTTTCGTGCACCGCTGGCACATGCGGCATTCCAAGGCCACCAGGAGAGGAAAATCCACATACACGGCATCGGCTCCACAGATAATGGCCTTGGCCACGTGCTCTGCCATTGCCAGCCCCCCACTGGCAAGGAGGGTAACCTGATCCCGCACGTTCTCTTCCACAAGTTTCAGGTGCACCGCTCTGATCCCGTCCTTCAAGGAAAGGGAGGGATTGTCCAGAAATGTGGACTGCCTACTCCCTTCAATATGGAGCGCGGAAAAGCCCTTTTCCACAAGCTCAAGAGCGCGTTGTTCGATCCCTTCCTCCAGGGGTATTATCACTACGGTGATCCGGTCGGGGCCTGCCGTTACAGTATCTTCCCGTGAAGCTGCAGCCGCTGCGGTCGTATCTATCTCTACCACAGGGTGCTGTCCGGAGACGTTTGCGTTCCGCAAGGACTTCTCTTTCACTATCGGAATAATATTTGCGGCGAAGTCCTCCAGATCCGGGCTCATCTCCTCTTCAGGAACAGCCAGCATGGTGGCCAAGCGTTTCGCAGCCATGGCCCATCCCTTGACCGTCTCACCGGTAATAGACCCGAAAGAGGGAACCCGCAACATAATGGGAAGAGGGATATTGATGACTCCGGTGACCTCGCTTTGCAGTTTTTTTTCTCTATTGAACGTGAGGCAGATCGGCTTCCTTCCAATATCCACACCGGTGCTGATATATTCCCGCCCATGAATCCCGTCTCTCGTGGGGCGGACAATTTCCGACATATCCGTCCACATGGAATCAAACCCGGGACCGCTGAAAGGACCGGGATATCCGGCCCCCGAAACAGGGATCTTTCCGGTCTCCGCCTGGTACCACAGCCTGCTGATGATATTGGGGGTCCAGTATCCGTCCCCGATGGCCTCGAATTCAGGATTGACGGACTTGTGAATCAGTTCTTTGGGGCAGCTCTGGACGCATCTGAAGCAATTCATGCACTCGTTATCAATAGAATCGATCATCTGGTACGCATTCAGCCCGCGATGATCGTAGACATGATAGATGCAAAGGGTCTTCACGCAGACCGCGCATTTCAGACACCCTTCTTCCCACGCAATAACTCCCGATCGGGTAACAGGCTCAAACCGGTGGGGAACCGTTTTTGTATGGATGACATATTTGACCGGCATGGGACCCCCTATCCTTGTTCCAAGGCCGGTCTTGGAAACAGCCCGGAGTTCTCCACAATACCCGCGACCGCGTCCTCCCACTCAATGGCCATGATGTGTACTCCTCTCACCCCGTCCATCTCCTTCAACCGCTCTATGGTCTCGACACAGATCCTGATGCCCTCTTCCCGCTGATTCTCTTTGGGAACGCCTTCCATCCTCTTGATCACCGCATCAGGGATATCCATTCCGGATACCTTGTTCTTCATGTACCTTGCCATCCCGGCTGACTTGAGGGGCGTGACCCCGCCCAGGATGGCCGTCTGTTCCGTGAGTCCTTTTTCACGCACCATGTGGAGCCACGTCTCAAACCGCTCCAGGTTATAGATACACTGGGTCTGGATAAAGTCGGCCCCTGCTCTCACCTTTTTTCCCAGCCTGATGGCCCTGAAGCTCTGGGGATCGCCGAAAGGATTCGCGGCCGCGCCGATGAAGAGATCAGGTGCGGCATCCAGCGCCTCCCCTCCCGCGATAACATTCTGATCCCGCATATTTCTCACCACTTCTACAAACTGGATGGAATCGAGATCAAAGACCCCCGCTGCCTGGGGCTGGTTCCCAAAACACTGGTGATCTCCTGAAAGACAGAGGACATTCCTGATGCCCAGTGCCGAGGCTCCGAGGATGTCAGACTGCAGCGCAATCCGGTTCCGGTCCCGCACCACCATCTGCAGGACCGGATCCAGACCGGCGCTCTTCAAGAGGGCACATGCGGCGAGACTGGACATCCGGACGATGGCCGTCTGGTTGTCCGTCACGTTCACGGCGTCCACATATCCTTTGAGTTTTTCCGCTTTCTTGAAAATCACCTCCGGATCAGCTCCTTTCGGAGGCCCGCATTCAGCGGTTACCGCAAACTTCCCTGCATCAAGAACTTTTTTTAGACGGCTTGCGTTTTTCACTTTTGCTGATCCTCCCTCACGATCTTCCGGGGGCCCTTCCCCTGTTTCAGTGACCAGTCCTTTGGCGGGTAGATCATTTCCAGCCGCTCCAGCGCCCTAAGCTTCTCCAGGCGGTCTATAATCAATTGCCACGCGCAGGGGACATCAGGATCCACTTCACATTGGCCATTCATGGATCCGCCGCACGGGCCGTTGAGCAGATGTTTTGAACAGCGGGCAAGGGGACACACACCGCCAAAATAGTAGAGCATGCAGTCCCCGCATCCCAGGCAGGACTCCGTCCAGTACCCCTGGTCCTTGGTCTCTCCCATGAATTCCGTATTCAGAGCGGGGATAACCGGCACCTCGGGGTACATATCCGCCACCGCCTGCACACCGGCCCCGCATCCAAGGGACAGGACCGCATCATATTTCTCAAGAACATCATCGAGAAGCAGAACAAATTCCTTGACGCACTGGCGATCAATGGTCATTTCTTCAATCAGCCTCTCCTCACCATCCATCTTGTCAGCCATCCGCAGGGTGGATGCCAGTATGGCCGTTTCTTTCTGTCCGCCCGCGGCGCATTCAGCCACGCAGGAAGCACACCCCACGGCCAGCACCCGCTTGTACGGGGCGATCATTTCCCGAATTTCATCAACGGGCTTTTGTTCGGCTGTTATCATATTCTCTCTCCTCTACGCCCTATCTTTAGCCGCAGACTCACGCAGACGGACGCGGATCAATGTCTGCGAAGTTCTGCGTACGTCTGCGGCTAATTATTTTTCCCCGAAGCGGATGGCAACTGATCTTGTCGATCACGTAGATCCTGTCTGATATTCGCTACTTTCGAACATGGACCAGTGACCGGGGCAGCGCGGAGATTTTCGCCGTGAGATCTTCCGCCTGCTGGGCAAGCGTCTTTGGTCCTTCCCTTGCCTCAACAACGATTCCGACCCGTTCACCTTCAAGACCGATGCTCCCGATAATCTCTCTGGTTCGTTCAACCCGCTTCTTCGCCCTTTTATTCCCCTCAAAATACCTGCACGCTCCTTCGGGGCAGGTAATGACATAGGCGGCGTCCGCGAACTCCTCAAGGGCCTTCAGCAGGTGAACCGGTTCCAGCCGTCCACTGCACGGAATGGGAAAAAAACGGACGAAGCTCCCGTATTTTTCTTCAAGGGCCTGGCGTTCGGCTTCCCCGCTTTGCGGCACATTCTGGCAGTAGAAGAGTGCGAGAATCCGTTTTCCTTGATCATTCATTTTCACTCCTCATTCTTTCGGGAGACAAGTGCTGCGCACAAAAAAAGACGTCTATCCTTACACAATGGATACAAACGCCTTTGTCTTCACCCACAGTTACAACGCTTTTCGCACGCCGTTGTGCGCAATAACTCCTTAGGAGATACCGGATAATACCAGATTCCGCTTTCCAGTCAAGCCAAAAAAATATCACGGAAGGAACATGGCATAAATGCTTGTATTGCGCCTGGTGGTATGTTATGCACAATGGCATCTTTGGCTTATAAGGATGCATGCAGTTCGAACAGGAGAAAAAGTATGAAGCGCCCCCATTTTGAAAGCAAGGACTATTTGGAACTGATTCTTAATATGATCCCCGTTATGTTGTTCGTGGTGGACAGGGATGTTCGCGTTCTGGATGCAAACAAGGCTGCTGAAAAAGTTCTCGGAAAGACCGGGGATAGCGCGATCGGCAACCCTTGTGGCGACGTCATCCGCTGCGTCAACGCGTTTGAAGCGGAGAGGGGATGCGGCACTGGTGCATTTTGTCCTGATTGCGTGATTCGAAACTCGGTGCAAGAGGCTTATGAGGGAAGGGCGGTCACTCGGGAGTATCACGCCATGCGTCTCCAGGATAAAAAAGGGGAAAAATCATTCCACGTCCAGGTTTCTACCACTCCTGTGGAGGTACAGGGAGAGAAACTAGTGCTCCTGACCCTGGAGGATGTCACCGAGTTCCATGAGCTTCGGAAAATCATCCCCATTTGCTCGGTCTGCAAGAAGGTGAGGACTGATGAGGCTTACTGGGAACAGGTGGAAAGCTATCTCCTGAGACACGCAGGCATGAAGTTTTCCCACGGGATATGTCCGGATTGCATGAAGAAACATTATCCTGATTACTAGCCAAGAAAAGGGCTATAACATGATAAATGTTGGCTGAAGAAAAAGGGGTCACCTATTTTATCGCAGAGGATAAATAGGTATGACCCTTTTTTTCACTTTTTTTCATTTTTTGTAGGCTTTGGAATCAAGGTAGCCGTCGCTTCAAGATAAGAGTACTCAAAGGTCCTCTGAGATCAGGATGGCTTCTGCGATCTGGCGCATGGATTTTCGTGAATCCATACTTTTTCGCTGGAGCCACCTGTAGGCCTCCTCGCCGTTGATCTGACGGCGCTGCATAACAATTTCCTTGGCCCGCTCCACCAACTTCCGGGTCTCCAGCTCTTCCTGGATGACCTTGGTCTGGACCATCAACTCGGTGTTCATGATGGCCACTGCCGCCTGGTTGGCGACCGCTGTAATCATGTTTATCTCCGTTTGGGAAAAGGCATGGCGCTCTGACGTGAAGCAATTGATAACCCCGATCACTTTGCCGTCTTTTGCCTGGAGCGGCACGCCGAGCATGGAGACCAGCCCCAACTTCTTGGCCATCTCCTTTTCCTTGAAACGGGGTTCCTTGAGCACGTCTTTTACAATAAGCGGCTGATTCTTGCTCACTACGTACCCGACGACTCCCTCGTCCATGGTCAGGGACCGTTCCTTTACGTACTCCGGGTCAATGGCCTGGGTGGCCTTCAGCCGGATACTTTCGGGCTTCTCGTCGCGATCGATGAGCCACAGGGAACAGATATCGACCCCGGTGACCTTCGCCGTCACCATGACGATCAGTTTGAGGATATCCTCAAGGTAGAGATCAGAGGTGATGGCCCTGCTGATATCGGAAATACCCGCAATGTATTTTTCATATGTCTCAGATGGTATCTTTTCCATATGACCTCTCACTATCCACTGTTAATCAATCTAAAATCGTAACCTATTTTTTTGCTCGAACCAAATAAGTCTCGTAGGCATTCCGTATCCGCCTCTTACATTGATCCAATTCCTCCAGGAAACGGGCCCTGTCCCGGTCCACGCCCAAAATACGTCTGGCCAGGAAATCAACTTCCTTTTCATCTGTCGGCAGTGTATGAATCTGCCGATCTTCAAGAATCTGGAGATAATGTTCCACTTTCCGCAGGAAGAGATAATCTTGTTTCAGCTCCTCGACCGTTTTCACCGGCAGAAATTTTCCTTCGCCAAGGGCCTCGAGGGCAAGCAACGTATTTCCCTGAAGCAGGGAATGATTCTCGTGCGCATGGAGAAGCTGAAGCCCCTGGACCAGGAATTCCACGTCCCGCAATCCACCAACACCTGTCTTCACATTTATGGCGGAACCAAGACCCCGGGAGGAGATTCTGGTGGCCTCATCACGCATCCACTCTATGGATGCTGCGATTTCCTTGATCTCTCTCGGGGTCTTTAAGACCTGTTCAATCTTTTCCAGAAAACGATGCCCCAGTTGCCGGTTTCCGGCGATGGGTCTCATTTTCAGGGCCGCCTGCAACTCCCACAGTGACGCCCCGTAATAGTAGTAGTTTTCCAGTGCATTGAAAGACGGAACCAATTCCCCGGACCGTCCGAAAGGCCTCAATCGCAGGTCAACCCGGTACGCGTACCCTTCTTCTGTGTGCCTGGACAGGTCCGAAAGGACCTTTTCCATGACCTGTGTGAACAGTTCCTTGTAAAATGGTCTGCTTGCGCCCCCTGCAGACTCGGTATCCGGATACTCACAGAGGCCAAGCAGGTCTACATCAGAACTGTAGTTCAGCTCATTTCCGCCCAGCTTTCCCAGCGCCAGCACGCAGAGCCTGGTTTCCAATTCTTCCCTGGGCGCTGTTTTGTCTCTGTTTACAAGATCTTCCCATATCTTTTCCACCGCAACCTGGACCACGGCCTCTGCAACGGCTGAAAGCTCTCCCATCACCTCTCTGGTGGAGACACCCAGGCAAATATCCTTGGTGCCGATGCGGAGTATTTCACGGCGCCTCAAGCGCCTCAACTTGTTCAGCCACTCATTGTGTTCGGTCGAGGATTTCCCTGCCTTTCGCAGTTCATCCGCAATGTCCTCTGCCCTCCTTGTTTTGTGGAGGATTTCGGGAATCGTAATCCATTCGAAAAACTCAGGATTTCTCACCAGGGTGTCAGAGAGAAATTGACTCCCGGAGAATATGCCCAGCAGGATTTCTAGCCGCATGGGCTGGGAAAGCAGCAGTCCGAAATGAAACTCCGGACTCGGCAGGACCCGCGCGAATCTTTCCCAGTTGTTCAGCGCCATATCCGGATCCGGCTGCCTCGAGAGAAAATCACGGGCAAGTACGACCAGCCGCGCAAATGTCTCCTGACGACTCCCCTTGCCTGCCAGGCCCGCAAGATTCCTGTAGGCCCGGTCCGGGTCGTTGAAACCCGCATTGGAAATGATCCTGTTCCTGATCTCCTTTGAAAGGCCGGGAGAGAGGATCACATCCGCCATGGTTCCCGTGCCCGGTCCCGGGAGTGCCTTCCTCCCGAAATGACGCTCCATGAAGGCTCGTACCGAGGCTGTGTGGGTCTCAAAGTCGATGCGGAGCTGATCAGCAGGCTCCAGTGCCCCTCCCCGCCGGTATCCCATTCGCCGTGCAAGATGCCGGTATTCTTCGGAGAGTGGGTCAGGGAGAAACAGATCGCGTGCCGAGCCTCGCAACATTCTCATGCCGTTGATCAGTTTCCTGAGGAAATGGTAATCGGAGATCAGCCTGACTGCCTCTTCAGGCAGGAGGACACCGGCGTCTCCAAGGGCATAAAGCGCCTCGTGCAACAGCGGAGTCCTCAGTCCAAGAATATTATGGCCGTACTCCACTTGCAGGATCTGGATACCGTATTCAAGATCCACCAGGGCACCCGGACTGAACTTGGCGTTCAGCCTGCCTCCGCCTGCCTTTTCCTTGTACTGCTTCCTCCGCAGATCCTGCAATTCCGCAAGGTCAAGACTCTGGAACGCATAGACCATCTCGTCCCTGAGCCGCTCAAGACGCGCGCCGAACTCTCTGTCGCCCCCCACGCTCCTCAACCTGACAAGGGCCAACCGCTCATAGGAATGGGACGAGCCTTCCGATCCGTAATATCGACAGAAATTTTCCAGGCTGCATGCCAGGGGACCGGCGTTTCCGTATGGTCTCAAGCGGAGATCGATCCGAAAAATACCGTCCCTTTTCGCCTCTATGAATGCAAGCATTTCCCGAACAAGCCTGTCAAAGAAGACCACGTTATCAATGGATTCTCCGCCGTCCGTCTTCCCGTTATCGCTGTACACCAGAAGCAATTCGATATCAGACGCGTATCCCAAAGCAGCACCACCGAGTTTCCCGAGCCCCACGACAGCATACTTCACTTCAAGACCCGCTACGGATTTAGGTTGACCAAATCTTTCTACCAGGTCCCGATAAATCAGTCTTACTGAAGTGCTTACGATTATCTCCGCCAGGCCGGTCAGCCTTTTCGACAAGACCATGAAGCCCGATTCAGGATCCAGGATATGGTCCAGGTCAATGAGGAATATCTCGCGATCCTTGAATCTATTCAAGACCCTTCGTTTTTCTCCCGAGGATTCACAATGTTGCAGGGCACGGTCAAGCCTTTCGTGCAGGCTCTCAAGGGATTCACTCACCCTCATGCCATCCAGATGGGGCTTAAGCATTGGGAGCAGGGATTCATACTGGAGGCGAATAAAGTCCTCCCAGAGGTAGTCGCTCGCCCCGAGCAGTTGCGCAAGCCCCTGTAATCGTTGCGGGTCGGTCAAGAGACCCATCCATTTTCCCTGGGTCGGAAGTTTCATGATGTCATCAACCAGATATTCGAAACGGGAAAGGGCGCGGTAGGGATCAGGGGCCTGACCCAAGAAATAGGTAAACTGTTTGGTCAGCAACACGGAGAGCCTTATGCGGTCCAGGATATTCTCATCCTGGATTTTCATTCCATGATGATCCGCCAGGAGCAATTCATCCTCGATGCGGCCTCGGATGGTGCGAATCCTCACATGTTCAATGGAAACCTTGTGCAGGGAAAGAGCATTGCTCAGGGAATAAAGGAAAGCCGGAGTATCTTCCGAGACGACTTTCAGCCGGGTAAGGTTGTCGCTCTCATTATCAAGCTCCATCTTGATGGGATACAGGACCGGCGGTGAATCCCGGTGAATCTGGGCCAGCCTGCGTACCACCATTTCATTCACCTGCTGTTTTGCCCTGCTGACTGATTCCTCATCTCCAGTTTCAAGCAGGGAGACGGCCGCAGTCATTCTCTTCCTGAGTTCATCAATCCATTCCTTAAAGGGATATCCTTCGCCGATGATCCCTGAAAAATGGTCTACAATTCGTCGTCGCCTGAGAGGATCCTTGTTCATGTTCCGGCGTTGACCCCTTCCTCCCCCGGTTCTCTGTCGCTCCCTGGTTTCTGCCGGGCTATAGGTATAGATGTCCCCCGAGATGATCGAGAACCCCATAGCCGCAAGGATGCCGGTGATAATGGAGAATAGGGATGGGTAATCAAAACCCAGGACCGTGCAATCCACGCTCCCATCCTTCCTGCGCTTTATCAGCATTTCCACGGGATTCCCCGAATCAAGACCTACCAGGGTCCGGAGATGATGGCAGATATCCTTTTCGGAAAAGACGGCGAAATACCGTTCACTCAGCCGGGAAACGTGTCCCTCGATGAAGGGTTCATTTATTTCCGGGCAGATATTCTTAAATATTTCAGGGTCAGGCTTCACGTTGTGTGCGTTCCAGAGCGTGATTTCAGATTTTACCATGGTTGTCCGGTCAAAACCGGTCCGGTCAAAAAAAGAGGGCCTCCGACATTGACGGAGGGCCCTCTCTTTATACAATAACTCGGCGGAAAAAGCTATATATCGTAGTATAGTGCGAATTCCCAGGGATGGGGCCGCAGGTCAATGGCCTGGACCTCGTTTTTCATCTTATAGGATATCCATGTTTCTATGACATCGGATGTAAACACATCCCCTTTCAGGAGATAATCATAATCGGCCTCCAACGCCTCGAGGGCCTCACGCAGAGAACCCGGTGTCTGTGGAACCTTCTCTAGTTCCTCGGGAGGCAGATCGTAGATATCCTTGTCAAGGGGCTCTCCCGGATCAATCTTGTTCAGGATCCCATCGATTGCGGCCATAAGCATGGCGGAGAAGGCAAGGTACGGGTTACAGCTCGGATCGGGACAGCGGAACTCAAAACGCTTGGCCTTGGGCGATGTCGAATACAGGGGGATACGGATCGCGGCACTCCGGTTCCGGCTTGAATAGGCCAGGTTTACCGGTGCCTCAAAGCCAGGGACAAGCCGCTTGTAGCTATTCGTGGTGGGACTGGTGAATGCCAACAGAGACGGTGCATGCTTCAAGATCCCCCCGATGGCATACATGGCTGTCTCAGACATGCCGGCATACCCGTCTCCCACAAAGAGGTTTTCGCCCTCTTTCCACAGGGAAAGGTGCACATGCATACCCGTTCCATTGTCATTAAAGAGCGGCTTCGGCATGAAGGTCACGGTTTTGTTATGCTTTCGGGCCGTGTTTTTGATAATATATTTGTACTTCAGCAGACTATCAGCCATCTGAAGAAGGGGGGCGAACCGCATGTCGATTTCCGCCTGGCCCCCGGTGGCCACCTCGTGATGCTGGGCTTCAATGGGAATACCAACCTTCTCCAGGCTCAGCACCATTTCGCTCCGGATATCCTGCTGACTATCAACGGGCGGCGCGGGAAAATACCCCTCCTTGTAACGCGGTTTGTATCCGAGATTGGGGGATTCGATACGCCCGGTATTCCAGTGACCTTCCACTGAATCGATATGATAATAGCCCTCATGTTCATTCTGATCAAAGCGGATGTCATCAAAGATAAAAAATTCCGCTTCGGGCCCAAAGTAGGCAACGTCCGCGATCCCCTGGCTCTTGAGAAAATTATCGGCCTTCCTGGCGATATTTCTCGGATCCCGGGTATAATCCTCTCCCGTTACCGGATCACAGATATTACAGATCATCACCAGAGTCTTGGCCTCGAAAAAAGGATCAACAAACGCAGTTTCGGGCACCGGCTTTACCAGCATGTCCGATTCATTGATCGCCTGCCAACCCCTGATGCTGGACCCATCGAAACCGACACCGGTATCAAACGTCTCTTCCTCGATCTCCCGTGGGGGAACGGAAAAATGCTGCCAGAGTCCGGGGAAATCCATGAACCGGAGATCCACCATTTGAATTCCCTCGTTTCGGATAAAATCCAGGACATCTTTGCTCGTTTTTAATGCAACCATGCTCTTTTCCTCCTCTTTCTTTTATAAAATCGTCAGCCATGTTCTGGCCGATTTTTCCTTTGAAGCCCTGCTCAGGAAAATCCGGCCGCTTGAAAACCTGAGAATATACCCTTAATTGAGCAAGAGCTGTGCCAGTGCCCCGATTGAGGATTCTCAGTCTTTGCATAGCATGGGTGAAGCACGGCACTTCCATATAAGGAACTGTATTTATTGTGAAATTATCTCAACACCCCGAACACAATGCTGACCTTTATCTTTCACTCATTAAAGGCCCTAAAATTCATTCAACATTGAAAACACAATTTTGTAAAGATATTTCCTTATGAAACACAAAAATGTAGATAGTGCCCATCCATAAGTGGCTATTTTGTCCGATATCATCGTTATGCTCAAATTTTAATCCTCGAAATACCATAATGTATTCCTGCGGTTAAAATTCTCGCATGCCTTGATCTCAAACAAACTATCTCACTTATGGAAGAGCACTAGATAACCGTTCTTGGTTTACGATTCACGGTTTGGAATAGCTCATTCCCCCTCGATTCCCGATCGCCCTTCGCTTCCCCGAAATGACGATTTGATTGCACTGAGGAATGAGCAGTGGCCGGGTGTTCGACTTGCATTTAAGGTTGATTAGAATCAATGAATGGGTTAATATACAAAGTTTTATAACGACAGAGCAATAATAAAGGGGGGATCACTCCATCAGAGAGCGATACTGAAAAGGCACCTTTGGATGTAAGGTTTAAGGAGCAGGGCGTAAGGCAATAGTAATGATCGGTATCAGTAAATGCCTTACGCCTTACGCCTTATGCCTTATACCTTATGCCATGCCAGGGCGCTTCCCCTAAAGATTGAAATGTTGCATATTTAATAGCATACGCCTAAAGCCTTACTATCGGACACACAATTTATGGATTGGAAAGAAAGAACTTACTGTGGCACCATAACCCGCGCCCGAAAAGGAGAATCGGTCAGGCTCATGGGATGGGTCGATGCCATCCGGGACCATGGAAGCCTGCTTTTTATTCACCTCCGTGATGTGCAGGGTATCGTCCAGGTGGTATTTGATCCTGCCATTTCTCCGGAAGGGTATCAGCTGGCCGTCACCCTCCGGGAAGAGGATGTAATCAGCATTGCGGGAACCGTCTCCGTACGGAAAGGGGGGACGGAAAACCCTCACATCAAGACGTCAGATACGGAAGTCTACGCCTCCACCCTGAAGATCCTATCCCGGGCGAGGACCCTCCCCTTCCATATTTCGGAGAAAGCGATGGTCTTGGGAGAGGAAATCGCGGCCTCCCCCCAGAAGGTCGATGAAGACCTCAGAATCACGTACCGGTACCTTGATCTCAGGCGCCCATCAATACATGATCTTTTCAAGAAGAGATACGAGATCACCAAGGCCATCAGGGATTACCTGCATGAACTCCACTTTATGGAAGTGGAAACGCCCATCCTGACCAGGAGCACTCCTGAAGGTGCCAGGGACTACCTGGTCCCCAGCAGGGTCCACCAGGGCAAGTTTTACGCCCTGCCCCAATCACCGCAGATTTTCAAGCAACTCCTCATGATCGGCGGAATGGACCGCTATTTTCAGATCGCACGCTGTTTCAGGGATGAAGATCTCCGCCCCAACCGGCAGCCCGAATTTACCCAGCTTGACCTGGAGGCATCTTTCATTGATGAGGAATTCATCTATGAAGTACTGGAGGAATTGGCCTGCAGGTGCTTCTCCATCGGAGGGAAAACCCTCACCCGCCCTTTCCCGCGCATGACCTACGAGGCAGCAATGGATCGATACGGGTCGGACCGACCCGATACGCGGTTTGACATGAAGTTCGAAGATGTAACGGACGTGATGCGGGGAACAGGATACTCTATCTTTGAACAGGTTATTGCGCGGCAGGGACTGGTAAAAGGGTTCTGCGTGCGGGGGAAAGCGCATGACATGAGCAAGAATCTTCTCCAAAACGAATATGCCCTCAGGATTGTTCCTTCATTCGGCGGCCGTGGTATGACTTGGATGAAGGTGCTCGACGGCAGGCTGCAATCCAACATTGTGCAATTCTTCAGTGAAGCAGAACAGGCAACGATCATTGATCGGTTCCAGGCCCGGGACGATGACGTCATCCTGATGATTGCGGACACCTCCCGGGACCTGGTGAATGGGGTCCTCGGAAGGCTTCGGCTCCACGTGGCCGAGAGACTGGATCTCATCCCGACTGACCTCTATTGTCCCGTCTGGGTAACGGAATTTCCACTTTTTGATTTTAAAGACGGCCGATTGGACTCGGAGCACCATCCCTTTACCATGCCTGATCAGGATGATTTCGATCCCGAGGACACCAAAGCGCTTCTTGCGTTGAAATCAAGGGCCTATGACCTTGTAATGAACGGCGAAGAATTGGGGGGAGGCAGTATAAGGATTCACCAGACTGCGCTCCAGGAAAAAATCTTTCAGGCACTCCGGCTTTCCCGCGCGGAAATCAATGCCAAATTCGGATTTTTTCTCCGTGCCCTCGAATTCGGCACGCCACCCCACGGCGGCTTTGCCCTCGGTCTTGACCGGGCCATTGCCATGATCCTGGATACCCCGTCCATCAGGGAAGTGATCACGTTCCCAAAAAATCGTCGCGCATACTGCCCCCTCACACGTGCTCCCGCCGCGGTAGATGAAACACAGCTCAAAGAATTGGGGCTTACCATCGCCGGCGAGCAAACCGGGGCTGAAGGATCACTTGCAAGATCCGGGGAGGATGAAAGCCAGAGAGGTGAGAGGACCCGCGTTGTAGTCACCCCGGACGAGGTCAGGCATGTGGCAAAGCTTGCCCGGTTGACCCTTTCCGAGGACGATGTCAAGGAATATGCGAAGGATCTGACTGCCATCCTCGATTACGTGGCAAAGCTGGATGAGCTGCAAACTGAAAACGTTCCCCCGACCAGCCATGTCCTGAAGATACGAAATGTCTGGCGGGATGATGATCCCGGAACACCGTCCACTGCCCGGATGATACTGGAAAATGCGCCGAAGAGGGAAAAAGATTTCTTTCAGGTGCCGAAAATTCTGGAAGGTTAAACAATGGAGCTGTGTGACAAAAGCGCATACGACTTAAGCCGCCTGCTGCGGAAAAGGGAGGTGGGTGCCAGGGAGATAGTCGAGTCGGTATTCTCGCGTATAGACGAAAAGGAGCCGCTGATTCACGCCTTTATCACCGTGACGCGGGATACGGCCCTTGAACAGGCGGACCATGCAGACCAGCTGCTCGCAAAGGGAGGCGATATACCGCCGCTCACCGGCATCCCCATCGCCATCAAAGACCTCCTTTGCACCAGGGGGATCAAAACCACCTGCGCGTCGAAGATACTGGCCAATTATGTTCCCCCGTACAATGCCACTGTGGTAGATCGGCTTTTTCAGGACGGTGCGGTGCTCGTCGGCAAGACAAATATGGATGAATTCGCTATGGGCTCCTCCACCGAAAACAGCGCCTTGGGCTTGACGCGGAACCCGGTGGATCCCGAAAGAGTCCCTGGGGGATCAAGCGGGGGATCGGCTGCCGCGGTGGCCGCGGGAGAGGCCATAGCGGCCATCGGCTCCGACACCGGGGGATCCATTCGACAACCCGCTTCATTCTGTGGCCTTGTAGGAATGAAACCCACCTACGGGAGGGTCTCCCGCTATGGCCTGGTCGCCTATGCCTCATCCCTGGACCAGATCGGGCCCCTGTGCCGCAGCGTGGAAGACTGCGCCCTGCTTCTCAATACCATCTCCGGTCACGACCGGAGAGACTCCACGTCCGTTGACATGCCCTTCCCCGATTTCCTGGGATCGCTGGGCCAGGGACTCAACGGCGTGCGAATCGGCCTGCCCAAAGAATATTTCGTGGAAGGGATAGATGCAGCCGTGAAGGAGAAGGTGATGGAAGCCGTCTCTTTCCTGGAACAAAACGGCGCGCATGTTCGGGAAATTTCTCTTCCTCACACGCCTTATGCTGTCAGCACTTACTACCTGATCGCCACCGCCGAAGCAAGCAGCAACCTTGCCCGGTACGATGCCGTAAAATACGGGGTACGCCCCCCCGACGATTTTGAAGATATTATTGCCATGTACCAGGAAGCGCGAAGTGAAGGCTTCGGCCGTGAAGTACAGCGAAGGATTATGCTGGGCACCTATGTCCTCTCTGCCGGATACTATGATGCCTACTATGTGAAGGCGCAGAAAGCCAGGACCCTGATCCGCGAAGATTTCTCAAAGGCATTTGAAGAAGTGGACTGTCTCGTCACGCCGGTATCGCCGTGTCTCCCCTTCAAACTCGGCGAAAAGGTGGCCGAACCGCTCCAGATGTACCTCGTTGATATCTACACGGTATCGGCCAATCTCGCCGGGGTTCCCGCCATGAGCATGAACTGCGGGACCGTAGAAAATCTGCCTGTGGGTCTCCAGATCATTGGGAAACCCTTTGACGAAAAAATGCTTCTCCGGGTGGCGCATGCCTGCCAAAGGCTCTCAGGGAGCAGCGCTAATGGATTTTGAGACCATCATCTGTTTTGAAGTACACGCTGAGCTCAACACGAAAACAAAACTTTTCTGCGACTGCCCCATAGACTACGACGCGCCGCCGAATCACCAGATCTGTCCCGTGTGCACGGGCCAGCCGGGGTCTCTTCCGGTGTTGAACAGAAGGGCCATTGAATACTGCGTCCTAGCCGGCCTTGCCCTCAATTGCACCATCAATCCCCATGGCCGTTTTGCACGCAAGAATTATTTCTACCCTGATCTCCCCAAGGGCTATCAGATTTCCCAATACGAGGAACCCCTGTGCGAAGACGGGTACCTCGTGATCCCGGGAGATGACGGTCAGCCTTACCCGGTCGGCATCAAGCGCATCCATCTGGAAGAAGATGCAGGAAAGCTGGTCCACGCGTCCAAGTCGTTTGAATCCGCCGACTACAGTTTTGTAGATTTCAACCGATCAGGCATCCCCCTCATCGAAATTGTCTCCGACCATACCCGGAATCCCGTTCGGTCCCTGCAGGAAGCCAAGACCTATCTTGAAAAAATGCGCCAGATCCTTCGGTATATCGGCGTCAGTGACTGCATTATGGAAAAGGGGCAGTTCAGGTGCGACGTGAATATTTCGCTGCGACCCAAAGGAGCCCGGGATTTTGGCAACCGTGCTGAAGTCAAGAATATGTCCTCTTACAAGTTCGTTCTTGAAGCCTTGGAATACGAGATCAGGAGACAGGCGGAGATCCTGGAATCAGGTGGAACGATCTCCCAGGAAACCCGTCTTTTCGACGAGGCAAAGAAGGTCACCATCTCCATGCGAGGGAAGGAGGATGCTCCGGACTACCGCTACTTCCCTGAACCTGACCTGGTTGAACTGGACACGGACAACGCTTTCATAGAAGCCATCAGACGAAAGATGCCCGAGTTACCGGATAAGCGGGTTGAAAGGTTCATCAGCGCGTACGGGATTTCACAAAATGAGGCCTTTATCCTGACCAAGGACCGTCAGACAGCGGAATATTTTGAAAACTGCGTTCCCCACTGCAAGTCCTGCAGAAAACTGAGCACGTGGATAGCCAAAGACCTTTTCCGGCTCCTCAATGAAAAATCCCTTTCCATTGACCAGTGCAAAATTCCCCCGACTGATTTCGGACACCTGCTGGACCTTATCGAGGAGGGAGAGATTACTGACGCGATCGCAAGAGTTGTTCTTGAAGAGATGTTCGAGACGGGCAAATCTCCCGAGGCCATTATTGAGGAAAAAGACTTGAAACCTGTACAGGAACAGGGCGTCATCGAATCCCTGATCGACCAGGTTATGGGTGACAACCCCGAGACAGTGGCCAAGGTCCGGAAAGGGAATCCCGAGCCCGTAAACTTCCTGATCGGCCAGGTCATGCGCAAGACAAACGGCAGGGCAAACCCGAAGAAGGTCCGGGAAATCCTGCAACAGAAACTCCCAATAATAGAAACTTAGATTTGATGAAACCTTCCTCCTGGTGGCGGACCTGTATGGGATCCACCGATCCGAGAGAGAAAGCCTTTTTTCCGTTCCGAGGCTCCGGGCTGGTCTTTTCTGTGACGTATCTCCGGGGGAGCCTTGCCCCCTCCGCATTCCACCCTTCGGGCTGGCTGCGGTTTCCCCCAAAGATACGTCACGAAAAGGACGGCGCCCTCTCACCGGTCACTTGAAAAAAGGCTTTCTCCCTCGGCTCTCCGCCGGAGAGGGCTTCATAATGCTTCCTGGTCTACAGGAGAAAACTTGCTCATCGATTCCCACACAGAGAAAAAATTTCAGCTTCTTATAGATTGGGTCACTCCAGGAAGGCAGGGAAACGGGATGTTCCCGGAGCGGCGTCATGTCGGCCTTGGAACAGGGCAGTGGAAGGGCCGACATCCGCAGTGAGCGGAGCCATGGACGGCGAAGCGAACGTAGCAGAGGGAATATGCCGGTTCACTGCCGAGAAAGCCCCAATAGAAGCTCTCGATCGCCAGTCTGACCAACTATCCCTCTGAAAGAAACTCCTTTATAGTGCGGCAGGCGGTTTCGGTGCCGCCTCTCCTTTTGTTCACGTAGTCCCTTGCCATTTCTAAAACCTCAGCCCTGGGAAGAGGTTTTCTGAGATTTCTGACAAGGCAGTCGGTGAGTTGCCGGTGATTGGCGACCTGGCTCACCAGGCCCCTGGCAACAATATCCTCCCCCACCCACGCGAAATGTTCCCAGTACGGCCCTATGCAGGGGACAACACCCTGCCCAAGGGGTTCAAGGAAATTCTGCCCGCCCAGTGGTCTCAATGTCCCCCCGACGAAGGCAGCCTGCGCAACAGCGTATGCCGAAGAGAGTTCACCGAAAACATCCCACAGGATAACGCTCCCCGCAGGGACCGGGCCGGTGATTTCGGAACGAAGGAACCATCTGGAACCTGCCCGGTCCAGGGATCTCTTCCAGGCAGGGATCCTTTGCATATGGCGTGGAAAAATAGCGCTGATGGTCTCCGGAAGGGCCTTTGCAACCGGCACCAGCACATTCAGCACGTCTTTTTCCTCGTCTTTTCTGACAGACCCCATCACCAGGAACGAAGCACCTTCGGGAACCATTTCACTGATGGGGTTCCGGCCGATGATGCCATCCAGCTGCATGCGATCAAATTTTATGTTGTGCATAATTTGAACACCCTGATCGCCAAACAGTGCAAAATACCGATCCCTGTCCCCGCGTGAAACAGCCAAAATCCTTTCCGGCCGAACATTGCGCCAGAATCCGCTCAACCACCGGTAGGTCTTGAAGCTTTTTCTCGAAAGCCGGCCATTCAAGATCACGATGGGGACCCGTTGTCTTAAACAGGCTGCCATGAGACCGGGCCAAAGTTCTGTTTCGAGCAGAACCATCACTCGTGGTTTCCATTGCCGCACGGCCCGTTCCATCAGGCCGGGACAGTCAAAAGGGAAACTGACGATCCGTATTGATTCCCGGCGGGACTGGTCGATTCCTTCGATCCCTTTCTTCAGGATATCAAGTCCCTGGGTGGTCCCGGATGTTACCAGGACATCGGGGAACGGATCAACAGCGAGGGTGGACAAGATTTCCAGGGCCAGGTATGCTTCCCCACCGGAAGAGGCCTGCATCCACACATCCACCTGATTGCCGGGTTTCCCTTTCAGGAGACGTTCCCGCCACCCCGCGCGTATCCGGGGAGACACGTACAGGCCCGGAATGGTCACACCCCATGCAAGGCTGTAGAGCTTCAACAGATATTGGTTCTTAGCCGACAGATGCATATCTTTCACCAAAGTCCATTATTTTGGTTCATCCGGATCTTGTGTACTCTTGAAATCAAGGATTCCCAAAAAGTCCAAACAGGCTATGCTCCTTTTTCTTCGTGACTGTCGGGAGGGCTTCGTATTTTCGTGACTTATCTATGGGGGAAACCGCAGCCAGGTCCTCAGGGCGTTTTTTCCTGAGGACTGGAATGCGGAGGGGGCAAGACTCCCCCGTGGATAAGTCACTGAAAATACCAGCCCGGGAGGCTCGGAATCGAAGAAAAAGGAGCATAGCCTGTGACACCCAAATTTTCTCAAGGTACGCTTTCGTCGGATGAACCCATTATTTTCATTGTGCAAAGCCATAAATTAGGCTAAAAAACAGGTGACTATTAGGTGTTTATCACCCGGATATCCCGGAAACAGGAGGATCGCAACATGAACGACGAGCCCAAATGGTACGACGCGCACCTAGAATATTACAGGGAGACTGCGTACGTCAACAGTAAGGTGCGCTATGATGAACTCTACCGGAGGTCCATCTATGATACGGATGCATTCTGGAGTGAACAGGCGAAAAAATATCTTACCTGGATCAAGCCCTGGGACTCCGTCCTGGAGTATGATTTTGAGGAAGCGGATATCACCTGGTTTCGCGGGGGTCGGTTGAATGCCTGTTCCATCTGCCTTGATCGCCACATGAAGGATCTGCGGGACAAAATTGCCTACTACTGGGAAGGAGATAACCCCGGGGAAACCAAGGAAATAACCTATGGGTACCTCTATGAGCAGGTGAATAAGATGGCCGCGTTTCTCAATGCACGCGGAGTCAAAAAAGGAGACCGGGTGATTATCTATATGCCCATGGTCGTGGAACTTCCTGTGGCCATGCTCGCCTGCGCGCGCATCGGGGCTGTCCACAGTGTCGTGTTTGCCGGGTTCAGCGCCGAGGCCCTTGCCAACAGGATCCAAAACTGCAGCGCCGAGGTTGTGATTACCGCCGACGCGGGTATGCGGGGAGGGAAGCGAATTCCGTTGAAAAGGACGGTGGACGATGCCCTCAAGAGTTGTCCTGACGTAAGCCTGGTCATTGTCTACCGCCGCGATGACACCGGTGCCCAACTGGATAACGCCCGGGAAATCTGGTGGCATGAAGCCCTTGCCACACCGGGGCTGCCCGCTACAGTCAAACCCGAACCCATGGACGCGGAAGACCCGCTCTTTATCCTTTACACCAGCGGAAGCACCGGAAAGCCGAAAGGTCTGGTGCACACCCATGGCGGCTATCTCCTTTATGCCGCCATGACCACAGATCTGGTCTTCGACCTCAAGGAAGACGAGGTATTCTGGTGTACCGCGGACATCGGATGGGTAACGGGCCATAGTTACGGGGTCTACGGACCCCTTATCAACGGGCTGACCAGCATCCTTTTTGAGGGTATTCCCAGTTATCCTGATTTTGACCGCTACTGGGACATCGTGGAAAAATACAAGGTGTCCAAATTCTACACCGCCCCCACCGTGATTCGGTCTCTTGCCAAAGAAGGCAGCGAGTATGTGAAAAAGCACGATATTTCATCCCTGAAACTCCTCGGCTCCGTTGGCGAACCCATCAACCCGGAGGCATGGCGCTGGTACTACCACTACGTAGGCCGGGACTGGTGCCCCATTATGGATACCTGGTGGCAGACCGAGACCGGGGGGCACATGTTGACCCCCCTGCCCGGGGTCGGCCCCATCAAGCCCGGGTCGTGTTCTTTCCCCTTTTTCGGCGTGGACCCCGTTATCATCGACGAGACAGGCGAGGAAGCCCGGTTCCCCGACCAGGAAGGCGCCCTCTGCATCAGGAAACCCTGGCCCGGTATCGCCCGCACTGTCTTCGGCGATCACCAGCGGTTCAAGGATACCTATTTCAGCCAGGTCACCGGGATGTATTTCTCGGGCGACGGTGCAAAAAAGGATGAGGATGGATACTTCTGGATTGTGGGACGGATTGATGATGTCATCAACGTATCCGGGCATCGACTTGGTACCGCCGAAATAGAATCAGCACTGGTCCTGCACGAAAACGTGGCGGAGGCCGCTGTTGTCGGGTGTCCACACCCCATCAAGGGACAGGGAATCTACGCGTTCATCACGCTGAACACCGGCGTTCCAAAATCCGAGGAGCTGAAAAAGGAACTGGTCCAGCTAGTTCGCTCGGAAATCGGCCCCATTGCCACTCTGGATGTCATCCAGTGGACGGATGCTCTTCCCAAGACCAGAAGCGGCAAGATCATGAGACGGATCCTCCACAAGATTGCCGCAGGGAAGACTGATGAACTGGGCGATATCTCCACGATCGCGGATCCCGAGGTTCTTGAAAACCTGATTGCGGAACGGGTAGGCGTTGAATGAACAAACCTCATGACTATCGACAATACATCCTCCTTTCCCTTTGAGGTGAAAGGGTACGCGAACAGAGATTATCCGCATCTCTTGGACATGTACGACCTCTTCTCGCCCAAAGGGAAATTCCAGGGTATGCCCCCCGGCAACGGGGAAACGCGCCGCAAATGGATACAGCGCCTCACGGAGAACGGGCAAAATTTTCTTGCCTGGAGGGAAGGCAGGATCGTCGGCCACCTGGCGTTGTTCCCTGACTTTAACAAGTTCGATGCTGAATACCTGATCTTTGTGGTTCAATCGGATCGCGGCAAAGGCGTGGGCTCGGAGCTGACACGGCAGGCCCTCAGGTGGGCAAGACTTCATGGAATCAAAGTTATCTGGCTCACGGTGGACTCGTACAATTTCAGGGCCATACGTCTTTATAAAAAATTCGGTTTTGAGTTTCCGGAACCTTTTGACCATGCTCCGGAACGATTGATGATCCTTCGCTTGGGAGAAGACACATAGTCATGAAAGTGGGCATTGTCCGGGATAACCGGTATCTTGATCATAAACCGGGGAACACCCATCCTGAACATCCAAGGCGTCTGAAAGCGGTGTACGACGCCCTGGACCGGGATCCCCATCAAAACTTGATCACCCTGTCTCCCGAGCCTGCTACCCTTGAAGTCCTTGAAATGGTGCATACAACTTCTTACATCGACAAGGTCCTGAAAACGGCGGATCAGACCTTCACCAACCTGGCCCCTGACACCCCGGCCAGTGCCATGACCTATCTTGCTTCCTGGCTGGCGGTTGGAGGGTGCCTGAAAGGCTTGGAGGGCATCCTGTCCGGCTGGTATGATGCCTGCTTCGCCCTTGTGCGTCCGCCCGGGCATCATGCCAGGGTCGATGGCGCCGGCGGTTTCTGCATCTTCAACAATCTCGGCATTACGGCAAGATACGCCATACTGCACCATCACCTGGAACGAGTCCTCATCATTGACTGGGACATCCACCATGGAAACGGCTTGAACGACCTTTTCCATGAAGAAGAAAAGGTGCTCTATTTTTCAACCCATGATATCCTGCTTTACCCGTACACCGGTACCTTCGAGGATGTGGGAAAAGGAGCAGGCGAAGGGTATACGGTCAATCTCCCCATCTCGCGGGAGATGGAAGACGAGGACTTCCTCTCTGTCTATGACCGGGTCATGATTCCCATAATCGCGAGATACCGGCCACAACTGATTCTTGTTGCCGCCGGGTTCGACGGCCATCACGATGATCCTCTCGGGAGATGCCGGTTCACAGCAGAGATGTACTCACGACTTACGGCCCTCTTGCTGAAGGGGAGAGAAATGGCGGGCAACCCTCCTCTCCTCCTGGCGCTGGAAGGGGGCTATCAACCCACTGGCCTGGCGCAATGTGTGGGAGAGGTCCTTGAATGCCTGGTTGGTGGAAAACCTGGGGCCGAAAAACTGGAACCACGATCAGATCTTGCGCTGGAGATCGTGCAAAAAGCAAAAGGCATCCACAAGAAATTCGATGTCTGGGTGGATTAGTTGGAACAGGAAAATGATCAAAGCGAAGATAAAAGCGCAGAACAAAGAGGCAAACCTCCGGGAATACGAACGCTTCTCCGAGGAATTTTCCTGGGAAGAGATCGCAAGGGAATTCACCTGGCACGAGACCGGCAGGGTCAACATGGTCTACGAGGCAATAGACAGGTGGGCCGACGATCCGGAAAAGGGTGCTCGAAAGGCCCTTCTTTTTGAAAGGGGCGGAGAAGCCAGCAGCTTTACCTACCGGGAACTGAAAGAAAGATCCTGCCAATGGGCAAACCTCTTTTCGGAGCTGGGGCTCAAAAAGGGTGACCGGTTATTCCTTTTCCTCCCCCCCTGCCCGGAGGTCTATTTTGTTCTGCTGGGCTGTGTGCGCTCGGGAATTATTTTTTCGCCCCTTTACTCTACATTGAACTACGACGAGTTAGAATCGATCATCAAAAACGGCGCTCCCCGCTGCTTCCTTACCAATTCAGACCTGGCTGAAATGCTTCCGCTGGAGGCCATGGACAAAGTGGATGTGTGCCTTTTTACAGATGAACCCCTGCCGGGAATATTCAGGCGCGAAGTGTCCGCCCCTGCGATGCTCCAAAAAGCACCCACTCAGAGGGAACCCACCTGGGTCAAGGACAATTTTCCCCTCTACCTGATCTACACATCAGGGGCGACCGGTCCACCAAAGGGAGTCGTCCATGTCCACCGGGATATGCTTGGGCACCTGGTAACGGGCAGATATGTCCTCGACCTGTCAGAAGGAACCATCCTCTGGACCGACGCAGCTCCGGGTTGGGTCACTGGGACGGTTTACAGCATATTCGCCCCCTGGCTTTGCGGCGCAACATCGGTGGTCCAGGGAGATCCCTTCTCCGCCTCCACCTGGTATCGAACCCTTGAAAGGCATCACGTTTCAGTATGGTATACCACGCCGGTCACCATCGAGCGCCTCATGGAGGCGGGGGAAGACCTCCCAACCCGCTATGACCTCTCCCGCCTGCGCCATATTGTTACGGTCGGGGAAGCCCTTCTGCCTGAGCTTTTTTTCTGGGTCCGGAAAAATATTAGGCTGTCTCCCCATGATACCTGGTGGATGAGCGAAACTGGCATGATATGCCTTGCCAACTTCCCGTCCATGGACATAAAGCCGGGATCCATGGGCAAGCCGGTTCCCGGTGTTGAGGCAGCGGTCATCGATGAAAGCGGAAAGCCGCTTCCCCTCCTGACCATGGGGGAACTGGCCTTGAAGGTCCCGTGGCCCGCGATCATGAGCGGTATCTGGCGGGACGAGAAACGCTACGAGGCATACTTTCGCCTGCCGGGATGGTTCCTGACCGGTGACATGGCAATAAAAGACGAGGATGGATATTATTATCATCAGGGGAGGATGGACGATCTTATCAAGGTAGGGGAAAAACCGGTCGGCCCTTTTGAAATAGAACAGGTTCTGATGCAGCACCCTGCCGTGTGGGAGGCCGCGGTCATTTCCAAGAGCAGCGGGGCAATCGGGCCCCATCTCAAGGCCTTTATCGCCATCAAGAAACAATTTCAAGAATCAAATCGTCTGAAGCAGGAAATCAAGGCCTTTGTCCGTGCCAATCTATCGGCCGAGATACCTTTGAAAGAGGTCGAAGTTCTGGAAAAACTGCCCAGAACCAGTACCGGCAAGCTCCTCCGCCGGGTCCTCAGGGCAAGGGAATTGGGCCTGCCCAGTGGAAATCTGCAGGATGAGGAAATGATATGACTCCTTCCCATAAAGCCTACTGGAAAAACGACGTCGTGGATGTCCAGACAGTCCTCTCCAAGATCAGGCCGGGAATGAGCATCTTTCTGAGCACCGGTGTGGCCGAACCGAGAACGCTGGTCAAGAGCTTGATGTCTTCGAAAAACAGCAACCTGGAGGACCTGGAACTGGTTCAGCTCGTCAGTCTGGGGCAGGCTATTTCATCGGAAGACGGCTATACCAAGAGATTTCGGCTCAAGACCTTTTTTTCCGGGTGGATCGCCAGCGACGCCATCACGGAAGGCCGGGTTGACCTGATACCCAGCAGATTCTCGAAAATCCCCCGCCTCATAGAATCCGGAATCATACGAATCGACGCGGCCTTTGTGCAGATCAGTCCCCCTGACAGCGCCGGATATTCGAGCCTGGGGACGTCGGTGGATGTTGCCCGACAGGCCATGGAACAGGCCACCCTGGTCGTTGGGGAAATAAACCGGGAAACCCCCCGCACCCTGGGAGATACGTTCGTCCACATGAATGACTTTGACTACCTTATCGAGGCAAAGGAACCCCTTATCTATTTTCCCCGGTGGCCGATGGATGATGTCTTCGATAAGCTCGGTGCCAATGTGGCATCACTGATCCAGGACGGGTGCTGTATCTCCTTTTCCATCGGACCCCTTTTCGAGTCCATGGCCCGCCACCTTGTCAACAAGCACCACCTGGGGATTCACTCCCAGTTCTTTACCGATGCCTTGATGGACCTCGTCAAGAGCGGAGCAGTCACCAACCGGAAAAAAGGAATTTTTAAGGGCAAGTGTCTGGCGGCATACGCTCTCGGCACCCCGAAGCTCATGCGCTGGCTTCACCGGAATCCCCTGGTGGAATTTCAGAGTATCGATGTTGTTGCCGATCCAAAACGCATCGGGAGCAATGACCGGTTCATCTTGATATTGCCTGCCCGGAAGATTGACCTCACCGGAGGCATTGCACTACACACCGGCAGGGGGAACGTGACCGCCGGACCCGGTGAAGCCCAGGAATTTCTCACAGGGGCCTCTTTCTCTCCGGGAGGCAGGACCATTTTTGCCCTCCCCAGTCAAAACCTCAAGGGGGAGTCGAACATCATCCTCTCTGTTGAAGATCTCCCCAATCAGCTCTCTGTGAGGGAATCCCTTGACCTGGTGGTCACGGAATATGGTGTCGCTTCCCTTACCGGAAAAACGATCCGTGAACGTGCACTTGCATTGATAGACATTGCCCATCCGGACGATCGGGAAGGTCTGGTTTCGGCTGCCAAACAAGATCATCTTCTCTTTCCCGACCAGGCCTATCTTCCCGAATCAGGCCATTTCTATCCGGAAGAACTGGTTTTTACCCAGACGTTTAAGGATGGCTTGACCGTGCGGTTCAGGCCAATCAGACCGTCGGATGTGGACGAAATGCGGCGCCTGTTCTACCGTTTTTCAGATGAGGGTGTCTATTACCGCTATTTTTCACCCATCAAGACAATGCCCCACGCGAGAATGCAGGAATATGTTAACGTGGATTACCGGAATACCATGTCCATTGTCGGTCTCGTGGGAGAGCCGGGAGAAGGAGGTTTCATCGCGGAGGCCAGGTATGTCCGCACCCCCGGCACCCCTTTTGCCGACTTGGCCTTCGTGGTGGATGAGGCTTACCAGGGCAAGGGAATTGCGACATTTCTTTTCATGACCCTCATCAAAATCGCCAAGGACCGTGGAATACAGGGATTGAGGGCGGATGTGCTTTCAACAAACAAATCCATGATAAAGGTTCTGGAAAAGGCCCCTTACCCTGTGCAAGCTGTCCTGGATAGTGGCGTGTATGAATTGAAAATACCCCTTTCAGAAAAACTCGCTGCAGAGTAAGGGCTTCCCATGTGTCTTCTGCTCATCGCACTGGAACAACATCCTCTCTACAAACTGGTCCTGGCCGCTAACCGGGACGAATATTATGACCGACCAACCGCCCCGGCACAATTTTGGGAAGATAGGCCTGACCTCCTTGCGGGCCATGACCTGAAAGCGGGCGGCACCTGGCTCGGGATCACCAGGGCAGGAAGGCTGGCCGCCATTACCAATTACCGGGATCCCGCCCAGACCAGAGAGCACGCCCCATCCCGAGGGAACCTGGTCCTTGACTTTCTTGAAAAGAAGGTTTTAGCCACGCAGTATCTCGACGACATCAGGAAAGAGGGGGACCAGTATAATGGATTCAACCTCGTACTTGGGACCATTGACGAGCTCTTCTGGTACTCAAACAGGGGAAATGGGATACGGAGACTCTCAAAAGGCATCTATGGATTGAGTAATCATCTCCTGGATACGCCGTGGCCTAAGGTGGAAAAGGCAAAAAAGGGACTCAGCAGTGTGCTAACCTCAGAGGAAAGAGTTCAGCCGGAGGACCTCTTCGGGATTCTGGGTGACCGGGCACGGCCCGCGAATGATGTCTTGCCGGATACGGGGGTGGGACTGGAGTGGGAGAGAATTCTGAGCCCAATGTTTATTTCGAGCCCTGTCTATGGCACCAGATCTTCAACCATAATCCTTGTGGATCGCCGGGATCGGGTTCTCTTCACGGAACGGACCTACAATTCCCAGCCTGATCAATTTCAGGACGTTACCTACCGCTTTCATCGATCTATCTCATTATGAGAAATTCAGTAAAAAAGGGGAAGCCTGTTACCAAAATTATCACCCCTATGGTGGCATAATCCACCACACTCATACGAAGGTCTTTCATGTAGGTGCGGGGGCCTCTTAAGTAGGCCCTTGCCTCCATGGCGACGGCCAGGCCTTCCGCCCTTCTCATGAACGAAAAAAGGAGTGGGACCAACAGGCCTGCTGAGGCTTTTGCCCGCTTCAAGGGGCCTCCGCTCTTGAAGTCGGCCCCGCGGGCCTCCTGGGCCTCTCTTATCCTTTCAATCTCTTCCAGAAAAACGGGGAAAAACCTGAGCGCGATGGATACCATGGTAGCGATGTCATGGCACGGGACACCGATTTTGCCGAGCGGGCTGAGGAACCGGTCTATGGCCATGATGAGTTCGGAGGGGGACGTTGTGGCCGTAAGAATGGCTGCACTCCATATGAGGAGGCAAAACTCCCACACGACTATCGCTCCCCTGGAGAGACCCTGGTATGTAATGGAGATACCTCCCCAAGAGAGCGGCCCGATGGCTTCCCCCGGGGTGAAAAGCAAATGCAGCAAGAAGAAAAGCAGCAGGAAAAAACGGACCGGCCTGAGTGTAGTGACCATATCACGGAGAGGGAGCCCAGCGCCCACAAACATGGTCAGAAGAAATACCGTCAACTCTATCCAGGCAGGCACCGTTCCCCTGAGAATAGAGATACTCAGCAGGATGGTTGCGATGATCTTGACCCGCGGATCAAGCCGGTGAATGACCGAATCGCCGGGCATATATTGTCCTGTTATGTTCTTACCCGGCCTCATGGTGCCTTCTGTCCGATCATCGAATAGAGCTGCTCACAGGCATCCTGCAAGGTAAGCGCCTCGGCACTGACATCAGCGCCCATGCGCTTCAATCGCCACAGCAGTTCAGTGACTGTCGGGGTATCAAGGCCGAGGCCTTTTAACCACTCAATTCTCGGCAAGATTTCCCCGGGTTTGCCCCGGCCGATGATGGTTCCCCTTTCCATGACCAGCACCTCGTCCGCATGCACGATTTCATCTATATGATGTGTCACATGGATCACCGTGATCCCTTCCCGGTGTAATTTTCTCATTACTCCCAGGATCCTTTCCCGGGCCGATGGATCGAGAGAGGCAGTTGGTTCATCACACGCGATATACCGTGGATTCATTGCAAGCACCCCTGCAATGGCCACGAGCTGTTTTTCCCCGCTGGAAAGGGTGTGCGGTTGTCTCCTGGCATGCTGCACCATTCCCACGATCCCCAGGGCCTTTTCCACGCGTCTTTTTATCTCCGTAGAGGGCAGCATGAGGTTTCCGGGCCCGAAAGAGACATCCTCTTCTACGGTTGTTCCCACGATCTGGGTGTCCGGGTTCTGGAATACCAGGCCCACCAGCTGCCGGATCTTCTTGAGGACATGGGGATCACGGGTATTCATACCGTCCACCAGAACTGCTCCCTCATCCGGGATCAGCAGGCCGTCAAGGTGCCTGAGGAGGCTGGTCTTGCCGCAGCCGTTGGGTCCGATAATTCCCACATACGTGCCTTCAAGAATGTCCAGGTTGATACCCTTCAAAATTGGACCTTCTCCACGGTCATAGGAAAAAAAAACATTTCGCGCTCTAATCATGATGGCCTCATAAAAAATCATCACGTAAGACGGCACAGTAAAAAACTCCAGATGCAAGGCGCGCGAATCTTGAGGAATGAGTCGTACATAGTAGTACGTCGGAATGACGAAAGATGAAGTGCAACGCCGCAGGTGGACTTTTTACGAAGCCGTCAATCATTGGTCTTTCCTGTAAGCCGCAGGTGGCCCATCATGCGCTGGGTAAGCAGCGTCGCGACCACGATCTTTATTCCGTCCCCGATCAGGAACGGGAGTACTCCCACGGAAACTGCTTTCCCCAGTGCCAGTTTTGCCACAAAGCAAAGTTGAAGCACCCCGAGAACATAGATAGGGATGGTTCCCGCCACCATGCTCAACAAGATCGTAGGAAAGGAAGGCCTTTTAACCATCTCATTCCACTTTCCCACGATGTACGCTGCCGACACAAAACCGATAAGATACCCCCCTGTGGGCCCGAACAGGACGCCCAGTCCCGCCTTGCCGCCCGCGAACACCGGTAGGCCGATGATCCCCAGCAGCAAATACACCACCTGGCTCAACAGGGCAAGGCGGCCCCCCAGGAGGGCGCCTGCCAGATACAGGAACAGAGTCTGTAACGTGATGGGTACAGGCGGAACCGGCACCATGATGTACGCGCCGGCGGCCGTCCCTGCCCCGAAAAGGGCCGCGTAGACGAGCCCCTGCAAAGAGGTGTTTGTCTTCATTTTTCCCTCAGTGAATGTGAATATCCCCGGAGTAGATCTTCTCCAGATCACCATTTTCAGCCCTGATGATCAGTGCTCCGTCCCGGTCCAGTTTCATGACACGCCCCTTGCAGGTCCTGTCTATCATGTGCACGGTGACGCCCTTTCCGAGGAGAATCGACAATTCACCCCAACGCTTTCCGATTGATTCAAAACCCGAATGGAGAAAGGTGGTATACAAGCGCTCAAACTGGAGCAGGAATTCCTGCAGAAGCATCACCCGGTCAAAGGTACTCCCGGTTTCCACGTACATCGAGGTGGCGATCTCCCTCAGGTCATCCGGAAACTCCCGGGAGTTCACATTGACTCCCACACCCACCACCACGAAATCGATCGCGTCCATTTCCGTGCTGGTTTCAGTAAGAATCCCGCAGATCTTTCTGCCCCTGACCAGAATATCATTGGGCCACTTGATGTCGGGCTTCAAGGGGGTCACCGCCAGCAGGGTCTCCGCCACGGCTACGCCGGTCACCAGCGTGATCTTGGGAGCTTCATTGGGCGGGAGCTTGGGCCTGAGGATCAGCGACGTGTAGATCCCCGTCTGAGACGGGGAATACCAGTTCCTTCCTATCCTGCCTCTCCCCCTGGTCTGCGCTTCAGCCACGACCAGGGTCCCTTCGGGCGCTCCCTGCGCCGCCATCTCCTTGGCTTTCCTGTTGGTGGAGTCAAGCTCAGTAAAATAGGCGATTTCTTTCCTGCCGAAAACCTCAGTTCCGATGCCTTCCCGTATCTCAGCCGGCAAAAGCATCTCAGGCGCCCCCAAAAAAAGATACCCTTTCTTCGAAGATGAACGGATAACATATTCCTCTTGCCGCAGCTTGGAGACCTGCTTCCACACGGCGGAACGAGAGACACCCATCCTCCTGCTCAAGGTCTCCCCCGAGATCCAGTTCCCCTGCTCTTCCCGTAGATACCTCAGCAACTCCTCTTTCGTACCCAATAGCCCCTCTGCCTCCCGGGTGAATTCCGAACATGGCAGGAACTTTTAGCACCCTCTCCTCCTATTGTCAACCATTCAATATTTTTTGGTTGACATTACCCTTTTCCCTTGACTATCCTTCCAAAGGTCCCTATGCTCCGCTTCGAATAATACTTTCTGTCGACATTATTTGAGGAGAACATATGGGATTTTTGAGCAAGTTACTCAACGCGCAACAGCCCAGAGAATTTCCTAAGCTCGGGCGAAATGATCTTTGCTGGTGTGGAAGCGGGAAAAAATACAAGAGGTGTCACATGGATTCGGATCTGGCAAAGCAGTCTCGCATCCTTGATTCGAGGTGCAGAACCCGGTCCTGAAGCCGGTAGCGCTACCCGTGCCGGCGGCATTCAACAAGAAAGAGCAAGCCAGAACATACGCTGACTTGCTCTTTTTGTCTTTTCATCCTGCCTAAACCAAACAGCCGCCGCATTCAAAAGGATTCTTGATAATCCCCTTTACGGTGTCAATTTAACAAGCCCCGGCGCATCGGTTTTCCTTGACATTCAAACCACATTGACTATTCTATTTTAGCCCACTGTACCTCTTCCAACAGAAAACGAGTTTTGTCAAAATAAACAGGTGGATGACTTATGAATTACGATAGCTTACGTGATTTTCTTGACGTACTTGAGCAGAATGGGCAGCTGTTACGAATTGCTGACCCGGTTATGCCCGAACCGGACATCTCAGCCGCTGCTCGGGCAGCAATCAATTGCGGTCATTACGCGCCTGCGCTTTTGTTTGAGAAGGTAAAAGGTTATGCTAACCGTCTTGTGGTGAATGTGCACGGGTCATGGGCAAACCATGCGCTCATGCTCGGCCTCCCGAAGGACACCATAATTAAAGACCAGTTTTTTGAACTCGATAAGCGTTGGCCAGGGAAAGTCATCAAACCGATATGGGTGAAAGATGCCCCCTGTAAAGAGATTAAGATCAGGAGCGATATTAACCTGTTTGAAGTGCTTCCGTTGTACCGGAGCAATAAATATGACGGCGGATGCTATCTGTCTAAGGCCTGTGTTGTTACTCGAGATCCTGACGAACCCGACCTTTTCACGAAGCAGAATGTCGGAACGTACCGAATCCAGGTGACCGGAAAAGACCGGCTAAATATTCAACCGCTCGTCTTTCATGACATTGCAATTCATTTCCGAAAAGCGGAGGAAAGAAATGAACCGCTTCCAGTTGCTATTGCTATAGGCAATGAACCTGTTATTACTTTCATGTCGAGCACCCCGCTGGAGTATGACGAATCAGAGTATGAATACGCTGGGGCACTTCGCGGCGAACCATGTCAATTGATAAAAGCAGAAACATCGGATCTCGATGTACCTTCCGCCGCTGAAGTGATTATAGAAGGTGAAATTCTGCCCCGCAGGCGATCGATTGAAGGGCCATATGGTGAATTTACCGGAGGGTATTCCGGCACAAGACTTCAGCCAGAAATCAAAATTCATGCGATAACTCACAGGGCTAATCCAATATTTGAAAACCTCTATCTGGGCACACCTTGGACTGAACTCGATTATCTTATCGCATTGAATACCAGTCTATCCGTATACCGACAACTGAAGGCCTCGATGCCGGAAGTGGCTTCAGTAAATGCCATGTATCAACATGGAATAGTTGAGATTCTATCCACGAGATGCCGTATGGGAGGTTATGGAAAGGCTGTTGCGATGCGGCTGCTTTCAACTCCTCATGGAATGCCATATGCCAAAATAATCATCGTAGTTGATGAGTCCGTTGATCCTTTCAATATTAACCAAGTCATGTGGGCGCTATCCACTCGGGTTAATCCCGACAAGCACATATCCATTATCCATAATTGTCCGGGGATGCCTCTTGACCCGTCATGCGATCCCCCCGGCATGAACTCTAAAGTCATTATCGATGCAACAACCCCTGTGCCGCCTGAACCAATCAATGTAGAGGCACAAACTCTGGAGTTGCCAGAAAACACTGACGAGTGGATGAAAAAGATAAAGGGCTTAATGAGTGAACAGGAGAAGATATTATGATCTGTCCGAGATGTGATTCAAAAAATGCGAATTTGCTGATTCCATCACCTGTCGGCAATGCATGGGAGATGTATATCTGCAAAGAATGCAACTTTACCTGGCGTTCAACTGAACCTGAGAATATTAGAAACCCCGAAATGTATGATCCGAAGTTCAAATTGAGTAAAGAGAAAATATCCATGATGATGGTGAATCCGCCTATAGCCACTTCAAACAAGTAGGCTTGGAATGAAAAAGGACGTTGTTTCTAAGACAATTCAGGATTGTGCTTGATTAATGAACTACCCCGCCGCAAGCAGCGGGGTATCATGAAAAGTATTGAACGCCCCAAAGGGCGGGGAATATGACCCTTGCGAGCGTCTTGAGATTGTCCCTGGAGGTATCGCCCGTTTCCAGGGGGTTGTCCTTGCCGGCAGGGTAGACATAGAGACTGGCGGTCTCTTTTTGACCGTTGGCCGAAACCGCGACACTCAGTCCCCCGCCACAGAAGATGAAGCAAGCGAAAGACAAGTGAGCATTGTCAACGTTAGCCACAGTACGAAGATTTTCCTCATCGTTCTCTCTCCTTTCAATTATCCTGCTGACGGATGAACGAAGAAAGGCATTGTTGGGGAATCATAGTCATCTCTCAAAATTTTCAACCACTGATTTGTATTTCTCGTGAATCATCTTCCGATCAAACTCCAAGAACTCTGCTAGTATGGTCTGGTCTTCTTCTTCAGTGAAATAAGCTCTGGTTGACGGGAAAAACACCTTGTCTTCTTTCTCAATGTGCTTCGGATAGAATTCAACAAGAGTTTGAAGTTTTTCAGAAATGTCGGCCAAGGCAGCCTCATCACCATTCCGGTAGCGAGTGTTGGATTCAACAAGTGCACTGGTTGTCTGGCGACCAAATACATGTTCCTTGATCAGCTCATCCATGACTCGCCGATCCTCGTCGGACATCGATTTCTTCTTCAATTCTCGAAAAAGGATATCCTCCTCCTTCCCATGATGTGTCCGATCAGCGTACACCCGGATGAAATCAACCGCTATGTCCACGAATACAGGGTCTACTTCTTGTTTCAACTCGATTTTCGATAGGACATCTTTGATGACTGAGAGCATCCGTTCGATGAGACGATGCTCTATCATAAGCGGGCCACGTGCTTGCATGTCTGTATTCTCCTTTCTTATACTCCCCGACCTGCTCAGGGGTGGCGAGGTACGAGTCATCTCTTGCATCAGAAGGTTATCCGGCCGTTCCCTTAGCTACCACTGAACTATATGATTTTATTTTGGCCTATTGTATCTGAATATCTAATGCTTTGCTGATCAATAGGGATAATCTCAGAAACGAGTCCCTAGTAGCACTGAGCCAATTTGATAACACCATTGAATTATGGGTCATAGGTTCGTGAACATCAATAGTACCATCAGACGGAATCATCCCAAGCAGCCTGGATAACTCTGCGGTCTGTGCAATGATTTTTATCTTCTGATCTTCAAAATTTTCCTGGGGTTCGCTCATTTGGAATTTGCCTCCTTTCTAATGGAGAGCGGGACGCCTCTCTTAAAATTTTCTTATTTACGGACGTTATTTCCCCTCTTTTTGGCGTCCGAATGCATTTGCCTTGCCTTGTTATACCTTTTCATGACATTGGCTGCCTGATAATGGTTTTCCACTTTTCTGGAGCTGTTCGCCTAATATCGCTCAGATAAATCTCGTGATGTTTTCCTCTTCTCTGGCTTCCACTTTCTTCAATGAAGGAATGCGCTTTGTTTACAGTTGGGCCTTCTTCTGAAAATGCGCCAATATGCATTATTTGTGCAACCTTTCCTTCCTCAAAGGATTCGAATCTTACCAGTGGCAAAGATACTGGGTTTTTCTTGACTCTTACTTGCCCTATTGCTTTTTGGACCATTTCTTTTGTAACAAGGTCTGGCTGCATAATCATAAGTGTCCATTTCCAGCCGTCTTTGTCTTCTACGCTGAATGACGACATATCATCGGCCCACCACAATCCTTCTAGTGGTAACACACCATAATCAATCCCTATTTTTCCTCTTTTAATCATGAACTTCAATACATATGAAAGAGAATACAATACATCAATGGCATCTTGGAATGATTGAGATGTATTTGGATCTCCTTCTCCGTCGATCATGAGGTAATTCAATTGTGGCACTTCAACGACATCAACTTTCTTGGCTGACGGTTTGTAAAGGTGCTTGAGTTCTTTCTTGAAATCTATCTTCTCCATCGATGTCTCTCTACTGAGGTATAATCGCGGTGCTGACCGGCCCCGGGAGCCGTCTTAATTGGCGACCCGGTGAATCGCCTTGTTCGAATTCTCTATTCTTGTGGCTCAGGCAGTCGGTTTATTGTGTCAAGTATGAATTGTGCCGGGATAACCACAGCGAGCTCAAGTTGATATCGTTCCTTACGGACCTCCCGGAGACTCTTGACTTGCTCCTCAGCGAACTTCTGTTCCGAAACCAGACCCATCAAGAAGCGCACCCGTCCAATTTTGGTTGCACCTCCGTAGGTCCTATTATTGTCAACGAAGTAGACGGGGCCGCCACTATTGCCTTCGAACACATTGAAATCATAGAGAATGGTCTTAACAGCACTCATTGGCACAAGTGGATAGCTTGAAATTTGACCACTTCGAAGGATCGGAAATCCAGCTTCGTTGGCCTCTGCCATAAGAGGGAACCCGAGACATGAGAGTCGATCACCGGGGTGAATCTCGAATTTCTTCAAAATATCGTCCGTCGCAAGGAGATTGGTGGGCAGTAATGCAATGTCAATATCTTTAGGAAGTGCAACATACATGACAGCTACATCAGCGTGTGGATGTTCAGTCCATAAAGCCTCAGTACCGCGGCGGATTGAAATTGGGTACGGTATTTTTGTGAAGAGTTCCCCAGAACGCCTGCGAAGATTAAGCACCGCTCTCTCACCATGCATCGCTTTCAGGACATGAGCAGCTGTGACTAGGACGTAGTACCCTTTCGTCTTATCTACCTTCGATGGCCTTCCAATGATGAAAGCAGTACCGGTCGATCCCTGACCAGACAGCATAAACGTGGAACGCATAAGGGTGGTGTTTATTTCAATGTTATCCTTGGCGTAGGCCGTGCTTAGGCTCAGGATTAGGATTGCTGCCAGCATGAATTTCTTCATCGCTTCTTCCTATTTCTTAGTTTCGAATCGCGGTGCTGACCCGCGAGCACGGGGGATGGGAGCAGGCCGCAGGCCTGATCACAGCCACCGCGCGCAGTCGGGTCGAGTACCTTCCGGCGCGTAGCGACGGCACAAGGTGCTCGACGTAGTCGGCACCGCGATTCCTGGCGGCGTAGCCGCCAGGAACAATTGATTGTATGGAACCGGATATCATCACCTTTGTGAGGTTATCCGTTTTTTAAGGACTGGAAGATATCCTACCAGTACATAAATACGACCAATAGATGAACATTATTTGCATTATCCTTCAATAGACCTGAATTTTAATTCGTTCAAGTATTGATAATACTATACGTAACAAAGCCTGTTTTTAGTAGGGATATTAGGTGGTTGTTTATGTTTAAAATAACCTGTTTTATTGCACCTGTCAACCCTGTGTCTTAGGGGGCTCTGTTCATAATTACCTCCATGGCTTTGAAGTAATCCCGCTGAACCTTGAGATTTGAGACCTTGCAGTATCTCTGGGTGGTCTTGATCCGGGAGTGGCCCAGGAGATCCTGGATGGTCACCAGATCGGCATCGGCATTGAGCAGTTGCGTGGCCATGGTGTGCCTGAGCTGATGACAGGAAACTTTCACTCCGGCTTTCCGGGCATAATATTCTATCCGTTTCTGTATTCCCCGCACTGATATCGCCCTGCCGTAATACGTTCCCTTCTCAACAAGAAAAAGTCTTTTCGCCCTGCTCGAAGGCCGCACCCTGAGGTAGTGAACCAGGGCATCAAAGGCATCTTTACTGAGGTAAACGACCCGGCCTTTTCCACCCTTTCCCTGTTGCACAATGATCTTGCGCCAAATTCGGGGGACAGTATTAATTTATCCTCTGCCTGGGTTTTCTCCCGGGCTTTTTGAGCTTTAATATGCTATCGGGCCTGACTTCCGGTTAATCGACAAAGGTCGTACTTCCTAAAGGTCGGTCTGTGCGTTCGTGTTTGTGGATACCTTCCATTTCCTCCGGCAACACTCTCCCGGTCTAGAACTTTTGCCAGTCATCATGGATGATCGACAGCAAAGGATCCTCATTCATCAGCTTAAGGTCTGCTGACCCCTCTTCCCCCGCTGGGCGATATGATGG